>JAISMF010000094.1 GCA_031276865.1 Deltaproteobacteria bacterium | reverse complement strand
AGACAGCGAAGCGGTCGGCCGCGCCGCGCGGGATAATCCTGAAGCGGAGGGTTTGGCGGCGAAGGCCGTCGGGCGTCCTTAAGGCAAGCATAGCGTTTTCCTCTCCGGAGGTCAAGGGTTTGGATTTTCAAGACTGCGGTTCCGAAGAGTTCGGTGGAAACTTCCTTCCGCGCCGGACGGAGGAGCTCCACCGGGGGCCGTGGGGGGGCGGGGGTGGATGTCCCGAGAGTAACGCGAGAGCCCCGCGGGCGCCGGCCGGGGTCGGATCCGCCCGGGCCTTTTGGCGGCCGCCCTTGGGATTGCCATCTTGAGAACCGATAAGCGTCTTTATTTGATCGCTAACAAATTAAAATTTAAAAAATTATATAATATATGATAAAATTAAAAATATATAATATTATATCAAATGATAAAGTTATTCATGTCGCCAGAGATTCCTTACTCCGGCGCCGTGAAGCGAGCCTTCCGGAGCGGCTCGTATAAACGGCGAGTTTTTTTCGGCGTTCTCCGGCCTCCGTTTTCACCTTGACCAGGCAATCCGCCCGCCATCAGGTCTTTTCACGGCGGCAGCCCAAGCAGGGCGCCTTGTTAAAAATCACCTCTAATCCGCATAAGTGGCCGCGCGCCGACCGACGCTAGGTCCGGTCGTAGCTGAAACCGCGCTCGTTTGAGAGCGTGGAGGCCGTTTTCCGGAAGACCGGCGATGTCCGCCGCGCGAAAGCGCGGCCCGCGCGCCTTGACGCTTCAGTTAAGCCGTTTAGGCTTACGCGGCCATCAGGTGTTCCGATGGCCGGAAATACATATTAGCCGCCTCCGCTTTTAGGGAAAGTTTATCTGAATTTTCAGCCGCTTGAATGGACAATAGGATAACGAGCGCCCGGCCCGTTTAAAATTCTTCGCTCCGGATCGTCCACCTCGCCGCTGGGAGCGTCCCCTGGGGTTTTAAGGACCTCTGGCGCTGGAAAGGGGTAGGCGGGAGAAAGGGCGGATAAAAAACGCCGCCGGAAAATCAGGCGGCGTTTTTGAGATGGATCGTTTCGGATACGGCTGTTTTTCCCGCGTTTAGGGTTTACCACGATTTTGGTTTGGTTTTTTGGGAGGGATTTCCGGTTTTTTTAGTTCGCTTCCGGCTTTTCCGCCGCGGGGGCGGGTTCCGGAGGCGGTCCGGCGGACTGGGAGCTCACCACGTCCACCACGTACTCGTAGCCGGTCAGATCGTCTGGTATCTTGTCGAAAACCAGCATGAAGGAGATGCTGTTTCCGGGGAGGAGGTTCACGTTCAGGCCGTTCTGCCCGCCCTTGATGGCGAGGCGGGAGAGGATCTCGTTTATGGGGAGCGCCGTTAGCTCGGTTTCCGAGAGGTAGTTTCCGGCGTAGGCCTGGCGTTCGGCCTCGATTATTCCGTCGGGGTTTTTTAGCAGCCCCCGCACCCTTATAAAGGAGCGCATGTCGGAAAAATCGTTCGTGATGCGGCCGGTTATTATGAGGAGCTTTCCGGCGGCCAGGTTGGTTCTGATGTAGTGGCTGGTCTCGTCCTCTTTGAAGTTCAGCTTGTCCGTCTCGCTGGCAGCGGAGGTCCCGCTTCCCTGAGGGCCCCGATCCTCGGTCGGGGCGCCGCCGCCGGCGTCCTCACCCGCGGGTCCGGTTCCCTGCACGGCGGTGAGGGAATCGGGCGCGGGTTTCAAGGTGAGGAAGAGGATGGCCACTATGAACAGCGCGCTTAAAACCGCGGCGGCCAGGAGGATGATTTTGTTGCGGCCGGAGGAGAGCTTCCCCGGTCTCAAGGGGTCCCGGGCGTGGATGGGGCCCGAGGGGGCGGCCTTTTCGGGATCGAAGAGGGGGTAGACGGGATTGGGACTGTTTTCCGCCTCCACGAAGGGGGCGGAGGACTCCTCCGCCCCCTTCGCGGGATTGGCGGGGTCGGAGGAAAGGCCCAGATCGCCGGACGCGGGGGGCGCGGGCGCCTGATACGGCGCCTCACGCCCCGAAGGGGACGGGTTTATGTCCTCCGGGGACGTCGTTTCGTGGGCGCCGGTAAAGACTGGGGCCTCCTCGGGACGCTCCTCGGCCTCCTCTTCGGCATCCTCGTCGTAGTCCGGGGGTGAGGCTCCCCCCCGCTCGCCCGGTTCGAAGGTGAAAGTCCCGGCCGGAACGGCGGCGGGGCCGCCGGCCGAGCGGGCCTCCGCCCGGGATTCCAGGATGAAGGTCTTGGCCGGGGCGCTCTCCGGCTGGCTTTCCCGGAGGTTTAAGAGTTCCGGAGGGACGATGATGTCGGAGGTGGCCGGGACGATGGGTTTCGCGGCGAGCTGCCTCACCGTCCCCCCCGAAGCGGAGCCGGAGTTCGGGTCCTGTTCCTGGGCGGGCGGGGCCGCGGGAGGGCTCGGCGCCGCACCGTAAGCTCCGGGGTCGCCTCCGTAGGCGCCCGGCGCCCCGACGTCGGCGTCAGGCGCTCCCTCATAGGCTCCGGCGCCCCCGTCGGCGGGGGGCGCCGGCGGGATCTGACTTCCGGCGTGCTCGGGGAGGAACACCGTGAAGACGTTCTGGCAGTTGGAGCAGCGGACCCTGGTTCCGGTCTTCTTGATGAGGCTCCCGTCGACTCTGAACCTCGTCTGGCATCGTTTGCAGGTGATGATCATTTTCGATCCGTTGCTCTTTCTCGTCCGGCGCCGGGGGGATCCGGAGGATTGGGGCCTCCGGCTGAACCGGACGGGGCTCTGGAGGGGGGAGGGAAGTCTGAAAACAATCCTTAAGCTTCCTTCCGAAAACCGGGCGGCGCCCCCTTTTAAACGCTTTTCCCCGTCCGGAGCGATAAAACGCGTTTTTCTAAAAAATTCACCGGAGATCCTGGGATTCCGGGATCTTTTTACGCGGCGTTTCCGCATTTTTAACACATCGGGCGGGAGTCTTCAAGAGAGAAGCGCGTCCCCGCTCCCCGCCCGCCCGTGGGCGGGCGGGGAGCCTTTCGGAATCAATCCCTTTGTTAGAAGAGCAGATGGTAAAGCCCTTTGAGGTTGCGGTAGTTTTGGGCGTAATCGAGACCGTAGCCGACCAGGAAGCCCTCCTTCAAAACGAATCCCGCGTAGTCCAGCTCCACCGGATAGCGGCGTCTCTCGGTTTTGTCCACCGCCACGGCGATTTTAACCGTGGCCGGCCCCCGCTTCCGCACGAAGCCCCGCAGCCAGTTCAAGGTGAGGCCGCAGTCGGCCAGATCCTCCACCACGAGGACGTGCCTATCCTTCATGGATTTTTCCGGGGCCTTGAGCATCACCACCTCGTTTAGGGAGCTGGTGGAGTCCTGATAGCTGGAGAGGCGGATGAAGTCCACGTCCACGGGAAGCGAGATCTCACGGATGAGATCCGCCATGAAGATGAAGCCGCCGTTTAAAACCCCGAGGACCAGGATTTTCTCCTCCGGTTTAAGGATGTTTTCGTAGTCGCGGTCTATCTCGCCCGCGATCCTTTTAACCATCAAAGATATTTCCTCGGGGCTGAAAACCGGCTCCATGGCTTTGGGCTGTTTGGGTTCCGTCACTGGGGGGTCCTTTAATGGGGGGATGGGCTTCCGGCGGGGATTTTTCCGGAGGCCGCCCACCCGAAGGGGGGGCGGCAAAAGGCTGAAAATGACAAAGGCGGCGGAAGGTTGAAAACGACTAAGGGGGCGGAAGAGAGAAAACGACTAGGGGTGGAGGGGGGAAAGGGCCCCCCATTATTTCCGCATGGGGCCGGGGAAAGTTTAAAAATAAGATGACGCCCGGGGCCTAAGGGAGGCGTAAAGGCGGGGCGGGGGGGGAGCCCGGCGCCCCCCGCCCCGTTCGACGGGGGGGAAGCCCGGGAGGGGGCGTCCCTTTTTTTCGGGGCTACGCCCCCGGCGCACCCCGGGGGTTCGCTGACCCGGCCTTCACGATCATGGAGGGGGGTTTGGGTGGGTGTTTTCGGCGATAGCGGATCTTAAGGACGGTCTCCAGCTCCTCTTCCAGAAGGGAGAAGATGGTGCGCAGCACCCGCACCAGTGAGCCGTACCCCTTTATAAGCCTCCCCGTGGACTCGTCCATGTAGAGATCCCTCCGAAACGATAGGGCGGCGGCGAAGAGCCGGGGGCTTTCGCCTAAGGATTCCGGGACGTGGACCCCCCGATGGGGCCAGTCGGGCTCGGGCCAGATGTTGAAGGTGCGGAAGGCCCGGCCGATGAAGGATAGGAGCCCAGCGGGGCTTTTGCCGTCTCCGGCCGAGCCCACGCAGACTTGGGGTCTCGGGTAGCGGCGGTCGCTTTCGTAGTCCCAGGGCCTGGAGCTGTAGGAGCGCAGCGTCAAAATGAGCACCAGGGTGTCCCGATCCAGAAGTTCCAGAGAGGCCTTCTTAAGCTCCTCCAGGTAGGGGAGGGCGCTTTTTTTCAGGATCCCCGCCTCCGCCTCCGGCGGCCAGGGGGGGAAGTCTTTGCCCGTGCTCCCGCGGTTGATGAACCGGCCGCCCTCCTCCGTTCCGTTCAGCGCTCCGGACAGAAATCCCAGGGGGTCGGCCACCAGGGGGCTGTATTTGTAAGCCACCAGCCTTCTTTCCGGCAGGCTTTTCTCGCCCAGGAAGCCCTTCACGACCCCCTTCTCCGCCGCGGCCCCGATAACCTGAAGGAGGCAGGGGTCGGCCAGGCGGAAGTTCTCCCAGCCGATCTCCTCCAAAGAGAGCCCCAGACGCCTCTCCACCAAGGGGGGGACGAAAACACCGCCGTAGGGGACGTTTAAAACCAGGCTGGCCAAGGCGACCTCTTTTTTTCCGGTGGTTTTCTCGCCGGGTGGCGGAGCGCCGGATGACTCTATATGGTGCTTTATTATAGTTCCAGGGAGGAGATTTTGCAAAGGCGCGGCGGCGACTTATCATTTTGGTCCGGTTAAAGCGGCTTCACCGATGGGCGCCCTCCCCGATATAAGCTAGGTGTCTATAAGCGAAGAGGCGCTGAAACGCGCTTTTTTTAGAGGAAAAATTTTCTTCCCGCCGGGAAAAAGTCGGACGGATTTTCCGGGAGTTAGGGATGTTCTTTTCCGGACGCTTCGGAGGATGGTTTGCGCGAGAAGTCGGGGCCTAAAATAAGCAGGCGGAGCCGTGAACGGTGAAGGAAAATGTCTCCCGGAGAAGAGGAAGAAAAGCTCAGCTCCGGATGAACGCCCCGGAGGTTCCTCCCGTTTAAGGGGGAATACGGAGGAGGACGGGTAATCCTCCGCCCCGGCGTGGCGGCCAGCCGAAAACCGCCGCCGCTCTTCCAGCTTCTAGCACCGGATCTAGTGTTTTCGGTATCTGACTCCATATCTTGGAAAACTCCGGCCGCCTTATAGTCACCTTCACGGGCGTCAATCCGCTTCCACCAGGTTCCCTCCGCGCCGCGGTCCAGGAATTCGAGGCGACCGTCCACCGGAGCGGTGCGCCGGAGTTTTTGAAAAAAGAGGGGACGGACGCCGGAGTCCTCCGAATTAAGACGTGGATGATTAAGGCGGATAACCCTGGCGCGCTTTTCACCGTTTCCGGAAATAGCAGACTCCGGCAGCTTCATTTCAGCCCGGAGGATGTACGGAACGTGAAAAGCCCGAAGGATCTCATGCTGGTGAAAAGGATCCCGTCACGGCGCGGCGGACGGCGGACATAGCCGAGAATAACCCTGTCCGGTTCCGTACCGGGCTGGAGTTATTCAGTTCCGGGAACTTGGTCTCCCTTTATTTTGAGAATAAATCCCGCTTCCATGGAGCGGTGGGTCCGGCCTTTTCCTCCATCACGGCCTCCGAATGGAACGCCGCCCTCCTCCAGGCTGTTCCTATGAAAGGGAGGCAAGCGGCAGGAGGAATGAGAGGCGGAAAAGAAATAAATCATGCGGAGGTGTGTTTGCCGGCTTTATAATGTTCAACCTGGCCTCGGTCTCTCCTGGATGGTCCAAGGATGGGGAACGAGTTAGGGGGAAAGGCTTCAAAAAAACTCAATTTTGTAAAAATGGAGCTTTTTATATCCGCTGAAATGGCTCTAAGATTGGATTTTTGGGACAAGTAGTCGAAAGTGTATCGTGTGTGATATAAAACGCTCATGGAAGGCTTGGGCCCCTTCCGCCAACGAGTACATGAAAGTTTCTCGTTTTAAGAGAACTTGACAACGTATCTACACTTATACTATAATTAATGAGAATGGTGCAATAGGACGATAGTTTTTTCGAATTTTATTCGGTCATTAAACTGTTCAGGCATCCTCTATCCGAACCATGAGCTGTCCCTTTAGAGGACGAATATAAAAATGTCGTTCGTTATAGCTAACAGTATAATAGATAATGCCAGCACCATTTTTACTTTTTCAAATTATTTGTTATTATTTCATTTTATTTTACATGTTTAGAGGTTAGTTAACTATATGAGTCATTCATTTGTAGCTCTCAACGCTATCTACGGCTCTGTAGTTGGAGTGGATGTCCATAAGAGAAAGCATGTAGCGTGCTACCTGCGGCCTCTCGGACCTAATGAATATGAGAAAGAAATAAAGGAATTTGACACTTTTAAATCTGGTCTTATCGAACTCTGCGACTGGGTTATCGAGAAAGGCGCTTCTCAAGTGATTATGTAGAACACCGGCGTTTACTTGAACACCCTCGAAATGATGTTAAGTTACAATAACATTCCCAGCATGGTGGTTAACCCCTATCACGTTAAAAATCCACCAGGCAGAAAAACTGACACGACCGACAGCGATTGGCTTGCAAAAGTAGGATGCTGCGGGCTGGTTAAGGGCAGTTTCATTCCCGACCGTCTTTTCTCCAAATTGAGAGCTCATTTCAATTACAGAGCCTCGCTTGTCAAAGAATACAGCGGATGGCAAAATCGTCTCAACAAGATTATCGTCACTAACGGCATCCTACTGGATTTAATCGTAAGCGACGTCCACGGCTTCACTGCCCGTATTCTTTTAAACGCTATTCTTGAAGGCAAGACTCCGAAAGAAGCGGCCGCTCTGGCGGGCAAGCGTATCAAAGCCTCCGAGTATGATATTAAGGAATCCTTAGACTGCGACTTTAACATGATAGACCGCTGGATCATCAGGAAATATTACCGGAAAGTCATCCAACTGGAATAGGAAATATGCGAAGCCAACGCGACTTTGCTGAAGGAGGCTGAACCGATTTGGGAGTATATAAACTTCCTGACAACAATGCCCGGGGTGGAGGAGGTAGCCGCCATAAGGTTTTTTTTCCGAGTTCGGCACGGACATGACCGGTTATGAGTCGGGCCGCCGTCTGAGCTCCTGGTGCGGCGTGAGCCCGGGTAACAACGAGTCAGCCGGGAAACGGAAGAGCGGCAAATGCCCGAAAGGCAATAAGCGGGTGCGTTCCACCGCAATCGAATGCGCCAACGCCGCGATAAAAAACGAATGCCAGATGAAGGCGAAGTACGACACCCTTGTATACAGGAAGGGTCACAAGAAAGCTGTATGCGCCGTGGCCCACAAAATGATTAGGATCATGTACTGCCTCATCTCCAGAAAAGAAGTTTACAGAGACGGAACGGTGAACTACAAGGAGTTGATTGTCAAGAGAAACGCTCCCTGGTGGATAAGGCAGCTCAAAGAACTCGGCATGATCTCCAGCGGGGGTATGGTTGACCCCAAGTTCAACAGGCAAAAGAAAGGGTCCGCCGTGCGAGCGGAGGCCGTTCCTTCCGAGCGGGGAAGCTCGAAGGTGGCCGGAAAGCCCGAGACGGCCGCGGTTGCGGAGGAGGTTCCATCCGGACTGAAGGTGATGAAAAGGCCGCGGGGAAGACCGAAGGGGTCCGGCAAGAAGGGAGTTCCGCCGCCAGTCTCGAAGGACCCTAATTAGCTATCATATCATATAATTTGGCCTTTTTTCAAAAGGGCTTCAGGATAACTATTACCTAAAATCGGTAAATCGGCACCCAAATGTACGTTCGAGCGGTAAATTCGAAAAATAAGGCTCAAAAAAAACCGTTTCTTCCTTTCGGCTGAGTAAAAATTCGTAGATAATTGGCATTTTAGGCATACAAAAAATATCCTACCTAGGGAAACTTTCACATTAAAAATCTAAATATCCCGTAATACCTAAAATGAGATTATTTTGGACGTGGTCCTCTACTAGGAGATTTGGTTTCTGTTTTTAATTCATTTTTAGTTTCAGTTTGAATTTCAGTCTTTAACATACTAGTTTTCGATTCTATATTTTTAAGTATTTGTTCGCCACTAATTTTATCATAGATATTAACGTATGTAATCGCTCTCTTATCAGCGTTGAAAACTATTCCCATAAGTAATGCCGTGTCGTAAGGAGCATCGTATTTTTTATCCCATATCTGTTCCAAGGCGTTTTGGGCTATTTTTTCATCTTCGTTATCTTTATGGGAAACTTTTACTTCTAAAATCCATGTTTGTTGATTGTATTTAATGATAAAATCGGGTCTACCCAAATGCTGATGTTGTTCCGGTTGAACGTTTAGATTTAAGGCGTTAAATATCATTAATAATTGGGCGCAATAAAAACCTTCGTTACGAATTTCATTTTTAGCATAGTCATAAGGCACTCTATAAAAATAATTATTTAATTCCAGAGTAAAGTTTAAGGAATCACGAGTAAATAAATATTTTTTTAAATCGTTTAAAAAAATGGAAGTATCTTCTATATTTTCAAAATACGAACGCATAATATGTAAAGCCATGGAATTTTTGACTTCTTTATTTGGATAATCCAATCTATAGTTATCATCATCAGTACCGGGACGCAAGCTAAGATATCCCAACTGATATAAATAAACCGCTGGATCATCGAACCTGTCTTGACTAGGATTATCTATCCTGTCTTGTTCAATTAAATAACCTTGAAATTGTTCAAAAGTTAAATGTTTCTTTTCAAAGAAACTAACAAGTTGTTTTGGAGTTGCAGTATTGAACCAATAATTTTTAAATTTTTTTTCTTGTAAAAACAGCATCATCGAAAAAGGATTATAAACAAATGTTTCCGTATCAAAACAAAAACCATTATAATAATTTTGTGTTTTATCTAAGAGTGCATCGTAAGATAATTTTAATTTTTGAGCTACTTGTTTGAGTTGCGGATTAAAATATTTTATAATTTCATCATGTGTGAAACCAGTGATTCCGCCAAATTCAGGACTTAAAGATATGTCAGTAGGATTATTAAAAGCGGAATATAAACCGCCTTTAACAAATTTAGTGATACCCGTCACAAAGACAAAGGAAAGATATTTGTCGCAGGCTTTTAATTGACTATAAAATCCATGAAGCACTTTACGAATTTCGTGAGCTTTATTGGGAGTATCTAAAAGCATAGTCACTGGAGCATCATATTCATCAACAAGAACAGTAAGTTTTGTCTTTAGTTCATAAGACGATTTTTCTATAAAATAAGAAAAAATTGAAGGACAAGAAATATTAGAGGGTAATTGAATACCTAATTGACTTGCTTTTAATAAAACAAATTCTTTAAGTGTGTCTTTTAATTCATTTGGTTCTTCAATTGTTTGAAAATTACTCATATCAAAATGTATTACCGGCCTGGGAAAAAAAACTTTATCATCTAACTTGTTTTCTATGGCGAGTCCTTTAAAAAGTTCTTTTTTCCCGGAGAGTAAAGCTTCCAGGGTGGATAAGGTCAAAGACTTGCCAAACCTCCTGGGACGAGCCAAAAACCAAGTCTTGCGTCCTCCCTCTATCATGTTGGCCAAATAATGGGTTTTATCCACATAAATCTGGTCATTTACTATGATATCCTCAAAGGTCTGCATACTTAAAGGCGTTAAAAGGATCTCGCTCATAATGGTTCCTCCTAAGTTAATATTAAGATATTACCTTAAAATAATTTAAAAGTAAAAATACATAGGCAGAAGCGTCCTAAATCCGAGTTGTGCTCATAAAACCGTGCTTTCCTGAAATTGGCCAATGTGCGCCCTTTTTCGACTAAGCGTAAATCTAATTTTATATATGGAATTTAATGGAGTCGGAAAATTTTTTCACCCCTCTTTGGGCATCCGAATTCCTCCTGTCAGTTGCCGATATGTAGCGTCACATAATTTAGCTGTATCATCGCAGGACGCGCAAGAGCAGATCCCAGCGACTGGACCCGTTTCGGCGGGTGCGCCGGCGGGCCGGCAGCTTTTCGCATTGTTTTCCGATCCTGGGCCTGATGTTCTAAAAACCTAGTTGTAAAATGAAGGTTTTATTTTTTGTGCCACATCCACCGTCCTCCCGGGCTTGACGCGCGCGTTCCGTTGTTCGGATGCCATTTTTAGGAGACATCCGCTTATGTAAAGGCCTAGAGCCGATTTACTCTCCGACCAGCCGCCGCAGGACGTCTGTTTTTCATCTCCCCCGGCTCCCTTGATTCGGGCGGTCCCGCTTATTAAAGACGATGCGACCGCAAAAACCTCTGAGAGATTCGAATATGTGAAATCTACTTCTTTATATACTATATATTTATTAGGTTCATCCCATATTTTGTATAGCGTCTCTATCAGCATTTCAGTAACAGACTTTTTACGTACGCATCAGAATTGATTTTTAAAAGCATTACGCAATATATTGAATATATAATATAAATATATCGTATATAGAGTAGATAATTTAATAAGCGTGTTACAGCGGGGGTTTTAAATCGCCATCATGCTTATACTTGCAAGCTATTCTAGGTTTCCTTTCTCTAGTGGAGGTCGATAACAGGGCGATGGCGTGTCTCCGTCGTCTTCGACGGCCAAGGCTCTTCCGGAGGAGTTCTCTTTGAGAAAGAGGCGGCGCGTCTCGGTTTCGTTCACCGCTTCCCGGCTAAAAAAGTTCAAGGGGTCGGACATCGGGGTGAAGCGTTTAAAGAAAACCCGCCATCTTACCGGCGGGCTTTTTCCCGCCGGAAAACCCTTTTAAGCCCTTTTTTTCGCCTCGCCTGCGGCGGTCTTGGGGAGGCGGGGGCCGTCTGAGCGTAAGTTCTCCCCGCCCAGCTCCTCCGGAGAGAGGCCGGGACGCCTATTTAAGAAAGATGAGACGAAAATTCCGCCGTTTGGGACTTTTAAACCTGAGACCCGCCTAGGCGGCCTCTTTCGGCGCCGATTGCCGATTTGCCGATTAACGCCGATTGACCGGAGGGCTCCCTCTGTGGTAAGAGTTGGGTACCGCTGAAAGGCGCTTTTTTGTTTCCGGAAAACGCGTTTTTTCCCTCGCCGGAAAAGGGCGGAAAGTTGTTTTCCGGGCGCTCCGGATGATTTCTCTCCGGCGCTCCGGATGACGCCGTATGGACGGGTTTCGGAGGAAAATTACAGTAATAACGCCCATGTCCGGGAATAAACCGGGCCTCGGGTGGCGAAGGAGGTAGGATGACGCCCACCGCGGAAAGGAAAAAGAAAGGCCCCGCTCCGGATCCCTGTCCCGAACGCCTGGCGCGGTTAAGGGAGAGGATGGAGGAGGGCGGAGTTTCCGCCGTCCTGGTGCAGTCGCCGGAAAACCGCCGCTACTTTTCCGGCTTCAAAGCGCCCGATCTGATGCTCACTGAAAGTTCGGGCTGTCTGATAATCACCCTCAAGGGCCAAAACCTGCTTTTAACCGACCCCCGCTACGCCGAGGCCGCCAAAGCGGAGGCTCCGGCATTCGAGATACTGGTCTACCGGAGCGGCGTGCCCGAGCTTTTGAAAAAAGAGGGCCTGGACCTGGGCGAGCTCTCTTACGAGCCGCGGATGATGACGGTGGATTTTTTAGGAAGGCTTTTCGCCGTCCTGGGAAAGAACGCCTTCAAGCCGCTTCCCTTCAACCTGGGGGATTTCCGCGTTGTTAAAAGTCCGGAGGAGCTAGCTTTGGTGCGGCGGGCGGTGGACATAACCGAGAAGGCCCTGGATAGGCTCTGGAACGAACTGGAACCGGGCTACTCCGAGAACGCGGCCTCCCTTTTTCTGGAGAACAATTTCCGCCTCCTGGGAGCCGAGGGTCCGGCCTTTCCCTCCATCGTGGCCTCCGGCCGGAACGCCGCCCTCCCCCACGCCGAGCCTTCCAACAAGAAGATCGGGAAAAACGAGATGGTGGTGATAGACATCGGCTCCCGCTACAAAGGCTACTGCTCGGACATGACCCGCACCTTCATGCCCTTCAAGCCCGCCGACTGGCAGAAGAGGATTTACGCGGTGGTGAAGGAGGCCCAGCGGAGGGCCTTGGAGGCCCTGGGCCCAGGCAAGAAAGGCTCCGAGGTGGACGCCGTGGCCAGATCGTATATCGCCAGCGAGGGTTACGGCGAGTATTTCAACCACAGTCTCGGCCACGGCGTCGGCCTTTTGGTCCACGAGGAGCCTAGGCTCTCCACTTCCTCCCAGGATGAACTTAAGCCGGGTTCTTTAGTCACGGTGGAGCCGGGAATCTACCTCCCCGGAAAAGGGGGGGTGAGGCTGGAGCAGCTCTGCCTGATTACGGAGAAGGGCCGGGAGGTCTTAAACAAGAACCGGCTCTACTACGATTACCATCTGGACGCGGCCTGAGGCGGCTCCGCTCGAAAGGCGTCCGTCGGAGCGACAGGGCGGTTCTTTCGAGGGGGAAACTCCCCTTGGGTGCGGCGTCTTTATAAGCCACGGCGAAGACGAACACCCCGGCTCCGGTTCGGGCTCGGGATAAAATAAGCGACTCGAATCAGCGGAAGACATTAACCGGGATAAGATGATGGTCCGCAGAAATAATCCCGAGAGGAACATCTGGGTGTTTTTTTATTAAGCGCGCGTTTCGTTTTCACGGGAAGGGTTTTTTATTCAAGGCGCCCTGTTTCAACGCGATCCGCTGTTTTTTTAACGCCCGGGGCCGTATCGTCGCATAGTTCGCTATTTTATCCGGCGATCGGTTTAAATTGTCAAGTTCCGCGTTTTTTTTTGTTTCCACCCTCAAATTTTAATTCGGGGCGTCGAAGATCATGGCGGCTGAAAAAGGAGAGGTTTTTTACAACGGGAACATCCGCACCATGGATCCCGAAAGGCCCCGCGCCGGGGTTCTGGCGTCTTTGGGGGGGAGGATCGTCTTTGTCGGGGATTCTTTAGAGGAGGCTCGGGACGCTCTTTCTGGATTCTTGAAAGACGACTCCTTCCGCGAAAGGATTAGGGAGCTGGATCTTCAAGGCGGAACCGTCGTTCCGGGTCTAATCGATTCGCACTCGCATCTTGTTAGCGAGGGTTTGAAACTCACCCAGCTGGATCTCGCGGGTTTGGGTTACCGGGAGACCCTCGAAAAGGTGCGGGAGAAGATCGAAAACCTGCCCCCCGGGGTCTGGCTTCACGGCCGGGGCTGGGACGACAATCTCTGGGGCGACCCCTCTTTTCCGGATAAAAGGGACCTAGACGAGGCAGCCCCCGAAAACCCCGTCGTTTTGGACCGGGTGGACAAGCACTCCAACTGGCTGAACTCCATGGCGTTGGAACTCTCGCGGGTGGACGGAAACACCCGTCCACCCGCGGGAGGGGCCGTTTTGAAAAACCCCGACGGAAGCCTCAAGGGGGTTCTGGTGGGCCGGGCCATGAAGGCGGTCTGGGAGGTCATGCCTCCCTACGACGGCAGGAACCTTAAAGACGTCTTCACCCTCGCGGAAAACGAGATGCTCTCTCTGGGCCTCACCACCGTGGTGGACTGCGGCACCAAGCCAACCGATCTGAAACTTTTAAGGGAGCTGGACGGAAGGGGCGAACTCAGGGTCCGCTTCCGAGGAAACGTCCCGGGAGACCCCTGGCTTCCCGAAATCGCGAACGGGCGCTTCCGCGAGTTAGTCCGTAGCGATCATTTGAGCGTGGACGGGGTTAAGCTCTTCTCCGACGGCTCCTTAGGCTCCCGCAGCGCCTGGCTCTTTAAGGAGTATCACGACCGCCCCGGGCATTTCGGCTCCGGCAATTACGAGGACGACGCCCTTCTGGAGCTTTTCCGGAAGGCCGCGGCGGAAAACCTCCAGGCCATAATCCACGCGATAGGCGACAGGGCCATCGAGCAGGCTGTAAGGCTCATGATGAAGGCCTGCGGAAGCTCTCTTCCCGAGAGGCGCTTCCGCGTGGAGCACTATCAGGTGACCTCCCCGTCGCTTTTAAAGCTGGGAGCGGAGGCGGGGATCGTTCCCTCCATTCAAAGCGCCGGGATAATGTACGACATGAAGATGGCCCCCGCCAGGCTGGGTCCCGGCCGGGTGAGGGATTGCTACGCCTGGAGAAGGATTTTGGACGGCGGCTATCTCGTGAACGGTTCCGACGCCCCCATCGAATCGCCCAATCCCTTCCACGGGATCTACGCGGCCGTCACCCGCCGGGACCTTTCCGGCTACCCGGATGAGGGTTTCCAGCCCTACGACGCCCTCTCTTTGGAGGAGGCCTTTTCCAGCTACACCGTCTGGAGCGCCCGGGCCGCCTTCCAGGAGAATAACCTAGGCTCGCTTAAGGCGGGGAAATTTTCCGATTTCGTCCTTTTGGACCGGGATCCCTGGGAGATAAGCGCGGCGGATCTTAAAGACGTCCGGGCGCTCATGACCGTGGTGGGGGGTGAAATCCGCTTCAGGCGGGAAGAGGGGGCCGGATCTCCGGTTTTCCCCGGGATCTGAGAAATTAAGCCCGCGCGTCCGGGTTCCCTAAACGCCCGAATGGAGTCGTTAAGGATTTTTCGGCGGCGGATATTTCCCGGGCTTTTCCTCGACCCCAAAAAAACTGGCGCGGGGGTTTTCAGCCTTTTTGGCATGGTTCGTCAACCTTTGTTTTCGCGAAAAACAGATCCGGCCCGGGCCGACGCTTCCGGGCGCCTGGGAAAAGGGCGTAGGCTCGTATTTCGCAAGAAGACCGGAGGCCGCGGTGTTACCGGCTTTCCCGAAGGAAAGAACGGCGCGGTCGTCCGTTCCCTCCGTCTTTTTAAAACGCCTGACGCTGGCGTCTTCGAACCGCGTGAACGGTCAGTCGAGGTTGGTTTTGCATTCTTGGATGCTTGGAGGATGCGATCGTCTCTGGAGGGATTGGTGAAATTTTTAAGTCGGGAAACGGCCGGGTCCGGGTTTTTTTTAGTTGAAAAATCTAACGCCTATACACGCCCTGTCCGTATTAGATTTCATCGGCGCGTGAGCTTAAGAAGAGTCAAGTATCGGTTGTTTTCATATTTTGGGGATATTTTGACATTAGAAGGGTTTGTTCCCAATATGATGTATTACCACGGCTGTTAAATATTGGAAAAAAATCACGTATTCAAGTGAATCTCTTCCTTTTACCTTTCTAACTTTTATCGGCCGGGGTAATTGGATAATTTATGCAAAGTTTTGGTGTTTAAAGGATAAATCAATTTTTTAACATAGTATGCTTCTATTTATATTGGAATTTTAGTCTTTAGATCCTAATTGTTTAAACATTTAGCCTTATATGAAATATCGGTTAAAACTTGAATTGTAATATTGAATTTTTTCTAGAACATCATATTGCGGACAAACCCCAATAGAATCGGATGTTTTAGAACTGGAAAAATGAGATTTAAGTTTCGTTCTCTGTCTCCGAGAAGGAGGAGTGGTTACTCTGAAATTTGGAGTGAATGAAATAGCTAAGCAGGATTCAAATTATAACAATATTTATTGGACTAAAGCTCGTCCAGAATGCTCCTAACACGGGTCATTCCGTGGGACGCCGAAGACGGCTTTAGCCTTGCCGCGGCCGATGACGCCCACCCCGATGACCGCGAAGTCGTAGCCTTTCAGGCGATCGGATTCGCCATATTCTTTTTCATCGATGGCCTTTAGGCCTAGGTTGGCCAGGTTGTCCAGAGCCTCCTCCAGCTTGTCCGGATCGGCGTCCGGGGCGAATTTGAGCTCCAGAACCGCGCGAAGTCCGCCCGTACTTATTAGGATCAGATCCGCGTCGCCAACGGGTCCGGCCGGTTCGGATCTTACCTCGGGCAGCAAGCCGGAACAGTAACTCATTAAAATCATATGAAAAAAGGACTCTCCCAGTTTTTCGTTTTTTTTATAATGTTCCGCTGGAATACGTAAAAAAAGCCTTCTGATGATTTTAGTCAATAGCGTTCCGTTACGTTTTACGAGGGCTTCGTTTAATTCCGCGGCCTCGGTTACGATGTTTTTTATAAATAAATATTCATTTAATATTTTATAAAAAGGTTTTTCGACCTCGAAATTTGGTACCGTGAAGGAGTATTGTAAATCGCCATCGATCCGGCTGATTTTATCTATGGTCAAATAACCCGAGTGAAATAATAGCGGGACTGGGTTGACATTACCAACGGTGGCTAGAGAAATATCTAAATAAGAGTATCCATGAAGGTATGTATTTGTAAAAGATAAGGGATTAGTTTCAATCTCTTTGGTAAGAAAACTGATGGAAGGCGAGGTAGCGGACCAATAAGGATTTAAAATGCGTTTTTTAAAAAAATTTAAGATTGAAATCGGGTTCAGAATCCTAGTTTTCCCGTCCCAGGTATAACCATCGTACCAATCAAGGATTTTTTGACGCAAGTCGGCTTCCGAGCTCTCCGGAGGTAGGTCGCCGGTGGATTTTAAATCTTTCAAAGTCGAGCTGTAACGTTCGCCAAAATATTGATCCAGCTCGTCGGGAGTGAAGCCGCAGATTGCGGCAAATTCAGGATCAAAACTTATGTCGACCAACTGATTGAGTCCGGAGGATAGACCCATCATGGCGTAGCGGGTTACACCGGTAACTAGGACGAAACGCAAGAAATCATCCATCTCTTTGAACCCGACATAAAAAGAGCTTAGAACTTCAGTGTTGGCCTTGGCTAATACGATATTATCCATATGAGAGCTGACTGGATGGTCATACTCATCGATCAGGACGACCACTCTTTCTCCGTACTTTTCGCTTAGATCCTTAATAAGAAGTTGTAAGGCTCCGCCAGGATCATCGTCTCTGAGGCCTATGTTGTAAGATTCGGCGATATTCTGAAGATTTTTTAACAACCTATCCGTGAGGATTTCCGGGGTTTTGGAAACCATCGTCATGCTCAGGCGGATAACCGGATATTTTTGAAATTCATAGCCGGAGTCAGCGATTTTAAGCCCGGAAAAAAGGTCGGCGTTACCGAGGAACATTTGTTCCAGAGAGTTTAGAAGAAGAGATTTGCCGAACCGCCGGGGACGGGAGAGAAAAATTTGTTCATTCTCAATAAGATCAGTGAATAAATATGTCTTATCAACGTAAACAGCCCCTTTGTCAATGATTTTTTTGAGAGACTGCATGGATAATGGAAGGGTTTTCATTGGAGCGTTGAAATCCTTAATTTATCAAACAGTTAGCAAATTTGACGGCTGGCGTCAAAAAACCGATTCTTTTAATACATCTGACGCGTTTGAGAAAAGTCAAAGGATTTTTAAGATTTTGAAACAATCTGCTTTATGGTCTGTAAACTATTGAATTATATCCTTTATTATTTATGATGTCACTTATCAATTTTCGATACCAGACAATTTCCTTACCAGTCTCTAATTTTAATTTTAACCTTTTGTCAGGTTGCGGTCAATAGCTCGTCGATTACGGGGGATGACGCCTTTCACGGAGTTTTTACCACAATAAATGGTAATGATATTTTACATTATAACTAAATATAGGTTTAATTGCTAAGCTTCGGCTGTTAAACCGCCGACTGGGCAATCGTGCTTTCCGGGCCGGTTGTCAGTGGTTAGACGGGCGTTTCCGGGCGGGTATCTTTCAGGACTCGCAGGGCGGAGACTTCCCGGGTCGGAAACGGCCCTTAAACAGCGGTTTCTTCGGGGTTCGCTTCCGAATCTTACGACCGGAGATACTTCCGGCCGGATCTGTTTTTCGGCGGCCTCTAATAAGGGGCTGTTTGCCTGATTCTGTCTACGGAAGGTGTTCCGGAAAGGGGTTTCCCTCAAACCATGAGCTTTCAAAGCGCTGGAGCTTCTGGATCATCTCCGCGCCGTGACTTTCGACTCCCAGGAGGCAACGTCTTTCGTTTCAAGATCGGACGGAGGGGGGCGTGGTCCGAGCCCTATTTTTGTCGATCGGGTTATTAGGCGCGGCAGGGGTGGGCTTTGGAAAACGTCCAGAAGCGTCCGAATCCTTATGCTTCGCTTAGGGCGTGTGACGACGACTCTGGGGATTTATGAAAAATTTGGGGCAGCAATTTTTGAGGAATATTTGTCGGTAATCGAACGCTTGGGCTGGTATTTTTTCAAATTTTTCTTGGCAGACTGGAGCGCCGCCAGGCGACACTTACTTCTCTTAAAAATTGGGAGCGGATGCGGGGATCGTTCCCGCGAAATGAAACTAGCGCTTGCGAGACTGAGATACAGCGGTATCAGGTATCATGGAATGCTATGTCTGGAGACGGATTTTGGACGGCGGCTGTCAGGTGAACAGTTTATACGTCCCCATCGAATCGCCAGATACCTTCCACGGGATCTATGCGGACGTCAGCCATCGGGGTTTTTCCAGCGCTAATGGGCATGGTTTTCAACCATACGACGCCTCGATTTGGTGGATGTCAGGTTATGCCGCACCGTCTGCAGCGCCTGGGGCGCCTTCCAGGAGAAAATCTAATATCCTTGAAGGGCGGAGAGTAATTGTTAAGTCGTGAAACGGCCGTCTCCGGATATTTTTTTTGTTGACAATTGAACGCCTACTCACGCACCGTCCACGTTAGCTTTATTCGGCTAGTTCTATCATGATGAATCAAATATCGGATTGTTTTTATATTACCTCGTCGGATAAAAGTTAGAATAAAGTTAGTATCCCTGTCCGTGTTACAGGCTGTTTCTAATATATAACCGCCGGAGTAATATTCAGGGGATACCGGGATATTCGAATCGGATGTTTTAGAACTGGAAAATGATATTTAAGTTTCGCTTTTCATCTCCAAAAGGTAGGAGCGGTTATTCTGATATCTGGAGTGAGTGAAATAGTTAAACAGGATTTATATTTTATCTATATTTACTGGATTAAATCCCGTCTATGATGATCCTAAGCCGGGTCATTCCGAGGGACGCCGAAGACTGCTTTGGCATTGCCGCGGCCGATGACGCCCACCCCGATGACCGCGAAGTCGTAGCCTTTCAGGCGGTCGGATTCTCCGTATTCTTTTTCATCGATGGCTTTAAGACCCATATTGGCCAGTTTGTCCAGAGTTTCCTCAAGCTTGATCGGTTCGGCGCTCGGGGCGAATTTGATCTCCATAACCGCGCGTAGTCCACCCGCTGTTATCAGGATCAGATCCGCGTCGCCAACGGATCCGGCCGGCTCTGATCTGACCTCGGGCAGCAAACCAGAACAGTAACTCATTAAAATCATATGAAAAAAGGACTCTCCCAGTTTTTCGTTGTTTTTATAATGTTACGCTGGAATACGTAAAAAAAGCCTTCTGATGATTTTAGTCAATAGCGTTCCGTTACGTTTTACGAGGGCTTCGTTTAATTCCGCGGTTTCGGTTACGCTGTTTTTTATAAATAAATATTCATTTAATATTTTATAAAAAGGTTTTTCGATTTCGAAATTTGGAACTGTGAAGGAGTATTGTAAATCGTCATCGATCAAGCTGATTTTATCTATGGTCAAATAACCCGTATGAAATAATAGCGGTACTGGGTTGATATTACCAACGGTGGCTAGAGAAATATCTAAATAAGAGTATCCATGAAGGTATGTATTTGTGAAAAATAAGGGATTAGTTTTAATCTCTTCGGTAAGAAAACTTATGGAAGGCGGGGTAGCGGCCCAATAAGGTTTTAAAGTTCGCTCGTCAAAAAAATTCATGATTGAAATCGGATTCAGAACCCTGATCTTTCCGTCCCAAGTGTAACCGTCGTACCAATCAAGGATTTTTCGCCGTAAGTCAACTTCCGAGCTCTCCTTCGGAAGGTAGTCGTTAGATTTCAGATCCTCTAGGGTCGAGCTGTAACGGTCGCTAAAATATAGATCCAACTCTTCAGGAGTGAAGCCGCAGATTGCGGCGAATTTAGGTTTAAAACTGACATCGACCAAATGATTGAGACCGGAGGACAGACCCATCATAGCGTAGCGTGTAACCCCGGTCGCCATGACGAAATGCAAAAATTCATCAATATCTTTGAACCCGATGTAAAATGAGCTTAGAATGGCGGTGTTGGCCTTAGCTAAATCGATATTATCAATATATTTGCTAACAGCGTTGTCATACTCATCGACCAGAACGACCACTCTTTCGTTACACTCTTTGCTTATATCCTCAATAAGGAATTTTAACGCCCCGCCAGGATTTTGGCTTCTTAGCTTGACATTCGTGTAAGATTTGGCGATATTTCCAAGGTTATTGATTATTTCTTCCTTGAGAATTTCGGGGCTATCGCAGTCCATCGTCATATTCAGGCGGATAACCGGAAATTTTTTAAACTTATAGCCGGAATCAGCTATTTTAAGCCCGGAAAAGAGGTCGGCGTTACCTCGGAACATATGTTCCAAGGAGTTAAGAAGGAGTGATTAGCCGAAGCGTCGGGGACGTGAGAGAAAAATTTGTTTCCTTTTAATCAGTTCCGGGAATAAATTCGTCTTATCGACGTAGAGATAATCTTTCTTGATTATTTCATCCAGGTTTTGGATGCCCAAAGGAAGCTCTTTCATTTGAGAGCCTGAATCCTGTATTTATTAAAAAACAACGTCCGGTGTCGGGAAGAAGAGTATTGTCAACGCTAGTTAATGGTAGTCTTTTATCAGGCGGAGGTCAATAACGCGGGCGACTACGCGGGATGGCGCCCGTTTTCGGGTTTTTGCGAAATATATTGTGTTATATTTTATCAATTACGACTAAATATGGGGTTAATTTGGCGTTCACCCGCCCGCTTAACCGCCAGTCGGCCCGTCCGGCCTTCCGGACGGGCGGTCGGGCGTTTTGCAGGATTTTTCTAAGCGACCCGCTTAGAGATCCGCCGGAGAGCCCATCCGGACCGGAAGCGGCCCGTGGACAGAGGGTACCCCGATCCGCCCCTGAATCGCGTGATAAAGGCGCTTCTCCAGCCGGAGCTTTTAAAGACTAGCGTCGCAAGGGTTCATTTCCCCGCTTGATTCCCGACTTCGCCGGGCTTCCCTCCTTTTCTTTCGCTAAAGAACCTATGGCCCGAGGTCGGATACGCCTTTTTTGACGTCGACTTATTTGGCCTCGTTTTTGGCGCTTTGCGGGAAACGCTTGGGGTGGCCTCCCTGAGCCTTAAGCTTCCGCGTAGGGTGGATGGGAGACGGCGGCTTGGGGGAAGTTTGAAAGCCTGGTGGCCGATGATTACGCCTTTTTCCGCCTTTCCGGAGGGACGCCTTGACGGAAACGAAACTGATTTTCAGACGGCGCTCCACAGGGTTGGTCTTAAGGCGGCCGCGTGGCTCGCCGTCTTTTTGCCAGGGCCTTAAGGACTGGGAGCGTTTTTCTCCGCCGGACGCGCCCTCCGGCGCTTAAGGCGCGCCCGTTTCTTCAAGGCCGGATAGGGATCCGGCCCGTTTTTCGCCGCGGGGGCGCCGTTTATTATTTTGGGAGGCCTTTTCTAGGCTTTCCCCTCCCGGGCCTCGTAGCCCGCCTCGGAAACCTTCCGGACGAGCTCTTCCGGGGAGACGGAGGAGTTCTTTTCCAAGACGACTTCGGCTCGGCCTTTTTTAAAACTGGCGTCGGCCTTTTTCACGCCGGAAACCGAGCTCAGGGCCTTTTTGACCGCGGCCTCGCAGTGGGGGCAGGTCATGCCGTCCACTTTCAGATAGATCTTTTCGGACATGTCGTCTCCTTTAAGGGGCGCCTCCCCTTTCGCGGGGGCGAAGGCGCCGTTTTCCGGCGCCGAGGGGCGGGAAGCGGTGGGATGCGGGGAAGCCCCCTGGGGAAGCTTCCCTCCGGAAGCTTCCCCAGGGGGGTCTTTTAGAGAGGAGGGTTTGAAGTATTTAAGCCTCAGGGCGTTGGACACCACCGACACCGAGCTCAGCGACATGGCCAGGGCGGCTATCATGGGGTTCAGGGTGAGGCCCAGGGAATGGTGGAAGAGGCCGGCCGCGACGGGCACGCCCACGACGTTGTAGCCGAAGGCCCAGAGGAGGTTCTGGCGGATGTTGCGCATGACCGCCCGGGAAAGCTCGACCGCCGCGGGCACCTGCCTGGGATCGTCCCGGGTGATGACGACGTCCGCGGTCTCCACCGCGATGTCCGTGCCCCGGCCGACGGCGATCCCCACGTCGGCCCGGGCCAGGGCCGGGGCGTCGTTCACGCCGTCCCCCACCATGGCGGTGGTCACGCCCGATTCCGCGAGCTCCCTTAGCTCCCTCTCCTTTCCGTCGGGAAGGAGCTCCGCCTTGAAGGAGTCCACCCCCAAAAGGCGGGCGGCGGCCCGGACGGTGACCTCGTTATCGCCGGAGAGGATCATGGTTTTAATTTTGAGCCTCTTAAGCTCCGCCACGGCCTCCTTCGCCCCGGACCGCGCCGGGTCGCCCAGGCTGATGAGGCCCAGGATCTCCTTTTCCGTGGAGAGGAAGAGGACGGTTAGGCCCTCCTCCCCGAGCTTTAAGGCGCTCTCCTCTAAAGACGGATCCAGGAGTCCCGCCCTTTCGGGAAAACGCCGGTTTCCCAGACGATAAAGGGTTCCCTCGATCTCGCCCTGGAGCCCTTCGCCCGGGATCTGGGTGAAATTCAGGCATTCCAAAAGAGGAACCTTCATCTCTTTGGCCTTTTCCGCCACGGCCGCGGCCAGGGGGTGCTCGGAGAGCTTTTCGAGGGAGGCGGCGAGGGAGAGCAGCCTCTCCTCCGAGACGCCTTGGGGGATGACATGTCTCACGCCGGGTTTCCCCAAGGTGAGGGTGCCGGTCTTGTCGAAGACGCAGACGTCCACGGAGGCCGTCCTCTCCAAGGCCGCGGCCGATTTGAAAAGCAGCCCCATTCCGGCGCCGCGGCCGGTCCCCACCATGACGGCGGTGGGGGTGGCGAGGCCCAAGGCGCAGGGGCAGGAGATGACCAGAACCGAGATGGCTATGGAGACGGCGAAGGAAAAGGGCTCGCCCAAAGAAAACCAGATCGCTCCCGCCGCGAGGGCGATCAAGATAACCGCCGGCACGAAGACGGCGCTAATCTTGTCCGCCAGACGGGCCACCGGCGCCTTGGAGCCGGTGGCCTCGTCCACCAGGCGGGCGATTTGGGATAGGACCGTATCCTCTCCGGTCTTCTCCACCAGGATCTCCAGATACCCGGAGACCAGGGAGCTGGCCCCGGTGAAGGACGATCCGGGTTCCTTTTCCACGGGGAGGCTCTCCCCGGTGAGGGCGGACTCGTCCGCGAAACCCCGGCCGCGCAGGACGACTCCGTCCGCCGCGGCCGTCTCCCCGGTTTTTAAAACCAGGGTGTCGCCCGCTTTGATTTCCCCCGCCTTGACGGTCAAGCTCTCCCCGTCCCGTAAAACCGTCGCCTCCTTGGGCCTCAGGGAGAGAAGAAGGGAGACCGCCTCCCCGGTCCTCCTCTTGGAGCGGGTTTCCAGAAATTTCCCCAAGGTGACCAGGGTGAGGATCACCGCGGCCGATTCGAAGTAGAGGCGCTCGAGATGCCGGTGCGCTCCGTGGAGGTCCCCGAGGGAGAGGGCGGCGGCCATCAGGTAGAGGCCCCAGATCCCGTAGAGCAGGGCCGCCCCCGCGCCCACGGCGATTAGGGAGTCCATGGTGGGGGAGCCGCGGACAAGGGTTTTAAAGCCGAGGGAGAAGTAGCGGAAATTCACGGCCGCGACCGGAAAGGCCAGGAGAAGCTGGGTCAAGGCCAGGGGGAGGGCGCCCCTCTCCCCTAAGAGGAAGTCGGGAAGGGGCCAGCCGAGCATGTGGCCCATGGCCAGATAGAAGAGGGGGACGGTGAAGACGAGGGAGGCCTTAAGGCGCGTTAAAAGAGAGGCCGCCTCCCTTTCGTAGACGTCCCGGGCCTCCCGGGCGGGGGCCCCGGCCCCCGCCCGGGAGGCCCCGTAGCCGGCCTTCTCCACGGCCCGAATCACATCCTCCGGGCTTAGGGAGGGATCGCGCTCCAGAACCAGGCTGTTTTTTAAAAGGTTGACGTCCGCCCGGGAGACCCCGGGGAGGGCTTTCACCGCCTTTTCCACCCTGGCCACGCAGGCGGCGCAGCTGAGTCCCGTGAGATCGTACTTCTCTTGAGTCATAATTCGTGGCGTCCTAAAAAAACGCCTCTAGGGTCTTTTCCGGAGGCGTTTCGGCCGGAAAGGGGAGGCTTTTAATCATGATTAACGCAATTTAGAAGGAGTGTCAACCGGAGAGCCGCGAATTTTTATCGGATGCGGGATGGCGGGAGGCTTTATAAAACAAACTTTTAGTTTTATCTCTTTCGCGAAACCAAGCGCCGAAAGTCCCTTCGGGGCCGTATTCCGGAAGAGGATCTTTTTCGCCGAAAAACTCTCATGAAAAGAGAGGGAGGTTTTCATCCCGCCGCAGGAAAGCTCCCGGAGGGGTTTTCATAGGAAAAAGTCAATAAATTAGCTTCGTGTTTTTTCGGGCGCGGACTAATAAGGGAGGAAAATGTCTTCGAACAAAGAATAATTTCCCTCTTTTATTCAAGACGAAGCGGAAAGGGGATCCGGTTTTCCGCCCGGAGCCGGTCTGGGGGAAAACGGGGAGGCGTTTACGAAAAGACCGGACCCTTGAAGCGAAACCTGGGCCTTCCGGACTTGAAATCAGCCCTCTAAAACTAAAGAAAGAACGGCCGCCTCCGAGAGCGTTTTCCAAAAATACGGAAAGCCGGGGCGGCGGCTTTCGCGGTTTTTTTCAGAGCCTGGCAATCTCCATATATAACGATCAAAGGCGGAGAAAAATAAAGCGGCGATGGCGGAGAAAGGAAATAAATCAACGAAACCGGGAAAAAAGAGAAAAAAGTCCAAAATTTAGGGAAAAAAATGAAACAATTCGACAAAGGTCGAAGGAAAGCGAAATTTTTTAAAGGAGACGCCTTTTCCCGCGGCGGAATTCAAACCGCGAAGGCGTGTTTTGGGTCGGGATTCCATCCCTCAGGACGGGCGCGGCCGCTCTTTTCCCGGGGAAGAAAAAGGCCTAGGCGCTTTCCGGAGAGCGTATTATACGAAATTGGAGGGAAAACGCGGACGCCAAGGTTCCGCTCTCCAAGATTTTTCATTTTTTTTGTCTTCAAAGGCGTCCGACCCCTTGACAATGAAAAACAGGTGATTATCTTTAGAAAAGACGCCGATGGAAGAACTTTTCCGGGGCTTTTCCCGTTTTCCGCCGCGGCCTAGGGGACGCCTTTCCGGTCTGAATTTTAGACCAGTTAAAAGCCGCGAGTCGTAATTATTTGAAATTATCGCCCCGGCGGATAAATGTCGGAGTTATATCGCTCAACCTCCCTTTCCTCATTTTTACCTTTTTCTAAATTTTAACCGCCGGAGCGACATGGAGAATTACTTGGAGTTTCCAAAGCGCGTCTTTCGGCGGAGGGGATGGCGTTTCGATTTTGGCGGGCGGAGCGTTCACGGATTTTCTGGAAGCCACGATTATTTTCCCATGGAGCTTGATATTTTTTCAAGGCGAATTTTTTACTTTTAAGACGAATAACGGCGGACCGCGATGAATCCGCGAGGTTTCACGGATGCTTAAGGGAGGGATTTTTAGATTTAGACGGAGAGCGGGAAATTTTTTTCGGCTCTTTTTTGGGGGGTCGGGGTCGAATCTTTTCCCGGTTTTGACCTTTCTGAAATTATTTTTAAAGCGGTTATATTTTAAAGAGGAATCCAAAGAAGTCGGAGGCGGGGAAGGGGAGAGCTTGGAAGTTTCGAAAGAAAGGGTGCGAAGAGAGAGAAGGAACCGTAAGGAGTGGTTCGTCATGCCCATGATGGCGGAGCCGCACATGGAAAGGCCGTACCCCGATTCCGAACCCTGTTGGGGTTTCAGCGTTCCCGTTTCTCCCGAAGTGTTTCGGCACATCATGTCCTTTCTTCATAAAATGGAGAGATGCGGCATGCGCCGCGGCTTCGGGGACGAAATCGACAGAAGGCACCTCGCGCTTATCGAGTATTTTTTGGTGTCGCTCAACTGCCACCACAATAGGGAAATCCCCCCAGAGTGCCTGGACGTCCATGAATTTTTTAAAAACTCCACGGGCTCTAAACTTAAAAGCGGCGATATAAAGTCTTTCGACGAGTTTATGGAGCTGAACGGGGAGTCCATCATGAAAACGCGGCTATTGAGGATGATGAGGAAAAGGAACACGGGGGCGGTCTGCCTATCCTCATTGGGGAGGCCGGAAAAGGGATCCCGCCTGAAGCTTGGATCAGGCGCCCAAGGAACCCTCGACTACCGGATGGTTATAAATAGAGAGGGCGTCCCCCTCCACTTCGCCTCCTACCCCGCGGGAAAGGAGGACGTCGAGGCCTTCATGCGGATCGTCTTCGAGATAAAAAGAGAAAGCTCCATGAAAAGGCTTTACGTCCTAGGGGACGCCCACGCCTTCCCAGACGTGGAGCCCCAGGTTTTAAAAGAGATCCGCGCCAGATCCCTCCCGCTTTCCATGGAGAGGATGATTCTGGAACTACATAGGACCCGCGGTTATCGTCTCGCCTTCTACGAGCATCAGGACTACCAGTTCAGCCTGGATAAATTCCGGGGCCGCGAGGGGGACAGGCTGGTGGTTTTCAATCAGAAGGACCTTGAAGCCGAGCGGAGGATTATCAGGGCGGAAAACATCTTAAAACTCTCCGAGCGTGTCGGGGAAATAAACGCGGCTTTCAAAAAAAAGGGCTCCCTTCGAAGGGAGCCCATGATAAGGGAGCTTTTTAACGGCTTCGGCCGGGAAAACCTGGAAAGGCTTTCCCCCTTCGTCATGGTCTGCTTCGATGGCGAGCGGGGGCTCTTTTTGGCGGCTGACTCGGAGGCCTTGGACGAAGGCTCGGTTTTAGATAGGTTGGCCGTGGTTTCCACCAGCACGCGCTCCGGCTACGCCGAGACGGAGGAGATAGCCCGGGCGTTTCGGAACTTTTTTAAAAGCCGCGAGGCCTTCGAGACCTATTACTGGGAAAGGAGGGCTCTTTTGGAGAATCTGGGCGTGACGGGGAGGATTTCCCAAAACACCCTTCTTCTGTTCGCGGCCGCCCTGAGGTTCCACCTCCTCTACACCGTCTTTTAAGGATTCGACGCTTAAAGATCCGTCCCGTAAAAAACCGTCCGCTAAAGGACGTCCCGCTGGGGCGTCCAGCGGAGGAGGGCTTCGCTTCTCCGGAAAGGGAGGGATTTAAATGTAGTTTAAGAGGCTCAGCTTGGTGGTGAGTCCGGTCGTTCCCAAAACCGCCTCGTAGACCAGCTGGGCGTTTTTCAGGTTGGTTATGAGGGTGGTGAAGTCGGCGTCCTCCACCTGGGAGAGGGTGCCTTCGGCGGCGTACTTGTTCAAATCGAGATTGGCCGAGACGTGCTCGTTGCGGATGAGGGCGGTTCCGACCTTGGTCTCCTGGGTGGTGACCTTGTGGATGGCCGTCCTTAGGTGCGGAAGCTCCGCCTCCACCCCCTCCACGTCGTTGCGCTGGAGCGCCCATTGCAGGCGCTTCAAGGTGTCCAGGACGTTTTCCGGCTCGCCGTTCGCTCCCAAAAGCTCGTCACCGGTCACGTTCATGGTGGCGCGGAAGTTGTTTAAAACGTTCACGTCCAAATTGTTGGCGTCGCCGTTGTACCAGCCCACCTCGACCTCGAAGCGGTCCCCCGCGGCCAGAGGCGAGCCGTCGGGGAGGAATCTTAAGGCTATCCCGTGGTCCTCCGCTTTCAAAGAGTCGTCTCCGCCCGCGAGCCACACCGTGCCGGGGGTGACCCCCACCTTGGCGGTGCCGTCCCAGCCCTCGTCTTTAAAGTCCATGGAGGCCCATACGAGGGCGCTTTGGGGGTTCTCCAGGTTTTTGGCCACCAGGGCCTCCAAAACGTCTCCGGCGGTGGAGGTGACGGTCCGAGACGAGGAGCAGGAGTAGACCGGATAGAGCTCCCTCCAGGCGTCGTAGGCCTCCCGCTCGTTGTCCGGATCGGGGCAGCTGGGAAGAGAGGTCGTCGCGAGGTGCACCACCACCACCTGGTCGCCGTTGTCCTTGGTCTCGTAACTGATGGAGACGCGGTCCTGGTACTGGGCGTCCGGATAGATGGAGGTGTCCGCGCTCATGGTGTAGCGCACGCCCAGGGTGTTTCCAGTGGAGCCCCTTTCCAGGGCGTGGTAGAGGAGATCCGGGCTCTTGACGGCCGGAGCCTGGTAGGGAAACCTCACCTCCGCCGTGGCGTGGCCCAGGGGGCTTATCCGGCTCTGTCCGTGGACCTCGTAGGGTTCCCCGGTGGAAAGGGAGGCGCAGTCCATCTTCCGCACCACGCCGCCGCCGCCCACGTGGTAGTCGGCGAGACCGGCGGTCACCAGCTGCGACGCCTCCGGATGGCTGTTTATGGCCTTCACCACGTCGTCCGCGGTGCTTACGACGTTTCCGAAGGAGTCGGTCGCGAGGCTCACGCAGATGTTCCAGAGCTGGGGGCCTAAAGTCACCGAAAGCTCGGAGTTGGGGGCCTGGGGCTCCCGGTATTCCAGGCGCAGATCGTCCCCCCAGGTGCCTAAGTGGTTCGCGGTCAGGACGATGTCGTTCGCGTCCCCCGGGATGTCGGTGGTGAGCGAGGCGTGGCCCAGCTGGGAATTGTGAAAGAGGCCGTCTCGAAACTCCGAGGCCGCTTGCGACATGGGCGGACCCCAGGTCTTTCCCCCGTCCTGGGAGACCCGAAACAACGCCGCCTGGTCGTAGCCGCCGGAAAAGGTCTTCAGGTCCGCGGCCGTGAGCTTTCCGAGGCCGGAATTGCCGTCGGCCATTTTCGCCGTTATGTAATAGGGATTCTCGGCGGGAGTCATGGCCGCGACCAGCTCCACGACGTCTTTCCCCAGGGTGACGGTGGAATACTCCAAGGCGATCCGCTCGGATTCCCGGGCGTCGCGGAAGCCGGGGGAGGCCGGATCGTTGTAGATTCGGGCGTACTCCTCCGTGAACAAGGCGCCGGAATTGGCGAGGGTCACGATCAGGGTCTTTCCGGACGTCTGAACCGAGGCGGGGTTGGTCGCCGTCGGGTGCTCCGTGAAGCGGTAGACCACGGAAAGCTCGTTTCCCGCCTCGCCTATGGGGGCGTTCGGGTTGTTTCCCACGCTGAAAACCACGTCGTTGTGGTTTCCGGGGATGTCCATGATGGTCTGGGCCAGGGTGTAGGGGTCCGAGGGGGCGAGGGTCTGGACGGCCCAGGTGGGTTCGGCCAACGGGTAGGGCGGGGCGGATTCGGGATCCGCGAGCTTAAGCGTGGCCGTCACCATCTTCGAGGTCTCGGGATCGGAGTTTAAAAGCGCCTCCACCTCGCTAATGTCGCTTACGAACCCCATGGAGGGATCGCTTGATTTGTCCGCCCTTTGGAGGTGGACGGTTATCACGCCGTCTTTAACCTCCAAATCGAGCTTGTGGTTGAAGCTCGCGGAAGAGCGCGTTAATTCGCCGTTGGAGTCGCGCTTGAGCTCGATCACCGCGCTCCCCGGAAAGGCCTGGGCCCGGGCCATCACCTGGCTTTGGGAGGTCAAGAGGTTCACCGCCCGCTCCACCTCCAAGGCGGTCGCGACCGAGGCGGATCCGGCGCCATTGGTCCGGAGGTTCACGGTGATCACGCCCGAATGGTGGGAGGCCGTGGTGGCGGCCGAGTTTCCGTACTGGTAGACCACCGTGACCGGGGTGTCCAGGGAGGGGTCGGCGGTGAAGCGCACCTCGGCCGAGCCTTCCCCGATATAGTCCACGTTTTCCGGACCGGCGGCGAAGTTTATTCCGGTGAGGTTGTGGATCCGCTCCTTGGATTGGATTTTTAACGAGTAGCTTCCGGAGAGATCCGTCAGCTTGAGAACCGAAAGGGAGGACTCGTGGGCGTAGTAGAGGGAGTCCACGCCCCCGGGGCGCACGCACTCGACGATGAAGTCCTGGCTCTGCTCCGCCATGTCGGGGCGGGGATTGAAAACGCGGTCGCCGTAGTTCTGGACCTTTCCGGTCCAGGCGGGGGAATTCTGGCAGGCGGCCACGACATCCTGCGCCCTTAATTCGAACTGGAAGGGCTGCTGGTCCACCTTTTGCCCGGCGAAGAGGTGGTTCTCGCCCTGGCGGGAGTTTCCGAACTGCACGATGGACTGGAAGAGCAGATCGATCTCGGTCGCGATGACCTCCCTTTGCTCGGCGTTGTAGGTGTCGGTCGCGGCCTGCTCCGCCTTGGTGTAGCACTCGTCTAAAACGCCCTTGACGCTGTTCATGACGTTTCCGGTGTTGGTGAGCCAGGTGGTGGAGTAGTTCACGTTGTTCGAGTACTGGGCGATTTGCGCGAGGGTCGTGCGGGTGCGGAGCACGGTCGCCGCCCCCGAGGGGTTGTCCGAGGGTTTGTTTATCTGCTTTTCGGAGGCGATCTTGTTGCTCATCTGGGCTATGCGCCAGCTTAACAAATCCAGATTGTTGGTTATGTTGCGGTAGGTGCCCCGCTGGGAGGTGCGGTAGATCATATGTCTTCTCCGTCCGGCTCTTCTCGGTCGTTTCGGCGGCGTTCAAGGATTCCGGCGCCGTCTATGATCTCCACCGTGAAGACGTTCCGGTTTATCTCCACCATGCTTAAGTGGTCGTTCACTTTAAGGATGCGGGCGGTTTCGGTCACTTCCAGGAAGTGGTTTTTAAGCTCCCCGGGGGGGTGTTGGAGTTCCATCTTCGCCTTCACGCCTTTCTTTCCCGCCGCGCGTTCGCTTCCGTCTTCTTTTTTCGCCACCCGGTCCCTCCCTTTTTTTTCGGCGGTCTTTAAAAGCCGCTTTTAAAAGCCGGCCATCGAATGGATCCTTTAAAAGCCGGCCCGCGGGTAAATCCTTTAAAAGGCGGGAATCGAATGGATCCTTTAAAAGCCGCCTTTAAACGCGTTTCCTTTTACCTCATGGCCAGGAGGGTCTCCATCATGGTGTCGATGGTGGATATCATTTTCGCCGAGGCCTGGTACATGTACTGAAACCTTAAAACGTCCGCGAGCTCCTCGTCCAGGTTCACTCCGGCGATGGAGTCCTGGCGGTTCTGCAGCTGGGTCGCCACCCCCTCGGTGAACTCGTAGTCGCGGGTGATCCCCTGGGCGGTGGCGCCGATGTTGGAGTAGATGCTGTTGAACATGGCGTCGAAGGTGGCGGATTCCTGATGGTAGAACGAGAAGCGCTTTTGCTGCAGATCCGCCATTTCCAAGGCGTTCGTGTTGTCGCCCTGGGCGAAGACGCCGTTGGAGTTGATGTGGCCGGCGTTAATGAGGTTCCGGTTGTCTATAAGCTGCCGGTTCACCCCGGCGTCGGAGCCGGTCGAGCCGGTGAAGAGGGTGTTTATCCCCAAAACGGCCAGGGCGCCGGAGGAGTCTCCGGCGAAGCCGTATTGGTAGCCGTCGTCGGCCACCAGCCTCAAGGTGTCCTTGCCGTGGCGGTCGGTTATGTTCTCCACCCTGATGCCGGGTATGTCGGAGAGCTCCCGCACCACGTCTTCCAAGGTGTCGTCGGGGGTGACCGTCACTTTGTGGAACATGGGCTCGCCCCCCTCGGGGTATGTGACCACCGTGAAGTAGCCCGCCCGGCTGAGGTAGGTCTTCTCCATTTCGGTAACCAGCCCGAGACCCGTCTCCTCCTTGGGGGTTTCCGCCGTGACCAGGGTTCTAGCGAGGTGGTGGTTGTTCACGGCCGTCACGATGTCGCCCGCGTTGGTCACGATGTTTCCGTTGGCGTCGGTGCCCAGGGTGACGCTTATGAGCCGGGTTCCGTCGTCGGCCGTGGTCACGTTCACCTCGAGGTCCCGGTTGGCGCCCAGGTTTTTGTACTCCACGGCCACGGCGTCGCCGCCCGCGCCTTTTTCCACGGCCCGGTAGATAACGTCGTTATCCGTGTGGATGAGGGTGGTGGCGAGCTCGGCGCGCTCCGTTCCGTAGGAGAGGTGGCGGCCCTGGGGGGCGGTGTGTTTAAGGGCCTTGGAGAGGGTGTAAAAGGGCCGCTCGGATTGGCCCGGGGGGAAGGTGGGTCCGGGAAAGTTCACCCTGCCGGTGTCGGATTGGTTGAAAACCGAGGTGGCGCCGATGAAGTCCCCTATCTTCCAGTTGGTGGTGCGGGGGGGGAGGAAGGGGTTTCCTTCGGTGGGGCTCTGCGAGGTCTCCGAGTTTATGTAGGCGGCGAGCTCCTTCGCGGTCACGGTCACGTTTCCCAGGGAGTCCACGGGGAGCGTCACGGTTATCTCCCACTTCATCCTCCCCGGATCGTCGTTGAAGACCACCTGGGAGGCGATCTCCGAGCTCACGTTGGCGTTTTTGACGAAGCGGATCTCGATGTTCTCCGGATCCGAGTAGGGGTCGTAGGGCTCGCTCGATTTCAAATGGGGCACGAGCGAGCTTATGAGGAGGTTGTTGTCGTCCCCGGGGAACTCTATCTCGTTGTAGCAGAGGTTGGAGACGTCGGTGGTCGCGACGGTCTCCGTGTAAAGGGAGAGCCCCGCCCCCTGGGCGTGCTGGTTGTTGGCCTGGAAGATGAAGCCGTCCACGAAGGAGTCGTACTCCCGGTAGTACTCCTCCAGGACCTCGTCTCGGAATTTCAGATAGCCCCCGATGGCGCCCTCCTTAATCTGGCCGGTTATATCCTCCATCCAGTAGTCGTTGTGGGTGGTGTGGAGGGAGACGTCCCCCGCGGGGTCGGTGTTCGTGATCACGGGGAAATCCCTGGTTTTCAAAACCAGGGGGATGCCCGTTCCCGTGGTTATGGTCCACTGGCCGTCCTGGGGGTCCTCGTAGAACTCTATGTTCATGTACTCGCCCAGCTGGCGGGTGAGCTCCTCGCGGGTGTCCCTTAGATCGTTCGCCTCCCTATTCAGCTCGGGGTCCTCGGCCACCGTTATCTCCTGGTTGAGGGTCGCGATCTCGGCTATGAGCTTGTTCACCTCCTTCACGGCGTCGTCTATCCGCTTGTTGGTGTCCACCTTGAGCTCGTCCATCTCCGCCCGCCTGAAGGCGAGCTGGGTGGTGAGGCTCTGGGCGTATTCGATGAGCTCCTCCCGGAAAGGCTCGTTGTTGGCCTCCGAGGCCAGCTGGTCGAAGGAGGCGAAAAACTCGTTCATGGCGGCGTTTATGCCGTTTCCGGCGGATTCGTTGTAGAAGACCTCCAAATTGTCCATCTGGTTTTTCAAGGCCACGTGGTGGCCCAGGGTGGAGCCCGTCATGATGATGCTGCGGGTTAAAAACTCGTCGTGGTAGCGCACGACGTTGTTCGCCGTGACGCCCAAGCCCAGCTGCCCGTAGGTGGCGTTCTGGGAGGGCAGGGTGGCGAGGTTCACCCTCTGCCTGGAGTAGCCCGGGGTGTTCACGTTGGCTATGTTGTGCGACGCCGTTTCCATGGCGGCCTGCGACATGCGCATGCCGGTTAAGGAGACGTACATGGATGAGGAGATGCCCATAATCCGCCCTTTTCGCGACCGTTTCGGAACTTTTATTCGGTTGTCGTTTCCGTGGGTTCCGTTTAAACCGGTCTTTTAATACCTTTTCCGCCTTTGAAATCCGCCTGGAAAATCCGCCTTGAAAAACAGCCTGGAAAATCAGCCTGGAAAATCAGCCTTGAAAAGCGCCTTTAAAAAGCGTCCCGCCTTTGTAAACCGCGAACCCATATCCGGCTTGCGCCTTCTTCAAATTCGCCCTTATCTGAAAGCTTCCGTTCCCCCGCGGGCCCTCGCCCGTCTCAGACGTCGCGGGAGAGTTTGGCGGGAAGGGCCTTTTTCACGCCCTTCTCCTTTTTCCCGTCGCTGGCGTAGGATTCGCCCTTCAGCTGATTGGCGCCGGAGAGGATGTTGATGGACTCGGTCACCAGATCCAGCGACTCCTCCACGAAGCGTTTGGCCTGCTCGTTTTCCCTCAAGATCCGGTTTTTGAGGCCCGCCAGGGTTATGGCCCCGTCCGCCAGGCGGTTGGAAAAGGGAAGGGGGCAGCCTTTGGCCACCTCGGCTAAGGTGGGTTTTTCGGATTTGAGCCCCAGCATGGCCCCGGCCATGGAGAGGCTGTCCCGAAAGGAGGGTTCTCCGGCCATGATCTTTTTCGCCAGCTCCTCTTTGAGCCGGGAGAGCCGCAGGAGGCCGTCCAGGTCCATGTTGATGAGATATCTCTTCTCCTTTTCCAGAAAATCGATCAGCTCCCGGTAGCGTTCCAGGTGGGAATTGAGCTCTTCTTCCAGTTTTTGAATTATGGTCAGATCCATGGGGGCGCTCCTCCAGGCTTTTTACGATTTCAAGGCTTTTACGTTTATCGAGGGCTTTCCAAATACGCGGGCTTTCTTCCGCGAAGCGTCCGCGTCTTTAAGACTTTAGGCCGCCCGGGGCCGCTTTAGGGGGGGATGGCGGCCGGGAAAAGGCGTTCGGGGCGCTTCGCGGTTCAAGATCCCTTAGGCGGGTCCGGGGCGCCGTCCCCCGCGCCCTCCTTAAGATCGGGGGCCCGGCGGAAGACCGTCGGCTCCGGGTCTTCCCGATTCACGGGTTTGTACATCCGCGAGGGCGAAATCTTGGGGTTCCAGTTGGGGCCCATGATCTCCGGGTGTCGTTCCAGGGTTTCCGTGAGTCCCTCCTGGCGGGCCACGTCCTCCACGATCCTGTCCGCGAGCCCTAGCCCGCCGGCCGCGGTCAAGGCGGCGGTGAAGGGTTTTTCCGCTATCTCGCTGTAGGTGTCGGAGCCGGGGGTTTTCGTCAGGGGATTTTGGCGCATGCTCTTTATCAGCTCGTTCATGAGCATGCCCTCGTATTCCTGGGCGGATTCGCGGATCTTCTGGAGCTTGGCTATCTGCTGCTCCTCGGAAAGTCCGCCCCCGGAGCGGGCGGCCAGGTAGCTCTTGGGAACGGCGGAGCGTCCCCGGTAGGGCCGGGGGAGGGCGTCCTCCGGCGAAGTTTTTTCCCCTTCGGCTAAGGGATCGGATCCGGGGGTTTTCGTTCCCGCGCCGTCGGGGCTTCCGATGTTGATTCCGTTCCGGAACTCCTCCACGCTGAAAACCATGGGCTTACCCCCGCCGGAGGCGGGGGCTTTGCCCGCGGCCCCCCCCCGCAAGGGTCTTATGTCCCGGTTGTCTATTCCCTTGTAATCGCCGATGACGCTCATGGTGAAAAACCTCGAATGACGCTAGATTATCTCCAGCTCTCCGTGCAAAGCTCCGGCCGCCTTGATGGCCTGGAAGATCATGATGAGATCCCTAGGCGTGACCCCGATGGCGTTTAGGGCCTTCACCACGTCGTTAATGTTGGTGGAGCGCTCGATTAGGAGCACCTGATCGGCCCCCTCCTCCACGTTTATATCGGTTTCGGGGTTCTCCACCGTCTCGCCTCCGCCGAAGGGGCCGGGCTGATTCACGTCCACGCCCTCCCTTATCTGCACCGAGAGGTTTCCGTGGGCCACGGCCACGGTGGAGAGCTTGACGTTCTCGCCCACCACCACGGTGCCGGTGCGCTCGTCTATGATCACCTTCCCGACGGCGTCGGGCTCGATGTTCACGTTCTCAAGGTCGGCCACCAAAACGGCCAGGTTCTCCTTGAAGTTGGCGGGCACCCTCAGTTCCACCGTGGAGGCGTCCAGGGGTCTGGCCGCCGCCCCGGGGAGGACCTCGTTTATGGCCTCGGCGGCCCGGGCCGCGGTGGTGAAATCGGGTTGGCCCAGCTTCACCGTCAAGGTGTCCTTCCCCTGCCAGCGGATGGGCACCTCCCTTTCCACCGTGGCCCCCTGCACCACCCGGGCCACCGTGGGGTGGTTTTTTTGCACCGAGGCGGCCTGGCCGGTGATGGCGAAGCCCCCCACCGAAAGCGGGCCCTGGGCCATGGCGTAGACCTCGCCGTCCATGCCTTTCAGGGAGGTTATGAGAAGGGTGCCTCCCTGCAGCGAGGTGGAGTCGCCCAAAGAGGAGACCAGGATGTCTATCTTGGTGCCTGGCTTCACGAAGGGCGGCAGATCCGCCGTCACCATGACGGCGGCCACGTTTTTCACCTTGAGGGCGGAAGGGGCCACGGAGACGTCCATCCTCTTCAAAAGGTTGGAGAGGCTCTGGCGGGTGAAGCCCGTCTGATCCTTGTCGCCGGTGCCGTTTAGACCCACCACCAGGCCGTAGCCCAAGATCTGGTTCACCCTCACCCCCTCGAAGGTGGCGAGCTCCTTGAGGCGGATGGCGTGGGCCGCCCCGGATAGGATGAGGGGGATCAAAATGGCGGTTAAAAGGACCGGGACGCTTTTTTTCAGCCGCGGCATGGAAACCTCCGCTTCGTGGAGTCGCCGGAAGAGTTTCCGGCCTTTGTTTCGGAGCCCTTAGAAGGGCCAAATGGTGTCGATGAGCCTGGTGAGCCAGCCCTCCCGCTGCTTGTTGGAGAGATCGCCCTTGCCCGTGTACTCGATCCTGGCGTCCGCCAGGTAGGTGCTTAAAATGGTGTTGTCGGTGGCTATGTCCGCGGGTCTGACGACGCCTTGGATGGTTATGTACTGCTTTTCGTTGTTCACCAGAATCTCTTGGGATCCGCGGACCACCAAATTATCGTTGGGGAGCACCTGGATTATGCGGGCCGAGACCTTGGCCGTGATGTTTTCGTTGCGGGAGGTCTGGCCGGTGGCGGTGAACTGGGACTGGGAGGAGTACTGCACGCCGCCGAGGAGGTTCAAACCCCCGGGGGAGGGAAGCGTTCCGGGTTTTTCCAACCCGAAGAGGCTGTCCACCGTGGAGTTCATGCCGGAACTGCGTCCGGTGGAGGTGTTGGCCTGCTTGGTGGCCCGGGAGGTCTCCACCACGTTTATGGTGATGATGTCCCCCACCCTTTGGGCCTTCATGTCCGAAAAGAAGTCCGGACGGGTGTCCTCGGAGAAGAGCGAGCCCTCGGTCTTGATGGCCGGGGTGGGATAGGTTTCGACCGGCGGGTTTAAAAGCGCGGCCTCCTGGTTGTTCAAAGAGGAGGGGGTGCTAAGCGGTTTGGAGCAGCCCCAGAATACAAGGGACATTATAAGTATGACGATGGCGATGAGGCTTTTTAAGAGCAGGCTGTTGTTGTCCATGGGATCGTGCAGGTTTTTTTCCATTGTTTCCATCCTTTGCTTGGTTCTTCCGGATCGTTTGATTTTTCCCTGTTCAGCCGGCCCGGAAAGGGCGCGGGTCTTCCGGCGGTGAGTAGTGCAATCGTTGTGCCATTGTTTTGGGAAAAAAAGCCCTCCCCGCCCCGGAAGGGCCTTTCCGGGGGCCGGGGCCGAAAGGGGAGGGCGGAAAGCCGCGGAAAACGGCGCCGGAACGATAAATCGCGGCCAAAATAAGTAAGAATCCATAATCAGCGTTCAACCTGATAAACCCCCTTTGGCGGCCCTTTCTCCGGAACCTTCCCGGCGCTCTTTCCGTGCTCCCCGGGGCGCTTTACCCCTCCGGCGGGAGGGGAATCGGTTTTTCCTCAAGGGGGAAGGCGGTTTTTCCGCAAAAAGGCGAGAGTTTCGCCTCGCGGCGAAGGCGAGGTCTCGTTAAAGAGGAAAATTTAAGCCGCGCCCCAAGAAGATGAAGCGGAGCCTCATTTTCGCTTAAAGGGGAATGTCTTCCGGAAATAAAGGCGCCTTCGCGGTTTTGGCGAAAAAAAACTTCCGAAAACCTCGGGTGGAATGAGGGACGGGGCTTAAAAAGAGCCGCGGCTTTTTCCCGAAACGGATCCGGAAAGGGCGAAAGGCGCTTTTAAATCCGCTAAAAAAAAAGCGAAAAGGCGAATCCGCGCGGGTCCGGAGCGCCGGGTCGGCCCGGGGCGCCGGATCGCCTAGGTTGCCGAAGAGAGGAAGGCCGGAGAGGGAGCCTGCGAAGGCCGAAAAAAACTGAAAAATTTGGGGCGCGGACGGCTAAAGGATCCGGATGAAAGAGCGGGCGGCTTCAATAAGAGGAAAAGATGGAGGGATTTTCGAATCGTTCGTCCGTATTTACAATGATCAAGCCAGCCTGAAAAAAACGGCCGCGGGAAAACCGCGGAAAAAACACCCGCGGGTGTGAAAGGAGCGTGAATTTTCCCAAGTCGTTTTCTCAGAGTGTCCAAGGGGCGTCCGATTTGGGCGGGGGGTGGTTTCAAACGCGCGGAAAGGGAGGAATCGGCGTGAAAAGGGGAGACGACGGGAGGGGGATAGGCGAAAAAAACGGGGGAATACGGAGGGAACTGGGAGGGCGCGGGGCGGGAAAAAACGGGGGCCAAGGCGGGGGGAGGGGCGGGGAAATGAAAAACGCGGAGTAAAGCGGAGAAAAGGCGAGAAAAAGCGGAGAAAAAAAGTGAGAAAACGGAGAAAAAGCGGAGAAAAAGCGGAGAAAAAAGCGAGAAAGCGGAGAAAAAGCGGAGAAAAAGCTAAACCGTCTTCCGCTTTTTCCTTAAAAGCCTCTTAAGTTAAAGCTGAAGCGGGGCGGAAGACGGGATTGAAGTGAGGATTATTTAAAGGTTATTTCGGCGTTCGCAAGCTTAAGGCGGGGCGAGGCTCGACTTCGATACGGCGGAGTTTTATTCCGGTGAAAGTTTTTAAGAGCGTGTTGGCGCCCAAAAAAGAGGGGAAAACCCGAAGGGGAAAAACTTTCCCCGCTGAAAAGGCCTTTTTCTTGAAAAGAAGTCTTGGCGGAGGGGCGCGGGCCGGATCGAGGGGAGAGACTCCATCCGTTTACGTCCGGGCCTTTAGCTTTTAAAACCCTTCCGCCCCCCTCCGTTCGGGGCGAGATTCCCGGGCCTTCGGCTGGCCTTTCCGCGGATCCGCCGGGCGCTTTTCAAGCTCGGCGTCCGGCCCCAAGCGGGAAAAGCCGCCGGTGGCATGGGGCTTGCAATTTGAGGCCTCAGCCGATTCTTATCGGCAGATTTTACCGGTTCTTTAAAGTTTTTTGGAAATCCAGGAAAAAAAATGTCGGACATCCTTAACGCTCAAGCCGTTTACGGCGATTCGCTAACGGAACGGAGTTTAAGCTCGAGAGATCTTTTCTCCAACTTCGAAGAAGGCGCTCACGGCGATTTTCAGAGAATTCTGGAGTCGGCCGAGAGTCATAGGCGTGAAACCGCTAAAGACCTGAGGCGTCACGCGGAGGATGAGAAGGCCCACCTCCGGGACGAGACCCGGGCCAGGGAGCGCCGGAGGGAGGCGGATAAGGCCGGAGAGGATGAAGCGGACGCTTCCGCGGCGGAGAGGGTCGAAGAAGAGGATGCCGAAAGCCGTGGCGCGAAAGAGGCCGACGATCCCCTGGCGGGTCCGGGATTTTACAAGTTCAAGGCCGACCGGAAAAGAGGGCGGATGCTGAGCTACGCCACCCTGAACGCCGAAATGAACCTTCCCGGGGGCTTTAAAAGACGCCTTTCGAGCTCCCTTATACTAACGGGCGTTCCCGAGAGCGGTAAAAACGGCCTCGCCCTGGTCGACGGTCAAAGCCCCGTCTCCATTCTCAAAGACGCTTTGGAGGCTTTAAACACCAGCGCCGAGCTGGGGAGCCTGGACAAAGACGCCCTGGGTTCCATTTCCAACATTCTACTTGAAAGCGGAGTGAGCCAGGAGGAGACGGAGAGGCTTTTAAGCGGGCTCGTGGGAGAGGACGGCCGGATTCAGATGAAGGATCTCGTGAAGGTCCTCTCCCAGGCCCAGGACTGGCTCGCGGTCAACGGCCAGACGGCGGTGACCGAGGGTTTGACCGCCACGGGCGACGGGCTTAACAGCCTGGGCCAGTTTTTAATGGGCCTGGGACTCTCCCCCGAGACCATCAAGGCCGTCACCTCGGATATGGAGATTGGCGCCATCATCCAGGTGGGCACCCTCCAGGAGATTATTTCCGAGGGCGGGCTCGCCAATCTGAACAAATCCATAAGCGAGGGCGATTTAAGCTTCCTGGCCCTGGCCCTGCAGTCCATGGGGGCGGATCGGAGCGCCTTAGGCGGCCTTGATTCGCTTTTGCGGGAGAATAAGGGCCAAGTCCCCCTTTCCTCCCTTTTGGACTTTCTCAAAACTTTGGAGAAACCAGGGCTCCAGACGGACGCCGGCGCCGTTTTAAGCGATCTCCAAAACGTGATCCGCAAGGTGGAAAGCAGCGTGGAGATGACCAAACCCCCGGTCTTTAACGAGATACTTTTAAAGCTTTCCCTTTTAGGGGACCGGGAGCTGGATAAAAACTTCTTCGAGCTCTCTCCGGCGCTGCAGGCCCTGAGGGGCGGCTTGAGCGGGATCCGCGGCGACTCCGCCTCCCAAGGCGACTTCAACAGCCAGGGCGGGAATCAAGGGGAGGACAGAAGGGAGCGCGAGGAGAGAAGGATGATCGCGCGTTCCGCCTACCCGGGCGCCGCCTCGGGAACGGTGGCCGGCGCCTTTTCCGGGTCCCTCTACGAGGAGGTGGCGGGATACTCCGCATCCGACTCGCTGGCCCGGCAGCTTGGCCAGAAGCTCGTGTATTCTTCCAGGCGGGGCGTGAAGTTTTTGAAGATGAACCTCGCCCCCGAGAGCCTGGGCGAGCTCGCGATCGAGTTGAAAGTCAGGGGGAAGACGGTCACGGCCAACATTCAGGCGGATTCACTGGAGGCCTACCAGGCTCTGGAAAAAGAGGTGCTGGCCTTGAAAGCCGAGCTCGCCTCGGCCGGACTGGACCTTAAACTCACCTTGAACTACCAAGGCGAAGCCGGCGCCGAAAAGTTCTTCCCCGGCGGTAAAGAGGGTTACGCCTCCCTGGAAGGCGGAAGCGGCGAAGAAGAAGGCGCCCCGAACGGGGAAGAGGGGGAAAGCCTCCCCGGCCTCGAAGAATATTACGGCGGAAGCCTTTTAAACACGCTGGTCTGATATTTGCATTTACTAAAGCGGCTCGGAAAAATAATCCGGCGAAACGTTGGCGGTTTTTAAAGACGAACCAAGAGGGATAAAGATGACGACACAGATCTACAGCGCCGACAATCCGCCTCCTCCCAGGACCAGCCCGCTGGAGGCCTGGACCGCGGAGACGGTGCCCGTCACCGACGGCTCGGAAAGGCAGCTCGGAAAAGACGCCTTTCTGACCCTGCTCCTTACCCAGCTGCAAAATCAGGATCCCTTCAATCCCATGGAGGATACCGAAATGACCGCCCAGCTGGCCCAGTATTCCCAGTTGGAGCAGCTGGCCAACCTCAACACCAACGTGACCAGCATGGCGGGCTACATCCAGGCCCAGAACCAGTTCCAGACCCTGTCCCTCATCGGAAAAGACGTGAAGGCCCAGTCCAACCTCTTAAGCGTGACGGACGGAAAGCTGGATTTCACGGCCGAAATGGAACTCCAAGAGCCCGCCTACGTCCAGTGCTTCATAGTGGACGCGAACGGCAACCAGATAAGAATGTACGACCGCGGCCTAATGGAGGCCGGAGCGCACGACGTCGACTGGGACGGCCGGGACAGCTCCGGAAAAATCGTTCCGGACGGGGTTTACCAGTTCCAAGTGACCGGAAAAAGCATGTCGGGCGAGATTTTAACGGACGGGATCTATCCCATGGTGAACGGCCGGGTATCCTCGGTGTCTTTCGACGAGTACGGGCAGCCCATCATCCATCTGGGTCACGCCCAGATGGCCTTAACCCAGGTGATGGAGATCCTCCAGGGCGGAAACGCTCATAGTTCATCGAACATAGCGGACGCGATCTAGCCTGAACGCGGTTTATCATAATCCCCTTGGCAAGTCGTTTAAACAGAGGGAAGAATTAAAATGAGCATTTCCAGCGCAATGTACGCGGCGGTGACCGGACTTTCGGCCCTTTCCACCGGAATGCAGGTCATAAGCAACAACATAGCCAACGTGAACACGGTGGGATTCAAGGCCGCCCGGACCAACTACGAGGATCTGATAAGCCAGGACTACTGGTCCAACGGAAAGATTCAGCAGATCGGCCGCGGCGTCAAAGTCTCCACCATTCAGCAGATGTTCACCCAGGGCGCCTTTATAAATTCCGCCCAGGACACCGACATGGCCATCGCCGGCGAGGGATTCTTCCAGGTGCGCGACCGCGTGACAAACGAGCTCATGTACACCCGGGCCGGAAACTTCACTTTCGATAAAGACGGGGTTCTGGAAAGCCCCGCCGGCTACGTGCTCCAGGGCTGGGAGCTCTCCATTCCCAAGCCCGGAGAGGATCCGGTGCGCATAGGCGTTCCCACCGACGTGAAGGTGGTGATTTTAAACGCCCCTCCGGTCGAAACCGGACAAATCAAGGTCGTGTGCAATCTGAACGCCGACGACAAAAGCGCGTACATTTACAACTCGGCGGAATACGCCGTGAGTTACGCCGACATGCTGGCCAGGGGACCGGCCGAGTCCGCGAGAATAGCCTCGGCCCACGAGGTTTACGATTTCAGCTCCAACGGAAGCGCCTACCTTAACAGCAGCGAGGTCTTCAACCAAGCCTATATCAGCTGGATGAGCGCCCACGGCTATCAGCCCGTCACCTCGGGATCGTCCATCATCTTCATTAAAGAGGATGAGAAAAATCCCAACGCGGCTCAGATAAAAGCCGCCGTCAATTCCGCCTCGGCCGCCGGCTGGAAAGCTCTTGGCATCAAATACGGCTCGGCTTCCATCTGGTACCCGATGTCGGCCAACGGCCAGGCCGATCCTTTCTATAACTCGGCCTACAGCGCTTATCTGGTGAACCTTGGTTACAGCCATATTCCCAATTCGTCGGTCTTTTATAAAACAACCTCGTACGCGGCGATCGCGACCGATATGGCGTACGCGGACAAGTCGGCTCTTAGCGCCACTCATATCGGATCTTACCCCTCAACGAGCGCCGCCGGTAACAGAGCTTACGAGAGCGCTTACAACGATTACATGGTGAACAACCTCGGCTACACCGCTCCGGTCAGGATTTACACCGCCGCGCCCGATCCGGCGGCGTTGGACAGAGCGAGCGCCTACGCGGGCGGAGTGGCGGGCGGCGACGGGTATCCCTACGCCGCGACCAGCGCCTACAGCGCTTTGCTTTACGAGGAGGCCTACGTCCATTATCTGGTGAGGAGCGGCTACACCGTCAGTCTTGATTACCCGATGCCGCCTCTTCCCTCATTCTATGGCTCGGCCTCGGCTTCCGTGAAACACGCCGCGGCGGCCGACGCCGCGGCGCGAGTTAATACCGCGTTATCCGAGACGGTGACATCTGCCAACTTCGCCACCACGAACAGCGCGGAAGGCAAATATCTCTACGTCTCTGAGTATTTAGATTATTTGAGCGCCAACGGCTACGATATCGCCCCCTACGGCGCGGCCGCCTTCAGTAGACCGGCTTTTAACGAGGTCGTCAACCCCGTTTCCCATAATTCCGCCTCGGCTTACGCGAACGCCCAAACCGGCCACACCTGGGTGGGGACGGCGGGTACGGGAAGCACCATAGGGGATTTGGAGTATCTGGCCTATTATACCAATTACATGGTGAAAACCGCCAATCCGCCTTATACGGTGAACGCGGGCGGAACCACCATAACCAATCCCGCGGGATTTGAATATCTAACCAAATCTCCGGTGACCCTCACCAACCCCGATCTGGGCTACGCTCAAAGCGCCGGCACGCTCAACGCGAGAGATATAGACAATGATTTCGTCAAGTACGGCGAACCGCCGGACGCGGTGGACAACCTCCTCTACGTGGCCATGTACACGAAGAAGCTGGTGGAGCTCGGCTACACCTTGGCCGGCTCCTACGTGGCTCCCGCCAAACCCGCCGCCGCCCAGATAAACCTCGCGTCCCCGGCGGCCGTGATGAGCGCCGCCAACGCCGCGGGCATATCGTCGGCCATGTCAGCCGGAGCGACCTCGGGCTACACCTATCCCGCGGGAACCCCCGAGCCTTTCGCCACCTGGGACGCCGCCTATTTAAGCGCCTACAACGCTTACATGACGACCCACGGTTATCCGAACTCCAGGTTGAACCTAACCGGCTATGTTAAAATTGAAAATAAATTCCCCACTCCTACGGAGTACGACGCGGCCCGACAGGCGGGCTTGACGGCCATAAGACCGTATATCGATATAGAGTATCCCTCGGAGCCCCCGGCCGACCCGTTCGCCATCGCCTTCAACAGCGCTTACGTGGCCTACATGAGCTCCCTGGGTTTCGTGAAAATCACCCCCCAGCCCTCCGAGGCGCCTTATTTCCAGAGCGTCATGCTCACCTCCGCCACCTCGGCCGTCCTCTTAGACGCCTCCAGGGCGGCCCGGGCCGCGGCCGAAGTGGCCGCCAAAAACGCCGGCCAAGCCGCCTACAACCGGGTCTACAAAGAGGAGTACGACAAGGCGTTGGCGTACCTCTACGATGATTTGAAACTGCCCGAGTGGCTCATGGAGGGCATGGGTTTCGCCGGAGCCTGGGACGGGACCGATTTGGAATCGCCCATAGATCCGGAAAACTACACCCACGCCAATCCCTGGACCATCTACGACTCCCTGGGCACGGCCCATACGCTCATGGTCTATTACCAGCCCAATCCCCACATGGAAAACGTCTGGGACTACATCATCACCTGCGACCCGAAAGAGGATGCCCGAAAAGACGTGAACAACAACGTGGTGATGAACGGCTCCACCTTCGCCGGAATCATCCAGAAGGGTAAGATAACCTTCACGGCCGACGGGCCGGACAGGCATGGCGGACTCATCAAGGATATCGAGGCCCAGAATATCGATCTCGCCAAAACCGCCATCGCGAGGCTCACCAGCGCCACGACCGTCGTTCAGAGCGCCGCCACCGCCTCGTCGCTCAACCACGCCACCTTCGGCGGCTACTACACGGGGAAGCCCGCGTTCTCGGCCTCCACCGGTTCCATGGCCTCGACGGACCGCACCTACACCCTCACCTGGGTTTCGAATCTGGGAACCGTTCCCAACGTCTCCGGCTTCACCTGGAAGGACACGGACGGAAACTCCGGCGTTATCCAGATTTACGATAAAAACTACGCCGGCCCCTACGTCTTCGGCTCAGGCCTCACGGTGAACTTCTCCAAGGGAGGCACGCCCATGCGTTTCACCTCGGGAGACACTTTGGACGTGACCGCCCACTCGGAGTCCATCGGCTGGACCAACCTCACGCCCAACGCGGAGGGGTACTTCGATTTCGACGTGGCCTTCGTGCAGTCCGCGTCCATGGCCCTGCACCCGCCCTATCCGCCCGGACTTCCCACCATCATCCAGCACATCTCCTTGGACATGGGCGCCAGGTTCAACCCGGCCATGGCGGACGCCGACCACGATCGCTGGATTTTAGACGAGCAGGGAACCACCCAGTACGCCTCCAAGTCCCTCAACATCTTTTCCAGCCAGGACGGCTATCCGCCGGGATCCCTCCAGAGGGTTTCCATCGACAAGGACGGAGTGCTGACCGGCATCTACACCAACGGCCGTCACCAGCCCCTCTATCAGATCGGTCTCGCCCGCTTCCTCAACCCCTGGGGTCTGGCCAAGCTGGGAGACAACGTCTACATGGAGACCCGCTGGTCCGGCACCGGCACCATCAACCCTCCCGGCTACGGCGGCACCGGGACCATCCGGGCCAACTTCCTGGAGCAGTCCAACACCGACCTGGCCGAAGAGATCGTCAACATGATCGTGACCCAGCGCGGTTTCCAGGCCAACTCCAAGGTGGTCACCACCACGGACACCATGCTGGCGGAGGTTATCGAGATGAAGAGGTAATCTTGAAGGCGGCTCCAAACCGGAACTTTTTTCCGGATAAGGCCCCTATTGGAGGTCTTCAAATCCGCCGGCTCCCCAAAAACCCCCAAAAAAACCGCTCTCCACCGTGGAGAGCGGTTTTTTTATCGCGGGAGCGGGTTTTTTCGCGGCCCAAGGCCGACGGAGCGTTAAGGCGTTTAGCCGCTTTTCATCTTTTGACGGTGCCGCGGCTCGAAAGAATTGGCCTCTTTTAAAAAGCTTAAAAGCCGCGGAAGGTTGAAAGCGTAAGCTCCCGGTCAATCCTGCTCGCTTATGAAATCCTGGGGTTTAAGCGGCTGCGGACCGTCCGGAAGGTTGAAGCATTTTTTTTGTTCGTTCATCCAGGATTTGCCTCCGACGGGTTTGCAGAAATCGGGGTTGTAGAACCACATGTTTCCGATGCTTTCGCCGAGGCAGTTTTTGTACTGGTAACAGTTTCCGATGTTGTAGGGATTGGGTCTGGCCGCCCGTAAAAGATCCTCCGGATCCAAGGGGAGTTCCGGAGGAAACAGGAAGAGGTTCAGGGAAAAGAGCAGGGACAGCATAAATGGATTTCCCCTTTGAAGCGTTTCGGGGAAGTATGGCCTTTTAAAAAAGTCCGCCCAAGGCGTCCCTTCTCTAGGACCGGTACGAGGCGTTGATGGTCACGTAGCCGTGACTTAGATCGCTTGTGTAAATCTTGTCCCGGCCCGGCCCGTTGCGCAGATCTATGGTTAAGGCGTATTCCTTTTTCCGCATCACCGTCTGGGCCTCCTTTTCCCTTTGGTTGTCCACCCCGTTTTTCACCCAGGGGACGGAATCCAGGAACAAATCGACCTTGTACGGATCGAAGGCGGCGCCGGAGCGGCCCAGGGCGGCCAGGATGCGTCCCCAGTTGGGGTCGGAGCCGAAAAAGGCGGTTTTGACCAGGGGGGATTCGCAGACGGTCCGGGCGGCCTTGGCGGCCTCTTGGTCGTTTCGGGCCCCTTTGACCTCCACCGTCACCAGCCTGGTGGCGCCTTCCCCGTCCCGGACGAGCTCTTGGGCCAGATCGTCCAAGATCTCCCGCAGGGCCTCCTTGAAGGCCTGGCCGAGGGAGGAGGCCGGGGAATCGAGCGGGGCGGCCCCGGCCGCCCCGGAGGAGATTAAAAAGAGGGAGTCGTTGGTGGAGGTGTCGCCGTCCACCGTCACCCGGTTGAAGGTGCGCTCCGTCTCGTGGCGCAGGACGCTTAAAAGGAAATTCTCCTCCACCTTCAGATCCGTGAGCACGAAGGCGAGCATGGTGGCCATGGAGGGGGAGAGCATTCCGGCGCCCTTGGCGCAGCCGGCGAGGCGGAAGGAGGAATCGCCCGCCTCCACCCGGAGGGTTTTTATCTTGGGGCGGGTGTCCGTCGTGAGGATGGCGGAGGCGAAGTCCGGGAAGCCCGCGGGGGAGGCGTTTCGAACCAGTTCGGGGAGCGCCTTAAGGATGGCCCCGGTGTTTAGATTCTGGCCGATGACTCCGGTGGAGGCCAGAAGGATCTCGTCCGGGGGGAGATGGAGGAGTTTTCCCAGCTCCTCCGCGCAGAGGCGGCAGTCCGAAAGACCCCGCTCGCCCGTCTGGGCGTTGGCCTGGCCGGCGTTGGCCAGGATGGCCCTCCCCCGGGGAAACCTCTCCCCGGACCAGAGGACGGGCGCCGCCCGGCACAAATTGCGGGTGAACACGGCGGCTCCGGAATAAAATTTCTCCGCCAGGATGAGCCCTAGATCGAGTCGGTCGGCGTAACGGGCGCCGGAGGCGGCCGCTCCGGCTTTGAAACCTTCGGGGAGCATTGGGAACCTCGGTTTCGGGCTGAAAAGCAGCCCCGCTGTGAGTATCGGCTTTAACGGCGCTTTTTTTATCCGGCTCCATTCCGGACGCGTTCATTCCGGCGGCGGCCGGCCATCCGCCGGCCGGAAGGACCGCCGCCAGGCGGCCTGTCCGTTCGGAAGGGGGAAAAAGACCTTGCAATTTCATCATTTGAAGTGATATATTGTACTTTTTCTTAAGCATCCGGCTTATAAATACAATATATACCACCGGAGCCCCGTCGGAGGGAAGGCTTTCCCTTCTTTCGGGAGATCCTCCGTCCCCGGGCAGTCCTCTCGAGCGTTTCGGGCGGCGGCTCGGCCGGAGCCGCGGAGGCTGTCCGTATCCGTCCGCGCCACCGGTCGCGGGGGATCGGGGCTTCCCCCGCCGGCCCGCGGCCGGCCTCGGAGCGGTTTTTTTAAAACGGAGTCTCCGTTTCAAGCTTCGGGAGGCGCCGGAGAATCAATCCGGCCTTAACGCTATCGATCTAAAGATACTACAAAGGCGACGCATATATGGAAAAAAAAACCGCTGAAACGACGGAAAACAACGTCAGAGGCGAGGCGGCGAAGGCCTGGGACATCCTCGACGGCTATTTGACCCGCTCCCGCTACTCGGTGCGCGATCCCAAGACCTTCGAGCCCTTGGAGCCCGACTACCTGTCCATGGTGGCGGGGCGCCTGATTCCGAAACTCGCCGCCGCCCGGAAGCTCCTCTCCGGGGACGGCCTTGCGGAGGATCTGGCCCTGGGCCTGGTTTCCAGGCACCTCATTCCGGCCTCGCCCTTCCTCATGTCCTTCGGAAACCCCCACACCCGGCGGTCGGGCTACTTCTCCTGCTACCCCCTGGGGCACGTGGAGGACAGCCTGGAGTCCATCGAGGCTTTTAGAAGGAAGATGCGCACCATATACATGGCGGGGGGCGGAGCCGGAATAGACATCTCCAAACTTAGGCCCCGGGGCGCCCCGGTGGACAACGGCCAGGGCATAGCCTCCGGACCCGTGGGCTTCCTCCCCGACTTCGACGCCGTGACCGGCACCACCAACCAGGGCGGCCGCCGCCGGGGGGCGCTTCTTGTGCAGATGGACTGGAACCATCCCGACATCAAGGACTTTATCGAGGCCAAGAATTTCAATTCGAAGTTGAACCGCTTCATCGACTCCCTGCCGGCGGAGGAGAGGCCCAAGCAGGGGACCCAGCTTTCCAACATGAACATCTCGGTGAACGTCTTCGGGGATTTCTGGGAAAGGGAGGATCTTATAGATCTCGTCGCCGGCAACATGTGGGAAACGGGCGATCCCGGTCTTCTCTTCGTCGACAACATGCTCAAATACTCCCCTTTGCGCGCGGAAGACGAGCCCAGGTTCTCCAACCCCTGCGGCGAGTATCTGGCCTCGGCCAACACCGCCTGCAACCTCGTGACCGTGAACGCGGCCCGGCTCGCCCGGATCACCTACAACAGGCTCAAAAAAGAAAACTTCGACCCCGAGGCGGACTTGGGAGCCTACAGCCGGGAGTTCCAAAAACAGTTCCTAGCCGTCCTGGGACGCACGGCGGGGTTGGCCTGCTATCTGGGAAACCTCATTTTAGACTTCGACGAGGGCTACCCCCTTCCGGAGATAAGGGAGAAGACCCGGGAGAAGAAACCCGTGGGGGTGGGCCTTTCCGGCTTCCACTCCTCGCTTTTGTTGGCCTTCTGGGGCCGAACCGTCTACGGGGACGACCGGGCGGTGAAATTCGCCCGGGCGGTCCAGGCCAGTCTGACCCTGGGCACCCTGGCCATGTCGGCCTCGCTCGCCCGGGAGACGGGGAGCGTCTATGAAAACTCCGTTTACTGGAAAAGGCACCTCTCCGAACTCAGGGAAACCTTCGCCGAATCCGATTTGACGGACTCCACCGCGCACATCTTGGACGATTTGGACAATTTGGTGGAGGAGAAGGGCGGTTTTTACAACTGCCTCACCACCTCCCAGGCCCCCACCGGGTCGGTTTCGGTTTTCCTCCGGAACATCGACACCGGCATCGAACCCTTCTTTTCTTTGGAGGTGGATCGGCGGATCCTCGATCCCAAGGATGGCTGGCGTCATTTCACCTTGAAATCCCAGGAGCTTTCCGATCTCTTGGACAAATTCCCCGCCTTCCACGAGCGGGCGGCGGCCCAGACCGCTTTGAAGCTGGAACCCATGGAGCAATTGAACATGCTCGCCGCCTTCCAGCTGCACAACCACACGGGCGTCTCCAAGACGGTGAACCTTCCGGCCTCGGCCACGGTGGAGGATTTGAAGGAACTCATAAAAAAATCTCGGGACATGAGGCTCAAGGGCTTCACCGTCTACCGCGACAGCTCGCTTACCGGAGTTTTGAGCGCGGCCGGAAACAGAGCGGAGAAAGAAAAGAGAGACGGGGAAGAAGCGGCGGTTCCGGAGAACTTCGACGGCGAGTCGGCCGACCGCGACGTGGGGGACGACCGCCCGGGGAGGATCTTTAGGGCCCGATCCGCCTCGCTAAACGCCCACATCACCCTTTCCCACGACCGGGACAACAACATCCGCGAGGTCTTCGTCTCCGCGGGCGACGTGGGGGCGGACATAAACGCCATCTTCACCGCCTTCGGCATGATTCTGTCGGTGGCGCTGCGCCGGGCGCCTTTCCTTTTCGACGCCTTGGTGAAGGTGCTCCTCAAGGTGCGCATGGATCAAAGGGTGGTGATCCGCACCAAGATGAGCCGGGATCCCATCGTCGGAAACAGCCTGCCCCAGGCCATCGGTTTACTAATGCGCCAGAGGAAGGATTTTCTCGACAAGGGCTGCCCGGTGCCGGTTCCCCACGACGACGGCGCCTACGACCTCTGTCCGGAATGCCATAAGCTTTCCTATAAAAGGGAGGGGTCCTGCCGCAAGTGTCTGAACTGCGGGTACACCACCTGCTGAAAAACTCCTGATTTTTTTTTCGGCTTCCGGCGACTTCGGGGAAGCGGACGGATTAGATTCGGGAAAGGGGGAAAACGGCCAAAAAAAATACTTGACATTTTCCCTTCAGCATGATATAATAGATTCGTAATCGGCGGGGAAAGATTATTACCCCACGGAAACGCGCCTGTTTCACGTTGGGTCCGTGGCCGCGCTTTCCAAAATGCGGTGCGCGCATCCGTTTTTTTAAGGAGCTGGGAAATGGACGGCGGATTCTAAATCCGCGCCGGCCGCCGCGTCACTAGGGACGAAGGTGGCTTGGACTAAAATTGAATCTTTTCGATATAATATTTTTATCAGGAGGAAAATGAATATGAATTTTTATTTAAGAGAGAGAAACCGCGCCCTCAAATTGATAAGGGAAGATTTTTTCGGCTGCCCTGGAGATGGAGATTACAAGACAAACGGCGAGGTTAAACAGTATCCCCATGTTCTTAAGAATAGGGAGTTCAATCTTCACCCGTCCGTGAGGGACGACGCCGTCAAATATTTCAAGGAAAACCAGATTCACTGGCATGAGGGAAAAGTTTCGCCCACGGGACACGTTCTCTCTTCTCAGATCGCCTGCGTGAACCACCTTTTTCCCTTGCGAAACGATAAAAACGCGGTTTTGAATCTCTTAAAGACGGTTTCCGATGATTTCATCGACGTCTTCCCGATTCCTGAGCGTATAAGCGGCTACATCCAGTTCGAGGCCGTCGGAGGAGGGGTCAAATTTTTAGGAGAAAATCAAAACACGCGAGGGGAGTTTTGCGTTTCCCTAGACGCTTTGATCATCGCCCTTCACCGTGACGGACGGCGTTTTCACGTTTTCATGGAGTGGAAGTACGTGGAGGATTACTCTATAGAATGGAGCGGAAAAAAGAAGGTGGAGAATAAGATCCTCTACGAGCCTCTGATAAAACAAAGCGCTTGTCTGTTTTATGAAAAAACATGGCTCTGTTGCGGGGCCAACCCATTCTACCAGCTCATGCGTCAGACTCTGTGGGCGGAGAAGCTGTTCGAGCATAAGGTCGAGGGATTTGAAGCCGATGATTTTCTGCATCTATTCGTCGTCCCGAAATCGAACGGGGAACTTTTGAACGGCGGACACCCCGACCTGGGAGGAGATTTGGAGAAAACCTGGCGGAGCTGCCTGAAACATCCTTCCAAATTCGTCATCGTCTCCCCCGCCGAGCTGTGGAGCCGTCAGGACAAGGATACGGATATTTACGCGTATCTTAAGAAACGGTATTGGGACGGGGATATTTAAGACGCCTTTGCGGAACAGCGCTTTACTCTTGGCGTCTAAACAAAAATCCATGCGGGTTTAAAAAAAGGGGGGGCTGAAAGCCCCCCCCTTTTTCTTGGGAGATGGTGATTTTGCTATCCCTAGGTATGGCTATCCGTCCTTGATGGTGAACTTGACGAACGTCGCGCCCTCCCATTTTGCCGTTGCGGGCGACGTGGGGGGCGGACATAAACGCCGTCTTCATCGCCTTCGGCATGATTCTGTCGGTGGCGCTCCGCCGGGCGCCTTTCCTTTTCGCCGCTTTGGCGAAGGCTCTTTTAAGGCGCGCATGGATTAAAGGGAGGCGATCCACACCAAGATGAGCCTGGATCCCATTGTGGAAAACAGCCCGCCCCAGGCCATCGGGTTGCTAACGCGTCGGAGGTGGGATTATCACGACAAGGGATGCCTGGAGCCGGTTTTCCAGGATGACGGCGTCTTCGCCCTTCGATTTTCGACTCTTCGACCTCTGTCCGGAGTGCCTTAAGCTTTTCTCTAAAAGTGAGTGATACCGCCGCAATCGCCTGAACCGTGGCCGCGCCGCCTCAAAAACACCCCTGATTTTTGAGCCGGAGGTGGCTTCCGAAAATAGGCTGGACGCTTGAATCCGAAAAAATGGGGAGGGAGACGAAATAAAATACTTGACATTTTCCTTTCAACATGATATAATAGATTCATAAGCGGCGGGGAAAGATTTAGTTAGCGAAAACGATCCTGTTTCACCTAGTTTCCGCCACGTTTTGGAAAGCGCCGCCCTGGACTTAGTTTTTTTCAAGACGCAAAAAAACGAACGGCGTATCTTAAGCCGCGGAGGATTCCGCTTCATTCGGGGCGGAGGCGTTTAGGGAAAGAATCCGTTTCGAAAGGGGTTTTTCATCGAAATGAAAGAGAACATGCTTTTTAAAACAAAAGAGATAAAACGCGCGATCGATTTGATAAGGGAAGATTTTTTCGGCTGCCCTGGAATGGGAGATTACAAGTTAAACGGCGAGGTTAAACAGTATCCCCATGTTCTTAAGGAAAGGAATTTTAATCTTCACCCGTCCGTGAGGGACGACGTTCTTAGGTATTTCAAGGAAAACGATATTCCCTGGCATGAAGGAAGAGAATCGCCCCCGGGAAACGTTTTGGAATCGCAGATCGCCTGCGTGAACCACCTTTTTCCCTTGCGAAACGACAAAAACGCGGTTTTGAATCTCTTAAAGACGGTTTCCGATGATTTCATCGACGTCTTCCCGATTCCTGAGCGTATGAGCGGCTACATCCAGTTCGAGGCCGTAGGCGGAGAGGTCAATTTTTTAGGAGAAAGTCAAAACAAACGGGGGGAGTTCTGCGCTTCCATAGACGCTTTGATCATCGCCCTTCACCGTGACGGACGGCGTTTCCTCGTTTTCATGGAGTGGAAGTACGTCGAGGACTATTCTATAAACTGGAACGAAACTAAGAAGGAGAAGTATAAGATACGCTACGTGGAACTGATAAAACAAAGCGCTTACCTGTTTTATGAAAAAACATGGCTCTGCTGCGGATTCGATCCATTCTACCAGCTCATGCGTCAGACCCTGTGGGCGGAAAAGATGATCGAGCGTAAGGTCGAAGGATTCGAAGCCGATGATTTTCTGCATCTACTTATCGTCCCGAAATCCAACTGGAAACTTTTGAACGGCGGACACCCCGACCTGGGAGGCGATCTGGAGAAAACTTGGCGTAGCTGCCTGAAAGATCCGTCCAAATTTTCCATCGTCTCTCCGGCCGAGATGTGGAGCCGCCAAGATAAGGATTCGGATATTTACCCGTACCTGAAGAAACGGTACTGGGACGGAGACCTTTAAGACGTTTTTCGAGTCGCGCGTTTTTTTTCCAGGCGTTTTGAAAAAACACGCGCGTTTAAAAATAAAAAGGGGGGCTGAAAGCCCCCCTTTTTTTCGGGTGATGGAAATTCACGAGTGATGGAAATTCAAAGGCGTTGGTGATTTCCTGGAGATGGTGATTTAGCGTTCCTTTTGGCTCGTTTACCTGTCCTTGATGGTGAATCTGATGGGAACGGTGAGGGTCATGGTGGCCTCCTGAATCTCCTTGGGAAACTCGGGGAAGGGATCCACCCGCCTTAGAAGCGCCATCACCTCGTCGTCTAGGATGGGAGCGCCTGAAGTCTTTATCAGCTGGGAGGATACCACCTTGCCCGAACGGGCGATGGTGAACTTGACGGTCACCGTCCCCTCCATTTTGCCGTTGCGGGCGGCGGGAGGGTATTTTTTATACCTGACGAGCTTCTTCTGAACCTTGCTTTTGTAAGCGGCGTAGGCGTCGGCGGTGCCCTTGCCCGAGCCTCCCCCGACTCCGCCCTGTCCGGTTCCGGGACCGCCTCCGGCGCCCGTTCCGGGACTCACCTGGCCGGCGCTGGCGGCGTCGGAGGGGGCCGCCGACTGGGCGGCGGGTTTCGGTTTGGGTTTGGGCTGGGTTTTGGGCTTGGGGGGAACCTTGGGCGGAGGCGGAGGCGGAGCCCTAACTTCGGCTTTTTCCGAGACGCTTTCCACCAGCTGGGGGGGATCCTCCACCACTTCCGGTTCCGGCTCGGGTTCGGGCTCCTCCACCACGGGCTCGTTGTCCATCATGGGGTCGGCCTCGGGAGGCGCTTCGGCTTGATCCCCTCCGGGCATGCCGCCTAAGGGATCGTAGGTGTCGAACTGCATGTGGGCCAGAACCCTGTAGCCGGAGCTGTCCATCTTGGGGGCGATCAGGAATAAAACGATGGTCAGGTGAAAGACAATGGCCAGAAAGAGGGCTCTGTTGAAGACGTGATTCGAGGTTTCGCGGGCGTTCATAGTTTAACCCAAAAATTCGAAAGGCCGCTTAGGGGGGTCAGGTGGCCGGAGCCGGGGCGGCGGTGGCCTGGGGGGAGGCCGCGGAAGGCGCCGCGGGAGGCGCCGCGGGCGCCTGGGGGGAGGGGGAGGCGCCGTCCAGGGCGGCTCCGGCCGCGTCCTGGGCGCCTCCGGAAACGGCGTCGGCGCGCTCCGGCGGGGAGCCGCTCTGGACGTTGGTCACCAAGGTCACCCGGGCGAAGCCGGCCTGACCGAGCTCCGCCATGAGGTTCATCATCTGGGAGTACTTAATGTCCCCGTCGCCCCTCACGAAGACCTCGCCCGATTCGGACTCGAGAGCCAGCTTCTTGAAGACGTCCATGCGCGAGTCGACGGGCACCAGATCCTTGTCCACGAAGATTTGGCTCTGGGAGTCCAGACTCACGATTATGGGATCCTCCGGCCTAGGGAGGGGGGTTCCTCCGGTCTTGGGTAGATTGATGCGGACCCCGCCCATCATCAGGGGGGCGGTGACCATGAAAATGATGAGGAGGACCAGCATGACGTCGATGAAGGGGGTGACGTTTATGTCGGAAATGCTCTTTAAATCGCTCTGGCCGGGGATTAGCTCGTCACGTTCTGCCATAAGCCGAACCTTTTAAACTTCGTGGCCGCCTTGGCGGCGTTTAAGGCGGCCCGGGGCGCCGGAAGGCGCCCCGGGCCTGATGTTTTTTAGGACTCCTGGGCTTTCTTCAGCCGCAGCGGCGTTCCGCCTCGATCCTCGTCGGTGAAATGGATCCGCGAAAGGGAGTTCCCCACCAGGGCGATGCCGGCCAGGGCCTCCTTGGTCATCTTCTGCATGGTGCTGTTAATTTTATTGAAGGCGATGACGGCGGGGATGGCGGCCACCAGCCCCATGGCCGTGGCGAAGAGGGCCTCGGCGATGCCCGGGGCCACCACCGCGAGGGTGGTCTCGCCGGAGGCGGCGATGCCTATGAAGCTGTGCATGATGCCCCAGACGGTTCCGAAGAGACCCACGAAGGGGCTGGTGGAGCCCACCGTGGCCAGGAGGTTCACCCGGTTTTCCAGCCGGTCTATCCGGCCGGAAAGGATCACCCGCATGGCCCTTTCCACCCGTTCCCTAAAATCGGCGCGGGTCTCGTGACCGGCGGTGTCCCTGCTCTCATTCACTCCGGCCTCCACTATCTTGGCGGCGAAGCTGGGAAAATCGTCGGGGTTGACCGAGTCGGTGAGTTTGGCGGCCAACTTTTTGAAGCGCCACACCGCCACGCTGGACTGTTTTAAAAGCACGGCCTTCTCCAGGATGACCACCCAGCAGGAAACTGAGGCCAGAAACAGGAGGACCATGACCCCCTGCACTACCCGATCCGCGTTTAGAAACATGTGTGAAATAGAATAGTCCGGCAAGGTCGCTTCCTTCAGAATTTTTCAAAGTGAGGGAAATAAAAAAAAATCCCGAATCACTATATATTGTGAACCGGGACGCCCAATAATCCTGGAAATAGTTGTTTTAAGGCCGCGGATCCGCTCATTCGCTCCCCGAGCGGAAAGGACGGGGAAATGATAGGCAGGTCTTCTGACTTATCCGTTTTTCGCCGGGCCTTCCCGAGATCGCGTAAGCGCCAAAGTCAGTGGCCGCGGAGAGGCGAAAAAAATTTTTATTGGAATTACAGCGATGGGCTCGTCCCCGACTCGCACGGGGTTCCCTTTTAAGCCGCTACGGCTCCTATCGGGTATTATTCTAGACAGCTGAAATGGCGATGTCAAGACTAAAAAAGCTTTTCATTCCTGAAACTGCGGCGGAGATTTTACGCGTCGGGCTTGTCTAAAATACTTCGGAGAGAGTGGTTCCGGCGCCTATCAGACAAGTTTCTCTCCGGCTTTGGCCCTTGACGCGTAAGGCTTTCCCTGAATTTGAAAGGGGAAGGGGGAAGTCTATGGGACGAAATTATAACCTTTGATATTTTTATCCAAAAATATACCTAATTAGGATATTATTTACTGAGATGCGAAAATATTATTTATGACATCTAATTAAATATATTTAAAAATTTTAAATGCGGAATATTTTCGGCTTCGAAAAGATGTTGAAACTCCCAGCCTAGCGATTCACTTTTTTTCGGGCCCGCCTCAGTTGGAGAGCGAGGGCTTCCGCTGTAACGTAACGGCCGCGCGTTTTTCGGGAAACGAGCGCTTCCCCGTTTGAAACGCGGGCGTAATTCTTTTCGCCCCGGGTGGTTTTTTCAAAGCGGTCCATGAAAACGCGGGGGGGGGTGGAACGCTATTTATTCAAAAATAGTCTTGATTTTGATATTGTTTACTGATAGGCGAAAATATACATTATCACAGCTAATTAAATATATTTTAAATGTTCATAAAATTTTAGCCGCGGAACTTTTTTCGCCCGCTGATAGACGTCGAGACCCGGGCCGACGGCTCTTGATTTTTTAGGGGCCGGGGACGCCCGCACCGCGGAAAAGCGGGGGCGGGACGCCCTTTTTCCCAAACGGGAAGCGCGATTTCGAAAGAAAACACGGCCGCCGGTTTTCCGGGGAAGGACTATATCCCCGTTTGAGGGGCGCCATCCTCCGACTCGGCCTCAGGTGAATTTTTTAAGATCGCTGTGCAACCCCCCCAAAAAAAAATCTCTACATGAGGGGGCTCGGGTTAGCCCATCGATCGCTTGAAAAATATTTTCTGGTTATAGCGATCACGGGAACTTTTGGGCTTCTTTTTCGTTGACGGGAACTCTCAAGTTATAGTAGAATATTTTTTTATGACCTTCAATTCGTTCAATACTATGCATTTGAGTAGTTCTTTTCCTGCTCAATTCACTTTTCATAATATGAAAAGCTTTTTCAACCGCATCTTTATTTCTATATATTCTAATATTCTAACAACTTTAATATCTGTTCTACAGACGGGAAAGGTCATGAATACGGTGGTGTTTTAACGCCTGAACATCATGACGTATACGTGATAGATTATGGCTGATGATAAAGTGCGAAAAAATTTACGCAGAGAACAAATTCCTCGTCGGCAAAGGATAAGTATAATGATCCCGCGGCGGGCGGATGAGTTCGGATGCCGAATCAAACGCCGATGTTTACCGCTTCGGAATGCCAGAATCTGGACACCGCCCGGACGCCTGACGGCCGCGGGCTTTTTTGCGGATCGGCTTTCGGATCGGATCCTCTTTCAGGCAGTGAATGGACATGCGTGCTCCCGGTTCTTGTTCGATTGTTGTTTTCGAGTGACGCGGTACACGCGCTGTTTCGCCAGGATCGGTTCTGTCCAGACTCCGGACGGGAGATCCGTTCGCATTCGGCTTTCCTGATCATGACTCCGCCCGCCGGTGGACGCGCTGATCGGCGCCGTCGCGCGTATCCTCTGATTCATGGTTTCGGCCGTCGTTGGCCGCGCCGGGCCGGCTTGCCGGTCCCGTCCGCGGGGCGCGGGTCGAATTTCATGAATCTTATAAAATCCTTTTGCGAGTCAGATTCTTTCTGGCATATGAACGTGACGAACTCGCCGCCGAGATCGTGTTGTTTTGAGCTCCTGATAGCCTCGTTATACCGCCGGTGTTCGGCCGGCACGATCGTCACGGGAAGATAGCCGTTCTGGATAAGAACGGTGTTCAAGATCATTCTTGACACCCTGCCGTTTCCGTCGGCGAACGGATGGATGGCTACGAATTTGAGATGCGCGAGCGCCGCGAAAACCGCGGGATGGTGCCTCTCGCGTTCGTTTTCGAGGAAGCCGTAAAACCCGGACAGCATTCCGGGGACTTTCTCCGGCATCGGCAGCTCCTCGTCACCCACGTAAACCCGCGCGTCCCTGTAAGCACCAAGAACGGCGTCGTTGCCAAGGCTGTCGCCCAGCAGCCGGTGGAATTCCAGTATATCGCTTTCGGTGACTTCACGGGCGGGCGCGAGCCCGTACATGCTGTCCAGGGCCTTTTTCAGGTTGACGACCGCGCATGTGTCACGGTATCTCTTCCCCCCCGTCACGATCCCTTCCCTCATGAGCAGTTCGGTCTCGGACATGGTGTAGGAGAAGCCTTCGAGGGCGTTGGAACTCCATACCAGCCCCGCGTCGTAATATTCCCTGATCGCTTTTAGGGTCTCCGGCGTGTCGAAAGGCCGGTGCTTGGATATTATCGCGCGATTCTGGTCGATCCGCTTCAAGATGTCATCGGGCATTTAAAGCGCTCTTCGGCTTTGGGGCTTCCTCGACGTCCTGCCGGGGATAATCAGAAGATGAAGCGGTGAAGCCTCCGCCTCGGCGGGCCGGCCATGTTCCGGACGGCCCGCCGAGCGGTCTCTCCGGCCAGGTCCCAGCGGTCGAAACCTTCCGGAAGAGTCCCGTTGAGTCCCGCGCACATCGCCACCGTCCATCCGCTGCCGTTCCGGAGCTCCCAGCGGTCGAAATCTTCGGGAAGGTTCCCGTAATCCGCCGCCACGTGCGCCACGGTGCTGCCCGCATCGGTGGCGAGCTCCCAGCGGTCGAAACCGTCAGGGAGAGAGCCGTACCGGGCGCCCTCGTGGGCGGCGGTCCAGCCTCCTGGAAGGGCGATGTCCCAGAAGGGGAAATCCGCCGGCAGTTGCCAGTGCCTGGCCGCCAGATGCGCGGCGGGGACGTCCCCGCCCCGGTAGGAGGCCCAGTATTCCCTGTCGCGCCCCTCGTAAATCAGGCTCTCCGAAACAGGCGCGGTCGGGGCGTTCTTTTTTCCGGCGTATGGCATGGCTTTCCCTTGGCGGGCGTCCCGGCCGCTTCCGCGCGGCCATGGCGCGCTCGCGCGTCCCGGATCTTTAATAACATAAGCCGCGTGGCGTATCAATACCGCCGGACGGGAGCGCGTCCCGGTCTCGGGACCGCGTCCCGGGGCGTCTCCCTCGCGCCGCCAGCGGGACGGCCCGCTTGAGGGGGGGGGCTCGCCGTCCCCTGACCCCGGATCCCCGTCGTCCGGAGTCTCCGGGATTTCCGGCTTTTCGGGCGGCGGGATCGCGGGGGCGGGGGGCCCGGCGAGGGTCCGTTCGACCTTCTCTAGCTCCACCCAGAGCCCGGCCAGCTCGTCCGCGCCGTCGAAGGAGGCCTTGAGGGCCTCCCGGACGCCTTCGGCCCCTTCGGCCTCCTTGGCGCGCGCGCTGAGCCCGGTACGGTGGTCGCGGGGTATCTTGTCATCGATGAGCTTGTCTAGCCGCCGCGTGAGCCCGGCCGAGCTCACCCGTTCGCCTTTGGAGAAGTCGTGGTCCGGCCTGTCGGAGCGGTAACGGGACTCGCCGATCCCTTTCGGCGTCTGTCTCGCGGAAGCCGGCGAAGGCGATCTCCCGTTTCGGCGCCCCGCGGGAAGCGAGCTTGTCCCTGACCTCGCCGTAGACGGAATACCCGCCGGGGGCGCGGGGGCGGGTGGGGAGAGATCGCGGAAGACTATCCGCGTCCCGAAACAGGGGGAGGCGGCCTCGTACTCCCTGAATATGTTGTCGACCGCCATGTTGATCTTGGACCGCGGGAAATCCGGGGCGTCGGGGTCGATGAGGCGGTCGGAGAGGGCCCCGAGCCTGCCCTCGGTCGTGGCCTTGAACGGCTCGTCCGCGCCGGGGTCGGGGAACGGCGCGGCGAGGCGGGCCGCGACGTCCTCCATGAGCGCGGCCTGGAGGGGGGATCCCGGGGCGGCCACGTATCTGGCCACGCCCCCGTAAAAAGGGGGGGGCGCGGGGGAGGAGCCCGGCGCCCATCCGGAATCGGCGATGTCCTTCGGGGTCGCCGCGTCGGCGATCTCCCTGAAACACGCCCTATGCTCCGGCGCGTTGGTGAATTTCGACAGCCTGTTGACGGCCGCGTGCTTCTTTCCGGCGGGGTCGAGATCGGATCCGGGGCGACCCAGGCGAACTCGGAGGCCCAGGAGTCGAACCCCTCGACACCCAGGGCCCTGAGCCTTTCGGGCCGCGGGTATCTTAGCGGGGTGTGGACCTCCGAAAGGGAGTTGGCGACGGGGGTCCCGGCGAGGAAGAACGCGCCGCGCCCGCCGTTGCGCTCGGTCGCGTGGCGGCGCTTGACGTGCATGTCGAAGGTCCTTTTGGAGCCGGCGCTGTTCCCGAGCCCGGCCGCCTCGATCCTGGCGTGGAGGAACAGGTTCTTGAAGTACCGGCTCTCGTCCACCGCCAGCACGTCGATTCCGAGATCCTCGAAATCGAAGGGGTCCTACCCCTCCTCGGCCGCGAGCTTCTCGAGCGCGTTCTCCCCGTCCCGTTTGGCGGTCTCGAGCCTTTTGACGGGGAGCCGGTTTCCCGGCCGGTACGAGTCCTTCTCTCGCGGGAGCGCCTGCCGCGGGGTCCGGAGCTCCCCGCGGCAGGTCCTTTCGAGGGTGTTCTCGGGGAGCGCCAGGCGCGTGAACCCGGAACGGGAGATTATCACGGCGTCCCGGTCGGAGGCCGCCATCCTGGAAAAGAAGCCCATCCCGCGGTCGCGCGTGAAGTCGTCCTTCTCGGCGACCAGGATCCCCGCCGCGGGGCGAAAGCCTCTGGAACTCGTTCCGCCACTGGTAAAGGAGGGGGTTCGGGACCACGATCGCGGGCCTCCGGCGCCGTCCGGCGCGCCTGGACTCCATGACCAAGGCGCAGGCGGTCATGGTCTTGCCGGCCCCCATCGCGTGGTCTATGAGGGCCCCGCCCTCCTGAGCCCCCTGTAGACGGCGTTCTTCTGGTGGGGCCCGAGGGTGACGGTCGAGGACATGCCGGGGAACTCGTAAAACGAGCCGTCGTGGGAGGGCGGCACGTGCCGGTTGAACCGGGAGTCGAAGGCGGCCTCGGCGGCCCTTCCGGCCGCCGGGTTGCCGGAGACCCGGGCGCGGAAAACCTGGCGGAGGACCTCGGCCTTCCTGGCGGCGATCTCGGTCTCGCGCTCGTTTTTGCGGGACTTCCCGTCGTCGTCCTTGTCCCGGACCGTCGGGTTGGCGCCCTCCACGGCGCGCGCGAAGAGCTTCTCCGCGGGCGTCCGCTCGGTCTCGCACGGGAGCCTGTCCTCCGGCGCGACCCCGAACACCGCCAGGTCGGCCGTGACCTCGGTCAGGCCGGTCTCGCAAAACGTCCCGGAAGGGAGCCTCGGGGCCCCCGGGAGCTCGGCGCGGGAGGCTATGTCCCGCCGAGCGGACATGTCCTTCCGGTCCAGGAGGAAGGCGCTGACGACGAAGGCGGCGACCCCTCCGGGCTTGACGTGGCGGAGGGTCGTCGCGATGAAACGGTTGTGGAGGGAGAACCCCGATATCTCGGGGTCCAAGGGTTCCGCGCCCTGGAATGGCCGTAGGGGGGGGCCGACGGCGGCGTCGAAGACGCGGGACCGGTCGAGATCCCTGAAGGGCGTGTCGAGGAACTCCGCGACCGGGTAGACGAGCCTGGCGATGTCGATCGTGATCCCGTCGAGCTCCGCGCCAACGAACCTGTAGCCGGGCCTGCCGTCCGGGGCGTACCCGATCAGGTTCCCGCGCCCGCGGTCCAGGATCGCGGCCTCAAAGCCTCCGCCGCCCCGAAGCCCGAGCCGTTCCAGGCGCCTCCACATGGCGGGCGCGGGCGAGCGGCTTCGGCGTGTGGAAGGCGTCGAGGACGGTCCGCCTGGCGGAGGCGGCTCGGGATCGGTCAGGAGCGACCGCGGCTCGCGCCTCCGGACCTCCCAGCCGTCGCCGTTCGCGGCCCGCCCGGGATCGGTCGCGAACGCCCGGGGGAGCCCGCCCCAGCCGCGGAATCTCGCCGGGGCGGCGCGCCCCTCGCCGGTTGCCTTATCTCCGGACGCGCGCGGCCGCTTGAGGATCCGGAGGCTTTCCAGGTTGTCGGCGAACATGGCGGCGGGCCCGCCGCCCCTAGGTCCTCCAGGGCCCTTCTTCAGGGCCTCCAAGTCTCCGGAGTAGCCCGGCGGGATCCGGAGGTCCGGGTCTATCCCGTCCATATCATGGAAAAGGAGCTCGGGTTGGTTGTGAACAAAGAGAAGACTCGGGCAGCGACCCTGCCTGGGGATAGCTTTGTCTTCCTGGGTTGCGAATTCACGGAGTTGTATTCGTGGAAGAAGAAGAAAAGGCGCCTCGGCGCCAAACCAGCGCGGAAGAAGATTGACAGTCTGAAAGAAAAAGTACATGACCTGACTGCCGCCAACATGGGCAGTCTGGATGCCAGCCACATCGTGAAGAAAATCAATGAAGTTGTCAGGGGACGGGCCAACTACTTCAGCGTAGGGTTCTTATCCTCGGCGTATTCAGGGATAAGTAAACATGTTGTGGGCCGGTTTCGCCATTGGTTGGGAAGGAAGCGCAAGTGGAAAACCAAGAAATACAAACAGTACACGGAAAGTGACTTGTACGAGATGTAAGGGCTGGTGGACATTTTGAACCTTAAACCCAGGTACTCGAGAACGAAATCGTGAAGCGTCAGCCGGAAAGCCTCGCGCGGGAAATCCGCTCGCGGGGTTTGGGGTGGAGGGGACTGGAAACAGGGCGGAGTCGGGTGACGAAACCACTGCGCCGGTCCTCTACCCTACTTTAATCTACACTTACCAATCTTTTAACTAAGCTTTTAGCTAATTTCATTGGATACGTGAAGCTAGCTTTACACTTTTTACACAGCGATCTTTTAAAAGGCGATCCGGAAAAAACCGGACGGATGACGGAACGCCGCGTCCGTGGAGCCGAGGATCGGATTAGTTTTTTTTGCGGAGACGCCCGATCAGTCCGGAGGCGGATTTCAAGGTAAAGCGGAAAAAATAGAGGGAGAAGACAAAGACGGCGGAACCCCGAAGGGAACCGCCGTCCTTGTCTTTTCAGGAAGGAGATGTGTTATCCGTTTAAGAGAGAGAGAGCCATTTGCGGGAGAGAGTTGGCCTGGCTGAGCATCGAGATGGCGGCCTGCGAGAGGACCTGGTTGCGGACGAATTCCGTCATTTCCGTCGCCATGTCCACATCGGAGATGCGGCTTTCGGACTGCTGGAGGGCCTCCACCTGGATCTCCAGGTTGGTGATGGTGTTCTCCAGGCGGTTCTGCAAGGCGCCGATATCCGCTCTGACCTTGTCCTTGCGGGCCATGGCGTCGTTGATGGCGTCTAAGGCCTGCTGGGCGCTGGACTGGGTCCTAACCTCGGCCCCCGTCCAGGGGCCGTTGTCGGCGTTCTGTATCTCCACGAAAGAGTAGCGATCCAATCCGTTGATGATGTCGTGATTGAGGCCGGGGGTCTTCACCTCGTTTTCGCCGTTGGTCATGGCGGCTATCCAGAGATCCCTCTCCTTTCCGACGTCGCGGCCGTGGATGGTGAGGTTCCAGACCTCTTTGCCCATGCCGCCTCGGGTCTGGATGGGTTTGAAGGTGGCCCAGTTCTGACCGCCGAGGCTGAAGTTGGTGCCGGACTGGCTGTGACGGTCGGTCTCGGTGTTTTCAAAACTGATGGCGGAGAGGGCCTCCCGGGAGGCGATGTCGCCGTCGGCCACGTCGCAGGCGAGTAGGCTATTGTAGTCGCCGCCGTCCTTGGTGAAGATGTAGACCATGTCGGCGGATTTGCCGTCGCTGTCGAAGGGCTGCACCATGGCCCAGAATTGGCTGTTTTTGTTGTGGTTGATGGCCGAGGCCAGAGCCCAGGCTCCGAAGTTGGAGACGCCCGAGGTGTTGGTGTAGGAGGTTCCGGCCGAGGCGACCAGGGTCACGTACTTGTATTTGTCCACGATGCCGGTCTTGGTTACCGTCTGCTGTTTGGAGGCGTCCTTGTAGATGTCCTTCACGTCGAAGTTCGTTAGATCTTTTTCGTCCTTGGGCGCGGCGGGAAGGGTGGGGTTGGCTTTATGGAGCCTGCCCATTCCGCTGTTCGTGCCCGTGGCGGCCTGTTTCTGGAGAAAATCGAGGCTGTTGGAGATCTCGTCGCTCAGCTCTTTGGCCAGATCTTTCATTACTATGGTGGAGTCCAGCGTAGGCGGACTCCAGGTGGAGAACACCCCCGTCGAGACTCCGGCTATCGTTATGGTGATATCGAGCTTGCCGGTGCGGGCGGGATCCGTCGGACTTAAGGTGTTTATAGTATGATCTTGGGGCGGATTGGGCGATTTCAGGGCATCCAGCTGTTCTTTGGTGGGCGCGGCGGGTCCGGCCTGCTGGGTGGCGGAGAGCTTGCCGTTGGTGGCCGTGGCCTTGGCGTTTAGGCGGGCGCGGAGATAATCCCTGATCTGGGTGCCCATATCGCCCACGGCGACGACCGGAAGGCCGGCGGCGAAAACCGTGCCAGCTGATCCGTAATCGTAGACTCCGGCGTTGTTCGTCACCTCGTATTTTATTTCCGTGAAACCGAACATCGCGGCGAGCTCCGCGTCGTCGGTCCAGGATCCGTTGGCGTGCTCGTAGATGCCGGTATGCACGGTGAGGGTTTGGCCGGCTAATATTTTACCCCCGGCGCCCGGAACATCCACGTTAGTCTGGTCGGCGCTCTGGGCTATATACTTCAATTCCGGCGCTAGAATGGCGCCCCCGTGATCCGTTAGATCGAAGGCGAGGCTGGAGTGGGCGTCCTTGTATTTATTCTGCCAGACGGAGACGCCGCTTAGGAAGAGGTTTACCGACGCTTCGATCGCCGTGGCGCCGGATCCTTTGATATGGGCCGAGCAGGCGTTGAAGGGGCCGGTCGCGGTGGAGAATATTCCATCGGCCTGGAGGGCGGATAGGACGGCCGAGTCGGCCAGGATCGAGCCGCTGACAAAGTAATCCTTGCTAGTGAAGTCGGCGCTTGTGGTGTACCAGGTGACGTTGTTGTTCGCGACGGTGTAGGTGATTTCGCTTAAGCCTAGATCCTTGGCCAGAGAGGCGTCGTCGGTCCAGTTGCCCTTGTCGTCGGAGTAGATGCCGGTGTGGACCACCATGCTCCGCAGGTCTTTAAGGACGGTTTCGCCGGTCGCTCCGGATCCGAGGGCCCCGGCCTGGGCGCTGGCGGTTATCTGGGTTGAAGTCAAGGCGGAGAAGCCGGTGGTCACCTTCGCGCTTATGGTGATGGCGGAGTAGGTTTCCAGGGCCAGAGCCGTCCACATGTTCTTGATTTTGTCCAGCAACAGGGCCCTGGCGGAGGCCGAGCCGACCGGGGAGGAGGCGCTGGTGGTGATCATGGCGGAAACTAAGAGCAGTTTTTCCAGATCCACTCCGGCGTCCCTCAAGGCTTTGAACTGATCTTTACTCAGCCCGTAGTTGGTGGCGGAACTGAAGACGTAGCCGTCGTCGTTGTAGGTTCCGGTGGCGACGCTTCTGTCGAGTACTCCGCTGTGGAATCTGCTGCTTTCGTTTAGATCGGTCACTTTGGATATGTCGTTCTCGGGGCCGGAGGGAGGGGTGGCGCCCGTGGTCACGATGCGGCCCATATGCTCCAAGTCGGCTTTGAGAGCGTTATCCTGGTAGTCCGAAAGTATCTGCGAAAGAGCGGTGGCCGTCGCCGTCACCAGTTCGCCTAAGGTGGTCTTTTTCCGGTCGAAGCCCAGAAGAGCCTTCCCGAAGGGATCGTTTATATCCTTGGTTTCTCCGGCTATGTCCACGGTCACGGTCAAATCGTTTCCGACCGGCGGCTGATGAAGTTTCGTCTTCACGGCGCTCAGATCGGCCGCGGAGGGAGCCCAGAGGGCCCCGCCGCGGGTGGCGAGAGTAACCTCTCCTTGCTCGTTGGGGGTCGCCGCGGCTCCCTGTTTGGCGGCTATCTGCGCCCGGATGGACCCTTGAATAAGTTCAGCAATGCCGTTCGTTCCGTCCATTGTGGTCGAGGCGTTAGGCGCGGTCGCGGCGGCGAGCAGGGGATCCGTCGCGGGAGCGGCGAGCGTGGCTCCGTTTAATTTGATGTCGTAGACGGCGGCGTTTCTGGTGAAGGTGTAGATCATCCTCTGGAAACCCAGAGCTTCCGCCGTAGCTTTGTCCGTGGTGAAGTTCCCGTTGGTGTCAGTCCAGACGTTGACGCTCACCGCGAAGGTTTGTGTGTCGTCGGGGACGTCTCCTGTGAGAGTAAACGAGGGGTTCGCCTGCTGCGCGCTGGCTATCATCTGGGACGCTGTTTTTCCAGTGACCAAAGCGTTTCCGTTGTCCTGAGTGAAAGCGAGCGTGTAGTCGACGTTGGCGTATTTAGCTTCCCACGCCGCTTTGAATTTAGCGTACAGTTCGGCCGAGGCCGCGGCGCCACTGGTGGAAGTGGCGGTGAATGTTCCCTGGAGATTGGTTCCCGCGAAGTCCAGACCGGCGTCTTTTAGATCTTGGGCGCTCCCCTGGTAGACAATCGATCCGTCTTTACTGATCGCCTGGGTGAGGCTCGCGTAATTGGTGACGCTGGTAACCCATCTGGCGGCATCCTGGTTTCTGATATTGAAGACCACCTCGCTTAGACCTAAGGCGTTCGCTATCCTGGCCGAATCGGTCCAGTTGCCGTTCACGTCGGCGTAGACGCCGGTGTGCACCCTTAAAGTCTGATTGTCCTTGATGGTCGCGCTCATCGTGTCGTTGGTCACGATGGCGGCGTTCGCGCTGGCCTTGAAATTGGCGCTCGTGATCTTAAAGCCGTCGGTTACTCCGGACTCGGTCGCGATGGCCGAGAAGCTGCTCAGCCCCAGCGCCTTGAAGGCGTTGGAGAGGTTCAAGAGAAGCTTGGTTCTGGCCTGGGCGGAGTTCACGAGCGAGCTCGCGGAGGCGGAGACCATGGCGGAGGCGAGACCCAATTTCGAGAGGTCGAGACCGGCCGCCTTGAGGGAGGCGATCTGGGCCGAGGTCAAAGCGAAGCCGTAGCCCGAGCTCCCTTGCATCAAGTTGGCCAGGAAGGCGGCTCCGATATATTTGCCCTTGGCCAGATACTCAAAGGTCTGCCCGGAGACGGGGGGTATGATGGTGGTGCCGCCGGCGACCGTGGCCGATCCGAAGATGTAGGCCTCGTCACCCACGCAGACCGCCGCGGTGCCGCCGTTCTTGATGGCGGCGGCCAGGGCGGAGCCGTCCAGCTGCACGCCCACCCGGCTCTGGGTGCCTTTGTTGACTTTATTTATAAGGTCCTGGAGGCTCTCGGAAGATCCCACCGTGTAGCGGCCGGCCAGGTATTTGCCGGTCAGAAGGTCGGGGTCGTCGTATTCCATCCAGTCCCAGTTGTATCCGTAAGCGAAGGTCTGGCCGCTCGTGAAGCCGGCCGGGCCGTCTAAGGAGTCGTAACCGGCGGTGCAGCAGCCGGGACCGGCGAGACCGGTGGCGCCCGCGGCGCCCTGGCCCCAGATGTCGTTCTTGGCGTCGCCGCCGATCCTAAGGCCGGTGTTGCTGGTGGCGCGGACGTCGCCCATGGTGAGGAAGTAGTAGTCCTCGGCGGGGTTGTTCCCGACGCCGAAGTGGATTTTCATCCCCTGTCCGCCGTGAAGGTTGGTGATCGAGCCGTCTAAGAGTTTCACTCCGTTAAAATTGGTGGCCGCGGCGATACGGTCGATCTCCGCCGCCATGGCCTGGTACTCGGAGTTGATGATCTCCCTTTGCAGGGTGGTGTAGGTGCCGGTCGAGGCCTGCTCGGCGAGCTCTTTCATCCGGACGAGCTTCTCGTCTATAACGGCCATCGCGCCGTCGGCCGTCTGAATCATGCTGATGGCGTCCGCGGCGTTCCTGATGCCTTGCTGCATTGTGCTGATGTCGGCCCGCATGAGTTCCCGGATGGCTAAGCCAGCGGCGTCATCCGCGGCTGAGTTGATGCGCAACCCGGAAGACAGTCTCTGCACGCTGCTGGATAAACGATCGTAGGTATTGTTCAAGTTGCGGGCTGTGTTCATCGCCATCAAGTTGTGGTTGATTACAAGACTCATGACGGTTTCTCCTTCCTTCTGAAAAGACGCCTAAGCTTTACGGCCGGCGGCGGTAAATAACTTGTTGAATTATTTCCGGCCTTACCGGTCGGACTCAAATTGACTGTCAGCTGAACCTCACAAGTTTTTTTAAGAACTTGAAAGTCTGTCCAACTTCCTTCAAAACTCTTATCGGAGTTCTTGTAAAACACTTTAAACTTTTTAGAAAAAAATTCACGATGGTTAGCGGGCATTTTAATGAGCCTCCAGAGCCGTATAGGAAAGTTCAGCAACTGCGCCGTTTTCTTGGAAAAATAAGAAACTCTATTAGATTAATTTTCAAAAGAGTTTCTTACAGCTTCAGCCGATCTTGAAGCGTTTTGTGATGTTTGCCTTCTAAATAGGCGATTTTCGCCCCGCGCTTGAGCTATATTTGCGAAATTGCTTCGGGAAAAAGAAAAGGAGGAAGCCGTTTTAACTTGAAGGAGGGTTTCCGGGCTCTTTCCGGCTGGAAAAATTCTTCCCCGGCCGTCCGGCGGGGGCCGCGCCTTACATAAACCTAACGGAGGAATCATATTTATCTGAGAAAAAGGCGAGTTCCGGCGTTCCATGCATATATATAATGTGGGGGGAGTTCGGCCGGACTTTGCCAGGGGAGGTGTAAGGGGAAGGGGAAGGGGAAGGAGAGGATGTTTCCGCCCGCTGAGGCGTCGGGACGGGGGCGGGGAGGCCGCGCTTGTTTCGTAGCAGATTAATTGTTTACCGCTGATTATGATTTTAAACGATTCAGTGTGACTAAGCCTTGCTTTTATTTCTTATTGACGGTTTAAACCTCTTTTATTATTTTAACAACTCCGCCGCGATCGTCTTTAAACGACAGCGTCGCAACTTCTTTCACCGACGTTTACGCCTCCCCCTAAGAATAGAGCTTGTTTCATTTCAAAATAATAATAGAACTTCGATTCCATGTCGTTATGGAAAAAAACATCATCCCTAACGGTATTGTCGGATGATGATTATTTGATGGAGACGTTGTAATTTATGGTGTTATTACCCCGGGGGATAAAAGTTAGAATAATGACAGTCAGCATCCCTATTCTTGTCGCTGGCGGTTTCAAATATCTAACCGCCGGAGTAATATTTTACTTTTACGCCTTGATAATCGTAGGTTTTTCATAATTTTGAGTTTCACGATGGCGTCTGTTTTTCGAGCCGACTCCACGGAGTTTTGATACATAAGGATGAACGCGTTTTTTGAACTCCGCTTTCGCCGAAGCGTCTTAATTTCATTTATTTACGTTTCCGCCCGGATGCTTATGTTTTTTCCTTCATCCAGCCGCAGCTCCGCCGTATACTCTTTCACAAAATTATTCCAAGTAGCGGTAAATCTTCGCCTTGAATTAATTTTCTTGAACGCATAGTGATTTACAGCCGATGAATGCTTCAGTTCGTCCGCGGTTTCATGATATTCAAACGGCTAATTGTCGTTTTATGTAAAAAATTTATCGTAATCATTATTTTCGCTTACGGCGTTTTTAACGAATATCGATATTTTTTCCTTTTTTGTTGCGGATTTTTTTTCACTTGGCCTTGGTTTTTTCCAAGCGGTTTAAAAATACGCTCTATTTACGCAAACGCGCGATTCGCGCCCGGAGTCCCTTACCTGTGCTACCGAAACCAGGGATTCGGAAAGGAAAAGCCGCCTCTTTTTCGAAGGGCGCGAAATTCCGAAGGGCGGCGCCGTCTTATCCCTGTGGAAGCGTCTTTTTTTTCAGCCCCGCGTTAACCGCGCCCGCGGGGGGAGGTTTAAGGAGAAAACGTCCAAGGCTTCCGGGTTCTTGGCGCTTTGATTTACGCTAAGCGTCTTTTAGGGTTTTTTACCGCGCGTTTTGTAAAAAACGCCGTCGGCCGCCGGGCGAGAGGCGCCGGACGCGTCTTGAAGCTGGACTTCGCGGGCGAAAGACGTTTCCGCGGGGCGCTATTTCCAGTATTAAATTTAATTACATTTTATAATAAGTAATTATAGTGTTATACAATTAAATTTATTGAATTTAGCTAATTTTTTTAGGCCTCTGAAAACTCCAACCCGTCCTGGAGGGCGCTCCCGTCCCGAGGTTTTCCGGCGCCCGCGTTAAGCGAAGACGACGGGCAGTTTCCGGAAACCGGGCTTGGTAGGAACCCTCCGGATTTTTTCAGGCGTCCGGCTTTTAGCGAACCGGGCTTTTAAGGGTTTTGGGCTTTTGGGCTTTACGGGGCTCTTGACAAGTTCGGTTCAAAATGGCATATTAGGGACGGTTAAAGACGGCCGCGCCGGATTACGGATGATTCCGGATCCGCCGCTCACCGCCTTTTTCCGCGGGTTCATAACTGGGACCCCCTGGCCTTGCGTGTAGTTGACTGTTAACCCCGTCAGATCCGGAAGGAAGCAGCGGTCCGCGTGTTCAACTGCGGCGCATTCAGCCTGGAGGTCCCATTTATGGACCTTTTTTCTTTTTTCCCTTTTACCGTCGCTCCGCGCTACCGTTTTTTTTCCGCCCCTCCCGTCGTCCGCCTTCGCCAATCTTCCCTCCATCCTCGGCTTTTTCCCGTCATCCTTTTTCCCTCCCCGCCCAGGCCCCGGATCCGGAAGCCTTTCCCCTCTTGCGGCGTCTTTTTTCCCCGCTTTTTTTCGGTTCTTTTGCCTCCGCTCCGCTTAGTTCGTTCCGGTTGGGCGCCCCCTTTCGGACCCTCTTTTCCGGAACGTCTTGTTTCAAGTCGTCGCCTCCCGGATCGTCCCTCTCCCCGCTTTTCCCGCCCGGACTTGAGCTCTCCTCCTCCCCGCCCGGTTTCCGTCTTCTCCCTTCTTTCTTGAGGCTTCTTTCGTTACCCGTATTCCCCGCTTTTTTTCAAAAAAGAAAGGGCCCCGAGGGGGGCCCTTTCTTAAAGGAGGCGCTTTTTCACCGCAGCGCCTTGGATCCGTTCACGCCCAGGTGATGAGGCCCAAAACGAAGGGGTTTCCCAGCTTCTCCCGGCTGGGCATGACCCGCACGGTGTAGCCGAAACGCCCGGGTATCCGGCAGTCGATGTTCACCTCGAAGGCGCGCACCCCGGGTTCGATCTCTTTAACCGGCTTCATGCCGATGGTTTCCCTATCCAGAAACTCGCCCTGGTGGTCCATGGTGCCGAAGTACACCTCGACCGTGACATCCTCCGGCTTGAGCTTTCCCAGACGCACGGTGGCCTGGATGTTCAGCTCCTCCCCCACCATTTTGGTGGGGACCTTCTCGCTGGAAATGCCCAGGATGGAAACCTCGTTCCAGCTGGTGCGGAGCAGGTTGCACCACTCCGCCTGCTGGGTGGCGCTTTGGAAGCCTCCGGCCGAAAGGGCGTTGAAGCGATCCGAGCACTGGCGGTAGAAGCGGTCGTGGTACTCTTTGACCATCCGGTGCGAGCTGAAGCGGGGCATCAAGTCCCTTATGCTGTTACGGATCATCTCGCACCAGGCCAGGGGGATGCCGTCCGGGGAGCGGGTGTAGAACTTGGGCACCACCTGGTGCTCGAGGAGGTTGTAGAGGGCCTGGCTTTCGGTCAGATCCTGGAGCTGCTGGTTGGCCTCCTCCTCCCCCAGGCCTATGGCCCAGCCGTAGTCGGGGCCGTAGCCCTCGTCCCACCAGCCGTCCAAGACCGAGAGGTTCAAGACTCCGTTGGCCAGGGCCTTCATGCCGCTGGTGCCGCAGGCCTCCAGGGGGCGCCGGGGGTTGTTCAACCAGACGTCGCAGCCGGCGGTTAAAAGGCAGGCCTTGTGGATGTTGTAGTTCTCCAGGAACATTATCTTGTTGTTGAAGCGCGCCTCCCGGGAGTAGTGGATTATCTGCTTGATGAAGGCCTTGCCGTCGTTGTCCGCCGGGTGGGCCTTGCCCGCGATGATTATCTGCACGGGCCGCTCGGGGTTGTTTAAGATCCGCGCCAGGCGGTTGGGGTCGGAAAAGAGGAGGGTGGCCCTTTTATAGGTGGCGAAGCGCCGGGCGAAGCCGATGGTGAGGGTGTCCGGGGAGAGGATCTCCATAGCCGAGGTGAGCATGTCGGCCGGAGCGCCCTGCCTCTTGAACTGCTTCAAAAGCGCCCGGCGGCAGTAGGCCACGAGCCTTTCCCGGCAGTGGCCGTGGGCCCGCCAGATTTCGGAGAGGGGGATCTGGTTTATGTACTTCCAGATATGTTCGGGATCCGGATCCTCCTTCCAATCTTGTCCCATGTAGCGGTTGTAGAGCCGGGAAATCTCCCTCGACGCCCAGGTGCTGACGTGGATGCCGTTGGTGACCGAGTCGATGGGGGTGTCCTCGGTGGGGGTCTTGGGCCAGATGTTCTGCCACATGTTGCGGCTCACCACCCCGTGGAGCTTGCTCACGCCGTTGGCGTGGGCCGAGAGCCGCAGAGAGAGGGGCGTCACCCCGAAGGGCTCGTTTTCGTCTCTCGGGTTCACCCGGCCGTAGCCCAAAAGGACCGGCCAGCTTATGCCCAGCTCCTTGCAGTACTCCTCGAAGTAGGGCCGGGCCAGCTCCGGCGAGAAGACGTCGTTTCCGGCGGGCACCGGGGTGTGGGTGGTGAAGATGGTGGAGGCCTGGACCAGCTCCTTCGCGGCGTCGAAGGAGAGGTTGTGCTCCTTACGCAGGAGGTTGATGCGCTCCAAGGCCGAGAAGGCCGAGTGGCCCTCGTTCATGTGGATGACCGTGGGGGTGATCCCCAAGGCTTTTAAAGCCCTCACCCCGCCCACGCCCAAAACTATCTCCTGGCGGATGCGCATCTCCAGATCGCCTCCGTAGAGGGAGGCGGTGGTGGCCCGAATGTCCGGGGGGTTTTCCGCCAGATCGGTGTCTAAAACGTAGAGGGGGATGCGCCCCACCTGGATCTTCCAGACGGCTATGGCCGCGTCCCGGTCCTTGAAGCGCACCGAGACCTTCAGCTGCTTTCCGTCCTTGTCCAGGCACTGGGTTACCGGCATGTAGTCGAAGTCGTTGGGGATGTAGTTCTCCATCTGCCAGCCGTCGTTGTTGAGGTACTGGGAGAAGTAGCCCATCTGGTACAAAAGCCCCACCCCCACCAAAGGCACGTTCAGATCCGAGGCGCTTTTGAGGTGGTCGCCCGCGAGCATCCCCAAGCCGCCGGAATAGATGGGGACGCAGGTGGTGAGTCCGAACTCGGCGGAAAAGTAGGCCACGCAGAAATCGCCCTCCGTCCTTTTCGGGGGGTTCATGTAGGCGTCGAAGCGGTGGGCCACCTCCTCCAGCTGCGAGGTGAAGCCCGTGTCCAAGTTGAGCTCGTCTAGGCGCTTCTGCCTGACCCGGCTCATTAAGCGCACCGGATTGTGGTCGGTTTCCGTCCAGAGCTTGGGATCCACCCGCTGGAAGATGTCCCGGATTTCGGAGTCCCAGCTGAAAAGGACGTTGTAGGCCATGCGTTTCAAGGGGACGAGGCGCTCGGGAAAGCGGGGGACGACTTTGAATTCCTGTATTGGCTTCATTTTGATAATAGACCTCTGACTTCGGGGCTTTTCCCGAGTGGGGTTGCGACGCCGAAGAATCTCCCCGCTCCTTTGGGGGGGCGCCTTTTTCAATTCGAGGATAAACCGGCAAACGGAGACTTGCAACCGGATGACCGCGGCCCGCCTCCCCGCCGGCTTAAGAAATCCGGAAAAGGACGGATTCGGCGGGCGGAAAAAGGGGGTCGTCCGGAGGGGGGGGATGAAAGCCGAGGAGGGGCGCGGAAAAAGCCTCAAGCTTTTCCGAAGGGAGGGCGGTAAACATCGGAAGGCGGAAAAAAAACAAAGGCTGATTTTAGCGTTTTACGGCCCGGAGGTCAAATAATTTGACAATTTTGGGAATTTTCCCCGCTTCATGGAAAAGCGAAGACTCATAAAAAGGGCTTTTTTCAGCCTCTTGCGGACCGGGCGCGGGCTTTTTTCACCACGGAGCCCCCTCTTCGCCTCGTTTCCGTTCCTATCCGGGAGGGCGGGGTTTTCCTTTACGAAAAAAGGCGGACCGCCGCGGCTCGCGAGGCCGGGGAGCTTTTTGGGGACTTCCTTCGAGGGAGTTTTTTCAAGGAGGGGCCCTCGCGGATGAAAGCGGAAGGGGAAAGGCGAGGGAAGCGGGGAAAGGGGGAAACGGGAAAGGGGGAACGAAAGTCCGGAGGGGGAAAAGGCGGCGGAGACGGGGAAAGCCCTAAAGAGGAGAAAGGGGCGGGGTTGAGTCCGGAAAAAGGCGGGCCTCAATCTTCGCCGCGCCCCGGGTCGGGGGCGGCGCTCTTGGGCACGGCCCGGTAGTCGAAATGGATGAGGAAGGTGCGCTCCCTAATGTGGGAAAGCTCCTCCGAGAAAGGCGGGTACGGGGCCGCCCCCCGCAGCGCCTCCATGGCGGCGTAGTCCAAAGCGGTGTTTCCGGCGGACTCCCGCACCACTATGCTCACGATCTCGCCTTGGGAGCTCAAGGTCATGGCCGCGGAAAAGCGGCCGGGGCGGAAGTTGGAGCGGGCGCTGGGGGGGAGGATCCAGTGGCGGGCCACGGCCCCCCGCACCTGGCTGTCGTAGTTTTTGGCCCCGGGGGCGCTCTCCTCCAGGCGGACGGAGTTGTCCCCTCCCAGCGCTTCCCCCCCGCCCTCATCCAAGATGGAGGAGCCGGTTAAGGAAAAGGTCTTAACGAGGTTGTCCGAGGGGTCTAAGAGCTCCTCCGGCTTTAGTCCGGTTTCCAGCTCCGGGGAGAGCTCCCCTCGGGCGGAAAGGACCGGAGGGAGGGCGGCGGCGGGAGGGCCCGCGGGGGTTTCCTGGGTCAAGGCGGAGGGAGGCGGGATGGGGGCCGCGAGAGGGGGGATCGCCTCCGGGGGAGCGGGCGGGGAGGGGTCCGGCGGGGTTTCCAGGATAAGCTCCAAAGGGATCCCCGGGGAAGGGAGGGGGACGTTCAGGGGGGAGAGGTGGTTGAAACCCAAACGGTCGAGGCACACGAAGGCGAAGAGATGGAGGTAGGCCGCGAGGGTGAGGAAAAGGAAGATGTTCTGGCGGCTGAGGCGGTGGAAGCCGTCCTTGGGCCTCTCCGCGAGTCTTAAAAGCGCCTGGCCCTCACCCCTCATCCGACCCTCCCTCGCCGTTTCCGGCGGCGAAGGGATCGGCCGGGTTCACCCAGAAGGCGTCCTTCTTCTCGAACCACCAGCGGTCGTGGCGAATCCGGAGCAGTTCCGCGGCCAGGGCCTTTCCCTCCGGGGTTTGGAGGCGTTTCAAGGCGTAGCGGATCCATTCCCCGGCGCTCTCCGATCCCTCGGTCTCGTGGCGGGAGAGTTCGGCTATCATGTCCAGCTGGTCGGCGTCCCGGACCAGCCGGACTTCCGGGCTTTCGCCTAGGACCCATTCCCGACGAAGCTCCTTAAGCTCGTCTTCGAAGGGAAGGGCGGCCGCGAGGTCGGCGAGGGCCTTATCCTCCAGGGATTTGACGTAGCGCTTGTTCATGTAGTTAAGATCGCCCGTCCTGGCCTCGGGGAGGTCGTGGAAGAGGGCCAGCTTGAGCATCTTCTCCGTGTCCACCCCGACTCGCATCCGGGAGAGGACGAAGGAGACGAGGATGGCCCCGTAGCTGTGCTCGGCCACGCTCTCCTCTCCGCGTCCCAGGAATTTGTAACCCGATCGGGGGGTTCTTTTCAGGAAGAGGGCCTCGTAGACGAAATCGGCGAGCCCGCCGTTCCGGCCTTCCGCGGAACCGGTCATAATCCCATCCGCCCATTGAGTGTTTTTATTAGCCCGCCCGGCGATCGCCGGGCGGGTTTTTCAGAGACCCCCACACCTTAGCACCCAGGGGGGGGCGGAGTCAAAGGATCCGCCGGGGAGCCGGGGGATCGGGGAAGGGGGCGTTTCATCGCTTCGAAAGGCGGCGTCCGGCGAAAGGAAAGCCGCCGCCGGCGGCGTTCGGGGCCGGCCAAAGCTCCTTATAAAGATCCTCCGGGAGGGTTTTCAGGGTCTCCCGCGCCTCGCGGTTTCGGGATAGTTCGGCGCGAACTCCTTGGACGGCGGGCCCGGCCGCGGGCTCGGACGGCCCAGCTGAAAGAGGCGGGCCCCGGGAATCATGCTTCGGGCCGCTTTGAGGAATCCCAATCCGTCCGCGGCCGACCAAGATCTCTTCGGGCTTTTCCGCGTTTAAGTCCCTTTTCCGGAGGAAGGGCTTAAGCTTATCGGTGGTTCCGAACTCGCGCCGGAAATGGTCGAATTTCTTCGTCTGGAAAAACCCATGGTCGATCGGGGGTTGACGACGGTGGTCTTTCCGTCGAAGGGGAAGCCTCGGTCGCGCCCCTTTATTTTTTCCCGGGAAAATTTAGGCGCCGGGCGCGCTCCCCCAGCTCCGCCCCGAAGCTTCCTTCCAGCCCTTCGGCCGTGAATCCGAACATCTCCCCGCAGTCTGAATCAAGCGCCGCGTCCTGAAATTGTTAGACGAGGGAAATTTTCCGCGCGCGGAAAATTTCGCGGCCCCTCTGACGAAGAAGAAGGAGGCGCGCTCCAATGCGGTGTGAAATCGTCCTTGGTATCGGGCGATTATCGTTTTCGCCATTTCTCGATCTTCCGCGTCTTCTTCCGGCTCCCGCGGGGCGAAATCGCAATCGACGATAAGCGCCGCCGGCCGGGAGCCGAATTTCATACGCGCGCTCCATATCGGATCGTCTAGCATCCAGCCGGCCGATTCGTCCCTCGGCCCCTCGATTCCCAGGCGCTCCGCGGCCCTGAGGGGCGTCCGCGTCAAAGATTCGTCCAGCTTTCCCAAGCCGCCGTCCGCGTTCCCCCGGCCCAAATCGAGGCGAATAGGCGGCGACCCCTCCAACGCCCGTCATTTCGACGCTGAACCCGGTTTCGTCGACGTGGCGCGGGTTGTTTTTTCCGAATCGACTCGAATCACGAGGTCGGGGCGGAATTAAAGGGGATTTTTTCACGTCCGCGATTCTCCTTTCCCGCCGATCGGTTTGACGGTGGAGGCGCCCGAGTCGCTTGTATTTCTTCGGCGGCGCGTTTTTGTAGTCAAAACTGTAGGGTAAATTTTAGCGCTTGAGGTTTTTCGGGGTGAAGGGAGATTCGCCTTCGGCTGGAAAATTCAAAGCGCCTGGGAATTTCCCGCGGGGGATAGTGAATTTATTGGCGAGCGACCGGAAAAATCGGTACATTGCCGGCGGGGAAACCAGGGGCTCCGGACATGACGCGCGGCGGTTTCACCGGACTTTTACCCCCGAAAGGTCCGTTTGCGAAAGCCGGGGGGTGTCGTCCGTTTGAAATTTATTTCCTGGATTCGCGATTCGTGTTATAAGCGAAGGCGCGGGTTCGCAAAAGGCCGTCTTAGGCCTTCGAGCCTTGGTTTCAAGGGCGTGGCCGTTCTCCTCGCGGGACGGACGGTGGTTTTAGCGGAGGCTTGAAAAAGGGCTGACGTTTTTTCGAACGGAGCGATTTCGGCTGAGGCGATGGAAGCCGCGCGCCCCTATGGGGCGCTCCGGCGGTCGCGCCCGAGCCGAGGAAACTTATGGATGTTTCCGAAAACCCGAAAATCTTAGCGCGGAGACGAATCACAGGTTTTGCTTTTTTCACTACGTCGCGCGGTTATTCCAGACCGGCCGAGGGTCGCCATGACTGAGAAGTTGAAAGAGATACGGGTGGAAGAAGCCTCTTTTAAGGAAATTATCGAGGGCGGATTTATCTATGTGGATAAAACCGGGTTCATCCACAAACTTATCACAAGCAAAGTCAAAAACTACTTTCTCTCCCGTCCCAGACGCTTTGGAAAAACCCTTCTTCTGGAAACGATGGAGGAAGTGTTCAGCGGGAACGAAAAACTATTTAAGGGGCTTGAAATAGGGAAAAGCGATTACAATTTTAAAAAACATCCCGTCTTAAGATTTAATATGAATATTCAGAGCTTTAATTCGGAACAGTTGAACTTATCGCTTATGGAAATGTTGTCCGTTATGGCCCGCGGATGGGATGTCGAATTGACAACCGATAGCTTCGATTTATCCGTGGAAGAACTGATCTATTTGATATACGAAAAAACCAAAGCGAAAGTAGTGGTTCTTTTTGACGAATATGACGATCCGGTCGCTTCTAATATTCACGATGAAGATTTGGCCGCTATGAACGCCAAGATTCTCCGCGTTTTTTACTCCGCCTTCAAATCATCGAATAAATTTACGCGTTTCGCGTTCGTCACGGGCGTCACCCGTTACGGCATGATGGGCGCGACATCGGGATTGAATAATCTCACCGACATCTCCCTAGATGAAAATTATTCGGCGATATGCGGTTTCACTCATAAAGAGCTGGATGATAATTTCAGAGGCTATTACAAGCCAGTATTGGAAACAATCCTAAAATCCGAAGAATATGAAAACTCCAGATTGTTCGAGCGGAACGCTCAGGAAGTTCTTCCTCTAGATTTGGAACCAGATCGGATAGAAATATCCGTTCTGAAATCAGAGTCGGATCTGCGTGATGAGATATTTAGATGGTATGGCGGTTACACATGGGACGGCGCGACTGAGGTTTTGAATCCCTTATCGGCTCTTAATTTTTTTTTGAAACGGAAATTTGAGTCATATTGGATGAAAACCGTGTCGTCGCAAAATTTTTTAAGGGATGTGTTTAAATCCGATCCTTTGGATTTCACAAAGGACATGCTTTCCAACATCCCCTTGGAAGATATTGAAACAGTGGCGGTGGGTGAGTTGAAACCAGTGCCATTTTTATTCCATTCCGGATATCTCACGATTGAAAAATTTATAACGGGTATAAGAAGAAATCCTTATTTTTTTAAAGCGCCCAACCTGGAAGTAAAAGACGGTTATGAGAGAATTTTAACCGAGGCCGCGTCTAAAATCCTAGTGAAAGATTCAATAGACGAGCGAAAAATTCTTTTAAATGGAGTTTACAACCGGGACGCCGCCGCCCTTTCGGATTTGTTCGAAGGATGTTACAAAAGACTTACGCCGGAACAGCGTAAAAAGCGCCATCCCCCTTCGTCCTTCGCGGCTTACCTTGATCTGAAAAACGACTATGCTGAAGTGTTTTATTCCTCCGTATTGTATACTTATTTAAAAGCGTTGTTAGGGGGAGCCGTGGTTCAAGATGAATCCGGACCAGGCGAAAAGCCGCATTTCACGCTGCGGCTTCCGAAAAACGTTTACGCGATTATGGAAATGAAATATGGAACCAAAAACGATCGGGAAAATTCGGATGCGGAATTAGACGCTTTGGCGAAGAAGGCGGCCACCCTTGTCAGGCGGAAAAGTTGCGCGGTTCATCAAGAAAAGGCGGGGGGGGGCCTTATAAAAATCGCCATGGGCGTCATCGGCCGGGGCGACGTGAAAATCCTGTTTTTAGACGATTCGCCAGGGGGAATCCCTGGGGCCGGCGGGGAATCTACTTTGGGCGGCTGAGCCTACGACCTTTTGAAAGGGTTCTTCAAGCCGTCTTTCTTCGGGGGGGGTACGCTATCCGGCTTCCGGGAGCCTCAAGGAGTTGAAGATCCCGTCCTGGCGGAGTTCATCCGTCCGGCGAAAGCGATCCCGAAGAGGCTAAAGCGGGTTTCCGATTCACGCTTTCCACCTCTGGGAAACAGGCGGAAAGGCGGGCTCCAAGCGCCGCCAGGCGAAAATAACGCGTTTTCCGCTGCGGGCGCGGCGGTAAAACCGCTTCCGGCGGCGGAGCGCGCGTTTGGCGAAGCGGGTCGGAAACGCCGAGCGCCCTGAAAACGCCTCCCACCCGCGCCTTAATTCCAAACCGCGTTCAAAATTACAATTATCCAAGGCTATTTAGTCGGGATTTGATTTTTTTTATTCGCAATCATATTATTTAAAACCTTCTCCTCCGCCGTCAGGGGTCGTCTCGGCCAAGGCGTCGAAACGCTTAATTAGCCAGGAGGCAGCGTCCGAACGCGTTTTCAAGCCTTTCCGGTGGACTAAAATTTAGCGAACGGGGCCGAAAATCAGACGATGGCGACGCTTATCGCCTTGGACATCGGCCTTTTTCGGGCTCCGGAAGGGGGCGTTCCGGAGCCCGGGCCGCGACGCCCACGGGGTTCCAGGCCATTTTGGAGGAAGGGCCTTAAAATTCCCGCCGGAGGAGGCGCTTTCCGCCCCGCCGGAGCCGTCGGCGGAACCGGCGCTCTTTCCGGAGGGAAAAAATCCGCGCTCGCGAAAAGACGCTTCTCTCCGACCTCACCACTATATAAGGGTGTTTATTTTTTTACTAGTTGTTTATATAGCGTGTTTTTTCGCTTTTACCGGCCGAAGAGGCGGTGAAAGCCCCTTAAACGCTACAATATATTGTTTGCATTGCCGTTTGCGATGATATATTATTTTTCAAAGTTGCCTGGAAGGGCCTTTCCGGCGGCTTTTCGCGTTTCCGGGCGGCGGATCCCTTCGCCATTCGGCGATCCGGAATTCGCCCGGGGGTCCCTCGGGTTTTTTCCGGGAAGGTTTTTCTCAAGCCTTCATAATTTTTTTTCAATATTTAGATAACATTTCTAACGCTAAACGATTTCAGGAGACGGCAGAAATGACTTACAAGTGGAAACTTCTTTTCGCGGGGTTGGGATTCATAGCCGGGATCGGCGCCGCCAGCTTCTTCGCCAGACGGCCCGCGTTCGTCCGGAACGCGGCCTCCACCCTCCTTAGTTACGGCATAGCCGCCAAACGCGAGTTGGAGACCGTGACCGAGCTGGCCAAGGAGAACATTTCGGATCTCGTCGCCGAAGCGGAGCTTAAGGCCGACGACCGCCAAAAAGAGAAAGACTGAAGGGAGAAGGACCGCGAAGGGGCCGAAAGAAGGGGCGAAAATCCGTGGCCGTCCTTCCAAGGGGCGCCGGGGAGGGCCTCGATCAAAGCCGGATCGTCTTTGGCTTTGTCCGTTCCGGTTTTTCCGGCTCCGATCGGGTTCGCCCTTTCGGCTCCTTTCCTGTTCGACCCCCCTTCCGGCCGCTTCCGGGGGCCGCGGCCGGGGCGCCTTGGGGGCGCGGGCCGGGGCGGGACTTTAAAACAAGGTGAATTGTATGAAACTCGACTTCATCCAGGACGTCCGGGGAAGATTCCGTCTGGAGTTCGATCCCCGGGATCTGGGGCCGGAGGCCTTCGAAAGCCTTTCCGAGGCCCTTTTGAAAAGCGGGGAGGGGCGCTACGTCTCCTTTAGCCGCCGCACCGGAAGCCTCCTTTACGTCTACCAAGGCGGGGACGCCGCCCGGGGAAGGGCCCTTTCCATCATCGCGGCCTTCGATCCGGGGGAGAGGAAGCCCGTCTCGGTTTTCGAGGATCGCGTTCTTATCACCGGCGACGACACTCCGGAGGAGGCCAATCCGGTCTACGGCTTCGTCTTAAGGCGGCTCCTCCTCCCTCGCCCGGTGCGTCTCGCGGTGGATCTGATCATGGCCATCCCCTACTTCGTTGCCGCCGTAAAGCATTTCTTCTGGGAAAGGGAGCTGGACGTGGAGGTCTTGGACGGGGCGGCCTTGGCCGTCTGCTTCGGCCGGGGCGACTACGCCTCGGCCGGCACCCTCATCTTCTTCTACTCCCTTTCCGAGTACCTGGAGGGCTGGACGGTGCGGCGCAGCATGGCGAGCCTGTTTAAAAGCCTCAGGGGTCCGGAGGAGAGGATTTGGGTGAAGGGCCCCGATGGGGGGCGGATCCGGGTGCCGGAAAGCGAGCTTTCCCCCGGAAATTTGGTGATCATCCAGTCCGGAGGCCTCATTCCGGTGGACGGAGTGGTGGAGGAGGGGGAGGCCATGGTGAACCAGGCCACCATGACCGGGGAACCCCTGCCGGTGAGGATGACCGCGGGCGGCGCCGTCTACGCCGGAACGACGGTGGAGGAGGGGGAGATAACGGTGAAGGCCGCCCGGGTGGGGGTGAACACCAGGATCCGCTCCATAATCGAATACATTAAGGAGTCCGAGGCCTCCAAATCCGGGCTGCAGGGCCGGGTGGAGCGTCTGGCGGACTCCATCGTGCCCTTCAACTTCCTTTTGATGTTCGCGACCTACCTCATCACCCGGGATCCGGCCAAGGCCGCGAACGCCCTTCTGGTGCACTACTCCTGCGTCATAAGGCTCTCCACCCCGGTGGTGGTGCTCTCCGCCATGCGGGAGGGAAACGAGACGGGGTTCCTGGTGAAGGGCGGAAGGTATCTAGAGGAGCTCTCCGAGGCTGACGTCTGCGTCTTCGACAAGACCGGCACCGTGACCGAGGCCAGGCCCCGGGTGACGGAGGTGCGGGTCTTTTCCGGACAGGGGAACGGGAATATCGATAGGGACTACGCTTTAAGGCTCGCCGCCTGCCTGGAGGAGCACTTCCCCCACCCGGTGGGACGCGCCGTGGTCCGGAAGGCCAAGGAGGAGGGGCTGGGCCACGAAGACGAGATGCACGCCCAGGTCCAGTACGTGGCCGCCCGGGGCATCGCCTCCACCGTCAACGGCGAGCGGGCGGTTTTGGGAAGCCGCCTCTTTATCGAGGAAGACGAGAAGATCTCCATTCCGGACGAGGCCGAGAAGGTCGTCTCCGAGGCCCTGGCCTTGGGGGAGAGCATGATATTTTTGGGGGTGGGGGGCGTTTTGGCCGCGGTCATCGTCATCACCGACAAGATTAGATTCCGGGCCAAAGAGACCCTTTCCGCCTTGAAAGAGCAGGGGGTGCGGCGCACCATCATGCTCACGGGCGATCTGGAGGGCGCCGCTAAAAACGTCTCCCAAAAGCTGGGCTTCGACGAGTACCGCTCCCAGCTCCTTCCCGCCGACAAGGCGAACGTCATAAACGCCTTGACGGAGGAGGGGGGGAGGATAATGATGGTGGGGGACGGCTTGAACGACTCCGCCGCCCTCTCCCGGGCCGGAGTGGGGGTGGCCCTTTCCGACGGCTCGGCCCTGGCCAAGGACGTCGCCAACGTGCAGCTCTTAAACGGCCGCCTGGACGCCCTGCCCGCGGCGAGGCTCCTGTCGCGGAGGGCCATGCGCCGCACCCGGGAGAACTACCGGATCATCGTGGGCTTCAACACCCTCTACATCGTCCTGGCCCTCGCGGGCGTCATAAGCTCCGGACTCACCTCCATCCTCCACAACGCGACCACCATCTACGTGGCCTTCCGCGGGGCTCGGCCCTTCCTCTCCCCCGGCGAGCGGCCCGTTCCCTTGGAAAAACTTCCGGAGGAGGAAAACCCCGCCCCGCAGGGGGGGGCGGCCGGGCCCGGGGGGTCCCGCTAGGGTGAAAACCCTAAGTTCGCTTCGGGGAAGGATCCGCCTGCGGGACCCCCGCTTCAAAGACCCCCGGCTCTCCTTGGAAAAACTCGTGGAAAGCCCGGGCGTCCTAAAAGCGGAAAGGAGTTTCGCCACCGGCTCCATCCTCGTTTTCCACGACCCCGCCTTGATCTCTTCGGAGGAGATTAGGCGGACCCTCTCCGAAATCCTCGCCCCTCCCGCCGCCGCCCCTCCTTTAGCGGGATCCCCCTTTGTCCTCTCATTTTCGAACGCGGAAAATCCGGAGCCGGAAGCCCCTTCCGGGGCTCCGGCGCGTTCGGGGGCGAGGCGCCGGTCTCTTTTGCCGGCGGTTTTGACCGGCCTGGCGCTGGCGGCGGCCGGAGCCCTTCTTTTCTTTCTCGGGTGTCACCGCTTTAAAAGCGGAGCCTTCCTCCTCCAACTCTTTCACGTGCACCCGCCCTGTCCCAGTTGCCTTTTGAGGGCCGGAGCGGGTCTTAAGGGCCTTTCCACCGCCGGCGGCCACGTGGAGTCGGGGTGCTGCCGCGAAGCTTCAAAGGCGCCGTCCGGCGGAGGCCATGGGGAGGATGGCCGGGGGAGGGAGTGAGACGGGCTTCCTTTGAAACGCCAAGCCGAAAAGGGCCTCGGGCTTTAGGCTTCAAGACGGGACGCCGGACGCGGGGCGGGATGATAAAAAAAGAGCCGGAGGATGGATTCTCCGGCTCTTTGATTTCACGGCGGATAGGGCGGTTTTTAGCATTCGAAGGTGCGGGACGTGGAACGGATCTCTGTAAAAAAAGCCGCGCGCGGGAGAAAGCTTTAGCTCCTTAGACGATCCGTCTCATGAAAGTCCCCCTTTAGGACGAGTTTTGTTTTGTCCGGATGGTGAAGCCGTTCCGGAAAAACGGCGTTGGTTCCGGCGCGGAAAAATGAGTTCAACCTCGAAAAATCCTAACGCGCGTCGCTTAAAACTCAAGGAGCGACTGGTTGGATGGCGGCGCTGGGCGGCTAAAAGAAAAAAAGAGACATATCACCCAGGTGGGTGATTATTGGAAAAAAGTCATGTATTTAGGGGAATGACTACATTTTACCTCTCTAACTTTTAACCGCTGGGGTAATATTGAGAAATAAGGAGTTTTCGAAACGCTGAAAAAAAGGGTCTGGAATGAGCGGCGTGCCGCTTCCTCCGCTACTCCTCCTTCTTGCTTTTTTCCGCATCCTCCTTCTTTTTTTTTCCTTTTCCTCCTTCTTTTCCTCAATAACCTGGTTTTGAACAACCCGGTTGTTATATTGTTGAATAGCGGCGTAAGGCGCGATTGATGTTACGGTTCTGTAGTTCGGCTCGTTGCTTTTACCGTCTATTCTGTATGTCGCCCGGTTAGATAAGCTATTCGGGTGTCTATAGGATGGGAGATTCATAACGCCGCTCCTCAAAAGAGCTATCGATTAGAATAACTAGCTCTCGCTCTTGTTGTGCGATAAATTGCGGCTGAAAGATCAATAAACTTGTCTTTCCATATGTTGCGAGATAACCGCTTCAGCAGACAACGCTTTCAATGAAGGCACCTTTAACAATAAACTGTGATTTACGACGTTTTTCCAACCACGCGTGATACCGCGCGCTTATTTCCAACGTGGACTATAAACATGAAAAACAGCTTCCATGAGGTTGGAATTTTTAATTTCTGTCGGCGTGTGAGAATGAGTCGTAATCCAGAGTCGATAATACTTTAACATATCCAGTTTAATAATTTTATATTTATATTGTGTAGTGAAAAATTGTAGTTAAAAAAAGGTCGTGAATTACGGATAAATTCACCCGCGCGTTGTTCCACCCGCGTGTTTAAGATAAACATGTCGCCAAGCCAAAGACTATCTCCGGTGTCATCGCGTAAACCGTTGGCGGTGTTTTTACATGGCCGCCTTTTAGCTTTAATACCAAAGTCGTCGCCGAAAGACGAGCGATGACGCCGTCCGTCCGGGATGAAATTCCGGCGGGTTTCGGTGTTACAAAATTTATTCTATATTTATGTGTATAATCATTAATTTTTCTCTATTTTGTAGAGCGTTATTATATTGTTTCTATGACATTTATTTTGTCATATACGCGGCGAGCGATAACTGATTCCGATTCTTTTCTTAGAAACCCCGTCGCGGGTTTCCGGAAGGTTCGGTTACGGCTTTTCTCTCATACCTCCCTAGCCGGAAGGACTTGACCGCCCCGAAGAGAGGATGTCTCTCAATTGGGAACCATGAGGCCGGAAAGACCCGTCACGGCGGACGTCTGGAGCCTCCGGAGCGGTTCGCCTGACGGATTCCGCCAGCCGCCGCGACTGGGCGCTCCCTTCCCGAGGTTTAAAGGTTCGAATCCGCTCAGGGAGGTTTTTCAGGGTCTTTCGGCGTCGCGGCGCCGTAGCCGCGGATATGGGGCGATCGCGTCCCGTTTTCGGTCGGGGCGGATAAGGGTCGCGCTTCGCCGGCCACGGGGAGCCGCCGCGTCGAGCTTTAGGCGCCATCGTCTCTTGATCGTTTTTCCGACGGATCCGTTTTAATCGTTAGGAAACGGCCGGAGCCGGGCTCGTGGTTCCTTGGTGTTTTTTAAACGCGTTTATCAAGGCTTTTTCGCTTTAATCGCCGCCCCGGGGCGGGGCGTCTTTTCCGAGGGGTCCCTTCGGCGTGGGCTTTTCCTCAGCGCCTCCTGGCGCGGCGTCCGATCGGGGCCGCTTTCCGGCCGCCCCGCGGCCGCCCGGGGCCGCCCTACGGCCGGCTGGGAGCCGTTATTGGCCCCGCGGATTTCCCGATCGAGGGAGGGGGGGGAGGATGGGAGGCGGGGTTCTCAACGAACCCTGTTTCGCCGGGAGTCGCCCGGGGCCATCGGGGCGGAAGCTTTCCCTAAAAGGCCCGAGCATCTCCGGGCCTTCCAAATTTGACGCGGCTGCAAAAACCTCTGAGATATTCGAATATGTGAAATCCGCTACTTTACGCGCCGTATAATCATTAAATTAATCCCATATTTTGTATAGCGTCTCTATCAGTTTTCAATGACGGGCTTTTCGCGCGGGCGTCAAATTCATCAGTTGTTTTTAAGCGTAATTAACTATAATTAACTACAGTTGACTTGCGGGAACGCCCTCGCGAAAGCGGCGGCCCCGCCGCGGCCGAGGCGGAGGGAAAACGGGGAGGATGTCCTTTATTTTGATAGATTTCAAGACCGGCGGGGTTAGGGACGCTATATATGGACGCCTCTTGTCAAATCGGGGCGGGCGCGTTATATTATATCCGTAGGGATTTTTTCACTTCGGCCGTTCCCTAGACGAAGACGCCCCGGCGTCCCGGGGATTCCACCTTATTTAATAGAAGACCGGATTCGCGTTTCCGGCCCGCCCCTCCCGGAGGGGGGGCCAGCCGGAAGGATGGGACGGCGCCCTTCCGGGGGGCGCCTCAGTCTTCCGCCCTCCGGCGGAAAAAAGCCCGGACGCTCCGGAGTGCGTTTTTGGGGGCGTTTTCGGCCGGCGTTTCCGGTTCGTCTTTCCCCCGAAAGAGGCTTTATTGTTTTAAAAGGCCTTTTTTCCTGCCGGATCTTTTCGGGGTCGTCTTTCGATGATTTGAGTTCAACCAGGTGCCGCATGTCTATCTCCCCTTGGATTCAACCCCATGTGAAGCTCCCCGAGACCGGGGAGATCACTTCCTTCCTTTTCGCCCGGAAAGCTTGGCAGATTTTCCAAGACGAGAAGGGAACGAGGGTTCTTTTAACCACGCCGGACCTCATGGACTTCTGGGCGCGCCGGAAATTCATCGACCGCGAGTCGGTGCGCTCCATCAAGGATCACGGCGATCTTCTTTACAACTACTTTTTGAGCCCCGCCCGATACGCCCTTTCACCGGTCAGAAACGGCGACATTCCCCGGGACTACTCCACGGCCTACACCCTGGCCATGGCCTTAAGCTCCTCCCGGGGTCTGGACCGCCATTCCGATTTCAACACCGGCATCTTCAGTTCCCTGCACCGGAAGATCCTGCCCGTGCCGGCGGCCCTGGACCCCCCGGCGGAGAACAAGTCCGCCGCCGGACCGGAGAAGAACCATCTGACCCTCTCCGAGATCGACGACAATCATTTCAAGGCCGAGCTCGAGGAGCGGGTGGACAAGTTCTTCACCTCCGCCAGGCGCGCGGACGAGCAGCTCTTGGTCAACTGGCTCACCAAGGGGGCGGCCAGGAGGGTGAGCTCCCAGAGCCGGCTCTCCCAGCTGGTGCGCTGGCTCTCCTCCGAGCAGCTCACCCGGGTGCTCAGATCGGCCGGCATAACCACGGCCGGAGGCCGTCTCAACAGCCCCGCCAAGGACCCGCCCCCTCCCCGGGAGGCCGCGGAGGAAAAACCCGAGAAGATCGCCGCCGTCTTAAAGTCCCACGAGAAGACCCAGTCGGCGCGCCGCAAGGAGAGGGACCCCTCCCGGCCCCTCCTCTTCAGCCTGCCGGGACGCCGTGAGCTGGAGGCCTTCTTCAACGAGCACATCGTGGAGGTGTTAAACGAGCCCGAGAAGTACAAGAAGATGGGCATCGACAACCCCTCGGCCGTGATCCTCCACGGACCTCCCGGCTGCGGCAAGACCTACGCCGCGGACAAGCTGGTGAAGTTTCTGGATCTGCCCGCCTTCTACGTGAACTCCGGCACCGTGGCCAGCCCCTACATCCACGACTCCTCCAAGAAGATCTCGTCCATCTTCGACAAGGCCATCGCCGCGGCCCCCTCGATTATCATCATCGACGAGATGGAGGCCTACATGGGGCACCGCTCCAGCTCCGGCTCCCAGCAGCACCAGGTGGAGGAGGTGGCCGAGTTTTTAAGGCGGATTCCCGAGGCCATAGACAGGAAGGTCATAATAATCGCCATGACCAACCTTTTGGAGTTCATAGACGCGGCCCTCCTGCGCCAGGGCCGCTTCGACCACAAGATCAAGCTGGACCTTCCGGACAAAATCGACGTCCGAGCCGCCCTGGAATTCATCCTGGAGAAGAGGCCGGCGGAGGATGGCCTGGACGTCTCCTCTCTGGTGGACATCTTGGAGAAGAGGCCGCTTTCGGATTGCAACTACGTGGTCCGGGAGGCCTCCCGCCTGGTGGTGAGGCGCGGCCGCGAAAAGCTGGATTTGGACATCCTCCTGGAGGCCGCGAAGCGGCTTCCGCCCGTGAAGATGAAGCCGGACATCGGTTTCTGACGCTTTTTACGCGAAAGCCCGGAAGAAGACTTCCGGGCTTTTTTACCGGCCCTTTCTTCCCTCTCGGCCCCTTCGCCCGATGGGCGAGTCTTGAGGAGGGCGGGGCCCTCCGGCGGGAGGGCCCCGCCCTCCGAGGCGCTTTCCCTCCGGCCCGCCGCGTCCGCGCGTCCGGACTCCGGGCGTCCCGGTTTCCGCTCCCCGGGCTTTTCGTGCTAAAATCTTTTCCGCCCGGAGCGCGCCTTTTTAAAAGTGATTAAACGCCGGCGTTCTCAGCCGGCCGGGGGAGGGAAGATGAAAAAGATCCTGGTCTTGAACGGCCCCAACATGAACCTTCTGGGAAAGAGGCAGCCGGAGATCTACGGAACCCTCACCCTTTCCCAACTGAACGGAAGCCTCCGGCAGAAGGCCGAGGGCATGGGACTCGCGGTGGACTTCTTCCAGTCCAACAGCGAGGGGGAGCTCATAGACCGGATCCACTCCCTGGAAGGCGAGTACCAGGGGGCGCTGTTGAACGCCGGAGCCTACACCCACACCTCCGTCGCTTTAAGGGACGCCCTGCTCGCGGTGGACGTGCCGGTGATCGAGGTGCATTTGACCGACCCCGACTCCCGGGAGGACTTCCGGAGGCGCTCGTATCTCTCCGGCGCCGCTTTGGGGGTGGTGGCCGGCTTCGGACCCCGATCCTACGAGCTGGCCCTCTACTACTTCGCGACCGCCTGAGTTATTTTTCCGCGTTTTTTTCTTGGGATGTTTTCATCGTTTTATTTTTCCCGTTTTATTTCCTCCTGTTATTTTCATCGTTTTATTTTCATTCGACCGCGTTTAGGGGAAGCGAAGGCTTTCCCCTAAACGCGGTCGCCTTCCGCCTTCCGGACCGCGAGTTTCGGAAGGCGTTGCGGAACGCTCCGTGTCCCTTACCTCAATCGTCATCCGCGGCGCCCGGGAGCACAACCTCAAAAACATCGACTGCGACATCCCCCGGGACAGCTTCACGGTCGTGACGGGCCTCTCCGGATCCGGGAAATCCTCCCTGGCCTTCGACACCCTCCGGGCCGAGGCCCAGCGGAGGTTCGTGGAGTCTTTGTCGGCCTACGCCCGGCAGTTTCTGGCCCGGCTGGACAAGCCGGACGTGGATCTAATCGAGGGGCTTTCCCCGGCCATATCCATCGAACAGAAGACCACCAGCCGCAACCCCCGCTCCACGGTGGGCACGGTCACCGAGATCCACGACTACCTGCGGCTCCTCTTCGCCCGCTCGGGCGAACCCTTCTGCCACGTCTGCGGGCGGCCCATTAAAAGCCAGACCGCGGTCTCCATCGTGGACAGGCTTATGGATCTCCCTTCCGGAGCGAGGTTCATGATCCTCGCCCCGGTGGTGGAGGAGCGGAAGGGGGAGCACCAGAAGCTCTTGGAGAAGCTAAGAAAGGACGGCTTTTCCCGGGCGCGGGTGGAAGGGGAGATAATGGAGCTGGACGGGGAAATCCGCCTCGATAAAAAGAAGAAGCACCGGGTGGAGGTGGTGGTGGACCGCCTCCAGCTCAAGGACGGCGTGCGGCGCAGGCTCACGGATTCCGTGGAGCTGGCTTTAAGAACCGGGGGAGGGGTCCTGACCGCCGCCCTGGTGGACGAAAAGGGGGAGATGACGGAGGATCTCTTCTTCTCCGAGCGCTTCGCCTGCGACTACTGCGGGGTCTCCTTTCCCGAGCTCACCCCCCAGCTCTTCTCCTTCAACAACCCCCAGGGGGCCTGCCCGGCCTGCGACGGGTTGGGGGCGGACGTCTTTTTTGATCCGGACTTGATCGTCCCCAACCCGGAGCTCTCCCTAAACGAGGGGGCCATCGCCGTGGGCGGCCGCCACGGCGGCGTCTTCTTCCCTTCCCAGATCGAGGGCCTGTGCCGGCGCTTCGGCTGGGATCCCGATTCCCCCTTCTCCTCCTTTTCCAAGAAGGACAAGAACATCCTCTTTTACGGCAGCCCGGAGAACGTGCGCTTCTCCTACGAGCGGGACGGCCGCCGCTACTACTACACCAGACCCTTCGAGGGTCTGGTGAATCTCTTGAAAGGGCGCTACCAGGGAAGCGACCGCCAGGAGGTCCGGGACGAGCTCTCAGATTTCATGAGCTTCCAGCCCTGCCACGAGTGCGGCGGGGCGAGATTGAAGCCCCAGGCCCTGGCCGTCCGGTTTAGGGGGAGGAACATTGACGAGATTTCCAAGCTTCCGGTGACCAAGAGTTTGGAGTTTTTCGAACAGCTCCCCCTAACGGAAAAGGAGGGGGCGGTGGCCGGAAGGATAATTAAGGAGATTAAGTCGCGGCTCGGGTTTTTACGGGACGTGGGTCTCGGGTATTTGAACCTCTCCCGCTCGTCTGGCACCCTTTCCGGCGGAGAAAGCCAGCGCATACGTCTGGCGACCCAGATCGGATCGAGGCTGGTGGGGGTGCTCTACATCCTGGACGAGCCCTCCATAGGCCTCCACCAGCGTGATAACGAGCGGCTGCTAAACGCCCTTAAAAGCATGCGGGATCTGGGAAACACCGTGGTGGTGGTGGAGCACGACGCCGAGACCATTCTTTCCGCCGACTACGTCCTGGATTTAGGCCCCGGCGCCGGGGAGCGGGGCGGAGAGCTGATCTTCTCCGGCACCCCGCGGGAGCTTTTACAAGACGAAGCGTCGCTTACCGGCCAGTACCTTTCCGGCCGCAAGGAGATTAAAATACCCGCCCGGCGCCGGCGAAGGAGGGGGGAGCTGGTCATAACGGGCGCCCGGGCCAACAATTTGAAAAACCTCACCGCCGTCTTCCCCCTGGGGGTTTTCACCTGCGTGACCGGCGTCTCGGGCTCGGGCAAATCCACCCTGGTCTTGGAGACCCTCTACAAGGCCCTCAAGGTGAGGCTTTTAAAGGGCCGCCACCGGGCGGGAGAATACGCCTCGGTCACGGGCCTGGAAAGCCTCGATAAGGTGATTGACATCGACCAAAGCCCCATCGGCCGCACCCCCCGCTCCAATCCCGCGACCTACACCGGTGTCTTCACGCCCCTAAGGGACCTTTTTTCCCGGGTCCCCGAGGCCCGGGCCCGGGGCTATAGGCCCGGGCGCTTCTCTTTCAACGTGCGGGGCGGACGCTGCGAGGCCTGCCGGGGGGACGGGGTGTTAAACATCGAGATGCACTTCCTGCCGGACGTGCACGTGAAGTGCGAGACCTGCGGCGGCAGCCGCTACAACCGGGACACTTTGGAGATAAAGTACGGCGGGAAAACCATCGCGGACGTTTTGGACATGACGGTGAGCGAGGCCGCCGTCCTTTTCCGCCACATCCCCGGCGTCAAAGAGAAGCTCGCGACCCTGGAGAGGGTGGGTCTGGGATACATCCGCCTGGGCCAGTCCGCGACCACCCTTTCCGGAGGCGAGGCCCAGAGGGTGAAGCTCAGCCGGGAGCTAAGCCGCCGGGCGACTGGAAACACCGTCTATATCCTAGACGAGCCCACCACCGGGCTGCACTTCGACGACGTGAAAAAGCTCTTGGAGGTTTTGGAGCAGCTGGTGGATTTGGGTAACACCGTGATCGTGATCGAGCACAATTTGGACGTCATCAAGTGCGCCGACCACGTGATAGACATGGGACCCGAAGGCGGAGACGGCGGGGGCGAGATAATAGCCTCCGGCACCCCGGAGGAGGTGGCGGAGAGCCCGGATTCCTTTACCGGAAAGTTCTTGAAAAAAGCCCTCCGCGGATACCATTTGGAGGACGTCCCGAAAAAAAAACGAGGGAGGGCCTGATTTTCAAAGCCGCCAGTTGTCGACACCTTAAGCGTTTTCCCGCCTCGGCCATGCTGAAACGAGGGGGGCTTGGTTTTTCCTAACGGCACCCTTAGGCGAAAGATGGGCGTGACGTTTCGAGCTCCTTTGGCGGCGATGACGAAGAATAAGAACGCCGTTCGAGGTTGAAATCGACTCTATCCGTATAGATTTTTACGAGAATACCAAACATCCGAGTCATGAGGATATGTTCGTATTTTTACGTGAAAAAAACGCTCCAATCCATAAAAATACGGTATCAACCGATCGAAAACGTTAAAGAATGGAGCGGGGCCGGAAAAAAACAAAACGATGCGGCTTGTTTTTAGGAAAACGGGCGGTTTGCGCCGGAGGGGGAAAAGGGCGCCGTTATGACGAGGAAAAGACGATCTCCGGCGGATACGGCGTTCCCGCCGATCGCCATCATTGATTTCGGCGAGGCCTGGATTCTGCGTGAACTTCTAGTCAAAACCGGATATATCGAGGCGATTAAAGACGCGTATCCTGAAAACCCCGACGATGTTTTAGCTTTACTCTCTTACAGACTGACATCGGACGCTCAGTTACTTAAATCAGCCTCGGTCGCGCATCAAAACTCGTACGCCCGGATGTTATACCCAAACGCCAGCCTCTCTTCACGAAATATTGGCGTTATCTTAAGGAAACTCGGAAGCTTTGAAACATGGAAAAGGTTTTTTTCCGCGCATCTTAAGTTCCTAGCGAAAAACGTCGACCGTCACGTCGTCTTAACCGAAAGCCGAAGAACGCCCGAATATATATAATTTCCCGCAGGCGGTTTTAAGGACGGGAGCGAGGGAGAATTCAAATTGATCGCGGCTTGGGATATTGAGGAGGGATTTCCCGTCTATTTCAGATTAGTTACCGCGGACCTAGAGGATGCGTCCTTTCTGAAAGAGGCCTTAAATGAAATTAACTCTTTTGGAATCAAGATAGATGAGCTTGTGGTTGACGGCGGATATCATTCCGCCGCTGGTATTCGTAAATTGAACGAATTTAAAATACCGTTTATTTTAAGAACGCCGAATAATGGAAAGTTGTATAAAGAGCTAGTCACCCGTCATTTGCCTGATGAAACTAAATCCGCTGGTCCGCTTAGATGTTTGAAGCGGGATTTTATCCTGGAAGTCGTGGGGAAAAAGCGTTCAAACTTACGCGCTTACGTTGTGACGGACGTGGAGAAAAAAAACCGGGAAATTATGAAACACCTCATTGAGGAGGGAGAATTAGAATTAAATTTTTTAGCGAAAGAGGATGAATACAAGTTGAAAACGGCGGGTGTTTTCGTTCTAATTTCAAACGCGGACTTATCGGCCGAAGAGGTTATATCCGCGTATCGCCGGCGCCGGCGGGGTTAAAGAGTTTTCGATTTGTATAAAAATGAAATGATTGAAAAGCCGCTTAGGATTATGAAGGAATCGGTTTTCAGGGGATTTCCGCTATTAACGTTCATGGCGGCGGCGGCGCTCGCCTTGGTGAAAAAGTCGCTTAAAAAAACCGGTTTGACTCCGATGGGACTGATTGAAGAATTCAGAACCGCGAAAGCGAACGTTTATGAGAGCGGAGGGATCGTGGTGTGCGAAGGTTCCAAAACGATAGGCGAGATGATGAAAACCTTGAAAATAAGTTATCCCAAAGGCGTGATGACGTATAGGCCGGAAAATTAAGCCGATGCGGATTAAAATATTTTTTAAAGGCCCGACCGCCGCTCCAGAAAAGATGGTGATGGAACCGCATGAAAAGAAGGCGCCGCCATGCTTCTAAACGCTTTAAGCGGAGAGGTTTTTAGAAATTTATCTTCGGAGGCTAAAAAAATTGAAACGCTCTAGGTAAAAAATCTAAGTTGCCTCCGGCGTTCCGACTCTTAACCTTCGGCGGAACGCGGCGAAAAATGATCAGATCTCAAAAGAGTGTTTAGTTTTGGCCTATATTATTTAACCCGTCTCGTGAATTCTAAAATTTATCTCCGGGGTTTTAAACTTATTCGTCGGCGGAAAGGAAGCAATATGAATTAGGCTTGCTGAAAACGGACCTTAGAGTTCGCCATAAACCGAGCTGGTTTCGGTGCCGGATGCCGTCAGTCGCCCAGAAAGTGGCGTTCGCCGGAGGGGGGCCTCCGTCTAAAGGAGCCGGAATGCCAGGGGCGTCAAGATGCCTCTGGATCGGTCGCCCTTTCGGAGCGCGACTGAGCCTTCAGCTTCCTGATCCGTTTTTCGGGCAACCCAAGGAGCTTTTTTATTCGCTCAACGGAGTCCCCGTCTTTCAAGAGCGCCAAGGCGGCTTCATCCAGGCCTTCCTTTCTGCCTTCCTTTCTGCCTTCCTCGCGGGCTTCTTCGAAAATGGATTTTAACGGTAAGGTCATTTTCAGCTCCTTTACTTGGTCTTTAGTTAAACACTCTCTAGCGATGAACATAATTATCTCGAGGTACCTCTTCCGCGTAGGGTCGCCAGCAGCTTATCCTTGTCGGACTCCCTCAGAAAGATCCGGTACGGAAGGAAATGGATGCGCGAGTAATCAATATAGTTTCGTTTTCTGGCCGCGACTTTCATCCAATGGATAACTATCAAGTCTATCAACGGATCGTTTTTTGCGTTCGCGTGCGCGTTTAAGACGGAGAAAGCGTAGCCAGGATGTTTGACGTTGTTCATTCGCCTCCAGGAGGACTCGAACTCGATCACGCAAAAACGCTCGACCGCCCTCCCGGAGGACCAATCCTCAAGTTTGAGGACGCGGTCGGCCAAGGTGGACCCCGATGTCAAGTCATTGAACTCGTTTCGCAGTAGCTCCACGATGACCATGTCGGCCAAGCGGTGATTAATGTCGACGAACCCCGTCTGGCTCATGGTGAGACCCCTAATAGACGGGTCCGTCACCAAATAACTTGCCAATGAAGTCGTAGATCCTCGATAAGGTGGCGTCAAGCGCCGAGCGGGCTAACTTTTCAAGTTTGTTTTATTCAGAATCGTGTCGGACGCCATTATGATGATACCCGCTTTCGGTTAGGGGGTGGTAAAAGGACGCCCGAAGGGCGGAGCGAAAAAACGTCGGACAGGGTCGTGAGCGGAGCGCAACCGATCCAGTGCCTTGCGGAAGAGCGGTTGGGGATTGCGTGCTTTAGAACCTCGGCGTCCTTCGCCTGGCGCTCGCCAGAGAAATCGCGAACCCCCAAAAAGACGGCGGCGGATATGTAGGCGCCGCCCGCGTCAAAATCGTTCGTTTCCGGTTGGTCGGGCGTCATTATGATGAAACTTGCCGCGGGTCGTGAAGATGAGTGAGGGAAAGCCGAATCCGCTTGAGGCGGATCAGGCTCTGACGCATGAAAACTGAGTCCCGCCCCCCCTAGGGAGCGACGCCCGCCGAAAGGTGGCGCCGCCTAAAGGCGCTGGAAGACTAAGGCGTCAGGATGCCTCTGGATCGGTCGCCCTTTCGGAGCGCAACTGAGCCTTCAGCTTCCTGATCCGCTTTTCGGGCAACCCAAGGAGCTTCTTGATTCGCTCAACGGAGTCCCCATCTTTCAAGAGCGCCAAGGCGGCTACATCCAGGCCTTTCTGCCAGCCTTCCTCTCTGCCTTCCTCACGGGCTTCTTCGAAAATGGATTTTAACGGTAAGGTCATTTTCAGCTCCTTTACTTGGTCTTTTGTTAAACACTCTCTAGCGATGAGCATAATTATCTCGAGGTACCTCTTCTGCGTCTCCGGCGTCGTCAGAACCCTGTTGTGGGCGAGCTTCACGCACTCCATATATAGCTCGAAATCCGTTGGGGAGTTCAGTATGAGTCCGAACACCCTTAAGATATCCATTGTCGTGGCGAGAGTGCCAGGGTCGTTTCCGCGTAGGGACGCCAGCAACTTATCCTTGTCGGTCTCCCTCAAAAAGATCCAGTACGGAAGGAAATGGATGCACGAGTAATCAATATAGTTTCGTTTTCTGGCCGCGACTTTCATCCAATGGATAACTATCAAGTCTATCAACGGATCTTTTTTGGCGTTCGCGTACGCGTTTATGACGGAGAAAGCGTAGCCGAGATGTTTGACGTTGTTCATTCGCCTCCAGGAGGACTCGAACTCGATTACGCAAAAACGCTCGACCGCCCTCCCGGAGGACCAATCCTCAAGTTTGAGGACGCAGTCGGCCAAGGTGGACCCCGATGTCAAGTCATTGAACTCGTTTCGCAGTAGCTCCACGATGACCATGTCGGCCAAGCGGTGATTAATGTCGACGAACCCCGTCTGGCTCATGGTGAGGCCCCTAATAGACGCGTCCGTCACCAAATACTTGCCAATGAAGTCGTAGATCCTCGATAAGATGGCGTCAAGCACCGAGCGGGCTAACTTTTTATGTTTATTCAATTTTGACGGGTTGCGCGCCATAATGATAATGCCCGCTTTCGGTTAGGGGGTGGGAAAAGGGCGCCCGAAGGGCGGAGCGAAAAAACGCCGATCCGAACCAAGCTACCGATTCGCGGCCCCGCGGAAGACCGGTCGGGGAAAAGGGCGGACGACCCTGGGCCTCCCTGACGGTTCCGAAAGGGCGTCCGCTTTGGAAGGAGCGTCCTCGAAGGGGCCAAGGCAGCCTCTTCAGAATACTATCAAATAGGAGCTTCGGAAGCAAGTTTAAACGCTTTCCGCGTTTTCCGGAAATTCGGCGGACGTAGAGGTGGAAAATGGCGTAAATACAATATTTAGATATTATATGAAATTAGATATCACTAATTTTGTGGCTTTCAAGTCATACACCGAGCGACTAGGCCGGCGCCTCCCCTTCCCGATAAAAAGCCCTCCGAAGGTTTCAAACGGCCGGGTGTTGACCCGCGTCCCGCTCATGAGCGTTTTTAAAAGCCGCGGTGAGGATCCCCGGGGAGTCTTCGGCTCACCAGTCCCCCGGCTTGCGGCTTTTTTCCAGGTAGAGATCCGCCAAGACTAAAAGGCACATGGCCTCGGCCACCGGAGCCAGCCTGGGGGCGACGCAGGGGTCGTGGCGGCCATGGGTCTCTATTTCGGTCGGATTCATGTCCAGATCCACCGTCTTCTGGCTTATGGAGATGGAGGGGGTGGGGCGGACGAAGAGTCTGGCCGTTAAAGGTTTTCCCGTGGAGATCCCGCCCAGGATGCCGCCATGGAGGTTTCCCGCGGGGCCCTCCGGCCCTATG
>JAISMF010000062.1 GCA_031276865.1 Deltaproteobacteria bacterium | reverse complement strand
AAATGACAAAACAAGCCACCACTCTATATGGTACATGGAATAATTAAGGGTAGCCAAACATTTTAAACTGTTTTTTCTATATATTGTATGACTATATATAGTATTTTAATAATGTTTAGGAGAACAAATTTTAAAAAATCTGGATCACAAAATATTTTTATGATTTACTCTTGAGAGAAATTTAATATTTAACGTTATTGAATTTTTTTAATCAATTCATCGGAATTTGATCATTTTATTCACTTTAGTTCACATTATATTATGCGAGCACCCATATAATATATAGGATAAATTTTAATAGTTTATAATTCATAAAGTATATTGTTTATAATTTTTAAAACAGCAGGGACTTTTTGCAGTCGCATCAAAATTTATATGACGCGCCGAAAACATCGTTTTGGCTTAACGGAAGCGCTCAAGCGCTTCCCCCCGGACGTGACGCGGGTTCCAAGCGAGGAGGGCCTTCCATTTTGTCCTATGATTTTAGCGGATAACGGAATTTTTACCCAGTGGAGCCGCGGGCCTAATTAAGGAGAGCGTCGGCTATGAGGACGCCTCCCCTCCCGTTAGGCCCTTTTCTCCGCTGTTTTCAAGGCGGTAATGAAAAGCGAACATCCGGTCGCGACAAGAAGGCGGGGGCCCTTTCCGGCTTTCCCGAAAACTTCCGGAAAACTTTAAAGCGCCCGCGCCCGAAAAAAAAGGGTGAATCCCGAAAAAACCGCCAAAGCCTCGTCCGGACCCGCCTTCAGGGACGCTCCGGCTCGCCGCCCTCTTCGCTGTCAAGCGCCCGAAACGAGCTTTAGAACCCTTCACGGCAAAGATACGCGGGCCCACCGTCTTTACAAGCCTTCCGCGTCCGGAAGTGAAATTTGGACCAGGGCGCGTCCGGTGAAGGGAACGACTTCCAAGGAATCGTCTAAAGAAAACACGCGCCCCTCGGTTTTCCCCCGCCCCGTCTCGACCACCCTTATGATCTTTTGGCGAAAGCTCACTTCGAGGGGGTGGAAGACTTTCTTCCGGTCGTCCAAGGGGTGCGGCCCCGCGAAGGGCCGGATCACGAGAGGCGAGGCGCCGGAGCGCTTGATAATCGCCATCGTTTTAAGGGAGACGACGCTACCCCGGGGGTCGAACTTCAGGGAGTTGACGTCGGCCACCACGCCCAAGGCGTCCGGATCGTAGGCCTCGAGCTCTCCCAAGGGGGTTTCCACCTTCACGGGAAAGGCCGGCTCCAGGGAAGCCAGGTTTCCCTCCGAATCGAGGGAGAATCCCTGCCGGACCGGGTAATCCCTTCCCCCCGCCCTAAGATTCACCCTCTCCGTGGGCCACAAGGTGACCGAGCGCGGGAGGCCGTTCTCGTGATAGGCGGCCGCGCCCGCCAAAAGGGTCATCCTCCCCCAGGGAAGGGTCAGGGTCGTTTCGCGCAAGAGCCCGGCCTCGTCTCGCTCGGACCAGAAGGCGGATAAACGGCCGTCGGTGAAAAAGATCCTTTTAATCCTCCCCGACTCGAAAAAGGAGACCTTCTCCGCCGTCACCACGTCCCCGTTGGGCGCCATCAGCTCCTCGGGCTTTTCGAAGCGCGCCGCCTTCACGGCGCCGGAGGGGTAGAAGGAGAGCGAGGGGGCGTATTTGGAGCGGGGCGAGGCGTGGGTCCAGGCGGGGACGAACTCCCCGCAGGGAAGAAGCGCCCGCACCTCCTCGGTTAGGACTATCCCCCTTAAGGAGCCGTCGGGATAGCGCTCCCGGGAGCCCGCCGCCCAGGCGATCCGCTCCGAGGCGGCGGGGCTTTCCATTTTCAAAGGGGCCAAAGTCATTTTCCACCCCCTTTAACCGTCACCCTCACGCCGGATGGAATATTCTCCACCTCGAAAAAGTAGCCTAGGTTTCGCAGGTCTTCGGGCAGCCAGGGCGGGAAATGGTCGTAGAGGAAGGCGAGCTCCTTAAAGGAGACGTTTTGAAAAAAGGGCCGCAAGATCTTTTTCGTGGTGAGATCGGGATTGGCGTTTAAAGCCTTCCGGAGGTCCAGGAAATAAAAACCCGGGTTTCCCGAAGACTCCTCCGGAAACGCGGGAACCTCGTCTTTAAGGTCCCCCTCGCCGCTTAAAACATGCTCCCAGATCCCGAAAAGGACCTCCTCCGCGAAGCTTTCCGTCTCATATAAGGTGAAGCCGCCCCGGGACAAAACGTCCCGGGCGACCCCGGGAAAAGAGCGGGCCAGAATAACTTGGACGTCCTCCAAAGCCAACATGTACTCCGACAGGCGCTTCCGCATGGCGCAGAGTCCGGAAACGGCGGAAAAGGAGAAGGGCGTCTCCCTTTCCAGACGGAAATCTTGTCCCGCGCCTTGGTGGACGCGGGTGATCGAGGACTCGGGAAGCGCGGCGAGGGCGCCCGCCTCATCCACGGCCGCGGCTATTTTCAAGATTTTTGCTTCCATGTTCCACCCAATCGGGTTCCGCCGGAATCGATCCCGGGATATTGGTGATGTCCGCCCCGGGCGAGCGGAAAAGGCGGGAGAGGCGCCCCTCCCTATCAAGCGCGGGGAGGAACTCCCGTTCGAGCGCCAGGGCCCGGTCGGGATCGATTTTGGAAAAGACCCCCTCCGCCCGGCTTAAAAGCCTGAGAAAAGCGCCCAGCGGGCAGTTTCCGGCCCTCTCGCCCACGCCGTTTAAAGTGCAGTCCACCACGTCCGCCCCGCTTAAGGCCGCGACCAGGGAGTTGGGGGCGGCCATTCCCAGATCGTTGTGGGCGTGGAACTCCGCTAAAAAGCCCCCCGCCTTCCAAAACTCCACGAGCCCCCTGACGCCCAAGGGGGCGAGGATGCCCACGGTGTCCGCGAGGCGCGCCTCCGCCACCCCCAGCTCCCTTAAGGCCGAAAGAAGCCTCTCCTGGCGCCCGGGGGAGGCCCGGGAGACGTCCTCCAGACCCACCCGGACGGGAAGACCCCGGGAGGCGCAAAAAGATAGGGCCTTCTCCAAGACGTCCAAGGCCCCGGCGAAGCTTAGACCCGTCTTTTTGGTCTGCCTCTCCGAGGCCGGAAAAGAGACATGGAGGAGATCCGGCCCCAGGGCGGCCGAGGCCTGGACGTCCGCCAAATTGAGCCTGTTCCAGGCGGAGACCCGGGCCTTTTTCACGGCCTTCCGGACGAGGGAGAAGATCTCCCGCTCGGCGGGGCCCATGGCCGGCGAGCCGGCCTCGATCACGGCCACTCCCAAATCGTCCAGGGCTCGGGCGAGCCTCGTCCGCAGCTCCGCCGGAAAGGCCAGCCCCGGCGACTGCTGACCGTCCCTAAGGGTGGTGTCGCAGACGAGCGCTTCCCGCTTTGGCAAAATCTCAACCTCCCCGGGGCTTTTTCCCCCAAACCGGCGTTACCTCATCCGCCGGATTTTCCCCGACTCGCGGGGGCGCCTTCCGGCGTCCTTTGGCGAAGCTCTTGGTGGAGCCGTTGGAACTCCTGGTCGCTTAAACCCCGGCGCAGCTCCAGGGAGCGTTGGCGCACGGCCTCCGCCAGGGCGCGGTCTTGTTCCGGATCGCCTCCGATCCCCATGAGGGCGCGTTTCAGGCGCACGGCGGCCTTGCCGCTGTGGAGCCCCACCGAGAGGTAGCGCCTCCCCCCCACGAGAGACGGCGGGAAGGGCTCGTAGAGCCGGGGATCCTTTAAAAGCCCGTCCACGTGGACGCCGCTCTCCACCGCGAAGACGCCCCGGCCGGTCACCGCCTTGAAAGTCTCGGTCTTTTTTCCCGAAAAGAGCTCGGAGATGGCCCTTAGTCCGGAGATGGCCGATCCGTCCCCCGTCAAAGGCGAAATCCCCGAGGTGTGGAGCATGAGCCGCAGCTCCTCCGTGGCCGGAAGCCCCCCGGCGCCGCCGAAGGAGCATAAAACGCCGCGGCCGCCGCACTCCAGCCAGGCCGCGCCCAGGGCCGTGGCGCAGCCGAAAGAGTCGCCGAAGGCCATCTCGGGGATCCCCAGCTCCACCAGGTCCCGAAAGAGGGCCCCGAAGTCCATGAACATGGCGCCGTCCAGGCCCCGCACCCCGGCGGAAGAGACCGGAGGCGTTCCCGGACCCTTCACCCTCTCCACCCCCAGGGCCAGCATGAGCCTCCGCCACTCGCCGGAACGCTTTTTAACCAGCTCCGGAACGGAGGCGTGGTAGACGGGGAGGGTCGCGTCTATTAAAAGCGGGACGCTGAGGTATTCCCGAACATCCTGGTCGTCGTCTTCGCCTTCTCCGGCGGAATCGCCGCGTTCGCCGTCTTCGTCATATTCGCCGTCTCCGTCATATTCGCCGTCTCCGGCGGCACCGCCGTATTCGCCGTCTACGGCGGAAACGTCCATTTCGCCGTCTCCGGCGCCGAACGCGTCCCTCCCGGGGCCGGCGGCCTTTCCGCCGCCGGCGAGGTTCTCCTCGCCTTTGGGAAACGGCGCTTCGAGGTTCACGGCCTTTTCGGCTCCTTTCGCCTCCGCGGGGCTTTCCGCCCGCCAAGGCCTTTCCACGGAAAAGCTCTTTTCCAAAACGGGCGTCAGGCGGCCCCGCCACCCCGACCCAGCATCCTGGCCAGGCCGAGCACGGCCTTGTCCACGGCCTCGTAGCCGGAGAGGCAGCCGATGCCCCGCTCCTCCAGGATCTTTCGGGGGGACTCCCCTATGCGGGCGGCCACCACGCCGTCGCAGTCGGAAAGGAGGTCGATCAAACCGGCGATAAAGCCCTCCGGCCTCTCCTTAACCTTTTCGGGCCCCAGGCAGGCGCCGCCGCAGGCGCCGCCGCCCTCCACCCGCCGGTTTTCCAGGAGCCGCAGATCCGCCCCGTCGGATTCGTAGATGTAGAACCTCTCCGAGTTTCCGAAATGGTTGTCCACCAAAACCGCGCTGCGGGAGGCCACGGCTATGCGGTAGAGGGGCCTGGCCCTGGTTCCGGCGGAACTTATCCCCGGCGCCCGGATCGGCTTGGGGAGCGGGTCTTTTCCGGCTCGAAGCCGGCGGGATAAATCCTCCCCCAGAAGCCCGAAGGCGTCGGCCCGGCACTGCCGGCAGTGGGTCATCTGGGGAAGAAAGGCCGCGGATTTCCAACGCAGCTCCCGCAGTTCTCCGAGGCCGAGAGCCGCGACGGATTCGAACGGGGTTCCGGAGAGAGGGACGTGGGCGGTGAGGTTTCCCAGATCCGCCCCCAGGGAGAGGGCCTTGCGGCTGATCCGTTCGGATTGGGAAACGTTCACGCCCCTAATTAAGACCGTGTTCACCTTCACCGTCATCCCCAGGCTTTTCGCCATGGCGATTCCGGCGAACTGGTTGGACAGGATGAGGCTCGCCGCCTGGACGCCTTGGTAGCGTTCCCCGAAATAGTCGGCGTGAGAGTAGATCCGGGAGCCGGTCTCGGGATCGGCCGCGTTCACGGTCACGGTCAGATGCCTAAGGCCCAGGGCGTGAAGCTCCCTGACGTGAAGGGGGAGGTTGAGCCCGTTGGTGGAGAGGCAGAATATCAGATCCTTATCCTCCCTTCTTAAGAGCTCGAAGGTCTCCAGGGTCTTCTCCGCCTGAAAAAGCGACTCCCCGGGTCCGGCTATCCCCAACACCTTAAGCGCGGGCGAAATCTCCCTAGCCTCGCGGAAACGGTCGCGGGCCTCCCGCGGAGTCAACAGTCCGGAACTCGCCCCAGGGCGGCTCTCGTTGGGGCAGTCGTGATCCCTCCGGCAGTAGTTGCAGGATATGTTGCAGCCGGAGGCCACGGGAAGGTGCAGCCTCCCCAGTTTATGGGAGGCCTCCAAAGAGAAGCAGGGGTGGAGGGAGGATGGATCCACTCCGGACGGGGCGATGCCGTAAAGCTCCCTCAGACTAAGAGAGCCGCTCTTTTCCGCTCCCTCCGGCGGAAATTCCGCGAACCCCCGATCCGCCCGCGGAAAGGCGGCCCGCGGGTGGGGCGAGGCGGGATCGGGGGGGGAGGACGCGGCGGGGAGCGCGCATTCCCCGCCTCCGGCGGGGAGCGATGGTTTCCGGAAGAACTCGCTTTTTATCCTGTCCCGGAAGCTTTCCGCCTCCAGACCGATAAGCTCGTTCGCCAGGCCTTCCAGAACGCTTAAGGATCCGCCGTAGCCCAAAAGCCGCGTCCTCTGGCCGCCCACGTGGTCGTGGATGGGAAAGCACAGGCGCAGAAGGGGGATCCCCAGCTCCCGGCACATTCTCCGGGCGTCGGAGCTGCCGGCGAAGATGTTGACCCTCGTTTCCCGGCTCCCGCGGGAGATCAAGCTGAAATCCGCCCCGTCCCGGAGAAAAGACTCCTTTATACCCAGCGTGGAAAGGGATTTTTCCTGTTCGGGCTTAATAATCTTCGAAAAGTCGGGACAGTTGGATCCCGTCGCGGCCATGACGAGGGGGACGCCGTTCTCCGCCGCCAGGGCGGAGAGGGAGTAGACGAAGTCGGGATCCCCCGCGGCCCCCAGGCGGGCCAGGGCGAAATGCTTGTGGGCGTCGCACATGGCGTCCAGGAGGCGGCCCCGGGCCTTCCGGTGCTTGGGCGGAAACGAGGCCCCCAGATCCTTCAAGGCCCTCACGAGGGCGTCCATCCCCCGCAGACCCGCCGGCGGCGGAAGCCGCAGGAGGGGCACCTTGTGGGCCCGCTCCAGGTAAAGACCCGGGGAGTCGTTTTCCGGAGCGAAGAGGGAAAGCTCCAAGGTGGCCCTGGCCCCGGCCGCTTGTTTTATCAGCCGGACGGGGGTGCCGGCGGAGGGGAGCCGATGGTAGACCGGGTTGTAGACCCCGTCCAGGTTTTCCGAAATGTCGGGAAAGAGGATGAAGGGAAGGCCGCTGTCCTCCAAAAGCTCCCTCAGGGCCCCGACGTCCGCGGGGCTGGAGGGCGGAGGGATGACGTTTATATACGAGTTGGGACGCTCGTCCGGTTCCAGCCCTCTTAAAACCGCCTGGAGGGCCCTGAAGTAGCCCTCGAACTGGGTGCCCCCGTAGCCGGGGGAGCTCACGGACACGATCTCGGTTTCCAGCCCGGGCCTCTCCTGGCGGTAGCGGGAGATCATGGCCGGCACGTCTTCGCCTATGGTCTCGGCCAGACAGGTGGTGGAGACCGCCACCAGTTCCGGGCGGTAGAGTTTTATCAAATTGTCCAATCCCTTCCGAAGATTATCCTCCCCCCCGAAAACGGTCCCCTCCTCGGTGAGCGAGCTCGAGGCGATGTCCACGGGCTCGTTGTAGTGGGTGGCCATATGGCGGCGGATGTAGGTGGAGCAGCCCTGGGAGCCGTGAAGGATGTTCATGCCCTTCTCTATTCCGTAAACGGCCGTGACCACCCCCAAGGGCAGGCACATCTTGCAGGGATTCTCGGTGAAGCTCTCTAAGTCGGAAGGCATGGAAAAACCTTTTTTAAACGGGGCTCCCCGCTTGGAAAACGGGGAACCCCGCGCGAGACGAACGAAAGAGTTTTGAAAGGAGTCTGTGGACGAAAAAAAACGTTGAAAAAAAAGCTTTTGAATTAAAGAGGCGCTGAATGAAAAAGCGAACGCAAAAAGGCGGCGAATGAAAAATCCGATGAAAGAAGCGATGAAAGAAGCGATGAATGAAATGACGCGTGAAAATGGAAAAAAAGAAGCTCCGAAAAACAACGCGGATAAATTGATCGCCGGCTAGAACTCTCAAGCGTCTAAAAAAGGATCCGCCGTCCGGCGCGCCATCTCCCACACGGGGCTGTTCACGGAGAGGTTTATCTCTCTCGCGAAATTCACGGCCCCGTCGAAACCCGAAAGCGGGATCTTTCTTTCATGGTTGTGATCGCAGAAAGCGACGCCCAGCTTGTAGGCGAGAGGCCTCTCTTTCACGCCCCCCACTAAAATGTCCGCCCCCTTCTCCCGCATGAAGGTCTCAAGCTCGGAGGGGTTGGCGTCGTCCAGGATGACGGTTCCGGGATTCACCAGGGACTCTATGAGCTCGTAGTCCTCCCTTTGGCCGGTCTGGGTTCCCACCATGACGGTGTCCATGCCCAGCTCCCGAAACTGCCGGATAAGGGAGACGGCCTTGAAGCCGCCGCCCACGAAAATGGCGGCCTTTTTGCCGGCCAAGCCAGGAAGGTAGGGGGAGATCCCGCGCATGGCCTTTTCCATCCCCCGGGTGGAGAGCTCCTCCGCCCTTCTCCTAGTTTCCTCGTCTCCTAAAAGCTCGCTCACATGGACGAGGGCGCTTTTGGTATCCTCCAGGCCGAAAAAGCTGGCTTTAATGAAGGGTATGTCGAATTTGTCCTCCATAAGCCTGGCCAGATACATCATGGACCCCGCGCACTGCACCACGTTCAGGGCGGCGGTGGTGGAGCGCCGGATGGATTCGTAGGTGGAATCCCCGGTGAATCCCGAGACCACCGGTACGCCGATCCTCCGGAAATAGTCCTTCACGATCCACATCTCGCCCGCCAGATTGTAGTCCCCCAGAATGTTTATCCCCACAGGTTTATCAGTTCGACGAGGATCCCTTTCCAAGATCTTCATCAGGGCCTCGCAGGCCAGGCGGTAGCCCATGGCCTTGTGGCCGGCGAAACCCGGGGCCTTCACGTTGATCACCCGGACGCCGTGTTTCTTCTCGGCCGCGCGGCAGACGGAGTCCACGTCGTCTCCGATCACCCCCACCAGGCAGGTGGAGTAGATGAAGACCACCGGCGGGTGGAATTTTTCCACGATCCGCTCCAGGGCTTTTTCCAGTTTGGGAAGCCCTCCGAAAACCACGTCCCTCTCCTGAAGGTCGGTCGTGAAGCTATGGCGGTAAAGTTCGGATCCGGAGGAAAGGCTCCCCCGAATGTCCCAGGTGTAGGAGGCGCAGCCCACCGGGCCGTGCACCAGATGAAAGGCGTCGGTGACCGGATTTAAAACCACCCTCGCCCCGCAAAAGACGCAGGCCCTCTGGCTCACGGCGCCGGAAACGGAATTCTTCCCGCACTCCAAAGTCCGGTTCTTTCCCGCTCCCGCGCCTTTCATGGAGACGGAGCCCAGGCGCTCCGAAAGAAGCTCTTCCATAATCGCGAAATCCTTGAAAGGCGGCTCTTAAAAGCGGCCGCTGAAAGCGGCTTTCATAAAACGCCGCCGTAAAAACGCCTATTTCCCAGCCGGAGGCGCCGCCTCCGGCCCTCGTAAAAGAGGGCCGGAAAAAAGACGCAAGTTGGGCTTGGGCCTTTCGCGGCCGGAAGGCCCGGGGCCTTCCGGAACGCTCCTACATGACCACTTCCAGATCCTCGTCTAGGCACTTGCGGTCCATCTCGTCCATCACGGCGTCCGCTATCCGCTCCGCGAGAAGGAGGCCCCCCCGGTAGCCCACCAGGGGATGGTAGGAGTGGCCGTAGCGGTCGAGGATGGGGAAGCCCGCCCGAACGAAGGGGATGTCCTCGGCCTTGGCTATCTGTTTTCCGTAGGAGGTGCCGATAAGCAGATCCACCCTCCCGTTTTTAATCCACTGGTGCAGTTCGAAGAGATCCGCCGCCGCCTTCACCTTCGCCCCCTCCAGGGCGCCGTAGCGGGAAAGGAGCTCTTTCGCGCTCTCGGTGAAGGATTCGCCGGGGGTTCCGGTTATGACGTAGAGCGGGATCATGCCCAGCTCCAGGCAGAGGGAAGTGATCCCCAGAACCGTGTCGGGATCGCCGAAGATCGCGCATTTTCTAGCGTAGAAGTAGGGGTTGGCGTCCAGCATCAAATCGATCAGCCTCCCCCTCTCCTCTTCCAGCTCCTTCGGGACGGGACGCCCCGAAAGCCCGGAAAGGGTCATAAGGAAGTTGTCCGTGGCCTCGACGCCGATGGGGAGCGGCAGCACGGAGCTTTCCACCTTGCACTTGCTTTTAAGCGCCAAGGCCGGCTCGGTGGAGGCGGCGGCGCCCAAGGCCAGGGCCTGGCGCGCCCCGCCTAGGGAGCGGATCTCGTCAATGGTGGTCCCCCCCTCGGGGAACATCTCGTAGACTCCGGTCATGGGGCCGTCCATGATCCCCGTCTGGTCGGGAAGTATCACGCGCGCGAGTTCGAAGAGATCCAGAATCCTCTTGTACTCCCTGATGTCTCCCGGGTTCACGAAGCCGGGGAAAACGCCGATCTTGTCGTTCTTGGGCGCCCGGGGGTCGGCCAGATAGCGGATGAAGCCCGCCACCATGTTGGCGAAGCCGTTCACGTGCGAACCCACGTAGCTCGGGGTGTTGCAGTGCACCACCAGCTTGTCGTCGGGTATCTCCAATTCCATTATGTAGGAGTTCAGATCGTCTCCGATGGTTTCGGAAAGGCAGGTGGTGTGGACGGCGATCACGTCCGGGTCGTAGACGTCGAAGATGTTTTTAACCGAGCTTCTGAGGTTGGCTCCGCCGCCGAAGACCGACGCCCCTTCGGTAAACGAGGAGGAGGACGCCACGGCCGGCTCCTTGAAGTGGCGGGTCAGGAAGGTGCGGTGGTAGGAGACGCAGCCCTGGGAGCCGTGGCTGTGGGGCATGCAGCGCCGGACGCCCAGAGCGGCGTAAAGCGCCCCCACCGGCTGGCAGGTCTTGCAGGGGTTTATCCTCAGAGCCTTGCGCTCGCTTATTTCTTTAGGGGTCTGATCAAGCATCGCCCGCCTCCTTTAAGCTCTCCGCCTCTTTAAAGGCGGCTTTCCCCGCGTTGGGCTCCCTCTTTTCCGCCCAGGGGGGCGTGACCATCTTCCAGGCCGGGGCGAAAAGGCCCATGCTCACGTCCCTCGCGAACAACACCGCCCCCCGGAAACCCGAATACGGGCCGCTGTAGTCGTAGGAGTGGAGCTGCCGGGAAAGCACCCCGCCTTTTTGGATCACGTACTTGTCCTTGATTCCGGAGAAGAAGATATCGGGCTTCAAATGCTTTATGAACTCCTCGGTTTCGTAGTGGTTGAGGTCGTCCACCACGTAGGCGCCGTCGGGCATGTCCTTCATGAGGCCGACGTAGTCCTCCAAGGGCATCTTCTTTTTTAAATCCTCGAAGCGCTCGGGGGTTAAAAACATCCGGTAGCGCCGATCCTTCTCCATCACCAGGTTCTCGATGTTCTTGCTGTCCGCGTCCTCCTTGATGGTGGGGATGACCTCCCGGCCCTCGTAGTCGTCCCGGTGGGCGAACTCGTAGCCGGCCAAAACCGTCTCCACCCCCAGATCCCTTAAAAGGGCCTGATAGTGGTGCGAGCGGCTCCCGCCCACGAAGATGGCGGCGGTGCGTCCGGAAAGCCTTTCGCGGTAGTGCGCCATGTCGGGGGCGATCTCCTCCAACTCGGCGGCTATGACCTCTTCGGTCCTTTTCTTAAGCTCCTCGTCTCCGAAGAACTCGGCTAAATGCCTCAGCGTCTCGCAGGTGGCCTCGACGCCGATGAAATTCACCTTGAGCCAGTTCACGCCGAAGGCGTCCTTCATCATCCCGGCTATGTAGTTGATGGAGCGGTGGCACTGCACCAGGTTCAGATCGGCCGTGTGCGACCTCGCTATGTCCGCGAGGGCGCCGTCGCCGGTGAAGATCGAGACCACGCTGTAGCCGATTTTTTTTAAAATCCTCTCCGTCTCCCAGCCGTCGCCGCCGATGTTGTACTCGCCTAGGAGGTTTACGGGGTATTTACCCTCTGGCCGCCTATCGTCGGTTCCGATTATCCTTTTCATGAGACCGTTGTTCGCGATGTGGTGTCCGGCGCTCTGGCTCACGCCCTTGTAGCCCTCGCAGGAGAAGGCCGCGCAAATTATCCCGAACTCCGCCTCGGCCCAGGCCGCGACCGCGTGGATGTCGTCTCCGATTAATCCCACCGGGCAGGTGGAGCAGATCATGATCCTCTTCGGCTTGAATATTTGATAGGCCTCAGAGAGGGCCTGCCGCAGCTTCTTGTCGCCGCCGAAGACTATGTCCGGCTCCTGCATGTCGGTGGAGAAGCAGTACTGGACGAAGTTCTCGCCGGACTCGTTTGGCCGCGCCTTGTTGCGCCGGGTGCCCCAGGAGTAGAAGCCGCAGCCAATGGGTCCGTGGGTGAGAACCACGGTGTCCTTCAAAGGTCCCAAGACCACGCCCTTGCAGCCGGCGTAGCAGCAGCCGCGGTTGGTCATGATGCCGGGTATGGCCCGGGTGTTCGCGGCTATCAACTGCTCGGAGCCGTTGTCCACCTCGACAATATGCTCTTTGCGGCTTTTAAAGACCTTGGCCTTGTATTTGGAAAGAATTTCCGTTTTCACGTCCATGTCACGCACCGCACCTTTCGCCGATTCTGACGCTGTAGCTCTCCTCCACCGGCAAAATGAAGATCCTCCCGTCTCCGGGGTGTCCGGTGGAGTTCACGGCTATGAGCACGTCCACCACGTCGCTCACCCGATCGTCCTCCACCACTATGTTGAAGAGGCGCTTGGGGATGAGCCGCGAGGCCTCGGTCATGGACTCTCCCGCGGCCGTGAGGGGGAGCTCGCCGGACTCCATGATGAGCTTCAGGACGCCCGGATCCATAAGTTTCTTCCCCCGCCCGAGGCAGGGAAGGCAGGTGAATCCGGGAAATCCCGCCGCGGCCAGGGCGTTTTTGGTCTTGCCCACCTTGTTGGAGCGCACTACGGCCATAAGTTCCTTCATTTAGAGACCTTCCTTCCCCGTGCTTATGGTCCAGCTCTTCTCCACCGGGAGGATGAAGATGCGCCCGTCCCCGAAGTGGCCCTCGCCCGTGCGGGCCTCCCGGACGATGATGCCGATTATGTCCTCGCAGTCCTTCTCGTCCGCGACGATTAAGAGCATCTGCTTGGGAAGCTCGTCGTAGCGCACGTCGTTTAAGACTATGCCCTTCTGTTTCCCGCGTCCGTAGACGTCCACCTTGGTGACCGAGGGGTAGCCGGCGTTCATGAGCTCGGTTATGACGGAGGTGGTCTTCTCGGGTCTTATTATCGCTTTGATGAGTTTCATTTAGATCCTTTCACCCTAGAGAATGCCGTGCTCCATGAGGAGGGTCTCCAGCTTTTCCTGGTTCATGGGTTTGGGTATGACGAACATGTCGTTTCCGTCCAGCTTTTCCGCCAGATTGCGGTACTCCCCGGCCTGGGAGGATTCGGGATCGAACTGGATGACCGTCTGCTTGTGGATTTCCGCCCGCTGGACCATGTTGTCGCGGGGCACGAAGTAGATCATCTGGGTGCCCAGCTCCTTCGCCACCGACTCCACCAGATCGGCCTCCCCGTCCACGTTGCGGCTGTTGCAGATGAGGCCGCCCAGCCTCACGCCGCCCGTGTTCGCGTACTTCCTTATCCCCTTGGAGATGTTGTTGGCGGCGTAGAGGGCCATCATCTCCCCCGAGCAGACGATGTAGATCTCCTGGGCTTTGCCTTCCCTGATGGGCATGGCGAAGCCGCCGCACACGACGTCCCCCAAAACGTCGTAGAAGACGTAGTCCAGATCTTCCGTGTAGGCCCCCAGCCTTTCCAGAAGGCCGATGGACGTGATGATGCCCCTTCCGGCGCAGCCCACCCCGGGCTCCGGGCCGCCGGACTCCACGCAGCGGATGTGCTGGAAGCCCTCCCGCATCACCAAATCGAGTTCGATGTCGTCCCCCTCCTCTCTCAAGGTGTCGAGGACGGTCTTCTGAGCGAGGCCGCCCAGGATGAGCCGGGTGGAGTCGGCCTTGGGATCGCAGCCGACGATCATTATCTTCTTGCCCATCTCGCCCAGACCGGCGTTGAGGTTCTGGGTGGTGGTGGACTTGCCTATTCCGCCTTTTCCGTAAATGGCGACCTGCCGCATAAAAATCTCCTTGAAAAAAATTAGCGCCCCGTCTTTTCATCGCCCGGCGGGCTTATTAAAGACAGGGGCGGAAAAAGAAAGGCCCTGGGGCGGGATCGGGGGTTTAGCCCCCGGCCGCCGGGGCGGTGAAACGGGCCGCCCGGCCCTAAGGCCTTTCCGGAAGGAAAAAGAGAGCCGATTCCGGAAACAGGCGGCTAAGCCTGATTTTCTAAATATGACGCGAAGGAGCCGGAGGGTCGCGGCTCCCGATCGGCCTTAAGCATAAACTGTACCAAGGCCCGAAATCAGGGCTAAAGCTGCGTGTTTATTGAATTTTTTCGATTTAGGAAAAAAGAGGGGGGGAAATAAACCAACGTAAAGGTGGGAAACTCGCCGAAATAAGTCGTCCGTTTGGTCAAAAACCACATAAAAGTGGAACATTTACAAAGTCGGCCGCGGAAGAGGCCCGGAGAGGATTCGCCGCGGAGCCGGCGGCCGCGTTCCGCGGATGAAACACCGACAGCGGCCGCGAAGGAGAAAGAGGGATAAGGTGAAGAAGGGGAAAAAAGCTAATTTTTCCGCAGTCGGTGGAAAAATTCGTAAAACCACCCTCGTCTTACGCCGCGGCGCTGTTTTTCACGGTTCCGGAAATTTTTTTTAAGTGTTTTTGAACTACGCCGGACGAATTCGCCCGGAGAAATTATACGGGCCTAAAAGAGAGTCCGGCGCTTCCGCAAGGCGGCGGGACCCCCGGGCGCCCCGGCGGCGGCGCCAGCCAAGACTTTTCCGCTTAAAAGACCCGATAGGTTCGGAAAAACTTCGACGCTTTCCGCCCTGAAGGCCGCGCCCTCCGGAAAAAAGGAGCTTTCAAAAATCTCCAGGCGGAAAAGCTTCGCGGCGGGGATGAATTCGCCCCCCCGGCCGGTTATTCGTCTTGACATGAAAACGACCGCCAGGGCTCACGGCGAACGCGCGTTCGATAAATCCCCGGGGAAAAAAACAAACATGGAAGCCGACGCTCTCAAAACCGCGCCGCCGACGGACTTCCTGGCGAGCGGGCGCGCTTTCCATCTTCATCGTCTAACGCCGCCGGGAATACAACGCCCAGCCGGCGGTCCCCGTAGACGATTACGACCGGCCCGAGAGAGATCTCTCCGGCTCGCCGGAAGACGCGCGATCCCCTTCGCGGGGTCCCTGACAAGCGCCGCGTTCAGCTTAAAATCAATGAAGAAAACTTATCTTTTGTTTTCGCAGCCGGCGCCATCGAGCCTGGAGAGGATGTTTTCTCCCTTCAATACCCGCATGAATATCTCGGTTTTTCCCCGATTCGCGGCCGTCTTCGGATTCACCCTCCCTAGACGAGGCGAGGCGGTGTCACGGGAAACAACTAGAAGCGGCCCTATTCGCAAAATATTTCTAAAAAAATATCGCTCGAAACAAAGAAAAAACGCCTCTGCGTTTTCCTTTTCGATTAAAAAACATCCGCGTTTAATCAGGATTCCGTGTCACGTTTTTTCTGAAACGGACATGTGGTTGAAGCGTCAGGGAGGCGATCCGGAGGATGAATTGAACGCTCAAAGTTGACAAAACGATGAATATTTTTGACAAGGAATCTTCCAGCATATTTGGCGTATAATTTATGGATCATCCGCCGAAACCACCGCTTTGAAGAACGCCCAAGCCTGATCGAAACTCTTGTTAAACCGAAAGCCAGAAAAGCGCCTCCTCCACTCCGTTTCACGCCTCCCCCGCGTGAAGATGATTCTTCCGCTAATTTCAACCCGCCGCCTTTTGGGCCGGCTTTAACGCGCGTCTATATAATTATTCAAGCGCGGCGATCTTTTAAATATTGTTCGGTCGAAGCCTTAAATAACTTAAACTATATTTCATCTTTTTAATAAACGAATCACGCCAATCAGGGTGTCTAAAGCGTTAAAAAAAATAGCTTGAAATTTTTTTCACGATTCCGGGGCCCCGGAAACGTTTTTCCGCCTTTCCGGGAACCGCGGGGGGGGTGAGATTTTCGGGTCGGACCGGCTCAGGGAGCGTTCTATTTTATCCCGTGCTTATAATTATCTTCGCTAGCGCCTCATAAGCGTTTCTCCCGCCTCCCCTCTTCCACGGGAAAGGCGATTTTCGGTTAATCTCCGCCTTGTTTCACGTCCCGGGACCGAAAAGAAGGACGCTTGCAAAAAAAAGCCAAAAACTTGATCTATGTGAAGGAATCGGCCGTTTAAAGGCGGCATACTCTGAAAGCGTTGGAAAGGAGGCGCGTTTCATGCCTAATCTTAACGAGGAAAACACCGTCAGGGACATTATCGAAATAGACGAATCGCTCTGCGACGGCTGCGGAAAATGCGTCATCGCCTGCGCCGAAGGGGCTCTGGCCCTGGTGGACGGCAAGGCCAGGCTCGTTTCCGACGTCTACTGCGACGGCCTGGGCGCCTGCCTGGGCGATTGCCCCGCGGGGGCCTTAAGGATCGTGAAGCGGGCTTCCCTGGACTTCGATGAAGCGGCGGCCGAAAAACGCCAGAGAGCGGCCGGCGAAAGCGAACCGGAACCAGGCGCCCTCCCCGACAAACGCAAGGAAGGCCGCGTTTGTCCCGGAGCCCTCTCCATGCGGCTTATTCCCAGACCCTCCCCGGAAAGGAGCGAACCGGAAAGGAGCGAGAAAGAGAAAGAGGGCGCCGTCGGCCTCGTAAACTGGCCCATCCAGATGGAGCTGGTCCATCCCAAGGCCGACTTTCTGGAAAGCGACGCGATCGTCGTGGCCGCCTCCTGCACGGCCTTCGCCAGCTCCTCCTTCCACTCCCGCTTTCTTCAAGGCGGGCGCCCCCTACTCTCCTTCTGCCCCAAACTGGACGACGTGGATCTCGCGATTATTAAACTCAAAGAGATCCTTAAAGCCCACCCGGGCGTGAGGGAGCTGCGGGTGGTCATCATGACCGTCCCCTGCTGCCGGGGGCTCATCTACGCGGCCGTGAAGGCCATAGAGCGGTCCGGAAACATGGGCAAGGTCCTGCCCCGCTGTTTCAACGTGGAGCGGGACGGAACCATAGCCGAGGAGCTGCCGGATCGGCCTTAGCCTGGCCCGAGGGGGGCGGGGGCTTTTCCCCTTTGGCCGACTTTGAGGGCCGGAGGATTCAAAAGATGAATCCGGCGGGAGCGACCTAAACCCGCCCCCATGCCCGGGGGAGGGCCGCGGGCCGATTTTTCTTAAATAATCCTAAAAAAACGCCCGCCCGCGCGGAATCGCCCGGTTAGGCGTTTTTTTTTCGCCGCCGCTTCAGCGAAAGCGCTTCCGGAAGCGGAAAAAGTCGGAAAACGACCCTTCAGCGGAGAAGAATCCCCCCGGGCGTTTCACGGGAGAAAATCCGTTTTAAAGCGCGGGAAAAGAGGAAAAAAAGGGGGGGTCTAAAATTCCGTTTCGCCGGTGGCCTCGTAGATCACGCCGAAGACCTCGTCCTTCTTCTCCCAGAGATAGAAAAACTTGTCCACCATGGCCGAGACCAGCCTGTAGACCTCCTTGGCCTCGGACACCCGGCCCGCCTGGCAGCAGATCCTGGCCATGACCGGACACGAGCCGGCGCAGGCCGCGGAGACGTCCTCCGAGTCTCCGGCGCCCAATTCCAAAAGGGAATCGAAGATCTTTCGGGCGTTCGGGTAGTCCTTCGAGCGCTCGCAGGACTCTAAAAGGAAAACCGCGCACGTGGCCCTGATGGCGCTCAGCTCCTCGGAGCAGCCGATGTCCTCCATGCGCCGGTAGACCTCCCTGGCCGCGTCCTCCTCGCCGGCCTTGGAAAGGGTCTCGACCAGGTTCGCGGCGGCCAGGGCGGTTAACAGATTGATCTCGTCCGTTTGGGGGAGCTTCCGCATGGAGAGGTGGATCTCTTTGGCCTCGGAGAGCATGTCCGCCTTGCGGTAGGACTCGAAGAGGTTGAAGGCGGCCCGGGCCCGGGTGAGGATCACCTCCTCGGAGTCGCCCAGACTCTCCATGAAGCGGTATAATTCGTCGGCGGCGGAGAAGTTCCCGCTGTTTCTGAACGCCACCGAGAGGCGGAAGGCCGAGCGGGCCCTGGCCTCCGCGGAAATGGCGGCGTCCGTGGACAAGGGTTCGAAAATCCGGCGGGCGCCTTCCAGATCGCCCCGTTCTATCGCCCTGTTGAGATCGGTTAAGGACATTTGGATTCTAAGCTCGGGGGGGGGAAACCGGGGAAAAAACCGAGGGGAGGGAAAAAAGGGGAAGAAACCGGGGTGAAAAAAACGGGGAAAGGGGGGGCGGGAAGCGAGGAATCCGGCGCCGGAGGCGTTTCGGCCATCCTTCAAAGCTCCGGAGGCTTCCCATCGCCGTCCCGTTCGTTCACGCGCGAGACCAGCCTGGGGCTGGGGTGAAAGAGGAGTCCCAGTTTCTTGGAGGCGCTTTTGAAGTAGAAGCGGGGGATGAGCCGGCCGAAACCCCGCAAGGACACGGAGCGGCCCTCGGCCAGGGACTCGGAAATCTTGTCGATGACCAACTCTCCGGCCAGACGGCTCACCTGGGGGGGCAGCTGGGGGTTGCGCTGGGCGAGAAGGTTCAAGAGGCCCGATTTGGAGAGGGGCTCGTCTGGCATGGGGAGTCCTAGAGACCCGGCCGGTAGATGAATTTGAGGGTGAGTCCGGGGGAGACGGCCCGCTCCACCGGATCCATGAAGTCCAAAGCGCCGAAGAGCTGCCCGAAGACGCCCACCGCCCCGTCCTCGTACAAGACCGGCACCTCCCTGTCCCGGGGAAGGGCTCCCCTCTCCTTGGCCAACTCCACGGCCTCGCTGTAGCCGCCCAGGCGATCCACCAGCCCCAGGGTCCGGGCCTCCTCGCCGCTGAAGATCCTCCCGTCCGCGAGGGCGCGGACGGCCTCCTCGGTCATGAGGAGGCGGCCGGCGGAAACGTCCCGGACGAACTGCTCGTAGACGTTCATGACCATGGCCTGCAAGGCGTCCCTCTCGTCCGGACGCATGCTGCGGAAGGGGGAGCCGGAGTCCTTGAAGGCGCCGGACTTTATCACCTCGCTTCGCACCCCCAGCTTCTCCATGGCCTGGGAGAACTCCATGGCCTCCATGATGACGCCGATGGATCCGGTGATGGTGCCGGGGTTGGCGAGGATGACGTCGCCGGTCACGGCTATGTAGTATCCCCCCGAGGCGGCGAGGGAGCCCATGCTCACTATCTTGGGTTTGGGAAACTTCTTTAAAACGTTGTAGAGCTCCTGGCAGGGGGCCACCAGCCCGCCGGGGGAGTCGACGCGGATCACCAGGGCCTTGACGTTGGGGTCCTCCTGGAATCGCCGCACCGCGTCGACGGCCCATTCGGTGTCGATTATCTCGCCCCGGATGGCGAGCACCGCGAGACCGGGCTCCGTCAGGGGGCGCTCCGCCGAGATGCCGCCTATCTTGTTCACTATGTTCGCGACCGAGTAGTGGCAGGAGGCTATTAAAAGAATCCCCAGGATCAAAACCACCATGGGGGCGCCCCCCAGGAAGGGGCCTCTTTTTTTCGCGGGCGAGCTCTCCACCACCCTCCTCACGGCCCCGGGGCGCCCGGGAACGTCCATGGGATGGGGCGGACGCCGAGGATCCCCCCCCGGGGGAACGCCCCCCTCCCCCCGGGGAGCCTCGCGGCTCGGGTTCCGTAAAAAACGGTAGGCCTCCGGGTCCCGGGCCGCGCCCCCGCCCGGGCCGAAGTCATCCCCCGCTTCGGGGCCGCCGGACGGGCGTTCCGCCTCGGGGCCTCCGGACGGGAAATCCCCCCCCGGGGCGGCCGGATCCGCCGGCCTGTTAGGATCGTCTGGACCCTGCGCCATTTATCCCCTCCTCTTCACGGTGCCCAGCCGGAAGGTCCGGCTCACTCGCCTTCCCCTCCGCCCTTTCCGTCGTCGGCGCCGGCGCCGCCGTCGGCGGCGGAGGGCTCGTCGGCGGAGGGCTCGTCATCCCCGCCCTCGTCTTTCTTGTCGTCGATTAAAGCGCCCAGCTTGGAAAAGGCGTCGGTGCGGAACCCGGACGAGCCCTGGCCGGAGGGGCCGGAGCCCGGCTGCTTGGATCCCCCCGGCTCCCGGCCGAAATCGGCGGAGTCGGCGGCGCCGTCCAAGCCCCGGCCCGAGCTTTTAAGGGAGAGGCCTATCTTGTGCTCGGCCGGAGAGATGGAGAGCACCTTGGCGCCTATCTCGTCTCCCACGTTGAAGACCTCGTTTAAAGTCTTCCCCTTGGGGATGGAGGCCTGGGAGTAGTGGATGAGGCCGTCTATGCCCTCCTGGAGGGTGACGAAGATCCCGAACTCGGTTATGCTGTTGATCTTGCCGGTGACGGATTTCCCCACCGGGTAGTTGGCGGCGGCGTTGAGCCAGGGGTCATCCTCCAGCTGCTTGATGCCCAGAGAGAAGCGCTCGTGATCTATGTCTATGGCCAGGATGACGGCGCGCACGGAGTCGCCCTTCTTGAACATCTCGGAGGGGTGGCGGTTGCGGCGGTTCCAGGAGATGTCCGAGATGTGGACCAAGCCGTCTATGCCCTCGTCTATGCCTATGAATATGCCGAAATCCGTGATGCTCTTGATCTTGCCCTCGATTATGGAGTTGATGGGATAGCGCTCGGCCACCGTGGACCAGGGGTTGGGCTCCACCTGCTTCATGCTCAAGGAGATGCGCTTGGCGTCGTAGTCGATGTTGTGGATGACGCACTCCACGATGTCGTCCACCTTGAGGAAGGTGGAGGGGTTCCGCACCTTCCTGGTCCAGCTCATTTCGGAGACGTGGATGAGCCCCTCCATGCCGGGGGCCACCTCCACGAAGGCGCCGTATTCGGTGAGCGACACCACCCGCCCCTGGATGCGGTCGCCCACGTTGAAGTTCCTGATGGTGGAGGTCCAGGGATCTTCCTGGAGCTGCTTGAGGCCCAGGGAGACCTTGCCCTTCTCCTTGTCGAAGGAGAGGACCTTGGTCTTAACCTTCTGGCCGGGCTTCAAGTGGTCCTCGAGCTTGCCGGTGCGGCCCCAGCTCACGTCGGTTATGTGCAGAAGGCCGTCCAGGCCCCCCAGATCCACGAAGGCCCCGTAGGGGGTCAGGTTCTTCACCACCCCCTCCACCACGGCCCCCTCCTCCAAAGTGGCCAGGACGTGGGCCTTTCTGGACTCGGACTCTTTGAGGAGGTAGCCCCGGCGGCTCAAGACCACGTTGCCCCGGCGGCGGTTTATCTTCAAGATGAGGAAGCGGTAGGTGTTTCCGATGTAGGGATCGGAGGATTTGACCGTGCGCACGTCCAGCTGGGAACCGGGAAGGAAGGCGGGGATGCCGTTTATGTCCACGTTCAACCCGCCCTTGACCTTGCCGGTGACCGTGCCCTCCACCGAGCCGTCCTCGGCGTGGAGGCGCACCAGGTCGTCCCAGAGCTTTTGCTTGGCGGCCTTGTCCTTGGAGAGGATCATGTCGCCGTCGTCGTCGCCCCTCTTAACGAGCAGGGCCTCGACCTTGTCGCCCTTCCTCACGGTGATTTTCCCGCCCTCCTGAAATTCGGAAAGCGGGATGCGGCCCTCGCACTTGGAGCCCACGTCCACCATGACGTAATCTTTGTTGATGAGAACCACGACGCCGCTTAGGACCTCGCCTTCGGAGTAGGTCTTGAAGCTCTCCTCGTAGAGCATCTCCATGGAGTAATCCTGGTCTTCCGCGGCCTTCCCCTCGGAGTCCCCGGCTTCCCCGGACTCGTCTTGGAGGTCTTGGGAGGGCTCAAGGGAGGAATCGCCTCCGGGCGCCTCTTCCCCGGAGGGGGTGGCGGAAGGAGGAGACTCGTTGGCGGGCTCGGCCCCGCCGGCGGCCGGGCTTCCGGCGTCCTCCGGCGGGCTTCCGGGGGCCGGAACCCCGGTGGCGGTTATTGTGGCGTCGTGATTGTTGGTGCTGTTTTCCATGTTGTCCCCAAACTGTGATATTCCTCGAGGGCGAAGCGAAGCGCCCCCCAGCCGCACGAAATGGCGAGACCCGTTGAGGCCGTTCGCGATTAAGTGAAACTTTTAAATTATAGCACAACTTGAGGGCGATGTTAAAAGATTTTTGCGAAAAAGGCGGAAAAAGCCCCCCGTATTCGGCCGCCAAGAGGGCGGAAGGCCGCCTTTTTCCCAAACGGTCCGCGCATAATGAGAACCGGCCTTGAAAGCCCCCAAAATACGGCCCCCGGCGAAAAGGGCCCCCGGCGCCTCGACCGATCCCCCTAAAGAGGACTTTTCCCCGCCCCTTTTTCGGCTCAAGGCCTTTCTAACCCGTTCCCCGGACCGGACGGATCCGGAGCGGACGGATCCGGAGCGGAGCGGAGGGCTCGGGGGCCATCGGCGGATTTTTCGCCCGGCGGTTTCCGGCGGAAAAAATCCGCCGCGTTAATTTTTTCTCCAAAAATCACCTTTTCGTCCGTATATTTAAGGTTCGCTGAGCGCCGAGTATTATTAGCCATTAGATATTTTTTAGCATCTTTGCGTATGAATAAGATATAAAATTTAAAATTTTATTAACCCAACGACGGTCGACAAAACCCGCAAACCGGCCAGATCGCCTCTTTCAAGGAGACTCCGGCGGAACCGCTTTTCCGTAGGAGACTATCGTGGATTTTTCAGTTTCCCTTTATGCGAACCGATGGCGGGAAAATGAAACATATTTTTTCATAAAACAATCATGGATGGCCTTACACCCTTCCGCCAACGAGCTCATGAAAATTTTCATATAAAACGTTCATGGAAGGCCGGGGCCCCTTCCGCCAACGAGCAAATGAAAGTTTTTCAGTATTTTCGGCGGCTTGGAGTCCCCGAAAAAACTTTCACATTAAACCGCCGACAATTACCCGAAGGCAACGCCACGAAAAAAAGAGTTAATGTGAACGATACTGACGAGATACTGGCATGATAACAACATTGACACAAATTCAGTGGATAAGCGCCACTACAACGTTATTACTTTTGTAGGCATTATAACCCATTTAATGTTTGCGGCGTATTATCTGAAATATTTTGATTTTTCTCCTAATAACGAGGTGGCGCCTCAACATGCGGGGCTGAAATCCGATGTTTGTCGAGACGGGAAAAGCGAATACGCTTTCAATTTTTTTTTGGAAGCTTCCGAAAAGACGAGCGAAAAACATCGTAGCTGTCTTCCTCGAGATGAAGCGAGCGTATCGGAAGGCCGCATGCTGAACCATGCTGACGCGCGCGTAGTCTCCGACATATTCCTTGTGTTCAAACTCAAAAACGAGATGATTTATCTACTCGTCCGCCGCGTGTTTATGGCGGAAAACGCTGGCGAGAAACAAAACCTAAACGGCGTCGGATTCCTTTATCTGAAAAAAAAGAGAAAAACCTTTATGAGGCCGGAAACGAGGAAGGGAGGCTGAAAAGGATTATTCTCCGAACATTCCTCCGTCAAAGGGCTGTATCCTGAAGGAATCCCTCCGGCGGATCCGGAAGAGGCGAAAGCGAAGAATAGCGAAAGCCAACCTTAAAGGATTGGGGAATGTAGCCAGCGCTTTGGGAATATGCGTAATCCAAATCATGACGCACGGTCGAATATCGCCCTGAAGGAATACTCAACAATTACATAGACAGGCACGCCTCCGGAACGATTGATGGTTTAAAAAACAAGATCAAGGTCATAATCATGATGGCGTTCGAATTCAGTATCATGATAAACTTCCAGCCAACGCCTCTAGGGACAAACGAGTTCTACTCATGGCGTTTGTTGGGTTGACGCCAACTGACGCCAATGTGTTCACGTAACGCGCGGGAACTAGGGGAACTCCAGGATTAAGCCGTCCAAAAAGAGAATATTCACTTCATTTTAGGTCCCGTTCCTCGTGGATTAGAATCAGTTTGTTCGATGGGATTTTCTCCATCTTGATGAGAAAGTTCAATATCATCTTCTTGTAATGATTGGTTAAACTCCATGAATCGTATAAAATCTTTCTGGTTCCGTGACTCACATGAAGATATAAATTCAACAAAAGAATATCCAAGATCTTTTCTTGATCTTTCAAGAGTTTGATTATAACTGTATTTACTTGCCGGAGAGATGATGACGGGAAAATAACCATTTTGAATCAAAATAGTATTCATGATCAATCTTGATACTCTGCCGTCGCCATCCGCAAAGGGGTGGATTAGAACAAATTTTAAACGCGCTAGAGCCGCAAAAATTACAGGATGATGCTTATTCCCGCTATGTTCAAGAAAATTATAACATTCATCAAGTTTAGCTGGCACTTCTTTCGCCGGAGGGAAATCGTACGCTGAGTTTAATATGCGAACTTCTTGGGTTCTATATAAACCAGGTATGCTATTGTTTGCTAGGCTGCCAGTCAAAAATTTATGAAACTCGCATATATCCATTTCCGTCACAAAAGATTTCTTTGCTAAAGTATACATATACTTTACAGCATTATAGAGACCAATAACCGCGCATGCTTCCTGAAATGTCTTTCCGTAAGGGCAAAAACAATCAGATATCAGCATGTCAGTTTCACAAAGCGAAAAGGTAAAGCCTTCAAGCGCGTTAGAACTCCATACCAAAGCCGTATCGTAGAATGACCGGAGCTTTCCCGTCATTTCAGGCGACTCGAATGGACGATGTTTGGCTATTAACTGATAATTATCGTTGATTTCTTTTAAAAAATCGTTATCAAAGAAGTGTTCCAAGGAAACTTTATAAATGAATCATGCGACCAGTCTTCCCATGAATATGGCTTTACATAACGGCGTATTTTACGCATGGAAGTTCGAGGATAGCGCTCTATCGAATCGCCTAACAACTCAAAGCGTTTAAAATCCAAAGGGAGCGTTCCGTGAATAGCTGCAGTCAACGCGACCGACCAACCCGTACGAGAGGCGAGCTCCCACTTGTCGAAGTCTTTAGGCAATGTTCCTTCCATCGCGGCGACATGCGCCACCGTCCAGCCGTTGATATCGGCTAGTTCCCATTGATTAAATCCCTTTGGAAGGGTGTCGTTTTTCGCCGCCTCATGGGCCGTAGTCCAACCGCCAGGCGCCGAGATATCCCGAAAGGGGAAATCTACGGGCAATTCAACGCTTCTGGCCACCATATGAGCTTTTGGAACGCCATAAATTTCACAAGACTTCCAGTATTCAAGAGCTTTTTTCAACTTCATTACCGGCTTTAACATCATCATCCGGTGGTGGAGATATTACTCCGGAAGATACTTATTACCCCGGCGGTTAAATATTGGAAAATAATCACGTATTCAAGTGAATCTCTTCCTTTTACCTTTCTAACTTTTATCCGCCTGGGTAATAAAAGAAAAAAAATAACGTATTTAGGGGAACAACTTTATTTTATTGTTCTTACTTTTATCCGACGATGAATACTATAGTTGAATACTGAAATTAATTTTCCTAGTTGCCCAGAAAGCGAATCGCGGTAGGAAACGCCCTTTCGGGCGCCCCCCAGCGTAGATCAAAGGGACACCTCAAACGCGCTGGGATCCTCTTTGGATGATAACATGAAATCGACCGAGTAAAACAGGACGCGCGCTTCAGAGAACGTCACGTCTCTTTTTGTCGACAAACCACCTTTACAGTAACGCGCGCGAATACCGGCTTTCTGGCTAACCAAGTTAATTTTGATGCTTGCGCGAAAAGTCCCAGATGTTTTAAAATTTTGAAACAACTTATAAGGTGTGGTATATTTTGATTTATTCCATATAGTGTATGTTATCTCTAATAAATTTTTAAAAACAGGCTTTTCGCGGTCGCGTCAATTTTATCTAAACATCGCCTATTTCGGCTCCATCCCGCCAGTTCTTGATGAAATGGAATCTTTTTGGCAAATAGACGCCGTTATTCGCATTCAGTTACAATGCCGCCCTCCGGCGGAAAAAGTCGAAGAAACGTCCCAATACCTCCCCGTCCTCACGCTTGGCTGTTTCTTATATTTAAGCGCCGGAATAATATTACGCTATCACGTGATTACGATATCGCCGCGCCCTCGCCAACCCCCCCCCCGCCATAGCCGGAAAACGGAACCCGGGGGATCCGCCGGACTATAAAGCGATCCGCGGCTTTCGCAAAAATATTATTGGCGAAACGGGCTCCGGCGAAACGACCCGCCGGAGCCCGGGCGGAAAGGTCCCCGGAACCAAACGCTGAAGGCCGGGGAAAAAGGAATCATTCGTAGAAGGGGCGCAGGTGCCGGCTGCGGCTGGGGTGCTTCAGCTTGCGGATGGCCTTGGACTCGATTTGGCGGATGCGCTCCCGGGTCACGTTGAACTCCTGGCCCACCTCCTCCAGGGTGTGGTCGGTCTTCTCGCCGATTCCGAAACGCATGCGCAGAACCTTGGCCTCGCGGGTGGTGAGGGTGGAGAGCACCTTCTGGGCCTGCTCGGCCAGGTTCAGCTTGATCACGGCCTCGGAGGCGCTCACGTGGTCGGGGTCGTTTATGAAGTCGCCCAGGCAGGAATCCCCGTCGTCCCCGATGGGGGTCTCCAGGGAGATGGGCTCCTTCGCGATCTTCATCACCTTGCGCACCTTGTCCACGGGCAGATCCATGTCCTGGGCGATCTCCTCCGGGGTGGGCTCGCGGCCCAGGCTCTGCACCAGGGCGCGGGTCACCCGCAGGAGGCGGTTGATGGTCTCGATCATGTGCACCGGGATGCGGATGGTGCGGGCCTGGTCCGCTATCGCCCGGGTGATGGCCTGGCGGATCCACCAGGTGGCGTAGGTGGAGAACTTGAAGCCCCGGCGGTGATCGAACTTGTCCACCGCCCGCATGAGGCCGATGTTCCCCTCCTGGATCAGATCCAGAAACTGGAGGCCCCGGTTGGTGTACTTCTTGGCGATGGAGACCACCAGCCTGAGGTTGGCCTCGATTAGGTGGCACTTGGCCACGGCCGCCTGATCCTCGGCGCGGCGGATTCCGTCCAAAATCAAGGAGAGCTCCTCGTAGGACATGCCGCTCTCCCGGGAAAGGTCCTCGAGACGCCGCAGGGAGTCCAGGGCCTCGGAGACGCCCTTTTCGGGGTCCGGAACGAGGAGCCGCAGGGCCTTGAGCTTCCGCTCCCAGAGCTTCAGGGCGGCCTCGTCCTCATCCGGCGGGGCCTTCAAGGACTCCAGCTGCTCCCCGTCCTTAAGTTTCAGGACCCGCAACGTCCCTTCGACGACGCCCCGCTCCCTTTTGAACTCCTCCTGCCAGCCCTTGAGGCGGCTCACGATGATGTCGAACTGGCGTTTGTCGAGGCCCAGGGAGTGGAAGAGGGCCTCTATCTCGTTTTGGTACCTCTGCTTCTGAAAGACGATGCGCCGCAGCCTCTCCGGCGGGGCCAGGGCGAGCTCGCCCTGGGTCTTTTTGGCGTACTGATCCCGCTTGCGGAAGAGGTTGTCGATCTTGTTCACCGCGGTCAGGAAGCATTCGAGGCGGGTATGCTCGTTTACGACCACCCCCTCCTCCTCCTCGGCCCCCTTGAGCACGTCCTTCAACTTGAGC
>JAISMF010000038.1 GCA_031276865.1 Deltaproteobacteria bacterium | reverse complement strand
TTCGTCACCATCCTCACGGGTGGCCACGCAAGACTCGGGGCTGACCGACTAGCTAGGTCTTAGTCATGGAAGTTCCTCCCTTCCTACGATACCTGGGTTTATCCAGTCGCATCCAGTTGCATCAAAGTTCATAAAATACTTGCGAAAAGGGATGAGACTCTTATTCTTAATTCAACATATTAAATATCCTGATGTTTTTTTTTGTATGATGGAATAATATTAGAAACACAAAGATACGTTTTACCTTATAATGCATTACTATTTTTAAATATTTAATTATGATAGTATTTATTAATTATATATTAGTTATATTAATAATTAAAGTAAAAAAATTAACTCGGGCTGCCATTTCCAAATGCCGCAGAAAGTTTCTCAAGAAGCAGTGTAAAATATCGCCTCTAACAACTTCAAAAATTTGCGTGCTTATTGTAAATTCTTGATTTAATCCCATCTTGACCTAAGGCTTATTTAAGGTTATAAAAGAAAAAATAGATTTTTAAGATCTGAAGACCAAAAAAACTTTTTTACACTCATAAAAAGGACCTCCGGAAGTGGTTTATGTACGATAAGTGTTCCAAATCGTTGGCCATCCACGCAGCCGAAGTTTTTGCGACAATGACCGGCCATAAACCAACCTTGCGGGGAACTAAACTCACTGACCACGATTCTCTTATGCCCAACTATACCTTAGGGGAAAGAGTTGATTTTCAAGGGAAAAGCGCCGATGGCGGCAAGGTGGAAGGCTACTTTATATGCGCCTTTGAGACAATGGTCTCCGCCAGACTTTTCGCCAAAGATATTGCTAGCTATCTGGGGCTGTCAGCGGTTGATGCTAATAATGAAACAGACAGTTTTGTGGGGGAGTTTTTAAACGTCGTCATAGGACTGACCTGTTCAGCCTGGGCCGATCATGGCTTTAGGGTAGAATTTAATCCTCCCCAAATTTTGAAAGAGCATGTGATTGATACCGGAACTAAGCCGGGGGTGTTCTATCTCCTGGTAATTAGTGCTGAAGGTTTTTATCAGACCAGTATATTCCTCCACTTTTATCTTGACACTGATTAAACGCCCATCCTACAGTTCATAATGCTCTTTTTCACCTTCCCTTTTCTACTATAATCACAAAAATTGATGCAAGAGCAAAAATTCTGGCTGTAAAAATTATTTGAGAAGAAACAAACTATATGTAATAAATCAAAATAACATACACCATATATAGTATGAGGCTTCAAAATTTTATAACAGCGAGAACTTTTTGTACATGCATCAAAAATTAAATTTTATATCTATATCATATATTCATAATTTTTTATATTTTTATATGATAATAATATTTATATGGCTATTTAGATAATTTTATTTAAAAATATCATAATAATAATATTTAAGCATATATTTATAAATTTAGTAGTCAAAAGTCAGTGATGTACAAAATAAAATTCTGAAATCCTTCCAATGACAATATATAGTTAAAAACTTTTATCATTATCAATTAATAGTATGTGCTAAAATACAATGCTATATTATTTTTAAAAAAGGAGTTTCAGAGCATTTTTGGGATCTAATGTCGGAAAGCCCTATCATATACGCTTTCAGCTGAGGCACTGACAAGTTATTCCCGTAGTTAGGACGCTAGTGTTAAAAGTTAAATAAAAGGTATTCTTTTAAGAGCTAATATACTTTTTACTATGTGGACAACAAAATTTATCTTATGTCTCAACATAGCTATAAGCAAGCAAATATGGGCACACTGGCCTTTCTCACAGGATCACATTGAGGTTAGATGACCTTTCATTTAAGTAATCAATTTCCTTCGCTCTCGCACGTTTATGTCTATCTGTCTGATACTCCATTTGAGGCGCCTTTTCTTTCGTTCCCGGCGAGCTTTTTAACGTAGCGGGAACTAAATGATTTGGGGAACCTTTTTTCTCAATATCTTTTTTCCTGTTCAAATAGCCCAGGAAGTCACTAGATACGAACATTTTGCCCTCCGTCAAAGAAAATAGAATGATCCCACACCTATTTTATCGGTTGTCATGAAGCTACTCTTAAATAAAATATGAGCAAATTTGTGAAATAAATCTTAAGATTTACTGAATTAACTTGAAGAGAAACTGAACCCTTGAAAAATGATGCGACTACAAAAACCTCTGATATATTCAAGTATGTGAAATCCACTACTTTATGTGTCGTATAATCATTAGATTAATCCTATATTTTGTATAGCGTCTCTATCAGTTTTTGAATTACAGATTTGTCGCACAGGCATTAATAATACTCTTTTTATTTATCTAACATATAGTTATCGTATATATTAAGTTAATTATAATATATTTAACTGTATTAAAATAAAATAAAATATATCTATTTCATGTAATAAAAATGATACCTCAGTTGGTCATGAAAAAAGCTACTCTTTTTTTACGAAAATCATGTAGGTTTTTTCCGCATAATCCAGACGGTATCCAGCATCTAAAATTTCTTTGGCTCTTCCAGTATAATCTTTTCGGTGTATGACAATGTATCCCCAGTTGAGCAGCGGATTTTCCAAAGCATCTAATGTAAATACTGAATAACCCGCTTCAATACAGCTCCGGATCTGCATCAATCGACCATCTGCACTTAACATCGGGCGTGATTCCTGTCTCTCAAGATAATCAATGCGTCTGGTGAGTCCTATCTCCCCCAGGCTTAGGGTCTGTCTGTTTTGGAATTCTAAAAGAGCATGGTCGATTTTCGCAGGAGCTGAAAATGATATTACGGCTACAATACAGATTATTATCGCCAACAGTTCCGCTGGTCGCCCGCATACCAAGTTGCCTACCTTAATTATTTTGGATGAGATAGTTCGACTCATTCGAGCAATTCCGCAATCCCAACGTATTTCAGCTAAAATTATCCCCAAAGGAAAAAAAGCCAGCATGACAGGAAATTTAGCATTTCCCGCACTGTAACTGAAAAACAGAAGCCAACCCGCCATAAAGAATAGGCAAGATATAGAAAGGCATCGATAGCCACGTTTTTTAAGACATAAAATAGCGGCCACAGCGAACAACGTATAATATGCGTATCTGAAAAGGGCGTATATAGCCCGTCCAAAAAAACCCATCTCTTTATATAATTGTACATCGCTAAGGAAAAAATTTGTCATGGAAACAACCTCACCAATGTTCATCAAATATTTGTTATAGACATACCAAGGAACAGCTATCGCAAAAGCCGCTAGGCATGGTTTCCAAAGAATTCGCCAAACTACACTGCCATCCACACCCTCGCACCTTAGGCTCTCGTAGGCGATCAGAACAAAAAAAGGAAACCAAAAGAGACCGGATTGTTTTATGACGGCGCAGGCGGAGGCAGCCATAAACGCAGTCCAGAGATAAAAGGACCCGCTCCCTCCTTCATATTCAGGCGAAACAGTCGGAAAAGAGTGATCTGAAACTCTGATAATTGTTTTTCGCCCCATGCGCATGTGAATGTACCACTGAAGTGCGGTGAAAGCTGATAGCGCAGCCGTCCCTACCAGGATATCGGCATGGCCTGGGGACGTGTATCTTCTTAGCCATACCGTGCCAAGAGCTGCAACCGCCGCGCCTACCGCATGATTGGTCCCCCGAAGTGTCCAGAAAGAGAGGAGCGAAATGGCCAAGGCTGCGTTGTAACAGAGGATGGCGAAAATTTGAGGGATTTCAATTCCCGCCATTGCGGCAGGGATAGACATAAGTATCGGCATCAATTGAGGGTAATCCCCGTAAATTCCCGGGTAAACGCCTGATGCCCAGGACATGGCCCATGAATTCCAGGATACGATTGCATCAACGGTTGTATACACCTTCTCCCTAAAAACCGTCATAAGGAGTAGACAAAAAATAGCCAAACCGAAGGATATTTGAATCACTATCCTCGATGTTAATTTTCGTATGTGAACCTGGGTCGCAGGAGAATCAAGATGATATTTCCGACTTGGATCTGGAATATCCACACTACCATTGTTATATTTTTCAGCATGGTCTTTGGAATATTCTTGTTTGCATGATGATTCAGTAACGCCATGTGCGTCAAATGTTATGGTATCGTCATAACATGCTTCCGTTTTGGAAAAATCTTTTTGTTCTATCCCGACAGTTGTTTCGGATGTTTCTGGTCTTATCTCTTTACCTGCAAAGATTTCAGAAAGGCGTTTTCTCTTCAAGAGAAGTATGCCAAGGGACAGGAAAAATAGAATAGACCATGATGGTTTTGTCGGTAGACCGCAACCCAAAATAACGAAGGCAAGAATGTAGTTTGCTATTATAGAGTGGATAAATGATGAGCTGATATACTTCGGGATGCTTATGCAGTTCGGAGCCAAAATTGTTGTAATAGCCGCTCCGGGTAGAAATATGGATTGGAAAATCCCCAAGACACCCCAAAACAATAACATAACAAACCTATAACCTAATTGTACTCATGAGGCTTTCGAAATACCATGAAAGTATCGTATATCTTGTGGCTATTATAGGTCATAATATTCTATAATTTCGTACCAATCTTTAGCTTCCAGTAAAATATAGCCTTCGAATATTGTTAAAATACACTTATGTACAAGACGAACTTTACTATTGCATTTTAACTGCTAGGGTAATTTTCAAGCTCCGCTCTTTTGATCTGAGTTGGTTTTTCCTGCTTGTTCACAACAAGATCCAGATTTTTCGAGACTGTTGTAAAGCAATGGCTCAAATCCAAAATGAAACGATCGTCCCCCTTTATATCCTGCTTCACCATGGAAAGCTGCTCAAAAAGAAGATCGGATGGGTAACCCTTGGCTTCAAGCAGCAGATTGTCGTAGAGGCCTCTCTGCACATCGTATGAGGTGTTGTAATCGGTCAGGGTTTTCTTATAAGTCCTAAGAGTCTCTTCAAGCACTGGAAGCTTGGATTGCAAATTCTTGCGAACATCGGGCTGGGTGTCAGATGCTTTGATAGCTTGTTTGGTCTTCGAGATGGCATCTTCGATGGCGGTTATATAATTCTGGAGCATCTGAATTCTCACTCCGTTGGTACGGATGCTCAAGACTCCGTAAACGAGTCTCCATATATAACTTCTGGTAGAGAGCCTGCGCTGTTCGTTTACAGTGAAGTTGTAATCTAGAATGGACGCTCTCAAGGTTTCGTACGCCCTCTGGTCATTGGGATTTTCCGCATCCATGAGCAGCTGGTTCACGAGCCTCAAGGGATCATTTTCCACCAGTGTATTGTCCGTCTGGGTCGCTTCACCGTATTCGGAGGATATCTGTTCCAAACGTTGGAAACTTCCCATGTTCACCGCGGAAATTGCCACCCTGAAACCCAGATCACCGCTTCTGGCGAGTCCAGTATCGAAAAAATAGGCGAACTCCTGCCTCGCTCCGGGAGTCACGTCCTTTTTCAGGCTCCTAAACGAGCCGCCCTTGTGTATTGGACCTCCGGCTGATCCGTGGAGCCTGCTCCCCAGAGTCATCTGAAAGGCCTCGAATATGAATTCGGAGGCGTTTCCTATAGTGTCATAAAGCCCTGCCGGGTTGGGAAGATAAGTTCCGATCCAGGCGGGCGCGGAAACCGCCGGAGAAATTTCGTCATCGTATAGACCGTAATCTCCCAACTTTTTGTCGTATTCCATTGGGAAAAACTCCTCTCCGGCCAGATTGTCCTGACTCACATAGTGCCCTCCCCTAGAGGCGAACTCCCACTCCTCTTCCGTGGGAAGCCGAATCAACCCAACGTTTCTAGCGTCTTCCTGATTACGGGGAAGGGAATCCGGAAAGTTGGCCAGCGCGTATTCCATAAGCTTAGCCGTGAAATCCATAGCCTCATGCCAGGAGACATTGGTGACCGGTCGAGCGGATTCCGGGGTCAATTCGCAGTCGCCGTACATAACGGCCTGGTACTGCAGATTAGTAACCTCGTACTTTCCCATGAGATAGAGCTGGCGTCCTTCACCGTCATCGCTCAACTGTTTTTTCAGTTCCCAAGCTTTGACCTGAAAATCCGGAGGCAGGTTTTCGATGGAGAGAGAACTCCCCAGATAGCCCTTGTGTTTACGGTTGATGAAATTCTGCGAGCTTCCGGCGGAACCGGCGGTGTCGGAACCGAAATAGGTTGCGACCTCGCCCAGATAGCCTTTCTCCGGGATGAAGACAACCCTAAAGGACATAACGAGGCCGCAGGGGAGAGGCAGCAGATAGTCGTAGGAGTCGGGCTTGGGGTTGGTGGCGGCCTCAACGCTCACCTTTCTGGCTATCTGGGCTTCAAGGGAAGAAGTCAGGCTGAAGCAGAGGATAATAAAAATAAGAGAAAATGATTTTTTTATTGCCATAAATCTGGCCTTTCTGAACTATGATTACTTAAAATAATTACTTATTTATAATACATAGTAACGATTAAATATTGTTAATGCAGAAATTGTTAATCCTATTAGTATAATTATATATATATATATATATATATATATTATAAGATAATAATTTTGAATAAAATTTAGAATTTATAAACTTATATTTAGAAAAAATAAAATAAATAATCGCTGAAATTGGCAAAAAATAACGCCCCTGGATTCCCGCAGCGACTAATTGATGCTCTGTATCTAAGAGAAAATAAAACGTGAAAACGATTACGCAGTAATACAAAAGCAAAATAAAAACGGCTGTTAAACGGATATGGAATAAGTTTTTAAAGTCGGTGCGGCAAAGAATAGTCAAAATCAGAAAAAATCCAAAAAAGTATAGTATATACGTCCACAAAGGTAAAATACAGTCGAGCCATCCTAATTTACCTATAAAGCTTCTTGCTATCCCCGGCAGTTTGACGATGGTGGTTTCGGCCAAAATAAAAAATGGATTATACCAGTGTTGAAAAGCGTTATTCATTTTTTCTTTCAACACTGAATCCGGAATACCGGGGAAATTATTCAACAACGGCCACGCTGAAGCCGAGATAATCAAAACAACTGAAACTACGAAATATAAAATAAACAAACGAGGCGATGGAAACTTATTATACGTGAAAGCTAAAAGAAAAAAAGGTAAAATTACTATTTGTTTATTAAATCCGGCCACCGCCGCTAGGAACGTGGCTAAGATAAAGTCATAAAAGTTGAAATTCGAGTTGAAATAAATACGGAAAATGGTGAAAAAAAGAAAAAAGCAGACGGCGTTATTAAACGAATCGGCTGATAAAGACATGCCTTGAAATATAGACATTGGCAGCAATGTCAAAAACACCGCTTCCCAACCCAAAGCGGGAAGGCGGTAAATTCCCAGGGTTATTACCCCGAGCCAGACGGCCAAGTTTAAAAAACGTCCAAAATAAAACGCGCAGAGAGCCGAAAGATTAAATTTTTCAGCAAAAAACAACCCCATACCGGAAAAAATATACTGGACTGGAGTGTACGGAGAAGCGTTTGAGGAAATAATCGTTAGACGGTTTGAATTTACAGATTCGCCATAGAAAAGGTCGTTTTCGATTTCGGATAAAGTTAATTTCTCCCCTTTGTTTCGGATTTTATACAAGTATTTGGAGGCTAAATCGACGATATTTTCGGGAATAAACGCTTCCAGCGTTTTATTGAAGTAAATTCCGTGTCCGACCTGCCAAGCCCTGAAAAAATGAGACGGTTCGTCGGGAACTTGAAATGGCGGGGTCAGCAGGAGAAAAAGAATACCGAAAAACATCCCAGTTGCTAAAAAAATTTTATGCGGCTTAATAAAATTTTTTAGATGATGATTTTCGAATATAAAACGAACGACTTTCATAGAGATGGCCGGATGAGCCTTACGTAAATTAAACAAATCCCAAAGATTCTATACCTGACACGCATCCGCGGCGTGGAATTTCAAATTGAGCGAACGGATAGGCTTGACCGGCGTCCCGGAAATGCCCGGTTTTTCTGTCCCGACACCAATATCTTATGCGGACTCGATGCCATCCTTAAGTTATTCACGGTATTTTCCCTGACTATTTTTTATCCGAAGGCTTCAGTTCCAGATCCTCCCTTTTAATGTCCTCCGGATTCCCGTTTATATTCAGGACGAAGTTTAAATTAAGAACGACCGTTTCGAAACACTTCTTCAGCTCATCGGTGAAAACGTCCTTTCCCGTGAATGCGCCTTTCACGAAGGCCAGCTGCTCCTGGATTAAGGCGGGCTGGAACTCCCTGGACTGGAGAAGCAGGCTGTTGTAGCGGGCCCTCTGGAGCTGGTAGTTGACGTCCAAAGCCGAAAGCTCGTCCCGGTTCGTTTGGATATCCTCTTTCATTTTGGGAAGCGCGGCGCTTTCGGCCTTCACGGTCTCGGGGGTGGTCCGCGGATCTTTTATGGCCTTTTCCGCCTGCTTGATGTCGGCGTCCAGTTTGGTGACCACGGACTTAACCGTCGCGATGCGCAGGGAGTTGGTGCGGATCCCCATGATGTTGTATAGGAGGCTCCAGACGTAGTTTCGGGCGGAGAGGACATCCTGCTCCCTCACGGCCTCGCCGTAGGTTACGAGCGCGGATCTGAGGTTCTCGTAGGACTTCTTCTCCCCGGGGGAGGCGGCTCCGGCGATGAGGCCGTCCACGATTTTAACCGGATCCGGCGGGGCTCCGCCGGAGCCTTCGGTAAGGGCGGACTGATACTCGTTTTCCAGGATCCCGAGTCTTTGAAAGCTTCCCATGTTCACCGAAGATATGACCAGCCGGAAGCCAAGATCCGCGCTCTTGGCCGGTCCGTCGGCGAAGAAGAAGGCGAACTCCTGCCTGGCGCCGGAGTTCACGTCGCGGTAAAGGCCCCGAAAGGATCCCCCCTTGGCCACCGGGCCGCCGGCGGAGCCGTGCAGCCTGGAGCCCAGGGTCATTTTAAAGGTTCCGTAGATGAGCTCGGCGGCGTTTCCCGCCGTGTCGTGAATCCCCAGGGGGTTGGGGAGGTAGGATCCGATGTTCGCGGCGTTTTTCGCCGCGGGGGAGCTCTGGTCGTCGTAGAGGGCGTAGTCCTTGAGGTTTTTCCCCTCCTCCATGACGAAAAAGTCCAATTCGGAAAGGGCGTCGGGGTCGGGCACCGTGTGCCCGCCCCGGGCGGCGTACTCCCACTCCTCTTCGGTGGGGAGCCGAAGGAAACCTATGTTTCTCTTATCCCCGGCGTCCCGGGGTAGGCTTTCCGGGTTTTCGGCCAAAAGAAGCTCCATGAGTTTCGCGGAAAACTTCAAGGCGTCGTAGAAGGAGACCGAAACCGCCGGTCTGGCGGAATCCTGGGTCAAGGCGCAGTCTCCGGTCATGACCGCCCGGTACTGGGCGTTGGACACCTCGTACTTTCCCATGAGAAAGAGGGTCCGCACCCCCCCGTCGGGGGCGAATTTTGCAAGTTCGGCCTGAGCCTTGGGGCGGTAGGCTTCCGGCAGGTTTTCCACCGTGAGAGCGGATCCGAGATAGATCTTGTGCTTGCGGTTGATGAAGTTCTCCCCGCCCTCGTTTTCGCCGATGGCCCCCTGATCGGATCCGAAATAGCCGCTCACCTCCCCCAGATAACCCTTTTCCGGAATGAAGACCGGCCGGAAGGCCATCGTCAGGCCGCAGGGGAGGGGCACGAGGTAGTCCAGATCGTCCGGGCGGGGGTTGGCGGCCGCCTCCAAAGTGACCTGGCGCACGATCTGGGCTTCAAGGTTCTCCGGAAACGAGAGAAAGAAAAAGAAAAGGAAGAGCGCCGGAAGGATGAATGCGGGAAGCGGCGGAAGTTTACGGGGCATCTTAGCCTTTCGAAACGACTCCCCGAAGGGATGATGTGGCCGGCCGCGGCCGGCGGAGGGGAATGGATGAAAATAAACTACCCGCCGGAAAATGAAAAAGAAGGCGAGAAAATGAAAAAGAAGGCGAGAAAACGAAACGGGCGGCCGGAAACGACAGGGGCCGTGAAATAAAGAGCCCCCTTTGGACGTCCCTCATCCTTTCAGACGTCCCGCATCCCCTCCGAGGGCTCGATGGAGGCTATGGCGGAGTAGGCCGCGAAGGAGGCCAGGATCATGGCCAGGATGACCACTCCGGAAGAGGAGAGGAGCTTCTCCCAGGAGAGGTGGCAGACCTTGTTGAAGCCGCCTATGTTGCGGCTGAGGGCGTGCTCGGCCTCCAGGAAGTAGTTGTTCAAGGTGGCCTCCACCGCGAGGTAGAGGGAGACGGCGCCGATGGAGGCGAAAAACCCGGTGACGGCCGACTGAAAAGAGGAGAATATCAGAAGATGCGACCGGGGGAGGCCTAAAAGCGAGAGGCAGGCAAGCGAGCGGCGGTTTTTGGCCACCTGATCGACGGAGTTGAGGGCGGCGGAAAGAAGCGCCCCGAGGCCCACCACGCTTAAAAGGGTTAGGAAGACGGCGGTGAAGGCCCTGTCCATGAACTTCATGTCCGCTATCTCGCGGCTTCTGGTTTTAAGCTCGAGGCCTCCGGCCTCGAGCTTCTGGCGCAGGCGCTCCACGGCGTCGAAGTCTTTCGCGTTAAGGCGGAAGCTGTAGTAGGAGCGTCTGGGGCTGGTCTTCGGGTTTCCGGGGAGGTCAAGCTTTTCCACGGCGAAGAGGTCCTTGTAGTCCTCAATCATCTCCGTGAGCTCCTGGGAGGCGAAGACGCTCATGTCGCTTAAGATGTTCAAGGGGAGCACCCCCTTGACCCTCACCGGGACGTCGGCCGTCTCCACGGGTTTGCCGCTCCCCGCCCGGGAGAAGCGCATGGTGGCGGAGCCGCCTTTTTTCAGCTTCAAACGCTCGGAAACCCTGGCTCCCAGGTAGACGTCGGTTAAGCCCACCGGGGCGGATATATCCTCCTCCGCGTCGGAGAAGGCCCTTAAGGGGTCGTTCGCCCCCGTGGGAATGACGGAAACGTCCAGATAGTCCCCCCCGTCCCGGGTGAGCTTCACCTGCAGGGAGTTGAAGCGGGTGTGGGGGGCGATGAAGACGACGTCGGGGTCGGCGCGAAGCTTTTCGAAGAACTCCAACGGAAAGCCGGGAAAGATCTTCGGCTCCAGCACCAGATGCCTGGGGTTGGAGGCGAGCCTGGACACCATGGTGCCCACCATGCCGTCCTGGATCCCCATGACGGCCAGAAGCGGCGCCAGATAGGCCGCCATGGCCAAAACGGAGTTTAAAGAGAAGAGCCAGTCGCGGAAATAGCGCTGGAGGGCGAGTTTCAAGGTGAAAAAAAAGATGGAACTCCCCCCTTTCCTTCGTTTCAGCGGCCTCGTTTCACCGCCACTCGTTTTCCGGCGTCCGTTCCCGGGGCCGGTTTTCCGGCAACCTATTTCCGAGTCCCGTTCAAGACGCCGGTTTCCGGCGTCAACCCCGACACTTTTAGTCGTCCGCCGTCTTGACCACTATAAGTTTTCCGGAGTCCTCCGGATCCCCCGCCGGGGGCGAAAGCCAGGAGACGATCCTCCCCTCTCTGTCCTCGCACTCCACGGTGTGGACCGCGAAGCCGAACCTCTCCGCTTGATCCCGGTTGTGGGTGGCGAGCACCACGGCGGCCCCGCTTTCCCCGGCCAATTCCAGGAAGAGCTCGAACACCTTGGCGGCGGTGGGGGGATCCAGGGAGGCGGTGGGCTCGTCGGCTAAAAGAAGCGAGGGGGAGTGGATGAGCGCCCGGGCGGCGGCCGCCCGTTGGCGCTCCCCCACCGAAATCCGGGAGGGGAGTTTTTTTAAGAGGCGCTGAATCCCCAGGCGACTCGAAATGTGCTCCAGCCTTTCCTCCAGGTCCTTTCCTTCGGGATGTTTTTTCAGCCTGGCCGGAACCAAGATGTTGTCCCGGACGCTTAAGAAGGGGAGAAGCCCCCCGCTTTGGAGGATGTAGCCCAGATCCCTCCTGCGCACGGCCTCCCGCCTCTTTCCGCTTCCGCTCTTCCAATCCTGGGAGACGTCCAACCTCTCCTTAGTGGATCCTGGCGCCCAGACGAATTCGGATCCCTTTTCCGGAGGGTCCGGGGCGGAGACCAAGGCCAGCATGTCCAAAAGGGTGCTTTTACCCGACCCCGACTGCCCGGCCAAAGCGATCCTGCTCCCCCGCTCGACGGAAAGCGAGGCGATCATGAGGCGGTAGGGTACTTTTCCCGGCCGGGTTTTGGTGACCCGCCGCAGGCTTAAAATGGTCCCTGGGGGAATGTCTCCTCTTTCATCAGGGCTATTCATGGATCCCGCCGGCGCTTCACGCGGAAGCTTCGCTTTCCGGTTGTTTCGGATTATATTAGACTGTATCGGTATTTATCAGACTATATTAGAATGTATAAGTATTTATTATGTTGTATTGATTTGTATCATTATTTATTATACTATATTAAATATTATCTAATATTAAATTTTTATTAATATATGTTCACTAGCGTCCTAACACGGGATCAGCTCTTCAAAGTATTGGCTAAAGCCGGCATATATTCAAGCTTTTAGAGATCCTGCGCCAAAACTGCTCAGAAAGACCCTATCTGAGAATTGGCAGCGATATTATCCGACTTCATACTATTTATCGAAATTTATGTAACTAATGACCTATATATTGATTTAGAAAAAATGCGGAATTTTATTTAGGACGTTAGTGTATATGTTAGTTATATTAAAATTTATCAATCATTATTAGGCTAAATTAGATTATATTAGATTGCATAGTGTTATATAAGAATGTATTAGCTTGTATCCGATGTATCATACGATATTATAGTATATCAAAATATATTATTTAGAAAATAAAATGTAATAACAAATTTCAATACGTTTTAATCTAATAAGACCGCCTACGGCCGATCTCCGGCCGTTTCCGGCGATTATTTTAGGGCAGAAGCGTGAGCGGCACCCGGCAGAGCCATTCCCCCGGATCCTCGCTGTTGCGGTACCAACCGGTCAAGTTGTCGTTAATTTTGCGGTAGGCGCTTATCTTGGAGCGCAGCTGCTTGATGAAGTCCATCTGCTGGGGGGCGGGCATGGCGTCCCAGTCGGCCTTGGTCAGGGTCATTATCTTGGATGGGTAGGGAAGACCGTCCAGATACTCGTCTAAAACTCCCATCTCGCCCAGCCGCGAGGCCGGCGTGAGCTCCATGGTTTTGGGATCCGTGCTGGTCATTAGTGACGAGTTCAAAACCGCCGAAAAAAAGTCCGTCTTGTCGTCCCCGATGGCGTTTTCGGCCAAATCGGTTAGTTGAGTGAGGGTTTCGGAGAGGGCGCTCAGCTGGTCGCGGGTTAAAAGGATGCACACGTCCACGGCCCGGACGTTGGTGGAGTAGTTCTTCTCCTTCACGCCCAAGTCCACGTCGGATATCCAGGAGCGCACCACCGTCATGGGCTCGGTGTTTTTGGAGCGGCCCAGCCAGTTTAAATAGATGGAGTAGCCGATGTAGCCCCCCACCCTGGAGCCCATGGAGGCGTCGGAGGGCTGATTATCGGGGGGGGCCGCGCCCCCGGGGCCGCCCGAGTCCAGGGCCTGGCGGAAGGTGTCCGCGAAGCCCTCCATGAATTCGGCGTAGCGCCCCGCCCCCCCGGTGGAGTCGGAGACCTGGAGGGGGATGTAGGTGGGGGATCCCCCGAACTCGGTCGCGAGCCGGCGGTAGTTCTCCTCGGCGTAGCCGTGGTTGTTGCGGCCCTGGGGGGTTTTAAGGTGGATGGGCACTATGTGCGCGCCCTTTTCCTTGGCCCTCTCGAAGATGGTGGAAGCGGAGTCCGGGGTGGCGCGGTTGGGATCGCTTAGATCCAGAGGTCCGGCGTCGGTTATTAAAATGATCACCCCCCCGTTGAATTGGTTCCAGTCCAGATCCAAAGCCCGGGATAAACCCGCCACGGAGTCCTCGTTAAAGGAGTGGGAGGAGGCTTTCGCCTCCTCCACTCCGGCTAAGGCGCTTAAAAAAGAATTTTTTTCGGTGGCCGGCGTGAAGTCGGAGACGAGTTTGGTGGTGTATTCCAGCCCCGGGCTCTTCTCCACCGAGCTGCGGAAGGCCACGAAGGCCAAATAGGTGTCGGCGGCCTTGCCGCTCTTCTCCACCAGATCGAAAATGTAGCGGCAGATGTCTTTGGTGGCCTCGATGTATTCCCGCATGGAGATGGTGGTGTCGATGACGAAGGCTATCCCCACCTTGGGGTTGTTTATGGGCTCCAAATGGTCCGGCCGGGCGGGGTTTATGGCCACCACCTCCAGGAAGGTCAAGCCCTCGATGCCGTTGTCGTAGGCCAGGATGGGCATGAGGTAGAAATTCTCCGCCGACACCGCCCCCTCCTCGTCTCCCGGCTCCTTCGCCAACACCGGGAAATCGTCCGGAGGCGGAGAGCCGGACTCGAAGTACTTGGTGAAATCCGCCGTGAGCCCTTCGAGGATGCCTCCTATCCCGGGCTTCGTCACGAGTTCTCTTAAATAATCCCCGGTCTTGAAAAAAAGCACCGGCTGGGGCCGGCCCGACTTCTCCGCGAACATCACCGTCATGTTGTTGTTCCAGAGGGTCACCTGCTCGAAGTTGAGCCAGAAGAGGTTGGTTCCCTTGCTGTCGGCCCCCACCTGGTACCATCTCCCGCCGCCCTCGAACTTCATGTCGTAGACGTAGAGCACCGTGAAGGTCAAAAGGGGCTGCCCGACCTCGGCGCCGCCCGGACCCGACAGGGGCGTGGCCCCGGGATGGGTCACCAGCCTCTGGTAGATCGAGCTCTTCCCCTCCACCAGGAGGGGTTTCTTCTGGGCGAAAAGCCCGGAGGCGGAAAACAGGACGAGGGCGCCCGCGATTAGGAGGACGCCTAGGGAAAGGCGCGGAAAAAAACGGCCGCTGGTCATAGTCAATTCATCCTCGTTAATTCTTCGCGTGTCCGGGCCCGCCGAGGCCGTTTCTTTTCCATCGGTTTCCTACCGTACGTGAATTTTGTTTCCGTCGCCTAGACGTTTCCCCGTTTCCGTGGGTTTCCCCGCCCGATCGCCTCTAAAATTTCGCGCCTTCGTTTAGCGCCCTTCCCTTTAATTCCGTTCCGCTGCCAGCTCTTCCTTATCGTTTTCCGCCTCCCTCAGTAAGGTCGGCGAAAAGGCGTCCCTTTAAAAGCGCCGGCGCGGCCGGCGAAAAGGCGTCTCTTAAAAAACCGCCCGGACCAGGGGGGCCTTCCGGGCGACGTTAATGGAAGTCACGGGAGGGAACTTAAAAGCTCGCTCACCCCGGGCTGGCCTTTGGCCGCGGCGGTGGCGCTCCATTCCTTCAGAGCGTCCAAACTCTCCCTACGCGAAAGGTCTCCCAGTTTAACCGCCTCCGAGTAGAGTTGATACGCCTTGAAGGCGTTCTTCTCCACGTAGTCGGGCGCGGGCTTCTTCACCAAAGGATCGAAGTACTCGGCGTAGACGGCCTTGTACTTGGGGGCGTACACCGAAAGCGCCTGGAGAAGGCGGTAGCTCGCGTCTAAAGAGTCGGGATCGGTTCCGGAGGCGAACTCCAGGTATTTCCCCTCCATCTGGGCGAAGCTGCTCCCCCCGCCGATGAGCCTCTCCGCCTCGTCCACCCGGGTGGGGGCGGAGGGTCCCGGCTCCGGCGGGGCGGCGGCGGCGGAAGGGTCGGTGGGGGGGACGTCCGGAATGGCGTTTCCGGCCGCCGGAGGGGTTTCGGAGGGTGGAGATTCGGCCGCCGGAGGGGTTTCGGAGGGAGCCGCCTCGGAAGGCTTGTTTTCCTCCGCTTTGGGCGCCTCCTCTTCGGGAGGCGCCTCCGGCGGGTTCAGGGAGGCCGTCTCAGTCTCGGCGGGCTTGGCGTAAAATTTAAAGTAGCCAAAGGCTCCGAGGGCGGCTAAGACCAACAGGAGAAGGGCCCCCAGGGCGATTATTTTCCCCTTCCCTTTTTTCTCGACGGCGGGCGGAAGAGGCGCCGGAACTGGAACGGGCGGCTCCAAAGGGGTCTCTTGGGGAACGGGGAGCCGGGTTAAGCCCGAGGCGTCGGCCGGGGTTTCGGAGATCTCGCCGCTTTTCCAGCTCACGGTGTAAAGGAGGGGGCTTTTATCCAGCCTCGAGGTGAGGCCGGGAAAGAGCCGTAAAACCAGAACGCCGCCGTTTAAAGAGACCAGCTGGGTGTTTATGAAGCCCCGTTCCGACCCCCAGTCGAAGCCCGTCCCCGCCCAGGCGAGATGGAGGCCGCTTTCCGGATCCCTCACCGACAAACGGTAGTCGTCCTCGGCCAGATCGAACTTCGCCGCCTCGCCTTCCGCCTCCAGGGTGAAAAGGGCCCATCCGGCGCCTTGGTGGGGATCGTCTTGGAGTTCCGCCCGGGGCGCCAATAAAACCTGGGGTTCCGGCTCTTTGGGGACGGGTTTCACGAAGGCGGAGGAGTCCGCGGGAAAGTTTAAGAGCGGATCGGGTTCCAGATACAGATTGAAAAAGTCGTTGGTTAACGAGAGCCGGAGGCAGAGCTCCGGCGGAAGGTCGATTTCAAGAGACCCGGGGGAAACAAGCCTCATTCCGCACTCGGCCTCGGTCGCGACCTCCCGGGCCCCAACGGGTTCCAGGAGCTGGACTCTCACGCTATTCTGCCGCCGTCCGGTTGTTATCGGCTTCTTGGAGCTTAGGACGAATAGACCCCGGCCGGGTTCGGCCATGGGATCGGGGTGGTTCGTTATCCTCCCCGTGGGGGGGACGATCCTTTCGATTTCCGGATCGCTTTCCTCGTCGTAGCCGGCGTTCTCCCCCGCCCCGGGCCCCTTGTAGGAGGGGTAGCCCCCCGCTCCGGCGTCCCGCCTTCGGGATAGCCCGCTCGACATCACGGGAAAAGAGAGGGGTCCGAAATTTTCTCCCTTGAGGAGGAAGAAAAACTGGTTCTCCGTGAAGTTGTCCGTGAGCCGGGAAGAGATCTTCAGGGCCAGATCCCCGGAAAGCTTCTTGGAGCGCTTTATCTTGAAGTAGAATTCCCCCTTCCCCCACAGGAAGCCACGTTCCCCGCAATGGAGAAAGTCGTCCGACTGGATCTTTTTTATGGCGAGGCTGAAGTCGGCCTCGTCCGGGTCGATTTTAATCCGCCCCTTCTCATCGTCCGAGAGGGTGACGGATAAAAGGGCCCAGCCGTCTTTGGCGGCGGTCAGGTTTTCCAGTCTGGCTCTGGCCATTAAAAACCTCTAAAAGCGGAGGGTTCCTCCCCGCGAAAACTTTCGGAAGGGGGCGAAAAAGAGGGTAAAATCAAGATGAAATTTTTAAAAAGAAGATAAAATCAAAATGAAATTCAAAGATGATAAAGTCATGACGTAATTTTTCAATAGAAGACGAAATCAAGATGAAATTTTTAAATATTAGATTAAACAAAGGTAGAATTTTTTAAGGGAAGGTAAAATCAAGATAATATTTTAAAAAGAAAGCGAAATAAAGATAAAATATTTGAAAACAGAGAAAAAAGATTGAAAAATTGAAAAGACGGAACGCGGGACTTAAAAAGAAAAATTGGGAAACTCAGACGGAAGGAGCGGGAATAGGAGAGATTCCGCAACGGAAAAACAAGAAATGGAAAGGGCTCCGGAACGAAGAATCCGGAGGGCGGAAACGGGGAGGAGGCTTCTTTTCCCCACCACTTTAAAATAAAAGGCGGGAAATGTAAAACCCGACCTTGGAAATGAGCCGCGGGACTCTTCCGGAACGCCCGTTCTCCCGGATCTGGAAAGCGTCCGCGCGTGGTCGAACAAATTAGCGCGGGCGGCCCGAAAAACATTCGCCTCCCCGAGGAGCTCGAAAGAGAGGCGACTTTCCCCCGCGTCCACCGTCCAGCGGCGGAAAATTTTAAGGGCGCTCCGATAAACGCCGGAAGCCCTTTCCGCCATTGAACGATTAGTCCCGCCGCTTTCCGGAGTTTCAAAGCGCGGCGGGCTTGTAAAGAACCGGAGCCCAAGGGAAAAAAAGCGGCGCCTTCGGGGCGCTTTTTAACAAAGGCGGAGTTTAAAGGGGGTTTCCGCTGGAAAACGCCGCCCCCCCGCCCTCCCGGGCGGGGGGGCGGCCGCGTCCCGCCGACGGCTTGAAGGAGGGCGTCCCCCGGGAAGACCTCCCTCCCTAGTGAACCACCTCGCCTCCGGCCGCGGCTTTGACCTTGGGTGGCTCCAGACCCTCCCGGAGCTTTCCGTTGCTGCGGTCGACCTTTCCCTTGATGGTCCCCAGGCGCTCGTTTTCTTTGATGTCGTAGGTGCGCTCGGCGAAGTAGACGTTGTCGATCATGAGCTGGTAGAGGGCCAGCCGCCAGTCACGGTGGTAGGGCTTCTCGTAGGCCGGGGGCAGATCCGGCAGCTCCGGGTACTCCCCCTTGATTTCCGCCTTCTGAAAAAGGGTGAAGGTTTTAGTCGAGATGGAGACGGTGCGGGCCGCCGGGTCGGGAAGGGCCCTGGGCGAGTAGCCAAGATAGTTCACGAAGTCCGAGAGCTTGGCCGAGGCGATGCGGGAGAGGTTCCAGATGTTGGCCTCCTGGTTCACGTTCGCGTACTTGGAGGCCTCCCGCAAGGCATCCTCTATCTTCGGCATGAGCTTCAGCCTCGCGGCTCCGGCCTTGAGCTCCAAAATCATGTCTTTCAGGTCCTTGGGGTTGAAGCCGTAGTAGCGCAGCTTGTAGGGGTTCGCGGCCACGCGCTCCAAGGCGGCCTGCCACTCGGTCTCCAACACCCGCCTATAGTGCCTGGCCTTGTCGTCCTCCCGGACGCTTTCCGGCGCCGGAGGCGCCGGAGCGCCGTCCGAAGGAGGCGCCGCGGATTCGTCGTCGCCGAAGAGGTTTTTAAAGATGTCGTCCTCGGTGACCGGCTCCGCTTCCGCAGCCTTCGAGGCCGCCTGGGAATCCGCGGGGGGGGGATCCCCGGCCGCCGGCTCCGGACGCCTCCCCGAAAGGGCCTCGGGTCGGGTGAAGATCTCGTAGCACTCGTCGTCGGAGAAGGTTAGATCCCTTAACAAGAGTCCGAAACGGTGCCAGGGGGTTCCCGACTTGAGGGCGTGGATCCTATCGATGTTTTCGGGGTTTCCCAGCTTCGCGAGGGCGCTGTCGACGCGCTTGAAGAGGTTCCTTTTGTTCTGGGTCTCCTCCTCGGTGGATCCCCCCTGGTAGAAGAAGCTCACGATGTCCTGGAGGACCTTCCCCTCCTTCACGGCCAGGGACCTCAGCTGCGCGGTCTTGATGTCGGCCCGCAAGATGGGCTCCAGTTTGGAGATGATGTACGCGCAACCGCCGTCCTCCGAGGACACCGCCCCCTCCCAGGCCTCCTCCGGGCTTCTAAAAAAGCTCCGCACCAAAGGAGTCTTGTGGTGGGCCTCCCGCAGGCTCGCGAGCCAGCCCTCCATTTCGGGGCGGACGCCCTTGGCGATGTAGGCGGTGTTTTGATCCTCCCCCGAGGCGATTTGGCTGGGAAGGAGGAGTCTCTCGGCTCCGTCCTCGAGGCTCACCTCGTTCACGTTTAAAAAGTTTATGCTCCTAAAGACGTTTAAGAGCCAGTAGCAGTTGTTGAAGGGGATGGTGGAGCCTCCCCGGCGGGCCCAGTTCTTGGGCCAGTCGGACTTGTCGAAGGGCTGGGATATGGAGGCCGTGAGGCGGTTTTCCCAGATTTTCGTCAGATCGCTTTCCCCCTCGCCCCGCTGGAAGTGCACGTTGAAGAAGGTTAGAACCATGAAGAGGCAGACCTGCTTCCCCCAGCGCTCCTCCGGGGTGGCGCCGTGGGAATCCACGATCCAGCGGTTCACCACCTCGGGGAGATCGGCTATCTCCATGTTGCTGTCCTTGATGCACAAAAGCATCACGGTTATCTCCTTCATGGCCGAGTAGCGCTGGAAGACGTAGGCCACCTTCCCCCTGATGAAGCAGTTCTTGATTTCGTCGGCCTTTTTGACGGCCTCCCGGAAATTTTCGTACTTGCTGCGGGAGCGGTAGCCCGGAAAATCCAAAATGTCCGCCCCGTTCATGAAGTCCCCGGGGGATTCCTTAACTTTCGCGTGGAGCTCGGCTATGAGGGCGCAGAGAACTGGCCGGGCCAGATTGGTCTTGCGGCCCTCCAGAGAGACCACGGGGATGGCGTCGGTCGGGTTTCCGTCTAAAATCCCCAAAAGCCTGTCCACGTGGAGCACGCTGTTTTTCCGGCCGTCCGGAGTCACGTCCTCCTCGTAGAGGGCTTTAATCGAGGTGAAGGCGGTTTCCGGAAAGCCCAGCTGGGAAAGGGCTTGGTAGAGGACCTTGTAGAGGCTGGTGAACTCGGAAAGGCCCCCCCAGATAAAGGAGAAGAGCCGGGCCCTATCCTCGATTTCGAGCCTGCCCGCGAGCTCCACCGCGGCCGGCCAGAACATGGAAGTCAGATCGTCTCCGGCCTTTAAATTCCGGGAGACGCTTTCGACGTATTCCTTCAGATCCTCCATGTCGTCCAGGGAGGGCGCACGGGAGGGCGCCCCCGTCTTTTCGGAGAGATCTTTCAAGGCGGTTTCCAGCTCCTTCGGGTCCAGGCGGTAGGCCCCCTGCCCTTCGGAGAAGTAGGTGTTCGCGAGGATCTTTAAAATGTCGGTTTCCGAAAATATCTTCAGGCACACCGGAAGCGAGTCGTCCGGGGAGCGGGGGGGATCGTCCAAGGAGAAGCGGGTGACCACCCCGGTGGTCTCCTTTCCGCCGGTGGGGTTCACCTGGTTGATGAAATCCAAAAGCTTCCCTTGGAAATCCACCATGAGCTTGCCCCGCCTAGGCTTGGCCAAGGCGCTTATGAGGGTGGACTTCCCCACCTGGGAGGGCCCGAAGACCGCGATGCCGGTTTTGGTGCCGGCCGCGCGGGCGATGGTCTGAAGACGCCTCCCCGCGCGGCGCAGGTTCTTCCTCTCCTCGGGCTGGGGACCCTGGGCCTCCTCGTTGTCGAGGAGCCACTTTTCCCCCTCCCTCGCCATGAGCCTAAGTTCGATGGCGCATTCCTTGAGCGTGACGGGGTCCATTCTTCAAACGACTCCTAAAAGTTAAGGCGCGTCCGGAAAAGTTCCGACAAAGCGCGGAAAAAAAGGGGGAAAACGGCGAAAAAAAAATGAGAAAAGCCGCGGAAAAGATCCAAAAAACGGGGAAAAACGCCCCCCGAAGCGGCGGGCGCCGCGCTTCGGGCGCCAAACGCCGGACGCCTCGCCCCGAAGACGAAAGTCGCGGCCCCCAATCCGGTTCGGCCCGCGAAGGATGATTTTCACAGGGGGCTCAAGTCTCCGGTGTCCAGCCAGTAGCCGTCGGCGTTTCGCAGCGTCTGGAGCCGAACCTGGACGCTGTCGCGGCCGGCGTTCTGGCCGTCCCGGCCGAGAACCGAAAGGACCCGCAAGGTCCCCTCGGTGCGGCTTAAAAGCTGGTTTTGGCCCCTTTTGGTCCAGTCCTCCTGGTCCGGGGCCTCCTTCATGTCGAACTGCAATTCCACCCTGTAGGGGAGGCGCCCCGTGGCGGCCTGGGCCGCCTGGGAGTCCCGAAACTCCAAACTGTAGAGCCGAGTGGTGGTCCAGCGGTCGCAGGCGAGCTGCCTGAACCCCACCGAGGCGTTGGCGTTGAAGGTGACCACCCGGGTCGCGTCCGCCACCTCCTTTCCGGTGTGCACCTCGGTGTTGGTGAACCAGACGTTGGCCGCGGCCGAGGAGAGCCTCCCCCTTTCGTCCAAGACGCCTATGAAGCGGTTGATGGGCTGGGGGATGAAGGTCGCGGTGTCCAGGGTCACCCCGCTTAGGCCCACCTCGGAAAGCGAGCAGACGATGGCGCCCAAAACCACCGAGGTCTTGGGGTCCTCGATGTGGCCGTGGTTGGAGAAGGGGTAGTCCGGAGAGACCCGGTAGCGGTGCATGTGCACGATGCGGTCCACCGGAAGGAAGTTGCGCTCGTAGGGGGCCCGCATGACGGCCGGCCACCGGGACGGCCGGCCGGTCATGATGAGGGCGTCGCAGTCGTAGAGGTTCACGATCTCCCCCAAATCCACCAGGATCTGCTCGATAACCCGCACCACCGCGACGTCCACCTCCTGGAAGTTCACCCGGAAGCTGAAATCGAGAAGCGAGAAGTCCCGCCAGCCGGACTCCTGGAGCTTCATCTCCACGTAGTCCAGGATGCTCCTTAGATGCGTCCCTTTAAGATCGTCTTCCGGAGGGACGCCCAAAATCTCCCGCACCGTGAAGTCGCGCTCCAGATCGTCTCCGGCCAGATCCGTCTCCTCGTAGCGCTTGAGGATGGAGAGCGCCGCCGGCACCGAGACGTGGGCCACGAACTGGCCGCGTAAAAGCCTCCCCCGCACCCGGTTCACGTCCGCGCCCATCTCCACGGTGTCTTGAAAGAGGCGGGTGAAGACGTTTTCGGCGTCTTTGACTCCTTTGGCCTCGGCTTGCTTTATCAGCGCCAAGTGGAAGACGTTCCGGACGATCTCCCGCATGATGTCGTCTCCGGCCACGTTGAAGCCGTCTCTAAAATCCTGGCGCGGCACGACGAAGGGGGTGGCGGAGCCGGGCTCCAGGATGTGGTAGGTCACGACGGAAATGTCCGTGGTGCCGCCCCCCACGTCTATCGAGGCGATCCTGATCGTGTCCGTCTCCTCCTCGTAGGTTTTTCCCGTCTGGTCTTTTTTCCTCACCGTCCGGGGTTTTCCCAGGAGCCGAAAAAGATCTTGTCCGTTGTTTTGGTACTTTTTATTGAGCTCGTTGTACAGCCAGACCATCTGGGTGCAGGTGGACTCGTACCAGTCGCAGCGGATGTCGGGGGAGGCGCGGAAATCCCGGGAGTCCCTTTTTTCGAAATACTCCTCCCACCAGTCCATGGAGTACCACACCGCCTCCACCGCGAGCTTGGCCCAGCACTTTAAAATATTCTGCTCGGCCAAGGGCATGGCCGTGGGAATGGTCAAGATGATTCTGCGCAGGCGCCTGGCCCGGTTGGAGTTGGGGAGCCCCGCCCGCTTCGCGGGGCTGTTCACGCACGAGAGCGCCTGGGAGATCAATTCGGAAATGAGGAACATCATTAACGAGCTGCGGCTGTAGGAGGCCTGGTAGGCGCCGATGTCGTCGTCCGGGCCCACGTATCTTTGAATGGGCTCGGGAAGAGTCACCCGGCCCAGATCCGTCCTCGAGCTCACGATCGATCCCCCGGGCTGGGCGGGGTCCCTGAAGGCGGTGAGCGGTATCCCCAAAGGGTTGATGTTTAAAACGAAGCAGCCGCGGGCCACGGCCGGGGCCTCCCGGCCGGTTCCGTGGTAGTCCATCGAGTTGTTGAAATACCAGTGCACGTCCCTCCGCGCCCTCGTGTCCCAGAGGTAGCGCTTGGGAGAGGACATGCCCGTGGGTCCCAGTTCCTCTTTGGCGTTGTAGGAGAGGCGCCGGGCCTCCTCCCCCACCCGGACGGTGGAGGGCCAGCGGAAGGTGTTGTGCACGCCCCGGGAGTCGGGCGAGTAGCTCCAGTCCGCCGGGCCGAAATAAGGCTCCATGAATTCCACGCTCGTGTCGAAGGGCTCCGAATACGAGCGGGAGGGGTCGCTAAGGTCCCTTAAAACCAGGGGGTAGCAGTTGTTGAGCCTGGTTTCGCCCTCGGGCTGGGTCTCCACCAAAACCCCGGTGATGCGGGAGTTTCCGATGTCAACCACCAGATCCACCTGCACCGGGCTCTCGTTTTCCGGATTTATGACCCTGATGGGGGTGGAGAAGGTCGGAGGGTTGTTTTGGGTGTGCAGGGCGTCGGTTAAATGCAGGGCCTCCAGAAAGGCCTCGTAGAGGGCCAGATACTCGGTGCGGGGGACCGTCCCCCCGTCCCTTTCCAGGGAGCCTAAAAAGACGTGGGCGGGCGCCCCCTCCTCCACTCTAGACAACCTCTCCCTAGGGTTGAGGCGCCTAAAAGCCTCCCAGACGCCCTTCAAACCCTCCTTCACCCAGGACAACTTGTCCACGAACCAGGAGTTGTCCTTCTCGTGCCAGGCCAGGGAAAAGGCGCTCCCCGCGGACACGTCCGCGGGGGATAGGGTGTGGTAGACGTTTCCGGCCCCCTCCGGAAGCCCCGGGGAGGGGCTTTCGGTCACCACCGGATCGAAAACCAAGGTGAGCCTCCACAAAAGGCTTTCGGGATCCCGGGGCGGCGTGAGCCAGGCCCGGACCCAGTCGGTGGGACCGTTCGCGAAGAGCGGGGAATGGTCGTAGCTCTGGCCCTGGTGGGCGAAGAGGGGGAAGGGCAGCCATTTTCCGGCGTAGGCCTTGAAGGCCGCCCCGTAGGCGACCGAGTAGTGCGCCTCCAGACGCTCGCCTATGATCCGGTCCTTGTAAAAAACCCCCCAGTCGTCCGCGGCCTCCTCCAAAGGCACCAGGACGGTCCGATCCAGGGTGGGATCCTGGAAGGCGTCCTGGGATTGGCGCACGTGGAAGTATTTAAGAGTCTCGGCCACCGGCCGCCTTCCCAGCATGAGGGAGAGGTCCACGTCGTAGTCTATGAACTGCAGCGCCCCGCCGGGGACGATGGTGTAGGCGGGAACGGGTTTTCCGGGAATGGCCATGAACTCTCCTAATTCAGGATCTTTTAAAGGGGCGAGGCGGCGGAAAACGATAAAGACGAAAAACCGCGAAAGGCGGCGAAGGCCGGAAAAAACCAAAAAAACGGCGGCTCCAGGGGGGGGCGCTCCAGGCGGCCGACTCTCAAACGGGGACCGCGGAAAAAAGAATCCCGCGCCCAGCCGGGGGCTCCGGCCGCGCAGACGTTGATTTTTTTTCAAAGGCGAAAATCATTATAAAAAGCGAGCCCGGGAAAAGCAAGGGAGGATCGAAGGGGGACCCGCCCCCGGCGCGCCTTGTCGGGGGCGGGGGGCGTTTAGGGCGATACGCCCCCCTCTCCCCCGAAATCCGACTCCAAACCGGGCTCCGGCTCTAAGACTTCGAGGACTTCGGGCGGGATCTCAGCTGCTCGCTGAGAACCCTCTCAGCGATCAAGAGGTCTTCGGGGACGTCCACCTCGGGATAAGCTCCCTCCACGACGAGGACGCTCACGGGGTAGCCCCGCTCCAGCGCCCTCAGCTGCTCCAGGCCCTCGGCCCGCTCCAAGTCCCCCTGGGGGAGCTTCACGAACTCCCGCAAAAATCCCGCCTGGTAGGCGTAGATCCCCACATGCTTGAGATGGCGGGCGGGCGATCCGCTCCGGAAGTACGGGATGGGCGCCCGGGAGAAATAGAGGGCGCGTCCCAGGCTGGACAAAACGACCTTCACGTGGTTCTCGTTTAAGACGTCCACGGGGTCGCCGAAGGACGCGGCCAGGGTGCTCACGGGGGAGGCCCCGCTTCCCCGCATGGACTCCACCAGAGAGGAGACGTGCGCCGGATTCAAGGCCGGCTGGTCGCCCTGGACGTTCACCACGACGTCCGAGTCCAAGAGCCCTAAAATGTCCGCGGCCTCGGCGAGGCGGTCGGAACCCGTTAGGTGATCTCCTCTGGTCATTACGGCCTCGCCTCCGAAGCTCTTCACCGCGGCGAAGATCTTTTCCGAATCGGTGGCCACGGCCACAAGCGACACGCCGGAAACCTGCTTCGCCCGCTCGTAGACGCGCTCTATCATGGGCTTCCCCAGGATGGGGGCCAGGGGTTTTCCGGGAAACCTCGTGGAATCGTAACGGGCGGGTATGAGGATGACGGTTTTTTTCTCCACGGGGGCGGCTCCAGGCGAAAGCGCTTGATTATTATCCGGTCGATTTGGGGGAAGTTGTTTGAATTGACGCAAAATAGGTTGACTATCATTCAATAAAACGCTGTTGATTAATTATATAAATAAAATACATTATTATCAGATATATTTTGAAAATTTTAAAGTTCATCGTTAATCTTTTGACAAGTTGAAGAATCTATGATTCTCAATTTTTTACGGCTAAAATATTCGCTTGTTTTTCAAGACCGACGCTTCCCGCGAAAAGCGCCCGCCGTTTTAGGACTTTGAAAGAACATGCTTTATATAGTGTGGTCTATTTTGGTTTATTCCAGATAACGCGCTATATCTCTAATGAATTTTTAGAGTCGATTTTTTCGCGGCCGCGTCAGGATTCGAAAACCATCCCCGCCGATGACAATGCGTCTCCTGCGGCCCGAAGTCGCCCGCGGAAAGAGCGCCGCTTCGCCATCTCTGAGGGGCGGACGCGTTTTAATTTTTCACTCCCGCTTATTCTTATTTTTGGAACCCTTGGGACGTCCTCTTTTCACTTTGGCCCGGAAGTCCCCGTCGTTCCCATCGTCTGAGGCCGGTTTAAGATTTTCGGGTTTTCCCGCCAAGTCGCCGCTGTTTTTCTTTTCCCCGGACGATTTAAAAGAGGGCGTTCGTAAAAGGTCGCCACTTTCCAGAGTTAAAAAGGGACAATCAACATCCAGCCGCGAGAAAACATCCTTTTGCCGCTCCGTGGGTTCATTCAAGAGAGAGCGCTTTTTTTGGACTTCGACACGCAGGCGCCGCAAGTGGAACAAAGCGCCGTCCGGCGTGTACATTGAGTCCCCGAGCTTGACGCTTAGGTATGAACGCAGGATCTGGGCGATAAACGAGATGAGCGCCGTCCCTTTGAAGGTCTCCGCGAAACGGCCTTCCCGGGGCGGGGCGTTGGTAAATGTCATAACCGTATCGAAAAAATGATCAATTATTATGTTTAGTATGATATAATTCTATAATTTCTTTTATATCGCAATCAATTGATGATAATAAAAAGAACTTGCCGGCCTCAAAAAAGGCGTCATCAATTTTTAAACTCTTATCGTCCGCGTCGAAATAACGAGAAACAGCGTTAATAAAATCATTGTGATACTCGTTTAAGTCAACCGTCGCGTAAGCGGATAATTCATGGTTGAAAAAATTTACGGGAACTATTTTAGCGAACAGAATCCGGTCATGATCTCTAACAAGATTGATCGGGCGAATTAAATCATGGCTGGAAACGTTCAACAACGTTTTAGACTCACTGATATTTAGAGTCAGTCCGAGTAAAAAAGGAATATCGGTTTGTATTAATCGTTCTAATTTTTTATCAGGGCGATAAGCGCCGTCTATTGATTGACTCAACTTTTACGCCATGGCAATCTAATGTATTCAAAATTGTTATTAAATTTTTGTCATCTAGAATATTTTCAGAAATAATTATTAAATATATAGGTAATTTCGTATCTTTATCCACTATATAAATCAACCTCATCTCCCGGCTTATTTCGCGTTGAGGCTTATCATAGGGGCTTGAACGAGGGTTGACGCTATTTACGCGCCTCGCACTGTCGATTAGTATCGGAGCGGATGTTTTACCATAAACTGATGTGTTTTTCGTGATAATTTCCAGGTAGCTGGTAAGGAATTTCACATAATTTTCTTCCCTTCCCAGGCGGGCGTGAATTTCGCTTATCCGGTGGGGATCCAGTCTCGCCTGGGGATAAAGGATACGCGCGTAAGACGATTCCCGCCACTTTTCGGCATCGAGGAAGAAGTCGGAGTTATTCAACAGGCGGAAAGCGACCAACGTCTTTATAGCGTCCTCGGCTTCCGGAAAAACGCTTGCAATGACCTTGTCGAGGCCAAGGCGCCTCAAGAGCTGGTCGCAGAGCCACGCGTCGCCGAATTCAAGGGAAACTTCCGGTTCCGCTTTCAAAGCGTACGCGTGATCGGGGTCGTCTAGTCGGGCGAAACCCTTTTCCAGGGAAAAGGTGAAATAGCCGCCAAGCTTTTTCTTATAAAAAAGACACTTGGCCTCGTTTACCACCTTGCCTAAGTATACTTTGTTATAATTCACCTTGCCTTTGTTGAAAAAGTAATCTTTGACGTAAACCCCGTAGCGCGCGTCGCCTCTCCCCATATATTCGACGCGGCCAGGGAGGGGGGGGGGTGGGCGAAAGAGCCAATTATGCTTCTCCGACAAATGGGAAAGAATCTCGCTCATACGCGCGCTCCGAAGTTGCCAAAAGTTTATATGGCAATTAATAAAGGAAAGCGCCGAACAAGTCAAACGTTTCGATCGGACGCCGGAGGAGGATTCAAGAAAATCGGTCGGAAAAACCGCCAAAGCCGGGTCTAAACGCGACATGTCGATTAAAATGGAAAATACTATTTAAATGTAAGGTGAAATTTTTGTGAACGTTCACGAATCGAAGGGAAAACGAACGGAAGACGCGGGGGAAAACGACCGATAAACGCGCGAAAGTCCAACTTAAAAGGAAAGAGACGGAAGATTGAGAGAGAAGGAACCGCGTCCTCGGGGCCTACTCGTCTTTGTAACGCCAGAGAGGGGTGTGTCCGGCGAGAACGGACTGCCCCAGGGAGACCATTAAAACCGCGTCCCGGGGAATGAACAGATCCACCCGGGAGCCGAAGCGGATCATGCCGAAACGCTGTCCCCGCTTCAATAGGTCCCCGGGTTTCACCCAGCTCACGATGCGGCGGGCCACCAGGCCCGCTATCTGGACCATGACGATCCGGCGCTTTTCCGGATCTTCAATTTCCAAAACGTTCCTCTCGTTGTCCGCGCTCGCCTTGTCGAAGCCGGCGTTTAAAAAGAGGCCCTTGTGGTAGCTCTGGGAGAGCAAGGTTCCGTCCACGGGAACCCGGTTCACGTGGACGCTGAAAAGCGACATGAAGATGCTGATTTTAACGGCCGAAGAGCCGTTTAAGGGATCGGTCGCGTCCTTGTCCAGGCGGATGACCGTGCCGTCCGCCGGAGAGAGGGCGAAGCCCGGGGGAGGAGTCTCCCTGTGCGGATCCCGAAAAAACCAGGAGGTGAAAAGAAAGAGGACCAAGAAAACGTCGCGGGGGATTTTCAGATCCAGGCACCAGAAGAGGATGCAGAGCGCTAGGCTTCCCAGGATGAACACGAGCCCCGGACGGGCCACGAACAGGGTGTTGTTGATGTTGAACTCCGGAATGCCGGCTTTAAAAAAATCCTCTTTCAATAGTGTCCCTCTTAAACTTTAGCTGCCCCCGCCCACCCATAAAAATCGCCAAAAACGCCTTAAAAGACGCGCGTAAACGCCCGGGGGGCGAAGTTTCAGGAAAAAGATGTTAGCAGAGTTTAGGCCTCTTGAAAAGGAGCTCCGAAGGAAGCCCCGAACACCGAATCCAGCGGGAAGCCTCCTAATTGAAACCCCTTGGATTTCACACGGCTCCTGAAAGGAGTCGGCGGAACCCATGGGTGTTTCGGAACCTTTGAATCCTCCGTGATTCTCCGGCTTTTAGTAAGCGGCCGTCGAGGAACAAGCGGTCATGGAAGGCCCAGCCGGTCTTCATTGCGGCGGGCTGGGTTGGGCGGGCGCGCGCTTCCAGGGTTAGCTAGATCCGCCTGTACGGCCTAGTCCTTCCGGCTTCCGTCCCGGAGGTTAAGAATCTCCTCTTCCGACAACCCGCTGATCTCGGCGATTTTGTCTACGGGGATATCCAAGGCCATAGTCTTCAGGGCGACCTCCAAGGCTTTTTTGCGCTCGCCTTCCTCCCTACCTTCCGCCCTGCCTTCCGCCCTGCCTTCCGCCAGGCCTTCCTCCCTGCCTTTTTTCAGGCCTTCCACCCTGGCGAGCTGGGCACTCAAATCCTCGACCACCTTACTAAGCAACATTTCATACTCCTTTCTCAATTCAAGGTTGAAGTTACTGTTCAAAACGTTAAATATTTCACAAGCGAATCTGGCGCAAAAGCCTTTATCCTCCTCGGAAAAATTCTTCCTTTTCAGGTGCCCTAGAAACGTTTCCGCGGCTTCTTCCAACCCAGCGTGCCGCTCGTTCGCTTCAAATTTTAGAATGACGGCGTACATGATGCTGGCGAAAAGCAGGGGGCTCTCCTCCAGTTTTTCCAGAGTGAAGGAACCGGGAGAGAACGCCTTTATTAGAAACGGGTTCAATATACCGTAATGTTTGTGTTTATCTAACAGATACTTGCCTTCGATTATGTGGCCGGTGCATATGACTAAGCCGCCGTACAGCTGATTGGGATATAAATCAATGAGCCGGTTGTGGCTTATATGGCAACGAACGGCCAGGCGCGGGTCTTTCTTCTCCTGCTGCTCGATAAAGAAAATTAGTAAACGTGATTTATCATTAATTAGATGTAACTTGAAAAGGATGTCCGGACGCACCGAGCCTCGGGATGAATCAGCTCCCAACGGGTAGAGCTGCTTGTCTAACTCCGCTTCGGGCATGACTGTGAAGTCTATGAGTAAGGCGAGAGGGGGATCGAAAAACTCGAAGAACTCCCGCGGCCTTGCTGAAATGATCCATTTCCAGATCATGTCGGTGACATTGTCCCATTTCGCCTTATCCCAGTCGGCCTGGTCGGCCGTCTTATCGGCGGGCGGGACGTTCGCCTTATCATTTTCGGACACAATCATGGATTAGAGCCTCCAGGCGTTACGGGTCGTCATTCGTAAGCGGGCCCGCCCTGGCGTGAGGTATAATTCGGAAACGCCGGAGAGTCCCTTCCGTGGATAAACTTAGCGTTTTCCGCTCCGAGTGTCAAGTGGAGGGAAGGGAAAAGGAGGGGGGTATCCCGTCCGGCGGCTCCGTTTACGGAGCCGCCGGTTGGGTGTTCGGCGCCGTTTTAGTTTCGTCCCCGCGAGAAGCCCCCTTCCCCGGCCGCTCCGCTTTCTCCGCTCTTAGCTCTTAGCTCTCAGCTCTTGGCGTTCCGCTCTCCTCCGTTACCGTGGCGATGATAAAATAAAGAAAAAAAGTATTTTATTTATATAAATTATTACTATTTATACTAAAATTATCAATATTTGAGAGAAATAACTAAAGAGAGAGTCCTCACCGACAAGCCTCAGCTTCGGGCTGAACCCCGGCGAGCTCCGCAACCCTCCACCTTAAAGCCCTGCGTTCTGTTATAATCGCCAGGAGAAAGAAATCGTTTCCGACCCCACCCTCCCTCCGGAAAGACCCGCCGCTTCCGGAGGCCTTTTTGGCGGATCCTCCCGCATGCCCAGGCTTAAACCAATTCTAAAGAACCTCTTTTTCGGGATCCTTTTAATCAGCGCCCTCCTCTTCCCCATGAGTTCTCCCGTTCGGGGCTACGGGGCGGAGCTCGTCCCGGCTCCCCCGGACGCCTCGGGCAAGGCCCGCGGCTCCAAAGGGGGCGGAAGGGATCTGCATTTCTTCCTCCTGGGAAGGAATTTCGGCTACGTGAATTCCAAAGGGGAAATGGCCATAGAGCCCAGCTTCCTCAAGGCGGACAATTTCGGGGCCGGGGGCTTGGCCCGGGTCCAGACTCCGGAGGGCTGGGGGCTCATTAACGAGCGGGGCGACTACGCCGTCCAACCGGTTCTGGACGACGTCTTGGTCTGCGAAAACGGGGACGACCCGGCGCTTTTCGGCCTCTGGAAGGACTGGTGGGGGAGGATCTCCCCAGACGGGAAATGGCTGGACCACCCCAGGTTCCACAAGGTCGAGTGCCTGGATTTGGGATTTTCCGCGGTCTTCGTTCGGGACAAGTGCGCGCTCATGGATTTCGGGGGAAAACTTTTAACCCCCTTCGGCTTCGACTCCATCGGGAAGTTTATAAAAGACGAGCATGGCCGCCTCCTCTCGGTGGTAAGCGAGGGGGGGAAGAAGGGGCTCCTGGACGGAAGCGGTAAAATCTTGATTCCGCCTTCCATGGACGAGATCAAACCGGAATTCGACTTAAACGGCCAGCAGATCCGGACGAGGGACGGCCTTTACGGAGTTTTGGATTTAAACGGCAAATGGATAATTGAACCCAAGTTTCGCCTGATAGAATCGGACGAGGATGGAAAACGCTACCGGGTGAAGGAGACCAACCTCAGCGACTCCCACTTCTACTACGATCTGACGGGAAAAAAGCTGGAGGCCGTCCCCCGGGAGAGGATTCTGGCGCTGGTGGGAAAACTCCCCCACAAGCTCATCGGCTGCTTCCAGGATAACGACGACAAGCTCTTCGGCTACTGCGATGACAAAGGCCAGGTGGCGATAAAGCCGGAGTACGAATTCACGGCTCCCTTCGCGGAAAACGGACTCGCCCGGGTTAAAAAAGGAGGCCTTTTCGGCTACATAAACCCGAAGGGCGAAAAGGTCGTGGACTTCAAGTTCACGGACGCCCGGGACTTCAACAAAAGAGGCGCCGCCCTGGTCAAGGACGCCGGCGGCTGGGGGATGATAGACGCCAAGGGAACGTTTTTAATAGAGCCGTCCCTGGACGCCCTTCCCCGCGTCCAGGACGAGGAGCTCTCCTTCGGGACGGTCAAAGGGAAAACCGGCATCCTCTCCGCCGCCGGCGAATGGATCCTCCCCCCCGAGCTGGAGGACTTCCAGGCCTTTAGGGAGAACGGTTTGGCCTGGGTGAAAAAAGACGGCCTCTGGGGCCAGGTGGACCGGAAGGGAAGCTGGATCCTTCCGCCCGGCTACCAGGACGTGGGTCTCCACTCCCCGGGGGGCCTGGCTCCGGCCTACCGGGACGGCGGCTTCGCCGTGGTGGACGAAAACGGGAAGAGCGTGGCCCGCTCCGCCGCGGTCTGCGGCCAAAACGCGGTCCTCGACTCTTCCGGAAAAATCACCTACCCGAAAACTCCGGAGCTCAAGGACTGCGAGCCGGAATAGCCGGAAAGCCGAAAGCATCGGCCTCCGGCCGGGGCTAGTTCGCTTTCAAAGCCTCGGGTGAAGCCCGCCTGTTTCAAGGCGCGCCCCGAGAGCCCCGCCCTTCGGGCGGGGCGGAAAAACAGATTCCCGCTGAAAGGAGCGCCAATGCCGCGGCGGATGATAGCCAAATCGAGCCTCTCCGGAAGCGCTCCCGTCATATTGAACAACAAGGCCGTGGTGGCCTGGCACGGCCTTATTCGGGACGAGCTGAAAAAAACCCCGGAGCTCGCCTCTTTTCTCGCCGAGCCGGTCATCCGCCGGGACGAGGACTCCATCGAATGGTACAGCTCGCTCGCGGGCTCGGCTCGAAGGGTCGGGGATCTCCCGCCCGACGAGGGATCCCTGGCTTCCGCCCGGATAGCCCAGCTCGTCGAATCCTTTCGATCCCGGGCTGACGCCCTCAAGGGCTCCCCCGACTTCCAAAAAAAGCAGCTGGGCGTCTACATGCGGGAGGCCCTGGCCCGCCCGGAGGCGTGCGAGTTCTTCCTCGTCGGGGACAACGTGACCTGCGCCTTCTGGGGCCACTCGGGGGCGAGTCCCCTCCCCTTCCAGGCGGATCCGGAGGACTTTTCGCTCCCGGCTCCGGCGCCTGGGTACGGCTGCCCGGAGGCGGCTCCGCCGCCCCCTCCCCCCCCGCCGCCTCCGCCGCCCAAGGGACCCCCCCTTTCGGGGCGGAAGTTCGCCCTGGTCGCGGCCACCGGACTCGTCTGCGGGCTCTTTCTTTTAATCGCCCTGGGCTTCGTCTTTCGGCCCGAAGTCCTCCTCTCCCTGAACCACGTCTTCGGAGGCCAAGGGGAAGCCCCCTCCGGCGGTTCGGCGTACCAATCGACCCTTTCCGAGCTCTATAAAAACCGGACCCGCTACTTGGAATCCAGACGGGTCTGCCTGGTTCTTCCCGAGGGAGGCGCCATCGAATCCTTCAAGTACCTGGAGGGATGCTGGGAGACGCCGGGAACGGAGTTTTTGAACTCGGTAACCGGAAAGCCCTGGACCCTCTCATTTTGCCGCTCCGGAGACAAGACGGAGATGCTGATAAGGGAGAAGGCTCCGGGATCCGATCAGTGCGTTTCCGCGGCCACCGCCACCGCTTCTTCCGGGGAACTGCGCCTGGAAAGCGCGGGCGAAATATCCTGCGCCTCGGGGGAAAGCTACCCCCAAATGGCGGTGGTCTGCTCTCAGGGAAAAATAAAGGGAGCCGCCGCCCTCTGCCATCTCTCGGAGAAGAACTGGGAGGGATCCGCCTTCAAGGACGCGCCCCTCACGCCCAGGAGGCGATGAGGTGCGAAAAAGCCAAAGAGGTTTGAAAAATCTTGCCACCCCTTCCTTATTTTCCGCGTTCGATTCCCCCGCTCGAAGGAAATTTCCGGCGAATTACGGCTTTCCGAATTTTTTCTTCCGGAGGGAAATTGTGCTAGAATAGGCCGCCCGAACTATAACATGTTGAAGGCCGCCCGCGAAGCGGCGCTTAAATTCCCTTGAATTCGCCGCGTTGTAAATTGACGCTTCAATTTTAACAATTCCATCAATTTCAACCTTGAAGATTTATACAATTCTTCATTTCACATATTATATTCAATTTATGTCACATTAACTTCAAAAGGAGTTTCTAATGAGTATCCATCAGACACCAGCCGGAAAAAAGGCCCCGGCCTCTCCTTCGGCTGTTCTCGCGGCGCTGTCGACTGTGACGATCGCTTTGCTTTTCATCGCCCCGGGTTGCGCCACGGTGCCGGGAAAGCAGACCGTCGTGGTCAAGCATTATCCCCAGTGTTACGAACCCATCACCACCCTCCGCGAGGAGGCTAAGCAGCTCAGCACCAGAATAGCCCAAGGGGCCGTGGGCGGAGCCCTCCTCGGCGCCGTGGCGGGAGCCATGACCGGGGAAACCGAAAACATCTTGATCGGCGCCGCCATCGGAGCGGTGGCGGGCGCCACGGTCTCCTACATCGTGACCAAGGACGTGCAGCAGAAGAACCAGGCGGAGCGTTTCGCCACCTACGCGCAGTACATGGACGAGGACTACAAGACTTTGAACTCGGCCGTTACCTCGGCCAGGTCCACCGCCGGCTGCTACCGGGCCGCCTACAACAAGCTTAAAAGCGATTACCAGGCGGGAAGGATGTCCCGGGAGGAGATGCTTGAAAGGGTGAAGGAGATCCAAGCCGGATCATCGGACGCCAAGGAGATCCTCCAGTATTACAACGACGCTTCGGTCGCGAACATTAAAACCTTCGAGGCGGTGCATAGAGAGGAGATGAAGAGAACCACCGACAAACCCTCCCCCGCGCGCGCCAAGGGTTACAACAAGAAACTGGAGCAGAACAAAGGTGTCGTAAACCAGGCTACCCTTCTGGATCAGGATCTGGACGGCTTGCTCACAGACTGCGACACCATGATAAAGATGGTGAAATCACGCTTAATCGAGCTGGCCAAGGGTTTCGACACCGGAAAATCCTAAATCCGCCTCCCTCGACTAGGATCCTTTCCGGCTTTAGTTTTTTTTCGTTTGATTCATTATTTTTTTAACCGGCCTCCCTTTTTGGAAGAAAATCCCTATCGTCCCCTCATCCGGGTTTTTCAATCACGGGAGGCCGTTTAAATTAAATTCATTAATCCGCTGTGAAAACCCGTTCCCATTCCACGGCCGCGGCGTTCCGCCCGCGGCCGTCTTTAAAGGGAGGCGGGTCTTGACCGATAAGGAAAAAACGTGCGCGGAAAAACATCGAAAGACGCGCTTTACGCTCTCCGAAAACGCTTGACGGTTAGGCGTTTCGCTCGATAAAGATTTCCATTGTTCAAAGCGCCGAAGCGGCGGGAACCCGCCTGTTTTTTCCGGCTTCTTTTTCATCTTTATTTTATTCGTTGAAAATTGTTGTTTTCATTCGTTGTTTTCATTCGTTGTTTCCATTCGTTATTTCCATTCGTTGTTTCCATTCGTTGTTTCCATTCGTTGTCTTCATTCGTTGTCTTCATTCGTTGTCTTCAATCGCCGCTACCCGGAAACGGTTTTTTCCGAGCGCCTTTAAACCGCGAAAATTTCTACTATTGTTCACTTCGGAAGGAAAAAGCCCCCGCGTTTTGAAAGCGCCGTGAGCGGTCGGTTTCTCCGTATCAAAAGTTTGCTATTTTCCATAATTTTATCTATTGTAATAAAAATCATGATAAAACATACTAATAATTTTTATTTATTTTTTTTATGTATAAATTATATATAAAAAACATTATTTGATTTTAACCGGACACTCCGCCGCCTTCCGGACGAATTCCGGAAAAATCCAGCCGGTACACATCCTCCGCCGGCTCTAAGGCCCGCGGAAGGACCAGGTGGCCTTCCCGGAGACCTTTTAGCGATCCCCTTTTAAGGAGCGACTATGGCCGACCCCAACAGCTATCCCTACCCGAACCCCGGCTACGCCCCCGGTCCTCCTCCTCCTCCTCCGCCCCCTCCGGCGCAGGCGGCCAAGGCCTCCCACGGGAAATACTATCTTTTAGGCTTCCTCATCGGGCTCTTGCTGGCGGTGGCCGGCGCCGTCCTCTTTTATAAATACTACTACCCCAAGCTCCAGGAGCGTCAGGCCCTGGCCGAGCTGGATCTGGAAAACCTCCAGCGGGAAAACGTCCGCATCCTCGAGGCCGAGATCCTCAAATACCAGACGGCCTTGAACGGCGACGTCTGCCAGGCCGCGCCGGTGGAGAGCTCGGTTCCCCTATTTAGGGATCCCGCTCCCCCGGAAGGATCCGGCCTCCCCCCCCTGACGGGGGTGGAGCCGGAGTTTCCCGAAATCGGGGCCAACATCGAGAGCGCCACCGTCTTCATCCAAACCCCCCAGGGCCGGGGCACGGGCTTTTTCATAAACGATCGCCAGATCCTCACCAACCGCCACGTGGTGGAATCGGAGATCGGATCCGACTCCCCCAAAATAACCGTCACCAACAAGACGCTGGGAAAACCCCTTTCGGCTAAGATAGCGGGCTACTCCAGCCATCCTGGAGGAGGCGTCTTCGATCGGGATCTCGCGGTTTTGGAGCTCTTCGAGGCCCCGGGCGCGCACGGGGTTCTGAAATTCAGCCGGACGCCTCTGAAAAGAGCCGATAGGGTGGCGGCCTACGGCTACCCGGGCTTCATCATCGCCGCCGATCCGGGTTTTAGCCGCTCGCCGGAGAGCGAGTCTCCGGACATCGTCTACTCCGAGGGGGTGGTCTCGGTCATCCAGGAGTTTCAGGGAACGGACGTGGTGAACCACACGGCCGAGCTGGGGGCGGGAAACAGCGGCGGCCCCCTGGTGAACGCCCAAGGAGACGTGGTGGGCATCAACACGGCGGTCACCTACGACGCCGAGCTGAAAAGCGCCTACCGCTCCCTCTCCCAGGGCGACCAGGCCATTTTGGATTTTCTGGGCGAAAACAAGATCGCCTACCAGATGGGCGGCTGAGCCCCCACCGCTCGGCCTAGGAGGCCCAATGGCCAAGACCCCCCTACGCGTTTCCAAGATCAAGGAGATCAGGCTCAAATCCGTCGAGGGCTCCGCCGTCCTCGAGAAGTACAGCCTCCTGGTCCAGCTTCTGGAGCGGGAGATTTCCGGAAAGCCCCCCCTTTTATTAGCCGAGCCGGAAATAAACCAAACGACGGGCGAGCTTAAATGGCACCCCCCGATCCCGGGGACGCCCGTCCCCCTGGAGGAGCTTCCCCCGGACGAAAGGGAGCGGGCCGAAAAAACCCTCGAAGAGAGGCTGGCGGATTTTAAGGATCTGGCCCTAAAGCTCAAGGCCTCCCCCTCGTCCAACCGCGCCTACGCCGGAAAGTGCGTGGAGGGCATCCTGGAAACCCGGGCCAGCTTCAAGCTCTTTTGGGTGGACGGCCGACTGGTCGCGGCCGGCTGGGGCACGGACGAGCTTCAGGCCGGTTCCGAGAGCATGCCCGCCGAATTAACCGAGGGCGCGGGGCCCTTCGTTTCGGCCCCAACCCTTCCCCGGGTTCAGGCCCCGGCCGTTCCGGCCCCCGCCGGGTTCATGGCCGCGGCCGCGGCCCCGGCCCTGGCGGGCGCCTTTCCCTGGTGGATCCTCTGGACCCTCCTCTTGCTGCTCCTTCCCCTCCTTTTACTCCTCCTCATCCTCTTCCTTTTAAAGCTCCTCCCCTTCCAGGTTCCCGCGCCGGCCTTCGATCCGTCCGGAGCCGGATCCCTGTGGGGGAAACTCTACGAGATTAGAATGGAGTACGATGGAAAACTGGGCGCCTGCGTCCTCCCCGACCGAGCCGAGGCCGCGCCCCTTCCCGGAAGGGAGCTGGCGATTCCCGAGCGGGACCTTCCGGATAAGGACCCGCCGGAGGCGGACGGCGTCGTAAGAGAGATCCCGGGCCAGGGCGGCGCCTTGTACGGCGGAACCGATCCCTTCGATCCGGCTTACGCCGGAACCCTTCCGGACGGAACCCTTCCGGACGGAACCCTTCCCGATGGAACTCTTCCGGTCGGCCCGGTGGTGGATGAAAACCTCCCCGTTGACGAAAGGCCGCCGGAGGGGGATCTCCCGCCGGAGGCGGGTCTCCTCCCCGAAGACGGAACCCTCCCCGATAAGGGACCGACTCCGGACGAGAAAAATCCACCGCCGGACGACGGCGCCATTCAAGACGACGGCAGGCTCCAAGACGATGGAAACTCGCCTCGAGAGAACCGCCCGGAGGAAAATCCCCAAAACCAGCCGGGCGCTAATCCCGCCGACGGAAACAGGACGCCCGAGGGCGGTGAGGCCTCCCGGCCGGGCGCGGACAAACCGGGCGAGGGCGCCCCCTTGACCATGCCCGAGGCGGGAGCCCAGGGAGCCCAGGGCGACATGCCCTGGCTCAAAGGCTGCTGGAACTCCAGCTCCCGCTTCTCCAGCTCCAACACCGGCGAGGAGATTGAGTATTACTACTGCTTCGACGAAAAGGGCAAGGCCAACATCTACGCCAACATAAAAGACAAAGGCGGCCGGATAATCGACACCTGCCGGTCGGGCGCGGACGCCAAGCTCGAAAACGGATCCTTGACGGTTAAAAGCCAGACCGCGGCCGTCTGCTCGGACGGAGTGAGGAACTTCGTGCCCTCCTCCGTCGTCTGCGAGCCCGGGGAGACGGAGGCGAAGTGCCGTTTGCGCCAAGAGGGGGTGGACCGCGAGATGAACACGAGGTTCACGAAAAGGGAATAGGTCTTTGGCTAATAGGCGGCGCCCTTCGGGTCGCCGCCAATACGCCGATCAAACAACACCCGCGGACCCCCCCATCCGATTTTTTCCGCCGGAAAAAGATCAAAGCCATCCCTCCGGAAAGCGGTTCGGGGAGAAATGCCCCGCGGACGCCACGCCTTTCATATTTATCACCCCCGCTTCGGTGACGCCCGGGAAGTCTTTTGGGATTTACTCCATCCGCCTAAAGCCTTGAAACCCCGGCGGCGGAAGCGGAAAGGAGACGCCCGCCGTTTAACCAAACAGGCCGCGTTTCAAAACGGAGCGGGAGTTTCACGGACCCCGGGGATGTTTAGCGGATAAAATGCCCGAATTTCAAAAACGCGTCTCCATTCTCATGGGAACCCGCGACGGAGGGGAATTCCTTTCCGAACAGCTGAAGTCCATCGAAGGGCAGGACTACCCCCACTGGTCTCTGACCGTCTCGGACGACGGCTCGACCGACGAAACCATCGCCATTTTAAACGAGTTTCGGGAAGGAAGGCCCGACAAGCTCGTGAAGATGATAAAGGGGCCCGGACGGGGATTTTCTCGAAACTTCCTCAACCTCGCCCTCCAAGACGAAACGGGCGCCGCCTATTTCGCCTGGGCCGATCAAGACGACGTGTGGCTTCCCTTTAAACTGAGCCACGTCTTGAAACTCATCGCCCCCTACGGAGAGGACCTACCCGTTTTGTACTGCGGAAGAACCAAGCTCATCGACGAAAACGGCGCCCCGGCGGGTTTTTCCCCCCTGCGCTCCGCTCCGCCCCCCCTTTTCTCCAACGCCATCGTCCAGTCCATAGCCGGCGGCAACACCATGGTGTTCAACCGCGAGGCTAGAAGACTCATCGTCAAGGGATGCCGCTTCGATCTTCCCAGCCACGACTGGTGGGCCTACCAGGTGATCTCGGGCGCGGGCGGATTGGTGGTCTACGACTCCACCGTGACGGTGGAATACCGGCAGCACGGCTTGAACCTCGTTGGAAGCAACCGGGGCCTTCCGGCCTTTCTGGGGCGGGTGAAGAAGGCCTGGCTGAAAAACTTCCGGTCGATGAACGATCGAAACTTCCGCGCCCTTTCGGGCGTGAAAGACGATCTCAGCCGCGGAGGCCGGGAAATACTAGATTCCGTCGTCAATCTCAGATCCGAATTCGATCTTTTAAACATCCGTAGACAGATAAAAAAGCACCGCATATTCAGGCGCTCGGCCGCGCAGCAGGCGGCCCTCTACCTGGGTTTCCGACTGCGGAGGGTGTGACGGACCGATATGCCCTTGTTATTTTTAGAAACGACCTCGCTAAACGACTTCGCGCCCGACCGCATGGACCAAATCGAGGCGCCACGGGCCGTAGACCTCGTCTCCCGCTTTCTGGAGCGATCCTTGGGGCGACAGGGAGCGGCGCTTCTAGCGCATCCGGAGATGAAGCCGGAGTCGGGGCTTATTGAGTGGAGCGCCTCTCTTTCCGGAACGGCGCTTCCCCTTTCCAGCCTCGCTTACGAAGACGGGACGCGTCTTCGTTCCGCCCTCGGAGGCCTCGCGAGGCGCCTGGATCTTATTTCCCGCCCTCTTATAAACTCCGGCGATAAAAGGGAGAACGTGGCCGGGACCATCATCGGCCAAATCGCCCTCTCGCTTTCCGCCTTTCTCGCGGGAAGCCCGAGCCCCCTTGGGGTTTACCAGGCGGACGACTTAGTCGTCCTTTCCAACTGGGGCGTCTCCTTTAAAAACCCGCCGGCGGCTCCGGACCCCGAAAGGGAGATGGACGCCGAGCTGATTTTAAAGACGGGGGTCCTTCCGGCCCGCTGCCTCCCCCCTTCGCCCCTCCCCGAAGCCGCCGTTTCCTGGGAAGGCCCCGGGGCGGAGGAAGACGGGGGCTGGAACCTTTTACGAACCCTCGCGGCCGCCGTTTCCACCCTCCTCCTTCTCTTCCTTTTCAGCCTCCTGATATTTCCCGACCTGAAAAACTTCTTCTTCGAAAAAACCAAAGTCTACAATTTCTCCGAAGAAAAAAGCCTGGCCCTCAAGGCCTTCCAATTAAGACGGGACTACCTCTCCGGCCTTCCCGCCTGCCCCGAACTGGCGTCCGAGAGCGATCTTCCGACACCGGAAACCCTTCCCAAGGAGCAGCCACGAGAAAGCCTGGAGGCGGCGAACGCTTCGGGAGGGCTCCTCTCGGTGGAGAAGCCGCCCCCCGTTTTAGCCGAGGGCGACGCCCTGATGATTCCGGAAGAGGGCGATCCGGACGATCTGGCTTTTCTTAAGGGCTGCTGGAAATCCGACGCGGGCCTTTTCAACTCCCGCACCACCCTCCCCGTGATCAACATCTACTGCATGGACGAGGCCGGAACGGGATCCATCCTGATTGAACAGTACGACAAAAAGGGAAATCACCTGGAGGACTGCGTGGGAAAGGCCAAGGCCCGCAGGGAGGGAAAAAGCGTCGTGATCGAAAACGACGGACCCGTCTGCGCTAAAAGCAACAGCCGCTTCTCGGTGGACATCCTCACCTGCGAGACCGGAAAGAACCAGCGCGCCAGCTGCCGCGTCCAAAATGAGGGCTCCCTGCGGAATAAGAAGAAACCCTACTTCGACGCGACCTTCACCTACCTGAAGCCCCAGTAGAGGGCGGGCGGCTTATCCTTCGGCGCCTGGCCTTTTCCGGCGCCGGCGCTAAGGAGCCCAGGTTAGATGAATTATATATATGCAAATTAGTTATTGAATATTATTTTCAGCTATTTAACATTCTTATTAAGTCTAATTATTTAATAAAATTACTAACATATTATCGGATTACAAACCTTGCGAAACGCCGTATAATATTCGCGACCAGAAACGGAACCCACGTCCCCCTCCCCTTAACCGGCGTCGCCGGCGGCGGTCCAGATGGCTTTTCAACTCCTCGACACCACGAATCTAGCGCGCTTCGCCTTCGATACCGTCGAGGGGCTGCAGCCGGTTCTCATCCGCAATCTCATCGCGCGCTCCATAGAAAGCGCCTTCGGCGGGGGGGAATCCTCCTTTCTCGCCGAAGGGGTGGAAAAGAACGCCCAAAACGCCCTGGAATGGTACACGAACCTTTCCGGAGAGGCGAGGGAATACGGAACGCTGGACGCCGAAGAACGCGACCGGACGAACGCCGTCCTGGCCGAAAAAGCGGAAAAGCTCGAAAGCGAGGCCGCCCGGCTGTTAAACTCCGGCTCCCGACAGAAGAAGATCGCGGGCCGCGTCCTTTCCCGCCTGGCCGACTCCGTCCACGGCTTTTTAAACGGCCGCCCCTCCGGCGTGAAGGTCTTCCTGGTGGGGGGGGAGCCCGTCGTGACCGGATGGGGCCTCATCCCCGTGGGGAAAGCCGAAGCCTTCGAGGGCGGGATAAGCGAGGCCAATTTAAATTATTTGGAGCAGACTCCGGCGGCGGCCGAAGTTCCCCGGGAGCCTGGCGCCTTCTCGAACGTAGGAGAATACGCCCCTACTCCTCCGATGCCGACGGCGGTCGCGGGGGCGGAGGGGGCGTTTTTCTGGAACCTCCTGCGGATTTCCTTAACCGCCATATTGACCGCTTTTTTACTTTTGGCGGCGCTTTACCTCTTTTTCCCGGGCCTAAGGGACTTTCTCTCCCCGCGGAAGACCTTTCACGACGACGGCCGGGAAAGCGGACTCGCGGAGGATCTCTACTCCCTGAGGGAAAAATATCAGTTCCTTTTAAACGGCTGCGGGACGGAGGTGGCCGCGCTCGAGCTCGCCCCCCTTCCCAAGGCCCCCTTGGACGAGGGCGCCCCAGGCGAGGACGACCTCTTCGACCCCTTCTCCGTGACCGCGCCCGCTCCGGAACCGCCCCCGGCCCCGAAACCAGCGCCCAAGGCGATGCCCAAGCCGCCCCAGGCGGCGCCGAAGCCGCCCCAGGCGGCGCCGAAGCCGCCCAAGGCGCCGGATCCCAAGGTGGGAGCCTCCCTTTCCATTCCGGAGGGAGGCGATCCCAACGACTTGTCGTTCATGGAGGGATGCTGGAAATCCGACGCGGGAATCAAAGAGTCGAGCTCGGGGCGTCCGATCTTCGACGTCTATTGTTTCGACAAAAACGGCAGAGGCACCCTCACGACCGAGCTCTACGACAAGTCGGGAAAAAGGATCGACACCTGCTCCACCAGCGTGCGAGTCACCCGAAGCAAAGGCCAGGTGAAGGTGGTCGACAACGGGGCGAAATGCCCCAAAGAAGGGTTCTCCTTCACGCAATACGCCCTGACCTGCACTTCGGAGTCCAAAAACCGGACCGCCTGCAAATACCGCGAACGAAATTTCACCCGGGACTCGCGGAAACCCTTCGACACCAAATTCACCTATCTCGGCAAAAGATGAAGCTTTTCAAGCCCCGAAAAGCGGATGAATTTTTCCCTAAATTAATTTTAATTAGTAAAATATATTGCTCTTAGCATATATTTTAGCTTAAAAACATCCTTTTTTATTTAACATAAGTCCAATTAAACGCCTTATGCCCTTCCAGCTCTTAACCAGGACCGATCCGCTTAAATTCAGCCCCGACTCCGTCGAGGGAACGCGGCCCGTGCGTCTGCGCGATCTCCTAGCCAGGCTCCTGGACATGAATTTGGGCCCGGGGGCTTCCGCCGTTTTGGCGATCCCCGTGGAAAAACCAGGCTCCAACGCTTTGGAGTGGCATACCGAGGTCTTGGGCGAGATTCGGGCTCACCGTTTTTTAAGCGCCGGCGAAAAGGCGAATCTGGACGCTCTTTTAGCGGATTTTTCCCGCCGGCTGGAAATGGAGACGCTCAAGCTGGAAAGCTCCGATTCGCGGCAGAAGCGGATCGCCTCGAAAATATTAAAAAAGTTCCAAGACTCCCTGACCGCTTTCCTCCAGGGCGAAGAAAGCCCTCTAGAGATTTTTTCCGTGGGAGGCGTTCCCGTCGCGACCGGCTGGGGCCTCAATCCCGTTAAAACTTACGGCGCGGCGCCGGCGAGTTTGACCGAGTCCGCCGTTTATCCGGCGGACGCTGCTTTTCGGGAAGGCGGAAACCTTGAAGAGACGCCCCCTCCCCCCGAAAACCAACCGTTTCCAGGCTTTACGTCCCTAGAGCTTAAGGAGAACGCGTTTCTCTGGAACCTCGCGCGGACTCTCCTCACCGCCCTTTTAACCTTTCTGCTCTTAACGCTCGCGGCGCTTCTTTTCTTTCCCGGACTTTTAAATTATTTACTCGGTAAGGCGCCCGGCTACGATTTCAGCGAGGAGAGGGGGCTCGCGCGCGAACTTTTCCGGGAGAAATCCCGATATTTTTCCGGCGTGGCCCTCTGCCCGGTGGAGGAGGCCGAGCTGCGGCTGGATCCCCTTCCCAAGCCGGAAACTGACTTCGACCAGGCCCCCGAGATGGGCGAGGAGGTCTTGTCCGTGCCCGCTCCGGCTCCGGCTACCGCTCCGGCTCCCGCTCCAAAGCCTCCGCCGGAACCGAAAAGTCCTCCCAAAACCGGCAAAGGGGACGCCCTCGTCATACCCGAGGGTGGCGATCCAAACGATCTGTCTTTTCTGGAAGGCTGCTGGGAATCGGATTCGGACCTCGTCGACAACATGACCAACCTCCCCGTAATCTACGTCTACTGCTTCGATAAAAACGGTCGAGGCGGCGCCACCGTCAGGGAATACGACGGCAAGGGAAAGCACACGGACACCTGTCGGACTAAAACCACCGCGAAAAAACAGGGAAAAACCGTCGTCATCCAGGATGGAGGGGCTCTGTGCGAGAAAAGCGGCCTCGCTTACGGAAAAAACACCCTCACCTGCCGCAACGGACCGCGCGGAACAAGCGTCTGCGACGGCCGGAACAGCGACCACAAATTCACCAGCAAATTCAAATTCCTGGGAAAATCCTAAGCCGGGCGCGAGCTAGTTGAACACTCGTTAGGCGGATGGGCGGTCGTTCGGCGTTCACGCGGGGTCCGCTCATAAGATCCGCCTCGAAGTCATCCTCGCATCATCCAGGCCGTGGGCCGATTCGAACCCGCCGACTATGTTGTAAACCGTCCCTGTGGAAATCGGCGCTTCAAAGAAAAAGGCGATCTATACGGCGGCTACGTCCTCGTTTGAGCCCCGCGGCTTGCCTCAAAGGGCTCCCATGCGGCGCGCCACGCCTGGGCGTAGCTGGCCCTGGTTATATAAGTTAAGCGGAGGCGAAAAGGAAATGACCAAGCCCAAAAAAATCGGACATACTGAACAACCGATTGACAGCGCCGTGAAACGACCTGGAAACACGCCCCAAAAAAAGCCCGCGAAAAAAACTGGCGGTTATTGGGCCGACTATCATCCCAACTACGGTCCGCCCCTTATCCTGGGGCTCGCCGTGATTATCTTCTACCACTTCATACCAAAACGCGTGGGGACCTATCCTTTCGTCATTTCCGTCATCCTGGTCATAGCGGCGTCACTCCCTATTTATTTATCTCTGACCTACTTCAAAGCCGTTAAAGACGCCATCATATTCCAAAATCTTAACCGGGAAGGAATCGTCTACAAACTCTTCGGCCGGCGTCTTTTCTTTAACGTTTGGTCGGCCGTTTGGTCTGTCATCCTCGCCTGCGGCCTAATTTTGAATCTGGCCTCCCTGAAGCTAACGGAATGGTTTTTCGTCTATCTCACTCTACCGGTCCAGCTCATAATATTCGCAAAGTGTTACAGAGCGACCCGCAAAGAGGTGAACGTCTGGCACTTGAGCCCTTACTACAGCTCCCTGGCCGCCTCCTGGTTCACGCCGCTTCTGATGACCTTCATCTTCATCCTGAGCATGAGTTTCGTCTCCGGGGCTCCCCCGCAATTGAGTCCATGGGAGGCCGTGAGCATACAGGCCGATCTATTTCCGGCGGCCCGCTCCCACTCCCTTCGGTTTCTAAACGACTGGTTCTCCGTGATAACGGGCGGCCAAGATTTCGTCATCGGAAAAATAAGCCCTCACGGTTTCTGGAGCTGGTTTCTCCTGAACATCATTTTCAATTGCACCCTATTTATTCCCTTGAGCTTTCTTTTGCGCGTGGTGACAATCCCGGCGAGAGATCTGATTCGCCTCACGGGCCGGACTTCCATGAAGCCTGAAAAGGGCTCTTTTTTCCAGTTTTTCACCAGCGCGCTCCTCCCGCCCATCCTTGTCGGATTCCTATTTTTCACGCAATCACTCAAGATGGAGCTTCTCTTTTCCGGAGAAACCGGACGCGAGCTCGCCAGGCAACGAAATAATTTAGACGTCTACCTAGTCATGATCGACGGAGAATGCTACGACTCCGCCATCATGAAGGACGTGGCCGATGAGACATGGAAACTGGCGCAAGATGCGAATAGGTTCAAATCCAAACTCAAGACCGAACTCAAAGACGAGGCGCGAAAAATCTTCAACGCGTACCGGGCCAATGTGGACGGTTATCTCGACTGGTATTACTCGCTCCCCGCCGAGTACGGTCGCCTCGCGACGCTGATCTTGGGCGAGGTTGAGGAGTATATGGCTCAGACCCTAAACGAGCGGCTGAAACGGAATGTGGACGCCAGCGGCGTAGACAGAATTCTGAGTAGTTATCAAAACAGCCTGAGTAGCCTCCCCGAATCCGTGAATCTGGAGGGTTTAAAACAGCGCTACCGCAGGAACTGCTCCGCCGACGTCAAACCCATCCTGGAGTTGAAAACCGATAACCACATATCTGACAAATCGGTTCCCGTCTTCATTCCCTTCAATACGCGCCTGGGAGCCTCGGTCGCGGTTGGATTCTCGGCCGGTCTGGTCGCCGGGGTGGGGGTGAAAATCCTAGTGGAGAGAATAGCGGCCAAGTTCGCTTTCAAGCTAGCGGCCAAGACCCTGCTGAAAATCGCGGTCGCCAGAGCGGCCAGCTACGGAGGCGCGACCGCCGCGGGCTCAGCGACCGGAGCCGCCATCGGCTCGGTTGTGCCCGGTCTTGGAACTGGAGCGGGGGCAGCGGTCGGGGCTCTGGTGGGGATAGGAAGCGCGTTCCTGATGGACAAATTCATCCTCGAGCTCGAGGAGGCCGTCAGCCGCGAGGAATTAAAAACGAATATTCTAAACTCCATAAACATCCAGGAGAAAGAGCTGAACAAGTTGATAGACAGCTTATGAAACATAAATAAATGAGCGGCGGGAAACTAACGTCTTCACGGTGGCGAGTTCTCACGTGTTGAAACAAGCTTCGGCCGCTATAAATTTTTTTCCACTTCAAAAATGAGACCGCGCCCGATGGTTTTTCAGGATCGCTTTAGGCCCTTCGACTTTGTTCCGCGTTCCAAACTATGTTCCGTTTTCTCCGTTCGATGGCCTCGGCCGCGTCCGACGCGCGCCCCCGGCCCTTCCGCGGGGCCTCTTTTTCCGCCTCCTACCCGTGAGGCGCCGCCCGCGTTTTTTTTCCGCGGCCCGGGGCAAAGAGCGTCCCGAGGTATTTTGAGACGTTAATTTAGATAATTTAGTATAATTTCCTTATCAAGCTTCCTCGACGCTTCATATTATTTCGCCTAAAAAGGTCCGGAATTAGATACCGGGGCGCGGTTCCAGCTCCCCTCCCCGAACCACCGGCCACGCTCCCCTCTCCAAACCCCGCCCTAGACGCTCCGCTTAAAACCTCCTTCTTTTAGGAAAACGGCCATTTCCCGCCTGTTTCCCTTTCCGGCCGAAAAGTCCGCCGCTACTAACATTCTATTGTAATTTCCCTTGGGACTAACTAAAATGTTCTCTCATGAAAACCACCCCTTCCGCTGATTTTCGCTTCCGTCCGGTCTTTTTCCCTCATAAGGGCCCGGAAGAAAGCCCCCGCGGAAAACGGGCGCGTCTTCGGCTTTCTTCTCCCGCGGCCCCCCTTACGGAGAGCGCCTCGGGGGCGCTTAAATAAACTTAGGCCCAATCAGCCCGATGTTTTCCCCCCGGACCTTTTCCGGGGTCCGGAACCGCCGTCGGGTGAGATAAAAGAGGTTCGACATGCTGAAAAAACTTTTCCTTCTTAGTTTTTCCGTTTTACTTTTCTCCGCCCTCCCCCTTTTCGCCGAAGGGGAGCTCATAAACGGCATCGACGGCGATTTCAAGCCCTTCGCCTACATGGAGCCGGGCGGCAAGGCCGCCGGCTTCGATGTGGACGCTTTGAACTGGATCGCCCAGAAGCAGGGCTTCACGGTCGTCCACGAGGCCCTGCCCTGGTCCAGCATCATCACCAGCTTAAAGGAGAAGAAGATCGACATCATCGCCTCCGGGCTCTCCGTCTCCAAGGAGCGGGCGGAGCAGGTGGCCTTCACCATACCCTACTGGGTGGTCAAACAGGTGGTGGTGGTGTCCAATAACTCGAATCTGACCTTGGACGAGGTTTTAAACGGCGGCAAGACCATCGGGGTGCAGCTGGGCACGAGCGAGGCCAAGAGCATGATCGACTCCAACAAAAAGGACGGCCGCGACTACACCATCCGCCAGTACGACAACTTCGAGATGGCGGTGGCCGAGGTGGTTAACGGCAGAATCGACGCGGCCGTCATGAACGACGCCCCGGCCCTCATAGCCGTGAAATCCCAGCCGGTGAAAATCTTGGGGGACGCCGGAATACCCGAGGAGCAGTTCGCCTACGCCGTGAACAAGGACAACCCGGAGCTCCTTTCCACCCTAAACGAGGGGCTCGCCCTCCTCATGGCCGACCCCTACTGGCAGACCCTGATCGAGAAGTACAATCCGGCGAAGCACTAATCCGGAGCCGGCGGCCTTTTTCCCGTTCCGGCGGGGCCGCGGAGGGCGGCCCCGCCTCCTTTCGCGCCGTGAAAGGCGCGGACGATCCGGAAAAAGTCTTCCGGCCTTTTTAACTCCTCCGGCGGCTTCCGGAGTCTCTCCTTCCGCCTCCCTAACCCTTCCCTCCTCACGTCCGTCCGCGGGACAACCCCCTCGGGTGGGAGAGTTTCTTTTCCGACGCAATGGATCTCCAGCAATTTCTCGAGTCGGCTTTCTACATCCTCAAGGGCACCGGCTGGACCGCGGGGCTGATCCTGGGGGCCATGTCCCTGGGTTTCGCGATCGGACTCCCATTGGCCTCGCTCAGGGTCTACGGACCCCGGCCCCTGGGAAGGCTTTTGGGCGTCTACGTCTGGTTTTTCCGGGGGGTGCCCATCCTCGTCCTCCTCTTCCTGGTCTATTTCGGGGTCTACCCCATCCTGGAAAGGCTTCTCCACTCCCTTTTCCACCTGCGGCACGCCTTCTCCCCCTTCTCCGCCTCGCTCGCGGCCCTGGGGCTCGCGAGCGGGGCCTACCAGTCCCAGATATTCAAAGGCGCCATCCTCTCGGTTTCCCCGGGGCAGTTCAAGGCGGCCCGGGCCTTGGGCTTCTCTAGCTTCACGGCGGTCACGCGCATCGTGCTCCCCCAGGCCTTGCGCCTCTCCATTCCCGCCTGGTCCAACGAGTACTCCATCCTCCTCAAGGACTCGGCCGTGGCCTACACCCTGGGAACCCTGGAAATCATGGCCCGCACCAAGTTCATGGCGTCGCAAACCTATCGCCACGTGACCTTCTATCTTTTGGCCGGGGCCTTGTACTTCGTCCTCACCTGGCTGGGGGTCTCGCTTTTAAAACGCGTCCGGAGGGCCACCATGATTCCGGGGCTGGGGAACCAGGCGCTTTGATGGATCCCTCTTCCAATTCGCCCGGAAGCCCGGGGCCCCTTTTGGACATCCGGGGCGTCTCCAAAACCATGGGGGGGAAGCTCATCTTAGACGAGGTCTCCCTGAACTTGAACAAGGGGGAGCTCAAGGTCTTGATCGGACCCTCGGGCGGCGGGAAAAGCACCCTGCTCCAGTGCGCGCATTTCTTAGTCGTACCGGACGCGGGGGACGTCTTTCTGGACGGGGAGAGCGCCCGGGAGATGGGAAAGAAGGACATCCGCCTGTTTCGGGAAAAGATCGGCATGATCTTTCAGGACTTCAACCTCTTCGATCACTTGAACGCCCGCGACAACGTCGCGGTCGCCCTCCGGAGGGTGAAGGGGATGAGGAAGGCCCCGGCTTACAAACGGGCCGAAGAGGAGCTGGAGCGGGTGGGCCTCGGAGGGAAGGAGGATCTTTACCCCGCCCAGCTCTCGGGAGGGCAAAAGCAAAGGGTCTCCATCGCCCGGGCCCTCGCCATGGATCCCAAGGTCATGCTTTTAGACGAGCCCACCAGCGCCCTGGATCCCGAGCTCATAGGCGAGGTCTTAAACGTCATTCAAGATCTATTCCAAAGCGGCATGACCATGCTCATGGTCACCCACCAGGTGGGCTTCGCCCGGCATTTGACAAAGGAGATCCTCTTCATGGAAGACGGGAGGATCACCGAACGGGGAAGCCCGGAGGAGCTCTTGGACGAAAACTCGCCTTCCCGGGCCGGGCTCTTCTGCCGGAAACTCTCCGAAGTTACGGGGCGCTAGAAAATGGGCACCCTGGAGTTCTACCGCCTCGAGCTCATCCCGGCTTTGAACCGGGGCCTGATTTTAAGCGTCCAGATCATCGTCCCCTCCGCCCTCCTGGGGATCCTCATAGGCGTCCTGGCGGGGGCCGGGCGGGCCTCGGGGAGGAAATGGCTGAGCCGCCTTTTGGATTTCTACGTGGGCGTCTTTCGGGGCACGCCCCTGGTGGTGCAGCTCATGATGTGGTTCTACGGGCTTCCCTCCGTGAGCCTTTTTCTGGAGGCCCATTTCGGTCCGGAGATCCGCCCCTTCTCCGATCTCTTCCGCCTCTCCCCCTACGTCGCCTCGGTCACGGCCTTCGCCATGTGCAGCGGCGCCTATCAGTCGGAATACATCCGCGGCGCCATCCTCTCCATTAAAAAGGGCCAGTACCTGGCGGCCCAGGCGCTGGGCTTCTCCAAAAGCGCCGCCTTCTGGCACATAACCGCTCCGATGGCCTTTAGGAGGGCGCTTCCCGGCTGCGGAAACGAGATCGTCTACCTTATAAAATACTCGTCCTTGGCGCTTATCGTCACCATCACGGAACTCACGGGCGAGGCCTCGTCTGTGGCCTCGCTGTATTTCCGGCACTTCGAGTGCTACCTCCTCACCGCCCTCTACTACCTGGCCCTGGTGACCATAGCCACCTGGCTCTTGGGTCTGGCGGAAAAACGCCTGGCCCTCCCGGAGGAGGGCGGGCGCTGAGAAGACCGCTGTCAGCCTAACGGGGAGGATGAGCTCCGCGATACGAAAAGGCCGCCCGAGATGATTTCGCTCGGAATGACGGAAATGGTCCTCTTCCGGGATCTAACTATAAAAACTCGGCCGGACGACGCGGCGCCGTAACCGGCGCGAAGGCGTTGAAGCGCGGCGGGGGAAGGGTCGCGAACAGGGTTTCCGCCGCTTTCGGAACGCGCTCTTTTAATCCGCTATGTTTGCACGAAGAACAGGGGGAGCGTTTACGGAAAATTCAGATCCGCACGGGGCTCCCGGAGGGCCACCGCGAGTCCCTCTCATGAACCGATCCGGATTGTCGCCGCGCTAATCTAGGATGGAAAGGAATATTCCGCCGTTAAGGCTCCTAGCCGATGCGGACGGGGGTTCAAGAAGAACGTAACATCCAAACCCGTAAGAAAAATGAAATAGACTGGATTTACCGTAACTATTGTATAAGTGTGTCGCAATTGACTTCAAAAAAAAATATAATTCTCTTAGTAATTTTTTCCGCACTGATACTGTTGTCCGTAGTTCAATTTAAACTATGGGGTCCAACTGCTGACTTAGATCCTTCATTCGTATATTCTTTGGCGTCATCTTATGATTATAATTATCAATTTGGACAAGATTTAATCTTCACTTATGGTCCATATTTTAATTTAATGGCAGGCATTAATTTTCCTCGATTATATAATATGACTTTATTTTTAGGCATATTAATTTCAATTTTCTATATATTTATAATATTTAATATTATTGATAAAAATATAAATTTTCATTGTGTTTTTATTTTTTTAATTCCATTAATTGGCATGAATTCTGGAGAGTCTATTTATTATGTATTACCTATAATAACTATTTTTAAAATTATATTAGATTTTGATACTACAAATAAAAATAATATATTTTTACTAATATTATCATTAATAATATTTAGTTTATTTACTTTAATAAAATCAACATATCTTTTTTATATATTATTTATTCAATTTATATTATATTTATATTTAATATATATTAAAAAATATAATTTTTTAATTATTAGCATAATTACTTTTTATATATCATTTATATTTTTTTGGACTTTGGCAGGACAACAAATATCTAATATTTTTAATTTTATTTATTATAGTTATTTAATAGCATCAACTCATACTGAAGCTATGAGTTTATTTAATAATTTTTATTTAGATATTATATTTTTATTCTTTAATATTGTATTACTTATAATATTTTATAAAGAGATTGATTTAAAATTAATAGACAAAATTATTTTTTTTCTGCTGATTAGTTCATTTCTTTTAATATTATTTAAAGCAAGTTTTGTACGAAACGATTATGGACATATTGCAAATTATTTCACTATATTAATACATTTTTTTCTGATATTTCCGCTCATTTTTAAATTTAAAAAAATGAACATTAGAATTTTTTCAGGTACAATTATTATACTTTTTATTTTTGTACAATTAGTTATCTTTTTTAGCTCTCATAAATATAGACTTCCTCCTTTAATTCGTTCTATTAATGGTATTTATCATATTATTACTGAAAAAAATTATTTTATTAACCAATATACGCAAAGTAAAAATAATATTTTAAATGAATATCATCTACCTAATTTACCAGGAACTTCCGATCTGTACACCTATGATCAGGCTTTATTATTAGTTACCTCAAATAAATGGAATCCAAGGATAGCTTTTCAAAGTTATATGGCATATCATCCTGCATTACTAAAATTAAATGTGCAGCATTTATTAGATAAATATAAAGCGCCTGATAATATTTTTTATAAAATTGGTACAATAGATCATCGATTAGTAACCATAGAAGATGGGATTAGTTTTCCTGTAATATTGAATTATTATAATTTAATAGGAGAATATAAAGATTATTTAATATTAAATCAGAACCAAAAAAATAAAATATTTAATATTGAAGAAAATTTAAGATATTCATCTAAATATAATTTAAATGATAGGATTGATGTATCACAATATAATAATTTAATTTATATATCATTCACTTTACAAAAATCTTTAATTGGAGATTTAGCTAATTTTATTTATAAAATTACACCTATATATATTATAATTGAATTAGAAAATGGATTAATATATTTTTATAGAATTATTCCTAGTATGTGTGAAACAGGATTCTTAATTTCTCCATTAATAAGAAATAAAGAAGATTTTAAATATTTATATAATAATAAAAATTTTATATTAAAAAATAATAAAGTTAAATATATAACTATAACATCAGGATTGAACTCACTAAAAATAGATTATCTATCAAAAAATACGGATCCTTTTTGGTTAAATTCTTTTACATTGAATATCTATACTTTTGATTAAACCTTCATGGCTTTAGGAATCACGGAAACTTCCGGCCCCCCGTTTTCATTCACGGGATTCAGTTGCGAAACCATTATTCCCGCCCCATTTTTTCCGGTCGCTTCCCCGTCGGCTTCCAAAGTTTTTCGCTTCACGGACAATTTAAGTATTTTCATCCCGCCCGTGGGAGCGTCCCGGGGCTTGAAAGGCGAGGCGTGATTAAAGCCGAAAACCTCTCCCGCAGTTTCGGATCCTTCAGGGCCTTGAACTCCGTTTCCTTTGAAATAAAAAGGGGCTGGAGGACGGCCCTTCTGGGTCCCAACGGCGCCGGTAAAAGCACTCTCATGAAGATCGTGGCCGGTGCGCTTTCTCCGGACGGCGGATCCATAACCGCCCAAGGGAAGGATCCGAAGGAGCGGAGAACGGTTCCGGGCTTTCTGGGCTGGCTTCCCGAACGGGCGCCCTTGATCGCCGAGCTCACGGTGGAGGAGCACCTGACCCTGGCGGCCCGTTTCCGGGGCCTGACCCACGCCGAGGCCGCAAGAGAAAAGGAGAGGCTGTCGGAGTCCCTGAATCTCGAAGACAAACTCAAACGCCCCGCCGGACGCCTTTCTTTGGGAAGCCGCCGCCAAGCCGCCCTGGCTCTGGCGCTCATCGGAAGCCCGGCTTTGGTCATTTTGGACGAGCCGGGGGCGAGCCTCGATCCGGAAGAGGCCGAGAGGCTGAAAACCCTGGTCGCCTCCCTCCCCCCGGATACCACCCTCCTCATTTCCAGCCACAACCTCCCCGAGGCCGCGGCCCTCACCGGAGGGGTCCTCGTCATCGCCGGAGGCGAGCTCAAGGCCGCTGGCTCATGGATGGAGCTGGGAGAGGGCCTTAAGGGCGAGGCGTCCGGTGATGAGGCTTCTCTTACTAAGGAAATCTACTTCAAAGCCCTGGGGAAACCGTGAAAAAGATCCGTCCGGCCTATGTTTTAGCCTTGGCCCGCGCCGAGTGGCGCTCTTTTTGGAGCGGCTCGCCCGGAGGGCTCTCCATCCTGGTCTTCCTGGGCCTCTCCGGCCTCTGGTTCTACAACGCCGTGGCGGACTATTCCCTGGCCGAAATGGGCGCCCTCGCCCGGGGCCGGGCGCTGGACGCGGGGCTGGTCCTCTTTTCGGGCTCGCTTTCCCAGCTGGGGCTCATCATCATGCTGGTGACGCCTCTTTCCACCATGCGGGCCTTCAGCGTGTCGGCTTCGGGCGGGCATCTGGATCTGGTCTACAGCTGGCCGTTGAGCCCGCTCGAGATGGCGCTGTCGCACTATCTGAGTTCGCTCGGATCCCTCACCCTGCTCACCCTTTTAAGCCTTCCGCCTTATCTTATCCTGGTCTTCCTGGGCGCCGGCAGCCTTAAGATCCTCATAACGTCCCTTTTAGGCTTCATCCTTTTGATCTCGGCCTTCGTTTCCGTGGGTCTGGCCGTATCCTCCTTTTGCGGGGGGCCGGTGTCCTCGGCCCTATGCACCCTGGGCGCGCTGGGGCTGTTCTGGGCCATGGGCTGGGCCGCTCCCTACCTCCCTGAATTTCCGGCCGCCCTGGCCCAGGGTTTGGCCTTCGCGCCCAGGCTCGCCCACTTCACGCTGGGGCTTATCGATTTAAACGACTGCTTCTATTTTCTGTGCCTCACCCTGGGCGGACTCTGGCTCGCAAGGCCATCCCTCGACTGAAAATAGTTTCCGGACAGGGTAAACTTCGGTAGAGCGCATATTCCTCCTCTTGGCGTCCGCTTCCGAACGCTCCGGAAACGCTTTTCACAGAGACGCCGGAGGAGCGGAGTATGAGTCGCTGCGATGCACCCAGAAAAATAGGGGACTGGCGAAGTGTTTTCGTCACCCGACTCCCCCATGTTTCCAGATCCATCCACCTCAAACTCCCGAGCGAGGCCGTCCCCTATCTCGAGCGTGTTTCAGTTACTCTTCATTTTAAGATCACAACAAACACTCGCTAATGACCATTTTGCTAAAACCGAAAGGGACTCATGGCAATCCTTAGGATAAAAAAATTCAATGTCGCGGGTCCGTGTCTCCAGGCAAAACATTACATGCTGCCACCGCAATCCAGACTTCCGGTTGCCCAGAGACTTGTAGATGATGAGGAGTATTTTATCCTACACGCACCCCGCCAGAGCGGAAAGACGACCTCTGTGAAGTCTCTCGTGAACCAGTTAAATAAAGATGGAGACTATTACGCCTTGTACTGCTCAGTGGAGGCGCTTCAGAGGGTTACCCAGGCGGATGCCGGCGAGGTCATGCTTTCGCTGATTGCCAAACTTGCCACCTAATAAGAAATTTCCAATGTGGAAGCCTTGGTAACTGCCGCCAAAAGCGGTTTCTGGAAGGACTTGTAAAATAACGAGAATTACATTCACTTCCCGCTTTTGATCTGGCTTAGGGCTCTCTGCGAAAGACTCGACAAGAATCTGGTTCTTTTTTTCGATGAGGTTGACGCTCTTTTTGGAGACGCGCTTTTGTCCTTTCTCAGCCAATTAAGAGACGGCTTCGTGGACAGAGACCTGTCTCATTTCCCTCGCTCCATAGCCCTTATCGGGTTGCGTAACATGAGGAATCATAAACTCCAGATAGCGCCTGAGGATCAGTTTCTGGGATATGCTAGTCCATTTAACATAATAAAAAAATCTCTGACTCTTCAGAATTTCACTTTAAACCAGATAGCCTCCCTTTACTCGCAACACACCGAGGCCTCAGGCCAGGTTTTTCAGGAAGAGTCAATCCAAAGATCTTTCCTTTGGTCTGAAGGTCAGCCTTGGTTGGTCAATGCCCTGGCTTGTGAAGTAGTGGAAGAAATTCTCAATAACGACTACAAAATAGACATAAACGCATCCCATATAGATCTGGCAGCCGACAACCTGATATAAAGGCGGGATACCCATATCGACTACCTTATCAAACTTATGTACGATCCCTTGGTAAGAAACATCGTGGAAACCGCTATTCATCTTTCACCCACAGACGCGTATATATCAACGACTAGTGAACAAAGAGATGGAATAATTGAGGAATCGTTTAATAATACGCGCCAATTCGTTCTTGATACGGGACTTATAAAACAGGTTGGTAATATTATCTATCCAGGAAATCTATTTTACTACAACGTCATAATGAGATATATCGCCCAGAACATTCTAAATAGTTTTTCAACAGACTTAGCTGGCAAATGGATGGGCGGGCATATTATTGACATGAACGGGCTCCTAAAATCATTTCAAAAATGGTGGGCGGAAAATGATGATGGTTTTGACAAGAAAAAATAATGTTCAGAGAGTGCTCTTCAGCGCTTAATTTTCACATACTTATCAAGAATTATAAACGGTTGAACTATGATCATTTTGGAGCGCCACACCGGAATGAAATATATTGACATTGTAATAATATTACCCTGGCGGATAAATATTAAAAAAATTTGGTAAGAATTTATGCCATTTTTTTATGAAAGTCCACCGGAATATTTCACACGATGGTGTGACTACACACATCACCATTGACGATTATTGTAAAAATAACGATACCTGTGCAAACATAGGAGTAAGACGCAGTCAGTTCATTCCTCCTGCTGTAAACATGCAAAGATAGGCCCGATTAGCTTTCTCTAGCTCACCATGAGATATGATGGGGTTGAGCGTGCTACAGCACTTGATATAAGCCATAAATCATATCCTTGATTTCAAATTTTAAATTCCAGGTCAAATCTAATACTGTTCCTGACAACAATGTTTGTCTAGAAATTGACAATGATTCTTGTCCCGGTTTCGCTAATAACCTTGTCTAAGAAAGTTTTTGCAGCTAATATTGACAACACAAGTTGTCCAAAAATGATAAGCATTATTATTTCTATATTTAATATATTAGTATCTTAAATATATATCATGGTGCGACTGGATAAATCCAATTAACGTAGGGAAAGGAGGAATTCCCATGACAAAGACGCAGCTAGTCGGTCAGCCCCGAGTCTTGCGTGGCCGCCCGTGAGGATGGAGGCGAAACGTAGACAGAGGGAGTGGCAGGCCAGCCATTATGCACCGAAATAGTTAGTGCGCGGACGCCCATGCTGTCGGATAAGCAGGAGGCTACATCAGGGCAGGCGTTTTAGCGAGCCGGCGCTGAATCCAACGGTGTCCAAGAACCTGGCATGTTACTCAAGCGTTATCTAGGATAAGAGTGAGGTCTTCATATTTCCCGAAGCGGTGAAATGCTTTGGGACGGCATGGTTAAGCTGGTGCGTATACCATGCGTGGACGGTATGAAGAATAAGGATCCACTCTTAGTACTTGTGAAGGAGTCGAACAAGATTCGCCTGTGGGCTTGCGGAGATTCTGGAGGAAAGGGGTGGACTTTGGAGAACGCGATGAAATGACCACATGCGCCGGACTCAAGGCCTGGCGTCTCCCTTTGGTAACCTCGCACTCCTGCCACGCTGAGAAATCGAGGTGAAGGACGAGCGGTGGACATGTCAACGGGGATGATTCGCGTGCGTGAACTGGCCAAGAAGGATAAGAGTGTTAAGTTCACTCAGCTATTCCAGCATATCTCGCCCTCTAGGCTGGCCTTTCATTTCAAGCAGTTGAATATGAAGGCCGCTCCCGGGGTGGACGGGGTAGACTGGCTAGCCTACCATGAAAATCTGAAGGATAATATTCAAGCTTTGGTTGAGAAGCTCCATGACGGTCGTTACAGGCCTTTCCCAGCCCGCAGGGTGTACATACCCATGGGCGGGGGATTCTCAGCGGCCCCTAGAGAAAGTGTCCGTTGAGGATAAGGTTCTTCAGTATGTGCTAGCGGACATCCTAGGGAGGATATACGAGCGGGATTTTCGCGGTTTATCGTTCGGATTCAGGCCCGGGCGAGGCTGCCATGACGCTTTGGCTGCTTTGTCCGTAGCGATTGGTAGAAAGAAGGCGAGCTGGATACTGGACGCGGACATCAGAAAGTATTTCGACTCAATTTCACACAAACTTTTGATGTCCTTTCTGGAGCGTAGAGTTGGCGACCCAATAATACTACGGCTTATCAAAAAATGGTTGAAAGTAGGGGTGATGGAGGGTGGTCAATGGAGTACCAATGACGCCGAGGTTCCTCAAGGGGATGTTGTCTCCCCCTTGCTTGCGAACGTCTTCCCGCATTATGTGCTTGATGAATGGGTAGACCAAAGGCGGAAGCATGTCAAAGGCGACGTGATATATGTCATGTATGCTGATGACTTCGTCATGGTATTTCAACATGAGTATGTGGCGAGGGAATTCTTGTACGCGCTCAAGTTGAGGCTGGAGAAGTTCGGACTCTCTTTAAACCCGGATAAAACTAGGTTGATTTAGTTTGGGAGGTTTGCAGTCGAGAATAGGAAGAGAAGAGGTCAGGGGAAACCCGAAACCTTTGATTTCCTAGGTTTTACGCATATAGCCGGTGTCTCCAGACGGGGATTGTTCAGGGTTATACGTAGAACTGCCGCCGTTCGTATGAGGGACAAGCTGAAATCTCTGAAGGCTGAACTCAGAAAGGTGATGAATCTTGATATTGTAGACGTTGCAAAGTGTTTGTTGAGTGTCGTTACTGGTTACTATAACTACTTCGCTATTCACGACAATCTCAAGGCGCTGAGCTCTTTCAGTTATCAACTTGGCAGAACTTGGTTCAGAACGATCCGCGGAAGTAGCCAGCGGAGAAAGATGACTTGGTGACAATTCATAGATAAGTGGTGGCGACTAATCCCTATACCCAAAGCTACGCATCCCTATCCAGGAAAGAGGTTTGACGCCAAATATTCAAAGAAGAGCCCAGTGCGTTAATTGCGCTCGCTGGGATCCGTGGGAGGGGGCACCCGTGAGGGTGCTCCCTATCCCGACCCGTGGTAAAATAATCAATAGTATGTTAACGAACCGCCGCCTGATGAACGGCACGGGCGGTGGCGTGGGAGGGGACGGGGTAAACCAACTCGGCTCTCTTACCCGCTTGAAAATTTTTCATGAGCTCGTTTACGAAAGGGTTTCATTAGGCTCCCATGAGCGTTTTACTTGAATAATCATTTATAATGATGTAACATGGGAGAATAGAAGCTCGCTTGCTTCTTTGTATGAGGGGTCGAAATTTAGTTGAAGGGTTTTTGCGATTAAATAGGCACCCTAAACGGAAAATATTTATTCCTAATATTTAATTTAGTTATTTTATTAATATTAATTATAATTTTATTGTATAAAATTTATTTATTATTATATATAGTTATAAATTTAGTAACATAATGTTGGATAGCAAGGATAAAATGACTCAATCTTCTACTAAAATATTTAACACAACCGGACCATGTATTCCTGATAGGCACTACATGCTTCCGGTTCTCCCGCGCTTACCCGAGGTTTCCGAACTGATAAAAGGAGATTTTTATTTCATCATTCACGCTCCCCGTCAGTCTGGTAAAACCACCTTACTTAAATCTTTGACCGCCACTATTAATTCCTCTTGGGAGCGTCACGCTTTATACTGCTCTCTTGAGGCTTTGGACGGCATAGTTGATAGAGATAAAGGCATCTCGGCGATCGCGTCTACGATTTTTACGACTCTTCTGAAAATGGACTATGTCGATACGGAAAAATTCATTGAAGAATACAAATCTTTTCCACCTTTGGATTCCGCCACAAAAATTCAATATCTCTTAGATTATATATGCGCAAATCTTGATAAGCCGTTAATAATTTTTTTTGATGAAGCCGACTGCGTTTCCGAAGAACCATTAATAACTTTTTTAAGACAGATACGTTTAGGTTATATTAATCGCTATGACATAAAGGATAAACTGTCGTTTCCCAGCTCAATAGCTTTGATTGGGATGCGGGATATCAGAGATTATCTGACGATGACCCGCCATGAATCGGAATCTAAACAGCTTGCCAGCCCTTTCAATATCAAAAAAAAGGCTTTAACTCTGGCTAATTTCACTTATGACGAAATTAAAATCCTCTATAGTCAGCATACAGACGCCAGCGGACAAATATTTGAAGACTCCGTCTTCGACAGAGCATGGTACTGGACGGAGGGTCAGCCCTGGCTGGTAAACGCTTTAGCGTACGAAGCGGTTTGCGAAATACTAAAAAATGATTATTCTAAACCTGTTACCGGTGAAATTATCGATTATGCCGCCGCCATCTTAATTAAACGCCGAGATACTCATATCGACTCTCTTATAGAACGTCTTAAAGAACCGAGAGTCGCGAGAGTCTTGGATTCGTTATTCGCCGGCACAATGAGTTACATTTCCGTTACTGATGAAGATCAGCAATACTGTATAGATTTGGGTCTAGTAGTTGCTAATGAAAAAGATGAACTACGTCCATCTAACGCTATGTATAGAGAAGTAATGGTAAGAATTATTACTGATCAAATCCAGAAAATACTTGTAAAAACTATACCTTTTTTCCCATGGACGGATGGTAAGGTAATTTTTATGAGTAATATTTTAAAAGAGTTTCAGCAATTCTGGCGTAAAGGCTCGCTTTCTTTTCCTTTTCGTGAAAACAAATATATAGCTCATCTGTATGATGAGGCGCTTTATTCTTTTATTCTTGAGGCTTTTCTGCAGAGATTGGTTAACAGCGAAGCGTCGGTGATTCGTGAATTATCCATAGGTCGCGGCGCGGTAGACATAGGAATAATTTTTCAAAAACGCGAATACATCATTGAAGTTAAACTTAAAGGAGAAGATTCATTAAAATCCAGTTTAGCCCAATTAGCCAGATATTTGGAAACTAATAATGAAAAAGAAGGATGGCTGGTGATTTTTGATCGGAACAGGCGTAAAAAGTGGGATCAAAAAATTACATGGGATACTAAAGAATATGATGGAAAAATTATTCATGTGGTCGGATGTTAGAGTTTTTTTTGACGATTTAACCTAAATCGGGTTCTGATTGGCTTTATTAGCCCGCGCATGAAAGGCCCTATGAACCATACGGGAATTTATTTGCTGCGGGGCGCCTAGATCTGAAAGTTAGGCGCTTTTCCTGATTTGATGCTGACCAGTCCGTATCTTACCAAAGGATTTCATTCTTAGCGATATGTGTGTGTAAAACAGTGAGAATTTCAAATTTATCTATTTGTTGAATTGACGAGGCGGGAGCGAAAAGTTCGTTATTGAAAAACGTTTAACGGCGTCACACGGCATTTTGGATAATTTATATAACCTCGGCGGATAAATATTAGAAAAATTTGGCAAGAATTTCCGCCATTTTTTTATGAAAGTCCACCGGAATATTTCACACGATGGCGTGGCTACACTCATCACCATTGACGATTTTTGTAAAAAGAACGATACCTGTTCAAATATAGGTGTAAGACGCTGTCAGTTCATTCCTCCTGCTGTAAAATTGTAACGAAACATGAGGGTAATAAAATAGTTAGGTGCTACGAGCCCGATGGATATGCGAAATAAATTTTGAATTATTTAAACATTGCTTTTCCGCCACTTTAATATCTATAATTATATATTTATATATATATAAATGCTTAAATAATATCAATTAAAAGTAGCTACATTAACAGACAATTTAGGTTAAAAAGAATGGAACTTTAACGATATTAAAGAACATCAAGAAAAAATGATAGAGATTTTCTTGGAGGTTGATTACTCAATCGCGTTTACTAGAATTATCCTTGATGACGAAGTGTTTAAAATCTTGATACTGAAAGTATAGCGATAAAAGCCTGTTATATTTCGGAAACCGCCTATATTTTACCGGCGTAATGGAAAACGGTGAAACCAATGGTTTAACTATTCAAGCGAGTGAAATATGAATCACCATACCACTCAAATTTAATGTGGTCGATTGCGAAAATCGGTACAAATGTATATTTTGCTAACAAAATATTTTAAGACGCCGGAAAAGAAACAAAATTTAAGTAAATTTCATAAATTCAGCCGTTTCTGATAATTCAAAATAACCTTTCAACCCATAGAGTCGAAGAGGATCGATCCGAACATGGTAACGGTGTCGGGACCGTTAATGTAACCCAGCCCGCGGCTCCGCGCCAAAAAAGAAAAGTCCACGCTGTTGGCCTCAAGCGATCGCGCGGCTTTATCAGGATGACGGCATGGCTCTCCGGCCGGAAACGCGCATTCGCCGCGGTAAAGGCGGGGTCCGGCGCCCAAAAGCAGGCTCCTGGAAAGCTTTGGGCTTAATTCGTCCGCTATTTTGTAGCTTATTCGGTTGAAAGCCGAACCGCGCTCCATAACTCCCTACCAGTCCATAGGATGGGACGGTTTTCCCACCAGCTTATAGACTAACGCTTTTTCGATGCTTCCAACCTCCTCGATTAATGGAGCACGCTCCCCCGCCCGCGGCGGGCAGGTCCAGTGTTTGTCGTAGCGGCCGCAGTGGTTCGCCTCGGGGTGGGAGCGTAACTCAGGATTAAAAAGGGCGGGGAGGAGAGATCCGTCACTTTAACCGCGGAAAAGTTGAGCGCCTCCACGAACGCGACGGCCAGCGTTTCAGGGCTTTAGGGCATCACGTTTCAGCCGCCTTTCAACGAAAAAAGAGACGGCTACAGGTTGATTGTTTCCAGAATGGCGCCGGAAGCGTCGCAGAATAGGGCCACCCCGCTTTTGAGGTGAAAAAAGCCGATGGTGTTTTTCGAGCCCTTGGGGTACATCTTCCCCAGAGGCGGGAAGAAGTTGACCGCGCTGTCGTAGAGGTCGGGGTCGTCGTCGAACTGCGCGAAGCCCGTGTACCTGAGCCAGGTTCCGTCCGGCGAGGTGGTCGCCAGCTGCACTCGGGGGTTGTCGTTTATCTGGCGGTAAACCTGCTTCTGGGTTCCGCAGCCGAAATAGATCTTTCCGTGGTACCCGAAGGCCAGGCCAAAGGGGCGGACCTGCGGCTCACGGTCTTTGAGGGTGGCGAGATAAAAAGGGCTGTTTTTCTGTAAAAATTCCAATACCTTGTTCATGGTGGCTCCTTAAAAAAACGTCGGGAAAAATTCAAGCTTGACCTTAAGATTTTATAGGATGAACGTGGAAAACGCAAGCCCCAGCACCCCAGCACCCCAGCACCCCAGCACCCTGGTTCGCGGCCTCTCATCCAGTTTCGCGGCCTCCGCCAAGGGTCCCCGCCGGTTCGTCCCGGCGGCGCTCGCATTTGATTTGATACATAATATTTTATAATTTAGCATAATTATATAAACATTGAACGCCTGAAAAATAATGATTCTCATTTTTTCGAACTATAATACCGGTATTGTTTGTTTGTCTTCGACGATTTCAACGCCATTTTCAAACTTTAGATTCCATGAGACTTTAACGATTTTCTTCGTTCAAGCATCCTCGCGTGAAAAGCGAAAATATCAACACGCTAAGAGCGCGCCCACCGCCGCGGTCTCCGCCAGCTAAATTATTATTCATATTCACCCCGAATAATGGCTAAAGGCCAACATCCATTATGATGATTCGGCTTCCAATTTTTCTTTCCTCTTAGCGTCTTTGGGGCCTCATCCGCGTCGTTAGTTTTCAAATTCAGGGCCTACATTATCCTTAAGGCCGTTATTTACGCTTGTTTTCAGCGCCTTTGGGACGACCTAGTTAATTTTTCTTCTCCGCGGTTGAATTTCGTCCGTCATCGGTGAATATAGCCGCTCAGGCGTCGGCGCCTTTTTTGGGGCGCCATACTTTTTCCTTTTCTTGATAGACAAGGCGCGTCCGTCTGTAGGATCTTCTCTTTGCGAAGCTTAACGGAATTTCTAATTTTAGCCGGCGAAACGCTTCTTTTTGATTATTTGCAAATTCTTCAATCGCCTTCAAAGAATCATAAATTTGAATCATGGAACATCCCGTTTCCATCAACGCCGCCTTCGGCGAAAATTTAGATTTCGCCAACCCTAGACCTAAAAATGAATATACGGATTCCGCCACGAATGACGCTAATAAAACCCCTCTGACGATTTCTTCGCCATATCCCATCGTTTGCGTCAAATCGGCGTACGCTTCGCCGATATTTACCGCTTCTTCAATTTCTTCGTCTAATATAAATGCATTATTTCATCTCGCGAGTAATCCTTTGACGATGACAATATTAATCGGCCGGAGCGCTGCATTTCATCTTTAATCTTCCTTTCCCTAATCGTCCGTATCCGCGTAGGCTTGAAAGCGTTTAGTCACGCCTTCCCGTTCTTTCCGAAGTTCCACCATGAGATAGGCTAAAATTTAGACCCGTGCGAAAATATTGGAATTTTTAACGAATAAAGAACGTGTTTCATATTTAACGGCGTAACCGCCCTATTTGCGGAATTTTATTTTACGAGGCAAAGTTAGAGCCGCTCCGGGATAAGGAATGCCAGCGCATCACTTTTGATACCGCGAATCCGCGTAAACATGGGAGTCGCTTTTTATCAAGCGATGGCAGACCAGAGCTTTAGACGCGCCGCTATATTTGGGGATGGTTTGTTCCATAATTTTGTCAAGTCCGGTTCGCCATGATATCTGGTCGATCATCTAGACGTCCCCAAAATGAGGATAGCGTGTTTAGGATGGTTAACCTCTCGGATATTTAAAATATCCGTAACCTCGCCCACGCCGTTTGTAAGGTCGAAGGTGAAATAACCTCCATAGGAGGCTTTATAAAATATTCGCCCTCCTTCTTTACGACTTTCCCCAGACAGAGACAATGGCGGTGGACCCATTTTCCCATGAACTTTTATCGGCGGTCTGTTTTTTCCCGCTCGTGCTTGCTATAGGCGTATACGCCATACACCCCGCTGTCTTTTCTTTGAAACGAGACATGTCCTGGAAGCGGCGCGGATTGCGGGTTGAGGCCCGCGGCCTTAAGTTTCCCGTTTAGCGCGATTTTTGAGATTTCCGGCTTCCTTCGTTTTTTCAGCCTAAATCGAAAGGCGGTCATTTCATCGGCCGCGACTAATCAAGATCCTTTAGGCTCCAGCGACTAGTTCGCCCACCGTTTCCCGAAAACCCGGCTGGGCGTCCTGGGCGGCGAAGGCTTCGAGGGCGGCGGGTATGTCCGCCCGGGATTTAAGGCTGTTCAAGGGGGCGGTTTTCTTCCGGGCGAAAAAAAGGGTGTTTTCCAGAAAGTTCATATCCCCCTGCACCGGCTGAAAATGGACGCGGCCGTCCCGCACCGCCAGGGGCATGAAGAGTCCCTCCCGCCTTAGGGTTTCAAGCAGCCTGGCCGGATGGAGGTAGTGGTTGAAATTTTTGTTTAAAAAGCGAATGTCCTCCGGACGGTAGCCCTGGAGGCGGAAGCTTTCGATCATGACGTCCTTTTTCAGGGCGGGATCCCGGGCCAGGCAGCCGCCCTTTACGGGCCTTTCGGGGTTGTTGGCGACGATTTCCATCATCATGCCGTACTCCCCCCGTTTTTTCACCGCGAGCCCCAGGGCCGCGAAGTCCAAGGCGCGGGTGAGGTAGTCCAGATCCTCTATGTTGTAGGACACCAGATCCTTAAACTTTTCCATTTCGGCTAAATATTCCCCACGGGAAAGATAGACCCTCCCCCCATCCTCCTTTTCCGTGAATATCTGGCCGTCCATGGTTTTCTGCATGACCATGGCCCCGTGGTTGTGAAGCCGCGGAGGGGAGTCCGGATCGTAGTCCCAGGTGTTTTCCCGCCGCGCGAGCCCGGGAAAGGCCCTCTGGATCATGAAATGCAAGGAACCGGAGGGAAGCAGCTCCCGGAAATCCTTCGCCACCAAGGATACGAGCCCTAAAGCCCCCTCGCCGGCGGCCACCACCAGCATCTTCTGCCGGGAAAGCACCCGGAGGGGATCCTCCCCCGCCTCATGGGCGAGCTTTTTGAGCTCGTAGACGAGCTGGAAGAGGTGCCGACGCCCCAGCTCCAGGGGGATAAGCGCCCCCTCGCCCGGCGAGGGGGCGCTTTCCGGAGTCCCTTCGGGGGATTCCCGAAGGAGATCCTCCGGCTTCAGGAAAAACTTGGGCCCCAGGCCAAGCCTGGTGGCCTCGCCCGCGGCGGTGTGCTCCCAGTAGACGGAGCCCTCCAGGACGGCCTCCTTGCCCAGCGATTCCAAATCCCCCCCCTCCTCTTCCAGGAAGCGGACGCTTCCCGGTTCCTCCAGGGCGTCGAGGCCCGGATAGCGGTTCAGGGTCTCCAGATCGCTTTCCACCTCGCTTACCGACCCGTAGGGGGAAAGAAGACGGCGGGCGAGGGATCGGGCCGAGTCCATGTAGGCCCTGGGGGAGCTTAAATCCAGTTTCGTCATTCGCCACCCCTTTGAAGGCGCGGCCGAGAGTCAAAGGGCCGGGGAGGGATGGGGGGGATCGGAAAAAGGCGCGTTACGAGAATTTAAAGGCGCGGGGGTGAGGCGGATTGAAAAATTTCCCGGAAGGCGGGACTTGTTTTAAAAGCCGGCGCGGTTAAAAAAACAAGCCCAGGCTTAAAACTCCCGTCTTTCGGGGCGCGGACGGAACAACTGGTCCGATCCCGGCCGAGTGAGGAGGAGCCCTCCCTTCGGGGGAATCTTTCGGGGCGGAAAAAAACTTCCCGCCGGGTCCTCCGGGTTGTTAAAAGAGCGCCGGGCGCGCCCGGCCGCGGCCCGGCGCGCCGGGCCGCTTTCTAGCGGGAGGTGACGAAAAAGCCCGGGACCCTGGCTCACGGCTCCATTTCAAGCGCCAGTCGCAGCCCGACGGTCGAGGCCTGGAAATCCGGCTCCCGGTTGAAGCGGGCGGACGAGCGGCATTCGACGTCCGTGCTCATGTAGTCGCATCCCCGCAGGACCCGGCGGCTCCCCGAGGCGGGACCCCGGGGGTCGATGACGGGAGACGTTAGGTAGTAGGACGGGTCGTACCAGTCGCCCACCCATTCGGCGAGGTTTCCGTAAACATCGTAGAGCTCGCTGGGCCCGTAGGCCTTGTCGCCCGCCCGCTGGGACCTCCCGTAGGAATTTTCCCCGTAAAAGGCGTATTTCCCCAGATTCTCCGGCGAGTCCCCGAAGAAGTAACGGGTGTCGGTGCCGGAGCGGGCCACGTACTCCCATTCGGCCTCGGTGGGCAGGCGGTGGGGGGGGTCCACGCTCCCGCACCAGTCGTTCAGCTTTTCGATGAACAGGAGGGCGTCCTCATGGGAAACCGAGTCCACCGGCGCGTCCTCGTATTGGTGTCGGCTGGGATTGGAGCCCATGATCTTCTCCCAGTGCTTCTGGGTGACCTCGCTTTTGCCGATGTAAAAATCCCGGCTTATCTCCACCCGGTGCCTGGGGCTTTCATCGGCGAGGGCGTATCTGTCGGACTCGTCCGCGCCCATCCAAAACGAACCGGCGGAAATCGGCATGAACCCTAGACCCAGACAGTTCGTGTGCTCCTGGGCTCCCAAGGGGGAAGGCCCCGCGCAGAGGGCGAGGGAAAGGATAAACGCCGGACAAAAACACTTCTTCATACCGTCCCTCCGTTACGGCGGGCCGATCCCGCCGTCGCCCCCCGGGTTTTTAAGCTGGGTTTTAAGTTTTTCAAGTCTTGGCGCCTAACAAAGACGCGGCAAAGGAAGCTTCCGGAGGAGTCGCCCTCGAAACTCCCCCGCTCTTTTTCCGGAAAGCCGGAAAAAGAGCGGGGGGGAAATTTCCCGGGCGGAAAAAGCGGGTCCGGGGTAGGGCCTTAAATGCCGCTGGGCGGAACTGTCGCAGCCGCTGGTCAAGGCTTTCAAAGCCGGAGGTCGGGGCTTTAAAAGCCGCGGGAGAGGCCGGATTCCGGCTAGTCCTCCACCAAGGTCTTTTTAAAGATCTCCGTGACGGCCTTCACGGCCGGAGACTCCTCGGTTAAAAAGGAGGTGGGCTCGCCGTTCTGGTCGGCGTCGTAGATGACCGAGTCGTCCGGAACCACTCCGGCCAAAGCGATGTCCTCCCTTTTAATGATCTCCCGCACCTCGGGGAGCAGCTCCCCCCGGGCGCGGTTTATCACCAGGTGTTTGTGCTTGATGCGGATCTTGAGCTCGTCCACCAGCTTCCAGATGCGCAGAGCCGCGGTGAGGCCGCGGCGGGAGGCGTCGGAGACCACGAAGAATATGTCCATGTAGCGGGCCGTGAGCCGGGAGATGTGCTCCATGCCGGCCTCGTTGTCGATCACCTGGTAGGGGTAGTTGGTGAGCGTCCTCTCCAAGACGGCCGCGAGGATGGAGTTGGCGGCGCAGTAGCAGCCGGAACCCTCGGGCTGCCCCATGACCACCAGATCGAACTCGTCCCCCTCCACGATGGCCTCCTGGGTGCGCAGCTCGATTAAAGTGTCCTTGGTGATGGAGACGTTCCCCACGGAGGATTTCATCTCCTCCCTGGCCTCGGAGAGGGTGTGCTCGTAGGAGAGGCCCAGAACGTCCGCCAGATTGGCGTTGGAGTCAGCGTCCACCGCCAGGATGGGCACCTTCCCTATTTTGGCCAGATACCTGACCGCGAGGCCCGCGAGGGTGGTTTTACCCGTTCCGCCTTTGCCGGCCATGCCTATTATCATCGACATACGAATTTCTCCCGATGTTTCCGGCCGCGGGTCGGCCTTCGCCGCCTCGAGCCTTCCTTAGCCGCCCGGGGCGCTCTCCGCCCCGGGCCTTTCGGCTTAAAACTCCAAATTTCCCGGGGTGCGGGGGAAGGGAAGGACGTCCCGGATGTTCCCGATTCCGGTTATGAGCATGAGGAGGCGTTCGAAACCCAGCCCGAAGCCGGAGTGCGGGGCCCCCCCGTAGCGCCGGGAGTCCAGATACCACCAATAGCTTTCCGGCGAGAGTCCGAGGGCATCCATGCGCCCCAAGAGCTTATCCAGCCTCTCCTCCCGCTGGCTCCCGCCGACGATCTCGCCCACCCGGGGAACCAGAAGATCCATGGCCCGGACCGTGGTTTCGTCATCGGAAAGGCGCATGTAGAAGGGTTTGATTTCGGCGGGGTAGTCGTAAACGAAGACCGGACCTTTGAAATAGCTCTCCGTTAAAAAACGCTCGTGCTCGGTTTGGATGTCGGAGCCGTGCTCCGGCGGGTGCTCGAAAATCCTTCCGCTTTCCTTCAAGAGCCTTACGGCCTCAAAGTAGGGGATCCTCTCGTAGGCTCGGCCGCATAGATCCTCCAGGCGGGAAAAAAGGCCCTTTTCCAGAAAACGCTCGAAGAGCTCCAAATCGTCCCGGCTTTCGTCCATGGCCCAGCGGACCAGGTGTTTCACCAGCTCCTCGGCTAGATCCATTGTCATGTCCAGATCGAAGAAGGCCGCCTCGGGCTCCGCCATCCAGAACTCGGCCGCGTGCCTGGCGGTGTTGGAGCGCTCCGCCCGGAAGGCGGGACCGAAGGTGTAGACCCGGCCCAAGGCCAGGGCGAAGAGCTCCGCCTCCAATTGCCCGGAGACGGTGAGCGAGGCGGGTTTGCCGAAAAACCCCCCGGTGGCGGGATCGTCTCCGGCCGCGCCCACCCGGAAGAGCTCCCCCGCCCCCTCGGCGTCGGAACCCGTGATGACGGGACTGTGGAGGTAGAAAAAGGACCTCTCCCGAAAAAAGGCGTGGAGGGCGTAGGCCGTTTCGGAACGCACGCGGAAAAGCGCCCCGTACTTGTTGGTCCTGGGCCTGAGGTGGGCGATCCCCCGTAAGAACTCGTCCGTGTGCCGCTTCTTCTGGAGGGGGTAGCCAGGCTCCGCCTTTCCCAAAATCTTCGCCTCCCGGGCCCTGAGCTCCCACCTCTGGCCCTTCCCCGGACTGGGGGAGAGCGCCCCCTCGACCTCGAGGGCCGCCCCGGTCTGGACGTCCCCCGGATCCAGGAGGCCCCTGGTGTCGGCGTCCAGGATGATCTGGAGGTTTTTCAGGGTGGAGCCGTCGTTCAACTCCACGAAGGAGAAGCCCTTGGCGTCCCGGCGGGTGCGCACCCAGCCGCGGACGGTGACGGACTCCAGGGGCCTATCCGAGGAGAGGATTTTGACTAGCAGGCTGTCGTTGGAGGTAGAGGTCAAGAAGGGTCCCCTCCGGCGGGACGCGTTGTTAAATTTAACCGTTTCGCCCGCGGATTTCAAGGGAGGGGCGTAGCTCCGCGCGGGGAATGTTCTAAGGGCGCCGAAAAATCCCCCGGAAAGGGGAAAAAGGGCGGGGCCGAAGGCCCCGCCCTCCGCTCGGGCCTTCCGGAACTTTCCGGAGGGCGGCGTTTCAAGCCGGGCGCGGTGAATTTTTTCACCTTTTCTTCTCTTATTTCTCTTTTCACGTCCTTCTCGATTTAAACCCGGGCTTTTTCAAGACTCCAGGCGCGTCCAAGCCTCCAAGCCCCCCCCTCCTCTAAAAAACCTTTCCCGTTTTCCGCGCGTCCAGGCCGAAAAGCGCCCTTGACAGGAAAGAGGGCGGCGGGGTACTTAGAGGAGCCTCGAAACACCCGAAGCCGGAGAAAAGCTCCTTTTTTCCGGCTTCCTTCCGCTTTTAAAGGACGCGTCTTTAGGCGCCGGCGCCTCCGGAAAGCCTTTGGCGCCTTCAATCTGGAGACGAAGTGATCATTCCCTGGGGAGCCATCATCAACGCGGCGGCGGTGGCCGCCGGCGCGGTCATAGGACTCTTTTTCGGCAACCTCGCCCCCGAGCGGACCCGGAATTTGGTTTTTCAGCTCTTCGGCCTCTGCCTCGTGGGGATCGCTTTGAACATGGTCCTTTCCGGCGGCTCCTTCATAACCGTGATCCTCTCCTGCGCCCTGGGGGCCGGAACCGGGGAGCTCTTGAAACTTTCGGAACGTTTGGACTCCCTGGGCGGGATCCTCAAAAGGGCCGTCAAATCGAAAAACCCCGAGTTCACCGAAGGCTTGGTGAACTCGTCGTTGTTGGTCTGCGTGGGCGCGATGTCCATCATCGGCTCCTTCGAGGAGGGTCTGGGCGAGGGGAGGACCACGGTTTTCACCAAATCCGTCATCGATTTCTTCGCCGTCATGATCCTGGCCTCCCGCTCCGGCTCCGGAGTGGTTTTCAGCGCCATCGCCGTTCTATTCTACCAAGGCGGCCTCACCATGCTCGCGGCCTTCCTGAAGCCCTGGGTGACTTTGGAGACGCAGGCCGCCTTGACCGGCGCCGGAGGGGTGCTGGTTTTGGGGATCGCCATGAACATGATAGGAATCCCCAAGCCCGTGAACCTCAAAAACTCCGTTCCGGCCCTCCTCTGGGCCCTGATCCTCCCCTCGCTTCTTCCCTTTTAAAAAGCCGCTTCGGGGAAAAGTTCCGGCGGCGGGGGCGGAAAAGATTCCGCCCCCGCCGCGTTCTCGTTCGCCGAGGCGGGAAAAGAGCGCCACAAGCCCCGGCCGCCCCGGCTTTCCAGGGCGGTTTTTTTCCGCGGAAGGCGGTTTCGGGGCTTGCAAGAGGGTGGCTTAGGCGACCTTCACCAGCTCGTAGGCCGTCTCCCCCAGGCCGATCTTTTCCGCGTGCTCCATCTGGACCCGCCAGTTGGTCATAGGATGCACGGCCGAGAAGACGTCTCCAGCGCGGATCTCCAATCCGTCCGCGGCCGAGCCCTTCAAAACCGTCTCCCGGTTAACGGCGTCTATGGAAGCCTGGTCCACGGCGACCAGATCGCGGCCGCAGAAGATCCCCACGTCCGGGATCACGGCCGCGTCGTTCTCCTGGTGGCAGTCGCAGAAGGGCGAGACCTGGTTCACGACGTTTATGTGGAAGGAGGGCCTTTCGTCCACCACGGCCTTGGCGTACTCGACGATCTTTTTGGAGAGGGCGTCGGGCGCCGAGGACCAGGAGTTGGAGACGGCGTTCTGGTTGCAGGAGCCCAGGCAGCGCCCGCAGCCCACGCAGAGGGCGGGGTCGATCCTGGCCTTTTTGTTCACGAGCTTTATCGCTTCTTGCCCGCAGTGCTTGAGGCATTCGCCGCAGCCCACGCAGAGCTTTTGGCTCACCACGGGTTTGGAGTCGTTGTGCATGATCATCTTGCCCGCCCGGCTGCCGGAACCCATGCCCACGTTCTTTATGGCCCCGCCGAAGCCGGTTAGCTCGTGGCCCTTGAAGTGGTTCAGGGACACCAGGATGTCCGCGTCCATTATCGCCCGGCCTATCTTCGCGCTTTTTAAGAGCTCGCCCCCCCTTACGGGCGCCTCCACCTCGTCCGTGCCCTTGAGGCCGTCGGCGATGATCACGTGGCAGCCGGCCGAATACGGGCTGAAGCCGTTTTCGTAGGCGGCCTCCAAGTGCGCGAGGGCGTGGGCGCGGCGCCCCACGTAGAGGGTGCCGCAGTCGGTCAAAAAGGGCCTGCCCTTCAGGGCCTTTATCTGATCCGCGACCGTTTTCGCGAAGTTGGGCCGCAGGAAGGCCAGATTCCCCGGCTCGCCGAAGTGGATCTTGATGGCGGCGAACTTCTTTTTGAAATCGATCTCCTTGAAACCCGAGGCGTTTAAAAGCCGCCTCAGCTTGTCCAACAGGCTGTCGCCCAGGCGGCAGCGCGTGTCGGTGAAAAAGACCTTGGACATTTTTTTCTCCCACTTCCGTCCGGTCAATAAGTCCGGAGCCGAAGCCCCGGACTTATTGACCCGGCGGAGACGTCGAACGCGAGTTAAAGACCCCCGCCGGCCGGAATCCGTCCGGCGGGGGGCGGAGGAGGGGTATCCCTGCCTCCGCGGCCGAAAAGGGATTTTTTTTTAAAGCCTTTCCCCTACGGGGAGCCGGGTTCCCGGCGCTTCGTGCGGGGCGGAATTTAGGAGCCGCGGGTTTCGGGGCGGATTCCGTTTCAGGGGCTTCGTTCCGGCTCCCTTCGCGGGTTTCGACGAGGGAGACCCCCCATTTACCCCATCTTCGCCCCAACCCGTTTTTCCGGCTTGAGGCTTTAGGCCCTCAAGGCCTAGGAGAGCCTGCGGGCGAGATAGTCCGCCGCCAGAAAGCCCGCGTCCGTCGGAAGGAGCCTTCCTTCCCGGCGCTCCAAAAGACCCCGGGCGACGAAGCCCTCCACGAGCGACTGGTCCCCGGCCAGGGACTCCTCCAGCCCCGCCCTTAGTCTCAAGCCCAGAAAGAGCCGCTCCAGCCTCTCGTCTTCCGGGCTCAGATCCTCTTGGAAGGCCAGGCGGGGTTTCCCCGCGAGGACGGCCTCCCCCCAGAGGCCGAGCGGGGCGAGGTTGGCCCGGCGGGTTTTTCCCGTGAAGGCGTGGGCCGAGGGGCCCAGCCCCAGATACGGGGTCCGGTTCCAGTATTTGAGGTTGTGGCGGCACTCGGAGCCGGGAAAGGCGTAGTTGGAGACCTCGTAGCGGACGAGGCCGCGGTCGGAAAGAAACGAGGCGGCCCGGTCGAGGAGGGCGGCCGTCTCCTCCTCGCCGGGGAGCGCGGGGCGCAGCCCCGCGCTCAGCTCCCGAAAAAATCGCCCGGAGGGGTTTAGGGTGAGGGAGTAGACGGAGAGGTGCCGGGCTCCCAAAGAGAGGGCCGTCTCCAGATCCCTTTCCAAAACCTCGACCTTTCCGCCGCTCCAGCCGACCATGAGATCGACGCCGAGGGAAAATCCCAAGTCCGCGGCGGCCCGGGCGCTCTTAAACGCGTCCGCGGGGGAGTGGACGCGGCCTAGGGATTTGAGACCCGCCGGGGAAAAGGTCTGGACGCCCAAGGAGAGCCTGTTCGCCCCGAGCTCCCGCCAGAGTTTCAGCCTCTCACGGTCCAAGTCGCCGGGATTGGCCTCCAGGGTGAACTCGGCGTCCTTCGCGACGCGCGCCCGGGAGAGGATCTTTTCAAGCCTTTGGGCCTCGCCCGAGCTTAAGACGCTGGGGCTTCCGCCGCCCAGAAAGACGCTTCCGAAGGGCTCCCGCCAAAAGGGGAGCTCGCCTTCGAGCTCCCGCTCCAGGGCCCGGAAAAAGAAGTCCCGCTCTTCCGGGGCGCCTTTCTCGCTGTAAAAGTCGCAATACGGGCACTTGCGGGCGCAAAACGGGATGTGGACGTAGAGTCCGGGGGCCTCCGGCATGATTTGGCGATTACTTGATCTTCACGGGTATGCCGGCTACGACCAGGCAGACCTTCTCCGCCGCCGCGGCCAGCCGCTGGTGGGCGAGGCCTATCGCGTCCCGGTAGTCGCGGGAGACGGGATCCATGGGCACCATGCCGCTTCCCAACTCGTTTGAGACCACGATGACCGGACCCTGGTAAATTCCGGCGGCCTCGATCAAGTCCCTGATCTTCTCGTTAAAAAAAGAGACGGGCGGATGGTTTCCCGGGTGGTCCCCCAATAGGTTGCTAAACCACAGGGTTAGGCAGTCCAAAAGCACCGGGGAAGCTCCCGGAAGCTCTCGCAGAGTCCCCTCCGGATTCAGGGGGGATTCCAAAGTCCGCCATTCCGGACCGCGCTCGTCTTGATGATGGCGGATCCTGGAGCGCATCTCCTCGTCCAGGCCCTGGGCGGTGGCCAAATAATAGTAGGGGGGGGGGTAGTGGGCGGCCTCGGCCAGGGCGGCTTTGGTTTTGCCGCTTTTCGCCCCTCCGATGAAAAGAGTGATATTTCCCATCCAGACTCCCGGGTGAAAGGTGGGCCTCTCCGACGACCGGACGCCGGAGAGGCCGGAAAGCCGATATTAGCACGCGGACGGGCGGATTGGCAAAAATTTCCAGGAGGACGCCGATCGATTATAAGTCAGTCTATTTTCCCACGCCCGCGGAAGGCAGTTGGAGGGAGGGCGGGGAAAGACGCTTAAAGGAGGACCGAAGCGGCGCCAGGAAGGATGGAGGAAGCCGAATTGGGGGAAAACTTAAAGCCGGCGTCCGGAAGGCGTCTTAAAATGGAAATATCGCCGCGCTTGAGTGATACGCGTTATTGACACACGTGAAGGTAAAAGAGCGTATCTTGTTAATATTAGATGAAAAATCAAGGTGAAAGGCGAGACCATCGACTCCGCCGGAGAGAAGCGTTTTCCGTTTTTCACCGCAAACTATGATCTCCAGTCGTTGTAATTTTCAATAACGCCGCGGCGTCTCCCGGCCAGGATTTAGGTTTGCCGTGAAATTGATAAATTTTAATTATACAATAAAATTTAGAATTATAGATAGATTATATTATAAAATAAAATTTAAATTATACTATTTATATTTTTATATTTTTCTATCACATCATGTCAAAGACAAACCCCACGCGAGACCCCTAGTTCCGAACATTTGGGGCCTCAGCCGCGGGAGGGAAAAAGCCTTTTAAAATGACGGAGGGAGCCTGACAAGATCCAAAAACTATTCTGGAAACTCCGCACCGAAGTTTATGATAAAGCGGGGTGTGTTTTAGAAAGTATTTTTTGGCTCTTCGGACTTTCGAGTGTTTCATAGTAGATACAATATATAGTAATATTTAAAAAACAGTTAGATGTCGTAAACATAATTCATTGATTTGGCGATATTGACGGGATTTTTTCATGTCCGCAAGCGAACACCACCATATACGGGGTATAAAGTCTCGGACCCAGTTTGGAGCTTTGGAGCGATTATGTATGTCGGTTCCGATGTGATTCGCGGCCTGGAGCCCCAGCCCTGGAGGTTTCGCCGCCCGAGCTGCCGCGGGCTTCGGGGATAAAGCCGGCTGAAGAGGCGGTGGCGAGGGTTCGCCTGGGAAGGGACGGAGCCCCGGGACGGTTTCTAGGACCCGTTCGATCAATATATAGTGGTGTGAAACACATTTTTTTCGGGTGGCTTCTGAAAACCTGATAAAGGCGGCTGAAGGGGATCCGAGACTAAACATTCCACCGCCCTTCACCTCTCGCCTATTCAAATACCTGCAAAAATACAACAATTGGAGTACAATAAATTGACGCAATAAATGCTGCTCATTTTTTTTAACCCTGAACACGCGAAAGTCCGAAGAGCCATTTTTCTTTCTTCCGTCCCGCAAGTTTGCCTCGAATCTTAAAAATATGGTATAATAAAAAAATGGAAAGTATAAGCGCCTCAGCCTAAAGCTGACTATTGATTCTTTGCATTACAAGCGCTTCCATCACCTGATTCCATAGAGGTTAGCTATGAGTAGACCATCTATCAAAGAGTTCAATACCGCTGGCCCTTGTGTTTTGTCAGATCATTACATGCTGCCGGTTTTACCGCGTCAACTTGAAGTACGTAGGATGATTGAGGGCAAATATTATTTTATACTTCATGCTCCTAGACAATCCGGGAAAACCACTTTTTTAGACTTTTTAACTGATGACATTAATTCAGAAGGTCGATTTTACGCGATAAATTGCTCTCTTGCCTCATTAAGAGGAATAACAGATGATGATAATGCTACGACAAGAATAGTTAGTCAAATTAATCAAGCTATGGTTGATTCACAAGTTAATTTAATAAAGCAAAAAGCTGATACTTATGATTTATTGCCTGGTATGAAAGATTCAAATAGAAAAATAAGAACAATTCTTAGAGCGTTATGTCAGGATTTAGATAAAGAGTTAATCTTTTTTTTTCGATGAGGCTGACTGTTTAGCAAATCAACCTTTGATCACATTTTTATCTCAAATTCGAGACGCTTACCTAGTTAGGCACAAACCTGGAAATAATTTTCCAAGATCTATGGCTCTTGTAGGTATAAGAGACATCAGAGACTATCTGATTCAAGTCCGCCCTGATTCTCAATCATCTGGCATGGCCAGTCCCTTTAATGTTAAAAAAAAGGCCTTAACTTTAGCTAATTTTACCCAAGATGAAATCAAAACTCTCTATAATCAACATACTGAGGCTAGCGGTCAAGTTTTTGAGGATTCGGCCATTGAAAGGGCATGGCATTGGTCCGAGGGACAACCTTGGTTGGTCAACGCCTTAGCTTACGAAGCGGTAGTTGAGATTTTGAAAAACGACTACTCAAAGGTTATAACAACGGATATTATTGATAAGGCTGCCAGAGATGTAATTTTAAGTCGGCCTGCGCATCTTGATTCTCTCTTAGAACGAATCAAGGAACCGAGGGTCAATAGAGCTCTTGCATCTGTCATATTCGGCAATCCAGACGAAGATGATGAAGTTTCTGATGAAGATTTAGATTATATTCAAGATTTAGGACTTATAAAATGTGAAAATGGTTCATACTTGTCATCCAACCCAATATATGAAGAAATTATGCTTCGCAAACTGTCTAGTCATCTTCAAATTAAAGCGCCAAAAAGATGGTTGGCCGCTGGACTCAAGGTCAACAACTTGAAATGACCGGTCTTTTGAAGGCATTTCAACAATATTGGCGAGAAAACGCGGAACTGCTAGGTAAACTGAAGAATTTACCTGAATATATACCGCATTTAGTTTGTTTTTCATTTTTACAACGTATTTTAAACAGCGATGTTGACAAACTCAATCGTGAACACGCCTTAGGCAACAAGCGAGTTGATATTTTTATCGAATATAAAGGCGTTTCTTATCCAGTTGAAATAAAGTTAAAACGCAGAGATAACTTTACTGATCGTCTAAAGACAGAATTTTTGAACCAATTACGTTCATATATGGATTTATGTGGAGCTAAAGAAGGTTGGTTAGTTATTTTTGATACAAATTGGGATAAAGATTGGGATGATAAAATAACGTGGGAATCTATAGAGTTTAATAATGCGATAATTCATATTGCTGGATGTTAAATATTCTAGATTTATCATCCAACCATTTACAAGCAATAGCCAGACGAGCATCGCTCTTTTTGAAAGTAGCAACATCGGTAAATATTTTCAAGCGTAAATATAGTATATACCAGATAGGGAGCAAAAGATTGAAAACAATCAACTATCAATTTTTGATTTAATTATTGAAATTAATGTCGAATTGGAGAGGCAAAGCCGTGCAGTCCGGTGACGACTGTTAAGGCATTAGGTTTTCTTGATAATCTTGTTGAAATTCAAAAAGGCGCATATTTAGGTTGCGGTACCAACGAGCAAACAATAAGTCTTTCGCAAATACCAATACCAGTAATAATACTACAATTAGAGTATTACTCCGGCGGTTAAATATTAGAAAGCGCCAAGTATAAGGCCAGCGATACAGACCGACAACATTCTAACTTTTATCCGCTGGAGTAATAATTTAAAAAATGACGCAATTAATGCTACTCATTTTTTATAAACACTGAACACGCAAAAGTCCGAAAAACCATTGGCTTCAACAACCTACGATATGAATAGTAAATTTATTAATTTGAACTGTATCCCAAGTAATCTTATCATCCCATGTTTTATTCCTATCCCGATCAAAAACAACTATCCAAGCTTCATTTTCTCCACTAGTATCTAAATACCTACAAACTTGCTCCAAGCTATCTTCAGAAGATTTTTGACCATATAATTTGACTTCAATTAGGTATTGACGTTCTTTAAAAATCACGCTAAGATCAACCGCGCCTAGACCTTGCGCAAATTCACGATGAACTAAAGCGTCGCTATTAACTACTTTTTGAAGAAAGGCTAGTAATAACAGTGAATACACCGCATCATCGTATTGTCTTGCTATCGCGTCTTTTACTCGTCCAATAAAAGAAAGTGAATCGCTTTCATTTAATTCAAAAGCTAGAGGAAGCGAATCAAGTTCCTTTAATAACTTGATGAGTTTTTGAATCGAATTCATTAATTCTTAGAGGAAATGTTAAGCCATTCTGTCGCCAGAATAATTGAAACTGTTTTAATATTTCGTTCATGTAAACAACTGTATCATCATGCCATTTAATTTTACTAATCTTATTGTCTAGAGCCAATTGAATTTCATCAGTGAGAAGTCTTGACATTACTTCGCTATAAATAGCGTTAGCCGGACGAAGGTTGCCAACTCCATCTTCAACCACTAGCCCCAAATCCAGGCAATACTGGCGGTCATCGGAGTTTAGAAGAACCACGCCTGGCGTACCCGCAAAAACTGAATCCATAACTTTGATAACTCTAGGCTCCTTGAGGCGCTCCTTTAGAGATTCTATATGCGTATCACGGTTTTTGATGATAGTTTCAGCGGCCAGATCCATGCTATCCGCTGTTACAGCGATTGTGTAATTATTTTTTTGAATATTTACCACAATTTCATATGCTAAAGCGTTAACTAACCATGGTTGACCTTGTGACCAGTACCAAGCGCGATCCACAGCTTCCGACTCAAAAACTTGGCCACTAGCTATAGTGTGCTGCCGATAGAGCATTCTTATTTCATCTCTAGTGAAATTGGAAAGAGTTAATGCTTTCTTCTTGACGTTGAAAGGACTAGCAAGACCAGTAGAAGGTTCTCCAAAACGTGATAGAAACAAATAACCCCTGATGTCTCGCATGCCTACGAGAACCATAGAACGAGGAAATTTAGCATCTTTTGAACGATTTCTGCTGTTATATCCATTTCGGATTTGTCGCAAAAAAGTTAGTAGAGGTGTATCTGTCAAACAATCAGCTTCATCGAAAAAAATTACGAGATCCTTATCAAGATTAACACATAGATAATTTAAAAAATTTCTCACTTTAATCGATGGATCTGCTTGAGGCAATGAGTCATCAGGATAAGATAATGCTGACAGATTAGGAATACCCGATATTTTTAGGGCGGTATAAATTTCAACAACTATTCTAGTCATTGCCAAAGCGTCATCAGTTACCTATCGCATGTTTCAAGAGAACAGCATAGGCCGTAAAAGTTTGTTTCCGTGTTGATTTTGTCAGTCAAGGTATTTAAACAGGTCGTCTTACCTGACTGTCTTGGCGCGTGGATGATGAAATAGTATTCTCCCTCAATCATTTCATCAACACCTTGTATGCGAGGCAGTGCTGGCAGCATGTAATGCTTTGATGGAAAGCATGGGCCTGTAGTATTGAACTGCTTTATAGTTGGATTAGTCATAAGTTTAAAGGGAGTGGCGCAAAATGAGCTTTAGGTTTACTCTGAAATGATTGAATATAGGAGTTAACGACATCGTTTTTACAATAATTCGACTTGATTTAACCTGGAAACTAAACATCACTGTCGTTCACTAAAATTTCAAATGCAAATAACGGGCAACAGTTTTAAAAATCAAATAACAACTTACGGGATAAGAAATGATACGACTAAAAAAAAGGTTTGTCAAATGGAGAGTCAAATTGTCAAATTTACCAATTTTCGCGCGTATAGACGGACGGAAAGATAAATTCTTTAAAAATTTTTAACTGATATCTTTGTTTAAATTTAAATTTAATTATCTATTGATTGATTAAATTAAAATTTTTATTATGTATTATACTATTATATTATTAATATTAATTTAATATATTAGTATTAATATTATTATTTTAAATATGAATATACTATTTTCAATTTTATTTGGCAGATCGGCCTGGAGCGCTTGCGCGGCAGTCATTTTCGCATCCCGTTCAGGCCATATTTGCTGTTTAACTCGCCTTTCTTAACAATCTGGCCGGCCTCACCGAATTCCTCTCCGTCCGCCCCCTCTGATTCATACTCAGCCGCTTTGACGGCCGGAGCGGGTATTTCAAAATCTTTCACCACCACATAGCTCATCGTTTCTTTGGGCCGGATCACGAAAATAATATCTTCCACTTTCCACATGAAATAAAACGAATAATCCACATACCCCCTGTCATGACACGACACTCCCTTTTGACGGGGAAAGAGACCTAGCGGCGATTATGCCGCGCGATATAGCCACAAAGAAATTCAAAAAGTTCGGATAGGCGGGTGTCGTCGTCCAGGAGCGTGTGAATTTTAACGCGCCTTGCTGGTTCCATGATACGTCCAGTCGAATAACGACAATCAGAGGCTTATGTAAGGAAAGGAGGATTCGAAACTACACGGTGGCAATGTGAAATCGAAGGACCCGCCGCGGCGGCCGTCTGGTGATCTAGTTCGCCATTTTATCGAACGCGTCTTTGAACACCTACCAGTCCCGGTTGGCGTTGTTGTAGGACCTGGTGGACTTGAAGTTTACCTGGCTCAGGTAGAGCCGCTGGACTCTTTTCGGGGCGGTGGCGATCGCTCCCACCTGATCTCCGCGGGGATTCGAAGCCAGTAAACTGGCTGAAAACCATCGTGATGAGACGAGAACATAATGTCGAAGACCTAACGGTTGGCGTCGCGGTCACGCTTTTCAACAATTTTCCGGAAATGATCGTGCGGTATAAGGTTCATGGCCGAAACGATGAACGGCTGGTTGGATTATCTTGTCTCAATTTAAGACATCAACATACTTTCTTGCGAAAAAAAAAGATGATAAACCTCGACCGGCTAATAGATTATATGCCGGCGTCATAATAAGATATATCGGCGATAACTTTGATGCGCAAGTCTCAAGTTAACTCGCCTCCAGTTGGATGGATGGAAATAAAGTCAATATGGATGGTCTTTTGAAGGAATTACAAACATGGTGGGCCGCTAACGCGGCAAGGTATCATAAAAACCGAAAGTATAATAAAACATCGAAACAGGTTTTACTTTCTGCATTCCTTCAGAGATTTGTAAGAGGTTACGCCGACATCGTAGCGCTCTATAAGTCTAATAAATACGTGACAGAGCTGAAACAAATGATAACGAAAATAAGTCTCACTCGTAGCATGAACCAACATCTCGGCTATATGGACTCCGCTTCTGTTACTGAAGGATGGCTGATAGTTTTTGACATGAAATCAGACAAAAAGCGGGAAGAAATAATTTCTTGGGATACTGTCGCTGCGGAAAATGGAAAAACAGTTCATATACCTGGCTATTGATAAAAGCGTTGATAATCCATAAGTTTCGCGCGATTTAAAGAAGAATACCAACGCCTTGTCGCTTATATTACTCCGGTGTATGAAAGCTATAACTATAATATGAAGTGGCTCAAAGCGAAACATGGCGTTTTTCTACTCCCAACGCGACTACGATAAGTCCGGCGTTAGCTGAAAGATGAAGAAATCATACAATATATGGACTATTGCTGCCGAATATTCCAAACATAGATTAGCTCTGATATTAAAAAAAACGGTGGGGTTTTTGCGGTCGCATCAATATTCAAAAACCGAAGTAAACGGACGGCGCGCCCCCCCCAGCCCTTCTTCCGGCGCGTCCGCCTCCGCCTTTATCCCTCGCCGCCTCGCCTTCGTTCATTTTCACATTTGAAGGTCGTTTCCTCCCGGTTTCGTTTATTCCGGCTCGGCCCGGTGAAACGCGGTTTTCCGTTTTCCCTTAGCGATGGCGCGTTAAAGGACCCGCCTCCGGACGGCGAAATTTCTTTTCCCCCTTCCCTTGTTTTTTTTTTTTAATATTCGTGCTAGAATCATTTGGCGGAAGCGGACGCCGCGTTTCGGGGAACCGTTCTTCGTTTCTTCATCCCTCCCGGGTCTTTTTCGTGTTTTTTCTTTTTTTCGCTAATTCCCGCCGTAAAAACGGAGAGTAAAAAAAGACGGAAAGACCGGCTCCGCTCCCCGTAAGGAACGCCCACGGGCGGCTCTCGATAGTTCCGAAGCGCGGCCCGGATGAACAATCTTGGAAGCAACCTGGCTTACCCGCGAAAATTCAAACCGCACTAAGGTGTCAATATGGCCGAAATGAACCGCACCCCCAAGCCGCAGATCCTTTTCGAGGAGAACGCCGCGACCTTCAACAAGCTGGTGACGGAGGGCAAGACCCCCGATCTTTCCAACCAGAATCTAAGCGATCTGGATCTGAGGGCCTTCAACCTCACCTACGCCAACCTTTCCGGAACCTACCTTCGGGGCGCGAACCTGAAGGGGCTCGATCTCTCCGGCGCCAATCTGAACGGGGCCAGCATTAAAAACGCCTCCATCAGCGGCTGCCTCTTTCCCAAAGGACTTCCGGCCGCCGAGATACAGATGTCCTACGAACTGGGAACCCGCATGAGGCAGTCCTAGTCGGCACCTAAGGCGGAGCCGTTTTTTTCCGGCCTCAAGGCCGCCGGAGCGGAAGCGCTCCGGGACGGAATCGGCGCGCGCGGAAGCGATTTCCCCCGTAACGCGCTCCTCTAAGGAGGATCCGTCCGGCCCCGGGAAAGACTTGGCGCCGCTTTTAAACGGACGCCGGAAATTCGTAAAATCCCTTAGAATCCCCCACCCGCTTCAAGCTTCGTTAAATTTGGTCCGAGCCGTTCCGTGGCCCGCCCTGGAGCGGCCAAAGGCCGCCCCCTCTCCTGAAATCCCCCCCCTCGTCCTCCTCCATCCTCCGCCGCATCCCCTCCGCCTTCAATCTCATCCCCGACTTCCGAGCCCTTCGGCGTTCATCCGAGTCACCTGGCCGCTTTTTCCAGGGCCCGGTCCCCTCTGGAAGATCCGGAAAAACGGGCGTGGTCCCCCTACTCCCGCACCTCCACCCCGAAATGGGCGCACATGGCGGAGAGTCCGCCGGTGAAACCTTTCGCCACGGCCTTGAACTTCCACTCGTCTCCGTGGCGGTAAATTTCCCCGAAGATCATGGCGGTCTCGGTGGACATGTCCTCCGAGAGATCGAAGCGGGCTATCTCTTTTTGATCCTCCAGGTTCAGGACCCTGATGAAGGCGTTTTCCACCATGCCGAAGTTCTGGCGCCTGGGTTGAGCGTCGTAGATGGAGACGGTCAAAGATATCCGTTTCACGTCGGGCGGGACCTTCTCCAAATCGATAATGATCGTCTCGTTGTCCTTACCGTCCCCTCCCCCCGTCAAGTCGTCTCCGGTGTGCTCCACCGCGCCGTTTGCCGCTTTGAGGTTGTGATAGAAGACGAAGTCCTCGTCGCTCCGGACCCGGCCGTTTTCTCGCAGCAGGAAGGCCGAGGCGTCCAGATCGAACTCGAAGCCGGAGGCGCGTCCGGCCTCCCAGCCGAGACCCGCCTTGACGGCCGTAAGTCCCGGGGACTCCTTGGTGAGGGAGACGTTTCCCCCCTTGACTAACACCACGCCCATGGCCTAAACCTCCCGCGCCGAGCGGCGCTTTTTTTCAACTTAACGGTTTTGCAAGCTTTTTCCGGCTCTTAAACGTTTCCTAAGCTTTTTCACGTCTCAAACAGCGTTTCCCAAACTTTTCAACCTCTCTTAAACGTTTAGGGCCGCCTCCTTTGGAGCGTAATCCGCTTAAAGCTCCACGATTCCGGATCCCTCGGCTCGCTGGCGGCGTTTAAAGAACCGAACCAGCTCCCCCGCCCAAAGGACCGGAGAGGTGAGGACTATGATGAGGACCCATTCCCTGAAACTCAAGGGATCGGCGCGGAAGACGGTTCCCCCCAGCTGGGTCATGAGGATCTGCCCAACGGCTATCACCAAGACGATCAAAAGGAACATCCGGCTCTCCTTAAGCCCCGAAAAGGCCGAGGCGGTCCGCCCCAGCATCCTGGCGTTGAAGAGGTTCCAGAACTGGACGAAGACGAAGGCGGTGAAGAAAATCGACAGGTTGTGGAGCCCCCGGGGGGTGTCCGGATCCATGGGGAAGACGTTTTTCAGGCCGATCACCAAGACGAGGAAGAGTAAAAGGAAGAAGCCCCCCACGGAGAAGATGAAGCGGGCCATGGCGGGGGTCACGATGAAGTCCTCCGGGTTTCTCGGGGGCTTCCGCATGAGCCCCCAGTCGGGGGGTTCCGAGGCCAAGGCCAGGGCGGCGAAGGTGTCCATGATGAGGTTCACCCAGAGCATCTGGGTGACGGTCAAGGGGAGCTGGACGCCCAGAAAAGGCCCCAAAAGGGCCACGCCCAGGGCCAGGACGTTTATGGTGAGCTGGAAGAGGATGAACTTCTGGATGTTCGCGTAGATGGAGCGGCCCCACATGATGGCTTTAACGATGCTCGCGAAGGAGTCGTCCAGAAGGATGATGTCCGCGGCCTCCTTCGCGACCGAGGTGCCGGTTATCCCCATGGCGAGCCCCACGTCGGCGTGGTTTAGGGCCGGGGCGTCGTTGGAGCCGTCGCCGGTCACCGCCACCACCTCGCCCGTCTTCTGGAGGAGGTTCACGAGCCGCTGCTTAGCGAGGGGTTTGGCCCGGCTCATAATCCGCAGCTCCCTTACCGCCTTTTCCGCCTCGGCGTCGTCCATGGCCATGAACTCGTCACCTGGAACCACCAGCCTCTCGGGGGATTCGTCGTCCCCCTCCTTGATGATCCCGATCTCCCGGGCGATCTCCCCGGCCGTGGCCTGGTTGTCGCCGGTGACCATCTTCACCTTGACTCCGGCCCGAGAGCAGGCCGCGACCGCCGGCGGCACCTCCGGGCGCACGGGGTCGGCGATGGAGAAGAAGCCTAAAAACGCCAGGCGGTCCTCTTCCACGAGCTTTTGGATATCCTCCGCGGAGCGCTCCCTTTCCTCACGGTCCGCGGTTTCCAGATAGGCCAGCCCCAAGGCGCGCATGCCCCGGGACTGCTCGGCTCGAAGATCGGAGAGGATCGCCTCCCGGACTTCCGGGGTCAAAGGCTCGAGAGCGCCGTTCGCGCCCCTCCGGTAAGCCGAGCGGGAAAGGACGATCTCCGGGGCGCCCTTCACGTGGAGGATGGTCTTATCCCGTATGAGCCCCCTTCCGGCCGTGGCCATGTACTTGCGCTCGGTGGAGAAGGTGAGCTGGCCCAGGATTTTAAAGGCGTCCCTCTCCCGCTTGTAGGAAACCCCTCCGGCCTCCAGCCATAAAAGGAGGGCCGACTCGGTGGGGTTTCCCAGGGGCCGGACGAGACGCCCGGAGGCGTCCGGTCCCAAATCCGCGGTGGAGTTCGCGGCCACGGCCTCCATGACGAGCGAGCGCTCGAAAGCTCCCTCCGGCGGAGCCGGAGGGAGCCCTCCGGCCTTTTCCGGAAAATCCCCCGTCGGGAAGGCTTGAAGCGCGGGGAAGTTGTAAGAGGACACCTCCATGCGGTTCATGGTGAGGGTGCCGGTCTTGTCGGAGCAGATGACCGTGGCCGCGCCTATGGTCTCGCAGGCGTGCATGCGCCGGACCAAATTGTTGGCCGCGGTCATCTTGCGCATGGAGTAGGCTAAAGAGAGGGTGACGCTCATGGGCAGCCCCTCGGGGACGGCCACCACGATGATGGTCACGGCCACCATGAAGAAGCGCAGGAGGGTTAAAGCGGTCGCGACGGGAAGCCAGGATCCCGGACCGCCGGTTAAAATCCCGCACAAATACCCCAGCCCCAGGCCGAAGAGGAAAAAGGCCAGCCCCCCCCCCAGGCTTTTAAGCCACGGGGCGAGCCCCTCTTTTTCCAGCCAGGGGCTCTCCGGGCGCTTTTTACCCCACAGCTCGAAGGCGTCGTGGACCACCGGTAGCCAAATGCGGTTCAAGGCGATGAAGAGGGAGATGAAGAGCAGGGCGAAAAAGTAGATCTGAGAGCCGGTCAAAGGGAGCTGCAGGTAATGAATTTCGCCCTCCTCGGTCATCCTCCGGCCGATTTTAAAGTCCCCGGCCTCCTCTCCGAAAGAATCGCTAAGCCCCGCCCGGACCTCCCGCGCCTTGGCCTCCAGATCGGCGGGGAGTCTCGGGACCTCCCCGGAGTCCTCCAGGGCGCCAAGCCGCGAGAGCTCCACCTGATCCCCCAACTCGCCCTGGACGGCGCTTTTAATGGTGAGCGAGGTGAAAATCAGGAAGGCCACGGCGAAGCCGAAGACGCCGATAAGCTGCCCCAGCCGCGCGAGCTGGCGGTTTAAAGGCGTGACCGTCTCGGTCTCCTCGGAGGCCGAGCGGGCGGTTTTCCCGATCTCGGAGGAGTCCCCCACCGAGACCACCCGCGCGAGGGCGCGGCCGTCGGAGACGAAGGTGCCCCGAAGCGCCAAATGCCGGGGGTAGGCCAAAAGGGCGCCCTCCTCTTCGCCTCCGTCACGGGCCTTGGGCCTTTTGGCGACGGGCAGGGACTCGCCGGTGAGGGAGGCCTCGTTCACCTGGAAGGAGACCGCCTGGACGACCTCGGCGTCCGCCGGTATCTCCGCCCCCTGCTCCAGGCTCATGACGTCCCCCACCACCAGGTCCCTTTTGGGCACCGAGGAGTAGACCCCGTCCCTAATCACCTTGACGGGCTCGTCGTCGGAAACCTTGTTCAAGATGTCGAACTCCCGGCCGGCCTTGTACTCGTTTAAAAAACCCAAAGTGGTGGCCAGAAGGACGGCGATGATGATGCCAATCCCCTCGGCGTACTGGTTTTCGACGATTCCCGCCAGGATGGCGATCACCGCCGCCACCAGGAGGATCCTGATGATGGGGTCCTCGAACTTCTCCAAATAGAGCTTCCACCAGGGATCCCGGGGAGGGGGGGTGAGGATGTTGGCGCCGTAGAGCTTGCGGCTCTCCTCGACTTCGGATTGGGTGAGGCCGGAATATTCCGGCTGGGCGGGATTCGGCGGAGGGGATTCTAGAGTCATGGGAAAACCGGGGGTGTTTTTTAAATTAGTGAGGACCAGGGCCGAAAAGGTCCGGGGGAAACCCCGGACGAGGGGCTCGGGCGGTCCGTAACGAATAAGGTGGAAAAAGGCGATAAGAGAGGAAAAGGCCCGAAAAGGCCTAATCGATCTAATCCGTTTTAGCGGGCTTTGTCAACATTCTCGAACTTTGAAACTTTCGCAGGCGCCGCGCCTAATAAAGGGATTTTTTTCAATTTCGACGCGGCGGCGAAGGCGCCGACTAAAAAATTATAAATATATAATTTACTATTATATATATCAAATTTTAAAGAACATTAATAACCATTTTCATAATCTATTATGTAAATTAATTTTAAAAAATGATGATCTATCAAACTTTTATTGAATATAAAGGTTATATATGGTTATAATGACCCTACAATATTAATTTTCTGAAGGTTCGACCGAGATTTTCGCCTTCCATGGCGCGGCTTCGCCTCCGTTCGATCCGCTTGACGACCCCGTTAGAGCGGGGAAAAAGAGGTTCGTCGAAAACGTTCGCCCGGCTTCTTCAGGGACGAAGCGCGCCCCGATCTCCCGACGGAGCCTCTCCGGAAATTCTTCCTCCCCAACGACGAAAGGGCCCGCGCCGAACCTCCCGCCCGCGGGCGGCCGCCGCGAGGGTTGGAAAGGCCGGGGCCTGGGGTCTAGGAAATGACGGACCGTCCTAGTCGCCAAAGGAGGGACTCCAAGCTCCCGCCCGGGCTTTCGGCCGGGCGCGGACGTCCCGACGTGGCGGGGTTTTCAAAATCATCGTATAATGAGCGCAATGTCGCAAGGGCGTTCGATTCGACTCCCCTTCCAAAGTCCGGGCGCCGAAACCCTTCCGACGGACGCATAAATGAAAGGCGCCTCATGACTTTACCCGCCAAGGACGTTATGGCTCCCGACCGGTGGCGCCTGGAAGCGCTTCCCCCGGCGTCGCGATTTTTCTGGCCGCTCCTGGACCAGATCCCGCCGGGCTTCGTCCTCTACGGCGACGCGGCCATAGCCCTGCGTTTCGGCCATCGGAAGGCGACGGAATTCGATTTTTACAGCTCCGTTTTCCCCTACGGGCGCCTGTTTCACAGGGTCATGAAGTTGTCTGTGTTTAGAAGCTACAGAATCGGACTCAGGGAAAGATACGACGTTCACAAGGTGGACATGACCTTAAGGACGCCGACCGAAATCGCCGCCGGCCAGGAAGGCATCGTCAAACTGAGCTTGGCAAGCGATCCGGAACTGGTCCCCGGGAGGCTTCAGGATCCAAGCGCGGTCGGAGACGGCGCCGTTCTGGTCGCCTCTCCGGAGGACCTTTTCGCCGCGCTCATAACCACGTCCAATCCCCGCACGGCCGAGAGGGATCTGGCGGACGCTTTCGAGTTCATCAAGCGGGGGTACCGTCTCGCGGACGCCTTCGCCCTCGCCATGGCCTTCGCCGAAAAGGTCGGGACGCCCCGCCCGGAGGCCCTGGCGAAAATTACCGGCCAAATAGGAGGCCTCATAGAAAAAGGCGCGTCCGGAGGCGAAGCCCAAAACATCGTGGCTAGCGAGACGCTCAAGGACGCTCTAAGACAAATCGACCAGGGGAGAATATTGAACTCTAAGCTCAGTATCCAAGGCCCGCTTTCCGAGGCCGACGTCTGGGAGCCTGACGGGGATCCGGTTCGTCCCATGCCGCCCAAGAAAAAGTACCGGAGCTATGGCCAATTCGTCGGCCAGCACGTCTGGAACGACGATCGGGAGCTCCTCAAAGGAGAAGACGCGTTCCTGGTCTTTCTCCTGGCCAGGTTTCCGATAAGCTACTACGAGGCCGTCGAGACCCACGGGAAAACCGACGCCGATTTCATCCGGGCCTTGGGCCAGGCCCCGCCAGGCCTTTTCCTTTACGAGGAAGGGTGGCGGCTGGCCCACGACTGGTTCGGCCTTGAGACGCCCCGAAGGCCTCAAAAATATATCGGCTGGTGACCATGCGCCCCCCTTTCCCCGCGCCGAAATTCGGTCCCGCCAGGGATCCGTCGACTTAAAGGCGCGCGCGACCTTCAATTGAGAGGCCGGTTCATGTCAGGCTCCGTCAAATGGCGCACCGACATACTTCCTCCGGGGCAGCTCGCGTTATGGCCTCATCTTGGCCAGATACCGGCCGAGTTCGTCCTGTACGGCGGCACGGCCGCCGCCTTGCGCTTCGGACACCGGAATTCGGCGGATTTCGATTTTTTCAGCAACTGTTTTCCCGGCGAACGACTCGAGCAAATGGCTGAAAGCCTGCCTTTTATGAAGCAATTTTCCGGACAACTCGTCTCCTCCGGCGATCATAATCGACTGATGGATTTTATTTTGAAGATGCCAAGCCTCGAGGATGGCGCGTCGGCGGAATGTACCGTAAAAGTAACTCTGGTGACCGACGGGGAGTTCAACCCCGGCTGTTTCGCCGCTCCGGACAAGGTCGGGTAAAACGGAATCAAAATAGCCTCGGTCATGGATCTTTTCGCCACCAAGCTATGGGCCAGCGCGGGCCGGAGCGCGCCCAGGGATTTTTTCGACCTGGTCGAGTTCATCAGGCGGGGATACAGTCTGGAAAAGGCTTTCTCCATCCTTCTGGCAATCTTCAAAACGATAGGCAAATCGCATTTGTTGCGCCTAGACAGTCTGCGCAACGATTTTTTAAGCGGTTCGGCCGAAAGCTTTCTAGGCGACCGGGAGGCGTGCGAAATCCTGCGGAGCGCGGCCGAAAAGGTGAGCCTCGACAGGGTTTTCAAATCCCGGATCAAGATAGACACCGCCCCCTTCGGGAGCGGGGCCTAAGTCCCCCTCCCGTCCGTCCGACGGGGGAAAGCCCGCGCCTTGAAGCGGGGTCCCTGGAGGATTTGACCGGCCCAAGCCCGCTTCCCGGCGTCCGACGACTCCCGGGCCGCCTTTCGAGCCTTGGACCGCGGATCCGTCAATCAGGGCCGCGATTATCCGCCAATCACGGCCGCCCGCGGGGTTGGACCGGGTTTTCCCGCTTCCGGAAAAACCGCGGCAACCGGGGAAAGGCGCTTCAGGTCAGCCGGGCGACCCTCGAAAGCTGGAAGGGGCGCCCGGCGATAAAGACAATCCGGCGCCGCAACCGGGGCACGCGCATTCCTTCATTTCCTCTCCCAGACAGAACAAGGTTCCGCAGCCGGGACAACGCCCGAGGGCCGCGGCCCCGCAGAAGGGGCACGGCGGAAGCCCCCACATGCGCGAGACGTCCGCCTCCGGGCCTTCCGGAGCGGCGCCCTCGCTGAAAAAGCCCTCGGGAAGCGGCAAAGGCTCTTCGGGGAGGTAGATTTTCCGTTCGGGACGGTATTTGTAGGTGAGCATGTAGTATTTTTTCCGCTCCCGGCAAAGGACGTGGAAAAAGAGGCGGGGCTTGGAGGCGGCCGCCGGAAGGTTCGCCCCTTCCGCCGGTGCCAGCGTCCCGCCCCGGGGAAGCTTTTCCAGGCCGACCCGAAAATCCTGGCCGGCGCCGGTCGATCCGGCCCTGACGCTGGCCGAGAGCCAGACGAACAGCTCCGCTATCGAGGAGGCGGAAAGTTTTTTCAGGTGGACGCAGTTCGGGGTTATCTTCCGCATGATTGAGAAATCGGCCTCGTCCCCGCAGCCGACGGCGTAGACGGAAGCGATCCGCGGTTCGACGTTTCTTAGGAGAGCGGCCGCCTCCTCCCACTCGTCTGTCGGGCGGCCGTCGGTGAGGATGAAAACCAGAGGCCGAAAATCGCCTTTGCTTACGGCGTCGGTCTTTTTCACGTCCTTCACGATGGATACCCGAAGAAGGTTCAGAGCCTCGCCGAGAGCCGTGCCCGGGTGAGCCTGGAGGGACGGAGGACGGACCATGGCTATCTCGGTCAAGGGAATCAGGACCCGGGCGCGGGTGTCGAAAGCGATGACGGACAGATGGACCGTCTCGATGGCCCGGGGATCCCGCTTGAGGGCGGAGATCATGTTCTTGAGGCCGGCTTCGGTATCCTCCAAGGGTTTTCCCAGCATGGATTCGGAACAGTCCAAGAGCAGATAGACGGGAAGGCGTCTGGTCATAGTTAGAAAACCTAATTTAAGATCTAATTCAAGAGGAAATGCGGACTATCAACCTATAAGGGACGGGCTGGGCGGGCGAAAAGAAAACGAGATCTTCTTCGAGCTCCGCCATTTGATTTATCGGAACCGAGCGCGGTTTGCTCTTTCCTTTATAATAGCAAAGGTCTGAAACGGTCTGGTTCACGAAACACCATTTACCGTTGTGAAAGGAGAAATAACCCGCCGCCTTTGTCTTTTCCGGCGGCAGAAATTCGTTGGGAACGGTGTTTTTGTCCAGGTGCCAGGGATAAAGAGAGAGATTTCCGGGGATGAAAAGGGAGCGGGATTCGTCAATATATTTGTCGCCGCTCATAGTGTGAAATTCAAGATAGGGAACGGGATCCTCAACCCTGGCACCGCAGTAGGGGCAGGCCCGGGTTTCCAAATTGAAAACGAAACTTCCAGTTGGGCACTCCGGATTGGAGCAGGGATGGAGCATGTCGCGGGTTTTAACAAGGGCGTCTATCCAGTCCCCGGGTTCCGGACGCTGGCTAGGGTCGACGAGTCCGTCCGTGAAAGCCCTAAAAAAAAGAGCTCCGAGATGGGGCCCCAAAACGGAAGAGGGAAGATCGCGGGCGTCAATCCAGGGCATGTATTTTTCGTTGCCGGGGCTTAAAACAAGCCTTTTGTAGGGATGATCGGGATTTTCGATGAACAGGGGTTTATCCGCGGGAAGAACCGAACGGTTCCCGTCGGCTTCCGGATAAAAGACTGGCGATCCCAAAAGGGGATGACGGCGAAGTAAAACATGATAGATCAAAGTTGAAAGGGAATGACGGTCGTGCTCTTTAGTCCGCGGAGTCGAGCTGTCGTCGGCTTGAAGGCTTTTCAGCCTCTCGGGCGCGGCGAATTCCGGATCTTCCTGGATATGGTATAGAGGGAATTCTTTCGTCGCGAGATGGGCAATTTTACGGATAATGACGCTTCCGTTCGAGGGATCCATTAAAAAGGATCCAAACGAGAGATCGCCCGGGATCAAATCGAATTGGTGGAGTTTTTTGACGCCGCGGCTTAAGTTTAAACAGACGTTTAAATATCCGAGCAGGGTTCCCCTCTCTTTGAGAGGGACGTAATTTTTGAAATTCACCGCGGACGCGAACCAGTGGGGTTCCTTTAAGGCGCCGGAACAAACGGACTTCCGCATATTCGAAGGATCGTCTTCGAAGAAAAAGCATGAAGGATAAACGGGAGAGACCGTGGCCAAAACGTTATTTTCGTTTATCAGAAACTCCGGCCAGGAAAAAATCTGTTTAAAAAAGTCTCCGCCAGGCGCTTTAAATATTTTATCACGATAAGCGAATACAATATTTTTTAAACGTGTGACATTGATATTTTTTTTCATTTCTTCGGAAAAAAACGATACGGCGTGTTGTTTGTCAGTGGTTAGATAGACGGTGGTTCCGTGCCCGCGCATGGGAATATTGGATTTGTCGAATTTAAATTCTTCACCATGGACATCTTCCATGCGTTCGATTGTCATACCGTAATCCTAAAAAATAATATGTAAAATGTACAACAAAGACAAAACTTAAAAAAGGTAAAAATTATCAACCGGTGTTGGAAAACATGACGCGGGCGAGGCGTCCGGTGTCGGCGTCGGAAAGTCTTAATACAAGGGCTTCCTTCAACTCTACTTGGTCGTTTAAAGAAACGGGCGTAATTTTATCGTCTTCAACAATGGCGAGCGCGGGAAGACTCATATTCACGAAGTACCATTTATTCTTACGCTGAGTGAAATATCCGCATGACTTTTTATCCCGCTCGTCAAGCTTCTCGTTTGGAAAAACCGACTTGTCGACGTGCCACTGGTAGAGGTGCTGGTTATTATACACCATTAAACGGTGCGTTTCTCTTAGATATCTATCGTTAAAGCTTTTAGAATAGAAATCAAGCATGGGAAGAGATTCTTTGTAAGGCGAACCGCAGTAGGGGCAACGCGGTTTAGGGGCGTTTCCGAAAATAAACCATTTCATGGAACATTTCTTATTGGAGCAAGGCACTAAAAGATCTCTCGTTTTAACGAGAGCCACGTCCCAGTCATCGGCGGTCGGTCTCTCCGCCGGGTTGTGAAGTCCGGTTATAAAGGCCTTGTCGAAAAGCTCTTTCAGATACGGTCCGGCGATGGTGTATGGAAGTTTTTCCGTGTCGATCCAAGGGAGAAAATCCTGGTCATCAGGTTTAACGCTTCTTCGATTGGAAGCGTCATGGGGATTTTCTATAAAAAGAGCCTTTTCCCCCATTTCAAGGTGCTCCTGCTTGTCAGGGTCGGGATCGTGGATCTTGTCTCCATCCAGAGGGTGACGGTGGAAAAAATACTCGTAAATTAGAACCGATAGAGCGTGCTGATCGGTTTCCCGGCAGGGAAGTTTCTGAAACTCCTTGGAAAGAAACATGGTCGCGACAACTTCGGGAGCGATAAAATCACGGGTGCCGATCACATCGGGAGGAAAAAGGCCTGGAACGACCAGGCCGTCGATATCTATTATGCAGGCGGAACCGGTCAGAGGGTCGACTAGGCAATTTTTATACGAAAGATCGGAGTGGGCGAGTCCGCACATGTGCAATTTTTTGACGCCTCTGCTTAAATTCAGGCAGATGGAAAGATAGCTTAAGAGATTGCCTCTTTCATCGGGAGGCACGAAAAGGTTGAAATTCTTAGCCGAGGTGAACCATTTCCCTTCTTTTTCGGCGCCGCCCAAGAAATCTTCATCTTTTCCCGTTTCTTTAAAGAAGAATTTTTTATCGTAAAACGGTATAACTATGCCGGTTTTGCCGTTATTGGTCACTATCTTTTCGGGCCAGCAGAATATGTCTTTCCAGAAATCACCTTCGGGCTGATCAAAAATGGTCTTTCTGTATTTATTGACAAGTCGATCGATACGATCAAGCGCTACCGCATCCAGTTTGTCTCTGAAAAAGGCCACGGCGTGTTTGTTATCGGTGGTGAAATAGACATCTTTAACGCCTCCCTGCTTGGGAGGAGATCCGCCGCAATCATCGAACTCGACTATCGATCCGTCATTCGCTGTTAATCTGACAATAGACATGGTTTTTCCGGGTGTTTAATCTTTCACAATGAGCATGGTGCGATCGTCATGGTTGCCCACCGACCAGAATTCAAGAAAATTTCTAAGACTTTTACTTTTTGATTTTAGATCGGCGGAAGAATCGAAGATTTCCGGACATCCTTTGTTTTCTCCGTCTCCATTCTTTAAAATCCTAGTCCAGAAATCCCTCCACTCGGACTCATCTTCAAGACATTTTTCCGACTGAAAATAAGCATCGGACACCCCATCGGTCATCATTATTATGGACTCGAAGTCGTTCGCGAAACTGAATTTAATTCTGTTTTGTAATTTTTCGGGTTCCATTTCCGACTTCATCGTCAAAAACCTGGTTTGACCAGCGAATTCGCCGGAGTCGGGAACACCAAGAAGAATTATTTTACCTGTTTTGTTCCAATTGTATAACACAAGAGCTCCGTCTCCTATCCAGAAAGAGACGAAAAAATAACCGAAATAAAACTTTTTAAAGGCTATAAACAACAGCGTGGTGTTATAGTCGTTAATCGTCACTGTTTTAAAGCTAATCTCCGCCTTTTCTTTGGCCTCTTCATAAATATCGCTATAAGTTTTCCGTATTATATTGTAGATGATGTTGTTACTTAAGTCTTTTTCAATCTCTTTCAGATTCGCATTCGGTTCTGAATTTGAAACGTTATATTTCATCTTTCGCTCAAACTCTTTTTTCAACTCGATGATTTTCTCGTCATAGAATTTGTTGTTGAAATCATCTTTGAGCGTGAGATTTATAAAATATTCAACGCTTTTCTTACAGGCGATATCCGATCCTTTCCTGGAATACCGGGCGCTTCCGGCGCCGTCCGCCACCGCCAAAACGTTCCATCCCGTTGTCGGGTTACATGCGTAATAAAAGTTGTCATCTCTAGGTTTACCGGAATGCGCGTGCGAACGTCCACGGACGCTGGCGGCGATTAGAACTTTATTAATGGGCTCTATTAAGTGTTCATCGCTTTCTTCATCATTTGTAGGATAGCCGTCAAACTCCTCATCTGAAACTTTAAGATTTTTCCACATCGATCTAGGATCTGACGCGATATATAATTCATTTTCTATTACTCTTTCAATGTGGTAAAAATTATCATCGTTAGCGGGAATTATAAAAAAAAGTTTAAAAATCAGTTTACCGTCATAACCTTCTTTGGGTGTTCCTTCGATAGTTATGTCTGTTTTGTCGGCTTTCAATGATAAACCAAGATTTTCTTTTAAAAACGCGTTCGACTGGAATTCAATTAATTCTGTGCATTTATCAATGACTACGGTAAATTTATCACTGTATTTTTCCTTGTATTTACCGTTATTCATAACTTTAGATTGAATTATTCTCGTATTATTTTCGATTATCCGCAGATTAATATTTTTTGACAACAATAATTTAAGTAAAATAACCGGATATTCGTTACTCAATTCGGTCATTTCATTTTTCAAGATATCCGGATAATATTTTTCCTCGGAGTAAGGCGCCGGTATTTTTGGCGCTATCGTTTCAGCCGGAGCGTCCTGACCTTTAATTAACGTTACCGTGACTTTTATCTCGGTACCATGATCGCCGGAATATTCTCCGTAACCTTGATTTTCAGCCGGGAAACACCCTGTATTTTCACTCCCTCGTGATTCTTCCGGCTTTAGGGAGTAAGTGGAATTACGCGCCTTCTCTCCCGCGTCGGCTATTGTCTTTGAAGAGAAATACGATGTTTTTCCGTCCCGTGAGTCGGCGGTTTCCAACTTTTCTGCCACAAATGGCGTACGCTTGGCCTCGGTTTGTCGGACGTCATTCGGCGCCTCGGCCGCGGGTTCGGAAAACCAGCCTTCAGGCGGGGATGTTGTCGGTCCAGGCGCGGAGGCGTCAGTCTTTTCGCTCGGGACGGCGGTCAAGTATTCAGGATCGGATTTTTTACCGTCCGCGCGGGAGTTTGAAGAATACCGAGGAGACGACTCTTTAACATTATTAGGCCGGGCGCCGGCCGGCACATCAGGGAAAGGCGGCGGCAACCGGTTTCCATTGTCCGCGGCAGCCGCGCCGCCCTCTCTTATGGACGACGACGCTTCCGACTCGGTACGGGAAATCGTTTCAAGCGTGGAATTGTTAGTATATTTTTGCCTTAAATCAATAATATAATCATAATACAAAAGTAAATGATCATATATTTTATGTAATTGTAATATATTATTCTTAATAATAGATTTCAAATCAGATTCTATCAGACTTTTATAATATAAAATTATATTTCTAATTATTATATTATTATCTTTATCAAATAACCATTTATTATATAATTTATTAATCCGTCTATTTTCAATAGTTTCTAATAAATGTTGTAGCAATAATTTCGAATTAGTAAAAAAATTTTTAATATTATTATCAAGTGAAGTATCATTTCCATGTTCTATATTTTTAAACTTTTCTAGTAAATCAACTATACTTCGGGTATCTGTTGATAATTTTCTATTTATATCAACAATATACTTGACACATTGCGAAATTATATTCTCTAAAGAATCCGGATTTTTAATCTCAAAATTCATAAATTGAACGCTTTTTCCGCCTAACAAACTAAGGCGACATTCTTAACCGATTCCATTTTAAACGGCGAATTTAATCTCCGACGGCGGCGGCGGCAAGGCCTCCTGGCTCCGACCGGCGTTGAGGCTGTGACGACTGAAAGACTGGGAGACCCACTGAAAGAATTTAGAAAAACCGCTGCTGTCCAAATTCTCCAAGGTCACCACGTCGGTCGCGAACCCGCCCAAAGGCTCCGTTTTGGCCTTGGGCCCGGCCGCGCAGCCGATTACGCGGGCGAAACGCTGAGCGCGGACTTTTTCGCACGTCTCTTCGAAGAGCAAAGTGTCGGAGGGAGAGCCGTCGGTCATGACCACGGCCACCGGCATCCAGTCGCCCTTCACCGTGGAGGAGGAGGTCCTCACCTCCAGGCGGTATCTCTCCAAAAGAAGCTCCAGGGCCGCTCCCAGGTTGGTGGGGGAGGACTTGGGAACGGGGATTTCCGGTATCTTCACGTCTTCCAAAGCCGTCAGGGGAAAGAGAACCCTGGCTTCCAGATCGAAGGTGATGATGGACAGATGCGCCGTCTCGCTGGCGTGTGGATCGCGCCTCAATCCCGAGAGGAGGGCCTTCAGGCCGGTTTTAACCGACTCGATGGGCTCCCCCCGCATGGAGCCGGAGGTGTCTATGATTATATAGATGGGGAGACGCCTCATGTCACCTAAACCGTCGAAGTTGTGGAAAACGAAACGCCATAAATGAGACTTAAAAGTTACAAAGGGTGTCGATTAAAGCTCTATTATGACCATAATCGCGAAAGCGGAAAAAGCGGAACCCCTCGAGGGGCTCGACCCCTTGGAGAACGCGCCCTTTAGATTTTCACCAAGGAAATCTCCGGCGGCGGCGGGGGAAGCTCGCTCAACTCCCCCGGCTGGGAGCCGGCGTCGACCTTTTTACTGGAGGTGACGATGCTGGTGGTCACGTATTTGAAGAAGGCCTTAAACGAGTTGGAGTCGGTGTTGGCCATGTAGAGGACGTTGGGGCCGGCTATCTTCTGCAAGACCGAGACGTCGGCGTCGGGACCCGCGGCGCAGGCCACCACGATTCCCCATTTGTAGCTCTGGAACTCCCGTAAGCCGGAGTCGACGTCGTCGGTGGGCATGCCGTCGGTCATGATGAAGACCATGGGTTTGAAGTCGCCCTTGCGATCCGGTGACGAGGTCTGCACCTCCCTTTGGGCGCATTGGGTCACGAACTTCAGAGCCTCGCCTAGGGAGGTGCCTCCGGAGGCCTCCAGCTCGGGGGGTTGGAACCTGCTCACTTCGGTCAGGGGGACCGCCTGCTTCACGACGGACTCGAAGGTGATGACGCTGAGGAAGCCCATCTCCATGGCCTGGGGCTCCTGGCGCAGGGACTTGTGCAGCGTCTGAATGCCGAGCCTGGTCGATTCTATGGGTTCCCCGTACATGGAGCCGGAAACGTCGATTAAAAGATAGACTGGCAGTTTTCTCATGACACTCCCCGATTTTTACCAAACCCGCTCTCCGGCGGGGCCGGAGAGCGGGTTTACAGCGGTTGAATTATGGATTATTATGCGGCGTTAAAAACAACCGCGCCTCTTCGCTCCGGCGGCGGAAGCGCATATTGGCGAATTATGTCGCAAACGCCGACATTCTAGGCTTAAAAAGCCCTTTCTGTCAAGGCCCGTTTAAGGGAGCTTTAACGCCGGGCCCCATGGAGAGGTAATTGATCAATCCTAAGTTGTCACGGATAAGTTCGCTTCTTTACCGTTACAGACCCTCCGGCGCTTATGAGGCTCCGGAACGCTTTCCGGATCGCCTTAAGATTGGAAAACTCCCCCCGTGAAAAATCTCCCCCTTTGAGAACGCCCGCGGCCGGAACTGCCGCGGCTCCGAAGCCCCGCCTCCTCCGAAGCCCTCCGGATATGTTCGGACGCCCTTTGTCATATTCCTTAAAGGCGTGAAGTCGAAAAGGCGCGCTCTTTAACTTTTTTGCGAGAAAACATGCAGATCAAACTCCGCGAGATAAGAAAGCTTCCGGGATTCAAAAACTTCCTCATCCGCCAAACCTACACCTGCTGCGGCTTAGGCCTCGCCCCGGTGGCCTCCGGCA
>JAISMF010000100.1 GCA_031276865.1 Deltaproteobacteria bacterium | reverse complement strand
CTCAGTCGTGTGGATGACTTGCTTGTTAAAGAGGGATGGCTGGTGGTGGCGGATCTTAAATCCCAAAAAAGCGGAAAAGGTGAAATCACCTGGGAGACGCGCGGGACGCCTGAAGACAGGTAGATTGATGGGTCGGATCTGATAGCGTCAGGATAAACAGCTATCTTGTAGGCAGGTGACGAAATGACTTAAACTAGGACAATCTGGCTCTCCCCCGCTTTTTACCGTGAGTATGGCCTAAAATCTTGTAAATTTAACCACAGAATAACCACTAAAAAGCGTGTTGAGATCTTATATATAAATTATTCTCAATTATACTCAGTACAATTAGCGGCCCAAATTCAGATCCGAGCCTCTTTTTACAGCCGATAAATAGGCGCCGGGGGAATCCGCCTTTTTCCGGTGGCCGGGCACCATCTCCGGAAGCCCTGAAAGGCGTATTTTCTGGAAAAACCCTTACTTAAGCCTCCCATTTTAGAAAAAAGCCTCGGAGAGGGCACTTTTTGAGCGCCGGGCGGGGGTTTTACTCCGTTTCCCCGGGATTATAGCTCCGGAGGCCGTCAAAATGGAGCTTCCGGCCGGAAACACCGGGCCCGTTCCGGTCTCCGCCTCCGTTATTCCCAAAATGTGGCGCATGTCCGCTAGGTTGAAAAAAGACGGTTGTAACTTATGTAGCCTTCTTAAATGTAAGCAATAAATCTCTGTAGTATTCATATTGCTTGCGTCTTGCATCAATTTCAGCGGGTAAGCCTGAAGTTAGATCTGTTGTTAGAGCGTCAAAACGATCTAGAATTGAAACAATCCTTTTTTGTTCTTTTAATGATGGGATTGGAATCTGGTATTGTTTTACAATACTTGCATTCAAATTAGTTTGAGTCCCTTGCCCAAGAGCTTTTAGTTGTTTATATTGACTGCTTATCCAATGAAACACATAACGATAAATTGCTATAGTTGGATTTATCTCTAAACATAAACATGCCTGATTAATTGTTAAAGGTATTTTATTAATAGCTGAACGTGCTGCTGTTGCACCGTAAATTGCAACAATAACACAATTTTCAGGAATCCATCTTGTTGATGATTTTTTTAAAGCAAGAGGCGTTATTTTTATCTCAGTATCATATATATTAAGAAACCTAACTTCTTGTGACCTAAGCCACGGAATATCACCTCCATAATATTCAGAGCGCCCCACAGGTGGAGTTCCTCCAGATGAAACATTTAAAGAAATTTCACCCAAAGTCATCCACCTAACATCATCACGACCATCAAACGACAACAGACTATTGCGATAATATTCATATTGCGTTTTTCTTGCCTGCAACTCTGCCTGCAACTCTGCCTGCAACTCTGTAAAGGTATCAAGTATGCGGACTATTTCTTCTTGGATGGGGAGAGGAGGAAGCGGAATAATTATTTTTTTAATGTCAGGTATACTTGAATGAACAACTTTGTTTTTTACTTTACTTTTAGATTTTTGAATCCTGGCGTCAGTTGTTTCTAAAGCATACGCGATATATTTTGGAAATTGATTATGTTTCATCACAGCTATATCGCCACCCACAAGGCATTTTTCATTACCCATATATACGCACGATTTAGCAATTTCGTCTACTCTTTCTCCAGTTATCGCAAATAAAATATCTCCATACTCACAATATTTGCTGGGTTGTATATCTTGGTCTGTGTGCGATAAACACTTGTCAAAACAGATATTATAATCTGTGTAAATTTCTCCATATCTTACACACGGTGTGCCAAAATGTGAAATTTGATCCCGTTTAATTCCACTACCTCTGTATAAGTCTGTCGCTATAGAATCAAGAGGTTTGTGTACTACCCCGTCTGGACAAAGTTCGTCAATCATATTTTGAAGTTTACTCATGGCTGTAACTCTCAATCTAGCAAGAATAAAATAAGCCCGCTCTACCCAGCGTATAATCAACGGCTTAGCTTCATTTTACCAGTTTATAAACACGAATTCACCAACAAATGGATGTGTTGAATAATTATATATAATTGTTTCTCAATTATGCCGACCTCTCTTAAACGACCTAAAAGCGGGATTTTTCCTTTTTATACTTTAAACGGGACATATAAGCCTACGCTTCTGATCCTTGGCTTTTATTGGATATAAATAATTTCTTTAAATCGGGCCGTCAAGGGCGGAAAGCCGCTCCTGATAAGGGGGTGCCGGATGAGCGCCACCTCTCCCCTTAAAGGCTCCGGGCTTTCAAAAAGGATCTTTAATCGGAGTTCGGCTTAAAGCCACACAGTTTTCGCGTCTTCCTCAAATGCCCGTAGCGGGGTTTTTATTGGCGAGCCTTTGAAGGAGGGATGGAAACCGTTTTAGAGAAAGCGACGCGACGACAACATGGACTTAACTCCGTAGCGGAGACCTACTCCTTCTCTGATGAGGGCGTCGCCATGCCAATCTTATAACGGAGCATGCGTGAACTGGCGAAGAGAAGCTAGGCTTACCTTCCGCGTCAAATAGAAATAAAACCGCTAAAAGGAATAATTGTCACAAAGTTTATTGAAAAATCAGGTAATTTCCCACTTTTTTTCAGTCAGCATCATACTACATGAATCCGCTTATCTTCGGGCGTCAGGAGAGTCTCCCATGTGATTTTTCCTCCCCAGCTTTTTTTAGATTTACGGTCAACCACCACCAGCCATCCCTCTTTAACAAGCAAGCTGTCCATATAGTGGAAAAGCTGATCTAGACTATCGGCCCGGCTTCCCTCGTTACCTTTCAACTTCATTTCTATCACATACTTACCGGTTTTATATTCAACAACAATATCCGCATAACCTAGACCGTCAGCGTATTTTGTAATAATTTTCACTCCGCCGTTCATAACTCTCTGGAGAAACGCTAATTATATAAGCTGCGGCGCCGCCTCAAGGAAATTCACCGCCCCTAGGTATTTTGCGGAATTTAGGGCCCAAAATATTTGAAATTCTTTTAAAAGAGATGTCATATCAATCTTTTTACCGTCCATCCACTTCCCTTCCACATTCTTTGGAAACATTTCTTGAACGTTCTCATTAAGACACCTTATTATGACGCTTGAGTATATTTTATTGGCCGGACGGAGTTTCACATCCTTTTTGACAAGTCCAAGATCGATACAATACTGAATACTGTCATTATATGACTCAACTTTTTCTTTTTCCCGCGGTAACGCCGATGAGGGAATATCCGAAAGAGAAAGCATGGATTCAACAACTTGCGACACCAACGGATCGTGGAGTTTGGCCAAAAGGGAATCTATATGGGCATCCCTTCTTCTCACAAGGTTGTCGGCGGCCAAATCTATGTGAGACGCTCTTACAGTATTCGTATAATCGTTTTGTAAAATATTTTCCACCGCCTCGGAAGCCAAAGCGTTTACAAGCCATGGTTGACCTTCGGACCAGTCCCAGGCTTTTTGAACCGCCTTTTTCTGAAACACCTGTCCGGTAGCCTTGGTGTGTTGGGCGTAAAGGGAGAGGACGTCCGCTGGCGAAAAATCAGGTAGAGTGAGTGATTCCGTTATTATATTAAACGGGCTCGCCGATCCTGGAGAGTCCGAATCGGAACTTATTTTGATTCGATAATCCCTAATGTTCCTCATGCCGATAAGGACGATGGAGCGGGGAAAAGGCGACTTGTCTCTTTCCACGTATCCCATTCTCAGTTGAGAGAGAAGGCGCGAAAGAGCGTCTCCCCCAAGCGCGTCCACCTCATCAAAAAAAAGAACCAAATCTTTGTCAAGTCTCTTACAAATAGCGTTCAGACATATTAAAATAGGCGTGGAAGCGTAGTAAACAGTATTTTTCAAGTCATTCCAAACGTTATCGATGATGTTTTTAAGAGTTTTCACTTGAGAAATTTCTAGAGACATGATAAGATTGGAAACGATATTATCCATCATTTCGCTGGCGTCGGCTACGCCCTGAAGCGTTTCCAAGGAGTTGTACATGGCGTAAAAGCCGCCCTCTTTGTTTAGCTGATCCACGAAGGCTCTTATAGACGTCGTCTTACCTGTTTGGCGGGGGGCATGGAGGACGAAACACCGCTTTTTGACTATCAGCTCCCTGACGCCCTGAAGTCTTGGAATGGCGGGCGGCATGTAATCGAGGCCAGGGTCGCAGGGGCCGGCGATGTTGAATTTTTTGCTCTTTGGTTCCGTCATGTGTTTTTATGGTGTCCGAGGCCGTCTAACACGTCGCCGGAGAGTATTTTAGCGCTCTGGAACGCTTAAGCTGATTGCGGGGAGGATGCGAGACCTTCCTAGAATCGTCATAAAGCGTATTGACGCGTTTGGCTAGAGTGTAAGTTGCGTTCATTCAGTTTTCATACTACAATATATCGTGGTGTAGGTGATAAATGGTTGATAAAATATTTTGAAGGGCGCTCGCGAAGATTTTTTACGAGGCGATTTAGTTGAGATTCAAAGGAAAGCGCGCCATTAAGCGATTCTTTTAGGTTTGACGCGGATATATTATTGACGCCGCGGCTAATATTACTCCGGCGGAAAAAAGTTAGAACGATAAAATGAAGCGGTTCCCCTCGAAACATGGTTTTTTCTTATCTTTATCCACCGGAGTAATAATTCAAGCGTAACTATTCCAGAAGCAGCGCGCGCGCTCGTGTGCTTTTCGGATTTGGTTAAAACAACATCCAAGAGATTATAGCATCGATATCGATGAAGATCTCGGTAAAAGCGTGTGTTTTTTTCCGCGGGCGTTTGAAAGACGTCCCCTTAGAAGCGCAGTCGTCTTTAGATGGAGTTACATTCCGCCTAACTCGTTTAGCTTAAGACGCGCCGCTTAAAGCGTTTTCCCCCTTCGAACCGTGCGGCGCGGGGGCTTTTTTTCCGAACGCCCGATTTCAAGTTAAAATTAGTAGTTCAAAAAATCGGCGAAGGCGTTGAATATTTCATCGAAGCTTTGGTCCACCTCGCGGAAGTCTTTCTCAGCGACGGGAAAGGGATCCTCGTGGCGGTAGCGGTGGGAGGGGCTTAAAACGTCCACCCGCACGCCGGTGTCGCCTTTCGCCCCTTTCAAGGTTTCCGAAACGTCCGCCGCCGGCACCACCTGGTCTTCTTTCAGCGCCACGGCGTAAATTCTGGAGGCGAGGTCTTTGAACTTTTTTTCCCTATCCTCCGCCCGCCGGGAGCGCTTTAAAAGGGAGAGGAAGTTTCCGCCCGCCACGGTCGCTCCGTCCGAAAGATAGTTGGCGAGGGCGGGGTTGTTTTCGATATGGGCGTCCAAATTCTCCACCAAAGCGGACCTAAGGCTTTGGGCGGCCTCGGAGTCCATGATGAATTTGGAGACCGGACAAAGGCGTTCGTAGACCGCTCCCCCGCAGAAGCAGCAGAGCTTGGAACCTGAAAACAGCCCCTTTTCGTTCGTCATTAAGACGATCTCGCCTAGGAAGCTTCCAATGGAGTAGGTGAAGAGATCTATCTGGGCGTCTTTCGCTATCCCCGGAATTTTTCCCGCCAGGATTTCGGCGGCCAGCTGGTTCACGTCGAAAAGGGACTCCAGGCCCGACCAGAAGAAACGCCAGGGATCGTGGGTCATGCGCAGGCTCACGGCGGCGTTGGAAAGGGTGGAGTGGACTATTTCCGGGTGAAGTTTCTTTCGCAGGGTGGAAACCAGGCGCATGCGGTGGGCGTCCTTCCAGAGGGCGGGGGAGCGGTTCATGTGGAAGGCTATGGGAAAAAGGATGACCGCGGCCCCGGTCTTTTCCGCTATTCTGGAGGCCCAGGGAAGGTACTTGGTCCAGCCGCGCTCGTTGAAGCCGTGGAGCAGGATGACGGCTTTCCGCGGCTCTTCTCCCTCCGGCCGAAATACGTGGAAGCGAAAGGAGGCGTTCTCTTTTATCTCCGGGTCGGGGAGGGCCAGAACCTCCCTGGCGGCCTCCGCCAGGCGCTTGTCCTCTTCCGGAAGGGAGGAGGGGTCCGGAACCGCCGGGAAGGGGTTCCGGCGGGCGTTTTTCAGCACCTTCGCACCTTCCGAAACGAAAACATGGTTTTCCAGCCTCTGGGAAAGCTCGGGAAGCTCGATAAAAGAGGGGGCGAGGGAGGCTCTGTCTTTAAGGTGGTCGTGGAGTTCGTGAAAAAGCATGAAGGGGCCGTATCCGTTTTTCCGGAGAAGACGGAAGCGAGCCGGAAAAAGCCCCCGGGGAGGGGGGGCTTTTTCCGGCGGGTTAACAAAAGTTGAAAGGGCTTGGGGCGGATCAGTCGGAGAGGTAGAGGTTCACGTGCCTGGGCCCCGAATCGGGGTCGCGGTTTAAGCCCTGGTAGAGGGGATCCTGGTAGCGGGCGTAGGAGACGTCGTCTCGGAAATTCCATTCCCAGGTTTCCCCGCCGCCGGTTTCGAGGATCACGGTGAAGTCCGCGAGATAGTCGGCGATGACGTCCCCGTCGTTTAAAGCGGGCTGATCGTAGACGGCCACCGGGCGGTAGCTCAAACGCACCGAGCCGTCGGAGGCGGTTGTCGCCCGGCCGTCCGCGGGGCTCAGGAGCGCGGCCGGAGGCCTGAGCTTTATCTCCACCCTGGCTCCGGAAACCGGAAGGTAGCCGCGTTCGCGTTCGAAAACCAAGACGAGCGCGCGTTCGGAGAAGCTCGGAGTCTCGGTGATTTGTCCCGGATCCCGCGCGGGTATGGAGCAGGCGGCGAGAAGGATGGGGAGGAGAAGAAGGGAGTTTATCCGGGAAAAGCGGAAAATTTGGAAAAGTTGGAAAACGCGGAAAAGATTCCCCGATCCGCGCTCCGTTTCGGCGTTTTCATTGTTTCCGGCGCTTCTTCCGCTCTTCTTTCCCAAGGGGGGTACTCTCACCATAAGCGGCCCTGCGTTTTCACGCTCTGGGGGTTTTTGGAGGCCGGGCCGTGGCGTCTGCCGGAATTCCTTTTGTGGTGGCCCCGCTCTTTCCCGTCCCGAACTTGCCCTCCGCCGGAGCCGGAATAGCCGGGGGAGGGTCCGGGAACGGCCCCCGGGGCGCCCCCCTCCCTAAGGGGGCTTTTGGGGGCGCCCCCGTTCGCTCCGTCCTCCTCCGGGCTCCGCATGATCTCCCCGGGTTTCAAACCCTCCGGGACCAGGGCGGTCTTCTCGGTGCTGATGTCGAATCTGGAGGGGGGGAGAAGGGGGTCGCCGATGATGATGATCCTCGTGTCGTGGCGCTCCTCCAAGCGGGTTATCTCCAGGCGTTTGGAGTTTAAAACGTAGTTGGCCACCTCGGGGTTGAGCCTGGCCCGGAAGGTGACGGTGCCGACGCCGCCCTTGACCGAGAGCTGCTGGGCCGCGATGCGCAGAAAGGCCACGGCGGCGGACTCCGAGGTGAGCACCTGGCCTTTGCCCCCGCAGTGGGGGCACTCCACGTACATTCCGGCCTCCACCGGAGGCCGGAGCCTCTGGCGGGTGAATTCCAAAAGGCCGAACTTGGAGATGGAGGCGAAGTCCATCTTGGCCTTGTCGCCCCTAGACGATTCCCTCAGTTTGCGCTCCACCTCCCGGCGGTGGCGCTCTTCCCGCATGTCGATGAAGTCCACCACCACCACGCCGCCCAGATCCCTCAGCCTCAATTGCCTCGCGATCTCCTCCGCGGCCTCCATGTTGGTGTTGAAGACGGTGTCCTCCAAGTTGTTCTCCCGGCTTCCCTTGCCCGAGTTCACGTCGATCGCGACCAGGGCCTCGGTGGGGGCGATGACGATGGAGCCGCCCGAGCGGAGGCGCACTTGGGAGTGGCGGATGGTCTCCAGCTGCTGCTCCAGCTGGTGCCGGGAGAAGATGGGCCTCTTTTCGGCGTGGAGGCGCACCTTGTTCAGCTGATCCGGGGCGATGGAGCCGATGTACTCCCGCACCTTGTCGTAGACCGAGAGCTCGTCCACCAGTATCTCCGAGCACTCGGAGGTGAAGTAGTCCCGCAGCACCTTGATGACCAGGTCGTGCTCCTTGAAGATGAGGCTGGGCGCCGGCGCCTCCAAGGCCTGGCGGCGGATGTCCTCCCAGCGGTTGTAAACCTCGTAGAGGTCCTCCGCGAGCTCCGCCCGGCTGTGCTCCTCGGCCACGGTGCGCACGATGTAGCCGCAACCCTCGGGGACCGGGAGCCGCTGGGCTATGGCCCTTAAGCGGTTCCGCTCCTTTTCGTGGGTGATCTTCTTGGAGACGCCCACGTGTTTTCTGCCGGGGGTCAAGACCACGAAGCGCCCGGGAAGGGATATGTAGGTGGTGAGGGCCGCCCCTTTTAAGGCGTTGGGCTCCTTCGTCACCTGCACCAGGATGGTCTGGTGGCGCCGGAGGAGTTTTTTGATGTCCGGATGCTTGGAGCCGCCGGAGTCCTCCAGGTAGTATTCGGGGTGGATGTCCTCCAGCTGCAGAAAGCCGTTGCGGTCCGTGCCGAAGTTGACGAAGGCCGCCTGGAGCGAGGGCTCGATATTCTGGATCAATCCTTTGTAGATGTTGGCGAGGCAGATCTGCCTCAGATTCGAGTCGGTGTAGAACTCCTGGAGCATGCCTTTGGAGTCCAGCATGGCCACCCGGCACTCTTCCGGATCGGCCGCGTTGATGAGGATTTTGTCCACTATTTCTCCTAAAGAAAAGTAATTCGACTTAAGTCCCCTCCCTTTAGCCGGCCGTCCGAGCGCGGAAGGGAGGGGCGTTTCCCCCGAAGAAGGCCGACGGGGCCGCTCTAGGGGTCGGGACGGATGAATCCGTCCCCGTTCGCGGGCGTTTTTCCCTTAGGGAGCGGGCGTTTTCCGCCGCGGGCGGAACGCCGAAGCTCCCCGGACCCCCGGGGGGATCGGAAAAAAGATTTTTAAAAACCGGAAAAACGTCTTTCGAAAAAAACCGGAATCTGTTTTGAAAAAAACCTAAAAAAAAACGTTTTGACGTAAACCCTGGAAATACTTGCCAAAAGCGGAAAAAAATTCGTCAAAACCCGCCGGAAAAAGTTAAACCGGGCCAAGAAAAAATTTTTAGAAAAAGCCCGTCTCGAAAAAGGAAGGCCCGTCTCGATAAAGGGCCGCCGGGGGGAAAGCCCCGCTAAAGGGCGTTTTCAGCCGGAGGGAAGTTCCGGCGGGGCCGGAAGTTTAGGGCGGAAAGCCCCTGAAAAAAGCCTCGGGGTCCGGGACGCTTGGAAACGGCTTTCCGCAAGCGGCCGAAGCGCCAAGGCCGCAAGGGATCCCGCGGCCGCCGGCCGCGCTTTGGGCGTCGGATCCGTTGGCGAGAGCGGAAACGGGATCCGGAGGGAGGCGTCTTTTAAGAGCTTTTGAAGTTCTCCACCTGGTACATGAAGGCCTCCAGCCGGGCCTGGGTGTTGGTCTGGCTTTGGCCGTCGAAGGCGAGGTTCAACAGGGGGAGGCCGTCCGCGCTCTCCCGGAAGGCCTGGCCCAAAGAACCCACCACCATGCCGGGCATGCAGGTGAAGGGCATGATGTTCACCACCCCGGAGGCGCCTTTTTCGTAGAATTCCAGTCCCTTGCCCAAGGAGAGGATACCCTCGCCTTGAAAGGCGCGGGGAAGGAAGCGTTCCCCCAGGCGCACGGTTGCGGAAACCGGCGGATCCGCGGACCCTTCGGGGAAGAAGCCCCGGAAGGGTTTCAAAAGGAGCCTTAGCTCGTGGTCCTGGGCCATCATGGTGAGTTTGGTCTTAAGGCGTTTTTTCAGATCGCCCGCCCTTTTGGCCCGCATGTTGTTCACGAAGCCCGTGTAGAAGATCCACTCGGTGAAGGGGGGCGTCTCCACCTCCGCGCCCAGGGCCTCCAGGCGCCTTATTATATCCTCGTTCGCGAAGTCGTTGTTGCGCACGTAAATTTCGCCCACCAGGCCCACTTTGGGCCGGGGGGGCGCTCCGTTTGAGACCCTGGCCTCCTCGAAGGCCTCCCGGGCGTTTTTCAGGACCGCCAAAAGGTCCCGGCGCTTTCCCGTCTCCACCGCCCTTTCCACGGCCGCCAGGCTTTCCCGGTACGCCCGGTCGGCCGCGCCGGGGCTCTTTTCCCGGGCCCGGACGTGGTGAAGGGCCTTCTGGAGGATGTCCACCGCCGAGAGCGCCCGCCAGATCACCCGCGAGGGGTTCTCCCCCGCCCCTCCCCGGGCGGCGGAGTCGAGGCGCTCGTACATGCTCCCCGTCTGATCGAGGGCCAGGACCTCCGTTTCCTGGAGGCCCAGGCGTCGAAAGACGAGGTTCAAATAACGGCTGTATTGCCCGAAGCGGCAGGGGCCGTTGGAGGAGGGCATGAAAAGGGCGCTTTTTTCCGGCCGGAAGTCCGGGCGCCGGGCGAGCTTTAAAAAGTCCCCCACGGTGAGGATCAAAGGATAGCACTCTTTTCCGGAAGTCTGGGAGCGCCCCAGTTCCACGGTGAGGGCGTCCGAGGGCGGGAGCGCCTCGGAGGGGATGCCGAAACGCCTCAAGGCCGCGGCCAGGGGCCGGGTGTGGTCGCACATGGGGGGGATGTACACCGCGCGGCCCTCCCGGGGGCCGCGCGCGATGGCGATCCTTTCCCGTTTCTCGCTCCTTGGGGGGAGGCCCCGCCGCCGCCTGGCCTCCAGGGAGTCCAGAAAGGCCTCCAGGCGGGTGACGGCCCCCACGTCCGAGGAGTGCTCGTCTATTTCTATTTCCAGATAAGGTTTGTCGCCTAAGGAGTTTTTAAAGAAGTGCAGGATGAAGGAGTCGGGTCCGCAGCCGAAGTTGGAGATGTAGAGGGCCTGGAGCCGCGGGTCTTGGGCGATGACCGAGGCCGCCCGGGCGATCTTCTGGCCGTAGCGCCAGTACTGGGAGAGGGCCTCCTCGTCTTCCCGGGGATCGTGGATCGGCAGGAAGTCCATGGGAATCCCGAGGATGTTTAGATCCCTCATCTTCTCGTTCAAGCGCAAATTGAGGCCGGGGTCGAAGCCGTTGTAGGGCCGGGAAACGACGGCCATGGCGACCTCGCCCTCTCCCAAATTCTTGAGGGCCTCCTCCCCCTTTTTCAAGAGCCGCCTTTGAAAGGCGTCCTGGGCCGCCGCCGCGGCCTTCAAGGCGGAGGGAACCAGGGAACCGTCCGCCCCCAGTTTCCGGGCCAGGGCTTTTAAAGAGTTTAAGAGCGCCTTGCGGCCCTCCCCGAAGAAGACCGGCTCCCGCGCCAGGAAGGGCTCTTCCAGACCCAAAGCGGCGGCGGCGGTGTGGGGGAGGCTCTGGTTGTAGGGGCAGGCCGTGCTGTCGGGGGCGGAAAGGCGTCCGGCGCCTTCCCGGTCCAGGCCGTTCCCCCGGCCGTTCGGGGTGGAAAGCGGCGCCCGGGGCATGTTGATGACCGCGGGCAGGAGGATGCGGTCGAGCTTTTTGTCCAGGAGATCCAAAAGATGGCCGTGGGCGGTTTTCACGGGGAAGCAGAATTCGCCCAAGGCCCTCTCGCAGCCCCGGTGGATCAAGCTCTTGGAGGTGGGGGAGGAGAATACGGGTTCGAAACCCAAAGAGGCCACGAAGACCGCCCAGAAGGGGCCCATCTCGGCGAAGAGCATGCTGCGGATGAGGCCCACCCGGCCTTTGAAGGGCCTCTGCTTTTCCCCCTTCCCGTAGGGGAGCTCTTTCAGCTCCGGCGGGTCGAAGCAGAGATCGGTTCGGTATTTGAAGAGATCGGGAAGTTTAAAGCCGCGGGCGGCCTTTTTTCCGGGGTCGTCGTAGCGGTCGCAGCGGGAGCCGTAATAAAAAGGCTCGCCGCCGGAGACCTTCACCCGGCGGATCTCGCAGAGGTTCTCGCAGTGGCGGCACTCGAAGCTTTGAATCTCGTAGGGCCTTTGGGAAAGATCGAAGCCGAAAAAAGAGCTTTTTTCCCAGCTTTTACGATCCCTGGCCACCAAGGCGGCGCCCATGGCGCCGGTCACGTCGGCGTCGTTGGGAACCGTCACCGCTTTTCCCAGCCGCGACTCGAAGGCCGCGGCCACGCCCTCGTTAAAGGCGGTGCCGCCCTGGAAGAAGATCCTCTCCCCCACCTCGCGGGTCTCCACCACCCGGCCCAGGTAGTTGGCCACGATGCCGTGGCAGAGGCCCGCGGCCAGATCCCCGTGATCCGCCCCGTTCTGCTGGTGATGCACCAAGTCGGATTCCATGAAGACCGTGCAGCGCTCTCCCAAACTCACCGGGCTCCGGCTGTTTAAGGCTAGCTCCCCGAACTCCCCTTTGATGTCGATCCCCAGCTTGTCCGCCTGCTCCTCTAAAAAGGAGCCCGTGCCGGCGGCGCAGGCCTTGTTCATCATGAAGTCCACGATGACGCCGTCTTTAAGCGAGATGTATTTGGAGTCCTGGCCGCCGATTTCGAAGATGGTGTCGGTCTCCGGATCGATGGCCGCGGCGGCCGCGGCCTGGGCGGTTATCTCGTTTACGGTCAGATCCGCCCCCAGGTAGTCGGCCGAAAGGTGCCGCCCCGAGCCGGTGGTGCAGACGCCCAGCACCCGGGACTTTTTCACGGCCTCCCGGGGAAGTTCTTGAAAACCCAGGCGGATGGCCTCCAAAGGCCTTCCCGCGGTGGGGAGGTAGACCCGGGCCAAAAGCTTTCCATCCTCCCCCACCAAACAGACGTTGGTGGAGACCGAGCCCACGTCCACGCCGATGTAGACGGGAATCCCCTCATCAGGGACCTCCCCCCAGTCGAAAACCGTGCGTCCCGGCTTTTCGGGACGCCTCTTCAAAGGCGCCTGCCGGGAGATGGTCTCCCGGGGGTTTTCCAGCCACTCCTTTAACGGCCGAAGATCGAGCCCCGCGGGCCGAACTCCGGCTTTCTCCCGCGCGGAGAGCAGGGCCGCCCCCAGGGCGCCGAAAACGAAGTGCTCCGGAGGGATCACCAGCCCCTCTTCCCCCAGCTCCAAAATTTCCCTTAAAGCCCGGCGCAGCCCGGGGTTCGCGGCCACCCCGCCGCTGAAGAGAACCGGCGGGGAAAGGGGCTTCCCCTTGGCCAGGCCGCTTTTAAGGCTCCTCGCCATGGCGAGGCAGAGGCCGTAGACGATCTCGTAGTCCGGAGCCGCCGACTGCTGGAGGTGGATCATGTCGCTTTTGGCGAAGACCGAGCAGCGCCCCGCCACCCGGGGCGGAAGGGCGCTTTCGAGCGCCAGCTCCCCGAAGCGGGCGATGCCGTAGCCCAGGCGGTGGGCCTGCTGATCCAGAAAGGAGCCCGTGCCGGCGGCGCAGATGGCGTTCATGGCGAAGTCTTTGAGAACGGCGCCGCCGCCCCCCCCGAACCAGAGGAGCTTGGTGTCCTCGCCGCCGATGTCGATGAGGCTTCCGGCCGTCGGAAGGGTCCTTTCGGCGGCCGCGGCGAGGCACATGATCTCTCCGGCGTTGTCTCCGCCTAAGAGACCCGCGAGCCGAGGTCCCGAGACCCCGGTGAGCTTGGGGGCGTGGAACAATTCGCGGGGATATTTACGGGCGAGCGCTTCAAGTCCGGCGAGGGCGGCGAGGAAGGGCCTTCCGTGATGCCTCTCGTAGAGGCTCTCCCTAAGATCCCCCCGCTCGTCCAAGAGGGCTATCTTGACGCTCACCGAACCGGCGTCCAGGCCCGGGAAAAGGGCCTCGGGCGGGCTAGAGAAACGGTCCATGTGTGACAAACACCTAAAAAAAGGGGGAATTTCGATCCGCCGAAAATTTACGGCGGAATATTCGATCAAGCCGCGGAAGGCCGGAGAATTTCTTCGCGCGTTAAAAAACAACGCGCGCGGAAAAAGGCGCTGAAAAAACGAGGGGGCGCTTTCGCGAAAGCCGGAACCGGCGGCCCGCGCCAGAAAGAGGCGAAGGGACGCCGGGGCGGCGGGGATTTTATGGAACCGGACGTCCGCCGGAAACTTTAAAAGCGCCGGGGACGAAAGCGGGATGTCGGCGGGAGCGGAGGGCGGCGCCTCGCGGCGGAAAAGCTCCCTCCGGAAGGGGGGGGAGGCCCTCCGGAGGGACGAAAACGTCAAGGTTTCCGGCCGCCCGCCCGGGGGAAGGCTGAAAAGGGGGTCCGTATAGGCGGATTTTTCCGGGGACGGGGCGCCTTCGCGCCCCGTCCCCCCTTGTTCCAAGGGGATGGCCCGGGGGATCGAGGATGCCTCGACGGAGGGCATTATAGCACAGACGGGGAAAAACACCCCCCTTTCTTTCGGGGCTCTCCCGGTCGCGCCGGGTTGTTTTATATGTATTTTAAGTAAATTTAATATCTATAAGATTTTTTAATATATAATTAGGTATCATAAGACGGAGGTATGGGAAAAGATTAAAGAGGCGCGGGCGGTTGGCGCGGCAGGCGGAAAAAGGTTCCGGATCCGTTGGAACGACGCGCGCCTCGCCGGGCGCCTACGGCCGGCCTTCGGGCGGAGGGAACGCGGACCCTCCCGCTTCGGGGGCGGAGACGGGCTTCCGCGGGGAAGGGGAGGCCGGGAAAGGGAATCGGATCTTTTCAAGCGGGGAAAATAGCGCTATATTGAGGGCGCCGGAAAACAATTCTGTTCCGGCGGGAGTTAAAGCATGGTCAAAGGCTTCGAGACGTTTTCCGCGGTGGCCGCTTATTTGGACAGGCCCAACGTGGACACCGACCTAATCATTCCCAAGCAGTTTCTCAAAAAGATCGGAAGAAGCGGCTTCGGGGCCAATCTTTTCCACGATCTAAGGTTTCTTCCGGACGGCGAGCCGGATCCGGGCTTCATCCTCAATCAGGAGCGCTACAAAGGGGCGGGGATCCTGGTCTCCCGCGAGAACTTCGGCTGCGGCTCCAGCCGGGAGCACGCCGCCTGGGCGCTGGAGGACTACGGTTTCAAGACCATCATCGCCCCCAGTTTCGGGGACATCTTCCGGAACAACAGTTTCAACATAGGCCTTCTTTTAGTGGAGCAGCCGGAGGGTTTGGTCACCGACATCATGGACCGCATCGAGAAAAACCCCGGCTACACCCTCCGGGTGGATCTGGATCGTCAGACCATCGAGGGTTCGGACGGCTGGAAGGGCGCCTTTGAAATCGATCCCCATCGGCGCCGGATGCTTCTTTCGGGTTTCGACGAGATCCTCCTCACCTTGCGTCAAGAAGACCTGATAGCGGAATACGAAAGGACCCACGCCAAACCCTGGCAGGCGGCGCTCCCCGGCCAATCGTTCCGGAAGGATGAAAAAAAGAACGCCCGAGGGAGCGGTCGGAAAAACGGATGCGCTTAAACTTTTGAAATAACACCCGTTCGCTTTTCGGGCGCGGCGGATCTTTTGGTTTTCCGGACAATAACGCCAGTCGGAAACATTTCGGAGATGATGTTTAGAAGGTCTTTTTAGCGGCGTCCCGTTTTTATCTAACACATCTTCTTGAAACCCGGATCAAGCCGTTCCTTCCCAAAAGGGATGCCGCTTTTTCCGGGGGATCCTTGGTTCTTTAAGGTGAATTTCCCGTCTTTTTTCCCCCCACACTGCGATTAATTGGCGAAAAAATCTTTTCAGGAATCTTGATGTCGACAATTTTGCAAATCTCTCGCATGTCTTTCGTAATTTTCTTAATAAGCGCGCGATCATCATAGACTTTACATTTTAGGTTTTTCATTTCAATTAAGGCGTTTTTAGCGTTTAAACGTTTATGACCAGCGAAGCGTTTGTTTAATTTCAGATATAAAATAACAGCCATGAATGATAACATTATATGGCCTCTATACGTGTTTTCATCATGGGTGTCCAGAGGTGAAACATGATCCTTATTTTTTGAAATGTCGAACAATTGTTCCAAGGTTTCACGCTGATAATAGATCGGAAGTAATTTACCAGGATGAATTTTAACTGATGACGCTAAGGCGAAAAAACCCATTTTGTCCGTAGATGAACTCCATTCTTTTCGTGGAAGTTTATCATCAAGCGCGTCGATTGTAAATTTTTTAATCTCGTTGTTTCTTTTATTAAAATCAACGCACAAATACACATAGCCTTTATTTCCATAAAGTGAAGCGAGAATCCTCTTAATACCTACGATTCCATCGTGATAAACATAACGATGTAAATCTGA
>JAISMF010000041.1 GCA_031276865.1 Deltaproteobacteria bacterium | reverse complement strand
ATCCTCAAACTAATCGAATTTCGGTGCTCAATGGCTGGCCTGCTACTCCCCCTGTCTACGCTTCGTCACCATCCTCACGGGTGGCCACGCAAGACTCGGGGCTGACCGACTAGCTAGGTCTTAGTCATGGAAGTTCCTCCCTTCCTACGATACCTGGGTTTATCCAGTCGCATCCAGTCGCATCAATAATTGATGTATAACTATTTAACTCTCTTTCCTAAAAAAGGGCTAAAAAGGCACAAGAAGGGTACAACTCAGGTGCAAGGTTGGTACAACTCAGGTGCAAGGTTGTTGCAACCTCCCCTATAACTTGATATACATTCGATATCAAATTAAATACAACTGTTTTGGTCTTTAATCAAAAGCAGGGGAGTTAATAGGCTCAACAGGTGCAAGTTTCCCGTGTGTGGGGAGAATGAAAAGGTAAGATTATGGCGAATGTAGACGATAAATACGAATTCAAGCCAATGTACTTGACCGTAAAAAATTTAAGTCAGTTGTTGAACGTGAGCGTAGATTCAGTATATAAAATGCTTAGGGATAAGGCGCTCCCGCCACCGTCTCGTCTTTATAATACGATTTATCGCTGGGAAAAAGACTTTATACTTTCCTGGATGAAAGATAATCTTGGCAAAGTTTGTCTAGATGATCCGCCCATTCCTGCATCATCCGAGTCCGCTCCTTCAGGTAATCCGCATGGTTGTAAGCGGCGCGGACGCCCGAGCGTTCGCAATGCGCGAGCTGACGCTCAATCCAATCGGAGTTATAACCGAGCTCATTCAGCGTTGTTGAAGCGAGAGCTCGAAATCCGTGAGGGCATATCCGCTCCGATGAATAGCCAAGATACCTTAAAGCGGCAATAAGGGTCACATCGGAGATAGGTTTGTTCGCCGCTCGTCCAGGAAATAAATATTTGCCATTCCCCGTGTACTTTTTTAATTCTTCAAATAAAAAAAGCACTTGTCTTGATAAGGGCACGCAATGCTGGGAACGCATTTTCATCTTAGCGGCTGGAATTATCCACACTTTTTTGATAAAATCTATCTCCGTCCACTCGACGTTTCGTAATTCACCCGGCCTTGTGAAAACATAAGGAAGAATTTTAAGGGCAAACTCCACGGAAGGAGTTCCGTTATAAGAGGCTATGTCATCAAGAAGCCGCCCTATCTCTAGAGGATCAAGTATAGTCGCCCTATGCTTGGTCTTTTTAATTTTGAGAAGACCACCTAAATCAGACGCGGGATTATGCTGAATTTCTGAAAGAGTTATAGCGTATTGAAATACATTAGATATAACCCCTTTAACCCTTCTAGCGGTATCTATCAAATCTTTTGTTTCCAAAGGGCGCAGTACTTCATCTAAAATAAATTTAGATGTTATTTCCTCCATGCTAAATAAACCCAATTTAGGTAAAATATAGGTATCTAAATAATATCTATATCTATTTGTATTTTTTTCTGTATACATACCTTTTTGAAGTTTAAACCAATCTTCAGCGAAAACTCCAAAGGTAGTTTTAGATTCTTTAGTTTTTTTACCGTTTTTTTTAAATTCAGCGGCTAAAGTACGGGCATCTTTAAGTGAAAGATCTGGGTGTTTCCCTATAAGCTTTTGGTGGTATACCTTTTGAATTTATTGTAATATCCTAGTTTCCAGTATTTAGAACCGTTCGGATGCGTTTCAAGATTTCAAGATAGAGTCCCCTGCCATCCGTGTAACGGCGGGGCTTATCTTCTGTTTTCAAGTTATTTATTTGAGTTTCAGTTAAGGACATAATTTTATACGGCAAAAAAAACAGTACATTTCCAACTATTTGAAAATGTACTGTTTTTTATACTGTATTTCGGAAAAAAGTAAAGAAAATAAACCAGTCAAAAATAATATTATCGAAATAAAAAACGCTTAAAATGGCTTAAACTAGGGGTTTTAAATAAATTTAACAGTCATGGACGATAATAATCAAAATTCAAATGGAGCCCACAATCGGATTTGAACCGATGACCTCATCCTTACCAAGGATGTGCTCTACCAACTGAGCTATGTGGGCCGGCTTTATCCGGAAAAATGGAGCGGGAAACGGGGCTCGAACCCGCGACCCTCAGCTTGGAAGGCTGACGCTCTAGCCAACTGAGCTATTCCCGCTCAAGGTGTGACAGTTCCGCTTTGACTGCTTGGTGGAGGGAGGAGGATTCGAACCTCCGTAGGCGATTGCCGGCAGATTTACAGTCTGCTCCCTTTGGCCACTCGGGTATCCCTCCGCATCCGCCGCCCGGAGCTTTTCATCGATCCGGCCGCCGCCCCCGGCCTTCGGCCGGGGAAAATCAATATAATAAAACCTTACTTCCAGGGCGTTGGTAAACGGCGTTTTTCCGAAAACCCGGGAAGGAATGGAAAACTCACCGGAAGATGCCCCGAAAAAAGGAGAAACGGGGCTTCGAAACCGGACAATAAAGGCCCGGGGCCCCCGGCGTCCCTATCCGGAGCCGAAACCAGCAGAGAGGGATTTTAACCATAGCTCCCCTCCCTGTCAACAAAAAAACGCGGGGAGTGGGCGTGGCGAGGGGCGCTGGCTCCTTTAGGGATAAGCCCGCGGAACAGACGCCTCCGGCGCCCTTCCCGGGCCTCCGGGTCCTTAAAACGGAGGGGCGGGAACCCTTAAGCGGCTCAGGGGGCCTCTTCTTCGACTCCGGCGGGGTAAAGAATTCCTTCATCGGGTGAAGCGTAATCTCGTTTTCCCAGCCGCTTTGTCCCAGCCCCCGGCTCCGATCCCGCCAATGGCCTCCGACTTCGGGGAGCCCGCCGCCTCCGGCGCCGCCCGGCGGGGGAAATAATTTTTGCAATCGCGCGGGTTTTCTTTTATAAAAGGGCTTTCGCGAGTCAAAAAGGCCTTTTCCCGATAAGCTCGAAAGCCGGGCCCGGGAACGCTTGAAAAGCCCCTTTCTTTGGCCCGATATCCTAATTCGGCGCCCCTTTCCATCGTTTTCGGCCGAGTCCCGAAAAACTCCGGACTCCCCTTGTCATACCCGACCGCCCGAACATGCCCTCCAGACTAGCCCTTCCCAAAAGCCTCCAGCCGCCCCGCCCCAAACCGAGGGCCATGGGCATGTTCCTACTCTTCTCTTTGGCCTTCGTCCTTTTTTCCCTGGGTCTGTGGCAGAGAATGGAGGGGCCGGGCAGGGACAACCTTCCCTTTCTGCTCATCTTCGCCGGCGCCCTGATCCTGGCCGTGATCCTGGGGGGTCTGTACTGGAGCTCCGTCGCCAACCCCGACGCCTCCCTGCTGGAGCCGATTCTGGCCGCGACCCTCGCGTCGGGGACGGCCCTTTCCGGACTTTTCTACCTCGTCTTGCCCCGGGGAGGCCTCGGCGCCGCCTCCGGCGGCGCCGGGCTCTACCTCCTCCCCCTCCTTTTCTTCCCCGGCTTCTTCCTTCTGGCCGCCGCGCCCCCTTTCCTCTGGGCCCTGGCCTTTCCCGAGGAGAAGGGCACCGGCCGGGGCCTCTTCACCCTCGCCTCGGTAAGCTTCCTCTCCCTGGCCCTGGCCTTGGCCGGAAGCTCGCTTTGGGAGAAGGTCTACCCTCCGGCCCGTTTCTTCCTGGCCGATCTGGGCTTCCTCCTTCTCTTATCCCTCGCCCTGTGGCTCTGGTGCACCAAGGCTCCTAGGGACGCGGAGGAAATCCCCTTGCGTTTTTTTCCCGTCAAATCCCTGGGATCCTGGACGGGCGACAAGATCTACGGCCAGGAGGTCCTGGTCTCCCCCCGGGCGAAAAAGACCCTCCACCTCGCCGCCTTCCTGGGGGCGGCGGCGGCGGGGGGGCTCCTTTTGTCCCGGGCCTCGCTTAAAGTCCCCTGGGAGGAGACGAGGCTCTTCGAAACAGGGATCCTCGCGGCCGTCTCCCTGGGCCTGGGCTCCCTTCTTTTGGGTCCGCTTTTGGCCCGCCTCACCCTCCCCATGCTCTCGGTGGCCTTAAACCAGCTGATAATGAGCGTCCTTTTGCTCTCCCCCTCGCCAACGGGTTCCGAGGGAACCGCCGGATTGATCTTCTCTTTGGCCCCCTTAGTCTGCTGCGGGGCGCTTCCGCCCCTGGCTTTGCGGGTGGGGGTGTCGCGCCACGACTTTCTGGCCTACTCAATAGGGAAGATGAACGCCCGCCTGGCGGCGGGCTTCTTCCTGGGGCTGTGCCTCGGAGCCCTATTCCTCCTTAAAGGGCCGCCCGGACGCCTGGACGCCGCCTCCGGCCTTCTCTCCCTTTTTTCCGCCTTTATGGCGGCGGGCCCCACCCTCTCCTGGCCCCTGACCGTGATTCTCACGGCGGTCGCCGGCCTTCTGCTCTACATCCTCTAGAGCCCCGCGCGCCCCTTTTCGCCCGGGCGTTTTCCTCCGCCTTTAAAGCCGTAACAGGGTAATTTTTTTTGTATCCGGGCGATCTTTGGGTTTATAATAACACGGGGTTTGGCGGTATTTTCACCCTCGAAGCCTTTTCTCTTTTCACGCCGCGCGTTTTTTTTAGGTTTTTCCTAAAACGTCGTTTCCAAATAATTTTTTTCATTCCGCGTTTTTTTTCGAATTCCGGTTTCATCACCTTGTTGAAGCTTATCAGACAGCCTTTAAGAAATCGCTTTTAACACTGGCTTTCCAAAACGTTGACAATACCATATTTCAAATATTGTTGACGAACGCTTATATCAATCCCGCGTTTCCAGAGAAGGTTTTTTGATTCCCGTTTTTAAACTTTAGCCTTCGTTTCACGTTGTTTCATGGTTTCACGTTGTTTCATGGTTTCACGTTGTTTCATGGTTTCATGTTGTTTCATGGTTTCACGTTGTTTCATGGTTTCACGTTGTTTCATGGTTTAATGTTGTTTTGTTTCATGGTTTAATTCTATTGTTTATTATTTTCAACCCAGGCGGATAAAAGCTAGAATCATGCCGATTCGCGTCTTTGGCCTTATACTTGGCTGTTTCTAATATTTAAACGCCAAAGTGATAATTTGGTCTTCGATTCATGTTTCAATCAGTCGTTTTTTCATGATTTTAAATTTAAGCCTTTAATTCACCTGTTTGATTTTTTAAAACTCCGTTTTCACCCGACCGCTTTTTTTTAATTCCCGTTGTCACGCTTCACCGAAGTAAAAGCCGGGTGTTTTTATTTTTAAAAGTTCGAAAACTTTTTTCGCGGCTCTTCGCGCCCGGGACGCTTGATTTTCAGAGCGAGTTTAGGATGATTTAAACCGTTTTCGGGGGACCCGGCGCCCGCAGAGGGTTTTCCCGCTTTTCCCCGGACCGCGGCCGGAACCGTCCCAGACGAGCCGGGCGCGCCTCTTTTTTCCGGCCGGAAATCCGGCCGAAGGCGGCCGCGGGCGCTTCCCGCGGCCAAAAACCCGTCAACACGACCGCGCTGGCCCCCCTCGGGGCCGAAAGAACGAAATGAGCGAAAAAAAACAACCGGACAAGGATAAGGACGGGAACAAGGAAGCCCCCCCCGATACCAGCTTCGAAGAGGATCTCTTGAACTTGAAAAACCTGGTGAACTCCCTGGAGAGCCAGACTCTGGATCTAGACGAGGCCATCCGCACCTTCGAAAAGGGCGTAAGCCTCAGCCGCAAACTCACGGAGAAGCTCGCTTCGGCCGAAAAAAGACTCGAGCGGATCGCCAAAGGCGAGGACGGCCGCCCCAGAACCGAGCCCTTGACGACCCTGGAAGCGCTTCACTCCGGAAACGGACCCTTCGCCGGGGGGCCCGCCCGGGGGGCGTCCGGAGGCTCCGGCGCCCCCAAGGCGGACGCCGTTCCGGGAAAGGACTTCTTCCCCGACATCGAAGAAGACGAGGAGGAGGATGAATTCGACCCGGCGAACGAAGAAAGAGGGTTCCCCCAGGACTTCTTCGAAGGACGCCTGCCGGAGGGTCCCGAAGACGAGGCCGACGACCCCGAAGACGGGGATGACGAGGAAGACGAGGACGAAGAGGATGACGACGACGAGTACGACGAGGATGAGGACGATGACGAGGAAGACGAGGACGACATGGAGGACGACGACGAGGACTGAACTTCCGGAAACCCGCCCGGGGAGAAAAACATGAGCGCTCCCGAAAACCATGGGGAGGCCTTCCTGAACTGGCGCCAGGAACGTCTGGAGGCCGTGAACGCCTTTCTGGCCCGGCTTTTCGACGATCTGAAAAAACACCGGAGTCCGGCGATTCAAAACCTCTGCCTAGCCATGGAGCACGCCGTCCTAAACGGCGGAAAACGCCTGCGGCCGCTTTTCGCGGCCGCCTCCGCCCGTTCCCTCAAAATTTCCGAGGAGCTGGGGTTGCGGGTGGGGGCGGCGGTGGAGCTCATGCACTCGTATTCGCTCATCCACGACGACCTCCCCTCCTTGGACGACGACAGCGTGCGCCGAGGCAAACCCTCCTGCCACATGGCCTTCGGCGAGGCCACCGCCGTTTTGGCGGGCGACGCTTTGCAAAGCCTCGCCTTCGAGACCCTCTCCGGCTGCCGGGGCGTCCCCTCGTCTAGGGTTCTCGCCGCCGTCGCCCTCCTCGCCCGGGCCTGCGGCCCCGTGGGCATGGTGGGCGGCCAGGCGGAGGATCTGGCCTTCGAGAACCAGAGTCCCAAAGAGGAGGAGAGGTTTTCCATGGCCCGCAAAAAAACGGGCGAGCTCATCGCGGCCGCGCTCTCCATTCCGGCGCTCCTGGCTTTGGGAAAAAAGAAGGCCGCGACCCCCTTCCGCCTGGCGGGCCTCTATTTGGGCTCCGCCTTCCAAATCCAGGACGACCTTTTAAACAGCCTGGGCGACCCCAGGCGCCTGGGCAAGGCCGTGGGCACCGACGCCAGCCGGGGGAAGGCCTCGATTTTAAACTACCTCGCCCCCAACGAGGCGGAAATGGAGGCCGAAAACCTCCGCCGGAGAGCGGTCCAGCTCCTGCGGCCGGTGAATTCGGACCCCCAGGAAATGATCTTCCGCCTCATAGACTCCCTTTCCAACCGCGAGAGCTGAAAAAAACATGCCGGATCCGCCCGCGAAATTCCTCGACCCTCGGCTGCTTCCGGAGCGCCTCAAAAACATGACGCTTCCGGATTTGGAGGAGCTCTCCCGGGAGATAAGGGCCGAAATCATTCGGGTGGTGGTCCGAAACGGCGGCCATCTGGCCTCGTCTTTGGGCGCCGTGGATCTAATCGTCGCCCTCCACCACGTCTTCGACGCCCCGGAGGATCGCCTGGTCTTCGACGTGGGGCACCAGGCCTACGCCCACAAGATCTTAACCGGCCGCCTTTCCTCCTTTAAAAACATCCGCCTCCAAGGCGGAGTCTCGGGCTTCCCCCGCCGGGACGAGAGCGTCTACGACCCCTTCGGCGCCGGGCACAGCTCCACCTCCATCTCCGCCGCCCTGGGCATGGCGGCGGCTCGGGACCTCACGGGCTCCGAGCGGAGGGTGGCCGCGGTCATCGGGGACGGCGCCATCACCGGCGGCATGGCCCTGGAGGCCATGAACCACGCCGGAGGCCTCAACAAGAACCTCCTCGTGGTCTTCAACGACAACCGCATGTCCATCAGCCCCAACGTGGGCGCCATCTCCCAGTACCTCTCGCTCAAGCTCACCACGCCGGAGCATCTGCAGTTAAGGGAGAAGGTGAAGGGCACCTTGAAAAAGCTCATGCCCAAAAGGGGCGAGCGGCTCATCCGCCGCTTCCAGGGGGCGGAGGAGGCTTTAAAAAGCTTCCTGGTCTCCCCCAGCGCCTTTCTGGCGGCCTGGGGCTTCAAATACCTGGGACCCATAGACGGCCACGACCTGGGAAAGCTGGTGGAGGCCCTAAGGCACGTTAAAAGCCTCCAGCGTCCGGTCTTCCTCCACGTGCTCACCACCAAGGGAAAGGGCTACGCCCCGGCCGAGGACGACCCCCTGGGCTTCCACGGGGTGGGAAAAACCGGCGCCCCGGCCCCCTCCCCGCGCCTTCCGGACGAGCTCCCGCAAAGCCCCGCCCCGGAGGGGGGCCTTGGGCCCCCCTCCGGGGCGGGGTCCTTCCCCCGCTCCGCCCAACGGGCTCCGGCGCCGGAGAGCTTCACCGAGGTCTTCGGGGCGGCCCTGACCTCCCTGGCCCGGGAGAACCCGAAAATCATCGCCGTCACCGCCGCCATGAGCCAGGGCACGGGTTTGACGGAGTTTTTTTCCAAGCATCCGGAGCGCTCCTTCGACGTGGGGATCGCCGAGCAGCACGCCGTCACCTTCGCGGCCGGACTGGCTTCCGAGGGCTTCAGGCCGGTGGTCGCCATCTACTCCACCTTCCTGCAGCGGGCCTTCGACCAGCTGGCGCACGACGTGGACCTCCAGCGGCTTCCGGTGCTCTTCGCCGTGGACCGGGCCGGCCTGGTGGGGGAGGACGGACCCACCCACCACGGCCTCCTGGATCTCTCCTACACGCGGCTCCTCCCCAATTTCACCATCATGGCCCCGAGCGACGCCTGGGAGCTCCGAAAAATGCTCGCTTTGGGCTTGAGCCTCCCCGGACCCGCCTCGCTTCGCTATCCCAGGGGGGCGGCCAACCGCCCCCCGGAGAGATTCCTGGAAAGAAACGAGGGGAAAACCCGCAAACCCCCGTCCTTAGGCCGGGGCGAGGTGGTTCTCGAAGGAGACGATCTCTTTATCCTGGCTTTGGGCTCCATGCTCTGGCCGGCCGTGGAGGCCGCGTTGGAACTGGAGGATGAGGGATTTAGGGTGGGCGTGGCGAACCTTCGCTTCGTCCAGCCCCTGGACGGGGAGCTCGTCTTGGAAAAGGCCCGTGAAAGCGGAGGGATCCTCACCGTCGAGGAGAACAGCCTCACGGGCGGACTCAAAAGCGCCGTAACCGAGGCCCTTTTGGAAAACGGGGTGAAAAACTGTAAAATGGGATGGCTGGGCGCGGGGCCGAAGCCCGTGGAGCAGGCCACCCAGGCCCAGCAGAGGGCCCTTCTGGGTCTGGATTCCGCCGGCATCAAAAAAAAGGCCCTGGAGCTTTTAAAAAGCCGGCTTTGAGAGGCGCGCTCCGCGCTTTACCCCTCGGCCGACCAACGACGCCTGATTATTTCGCCGCCCAGGCTGAAAAAAACACCCCGGTCGAAAAAGATGGGGACGTCCCGCCGTGAACGGCGTCTTAACGCTTATGTTCGTCGATTAACTAATGGCCTATTTTACATATCAAAGTTTATAATGAGCATGAGGATACAATTTTGAGCTTTATCACCGTTAAAGTTTTCACCAAAGCGTTGTTCAATAATTACGACGTCGGCCGGTGCCCCATCTGCTGCGATGGAAAGTACGTAGGCGACACCAACGAAAAAGGCGAGCTGACATTCTCCATCGAAGGCGGCGGGGTTCGCTTCATCAGCGCTTCCTGCGGAGAGGTTGGAAGCGGCGGCGCTAAAGCGTCGCCGGGTGAAACCGTGAAGATAGAAGTAAGGAGATAGTCATGGAGGCGCCAGGGCGGAACATGGAGCTCCACTTGAACCGCCAAACCCGTTTACATGGAAGGGCGCGGATATCGGCTGTAGGGTCTGCCTGACGAAATATCATAAAACACACCCAAAATATCAGTGAATACTATAAAAAAAAATATTTTCTATTTTTAAGCGTATTAAAGCATCGTCTATATACTAAATTTATTTGAAATATAACAAATTAAATAAAACAACCTAACACTTACGACCGGGGTCCGCCCTTGCGGACCCCGGTCGGGAAAAGGGGAGGCCTTATGACGGACGACGACAACCTGAAGACGGAAGAAAACGGCGCCCCCGGATCCGTTTCCGCGGGGGATCCCTCCGGCGCGCCGGAGGCCTTGGGGGAAAAAGAGAAGGAAAGCCCGTCCGCGGCCTCCGCTCCGGAGAACTCCACGGCGGAAGCCGACCACTTGGGGAAGAACGAAAACGCTTCCGCCGGGGTGGCTTTGGAAAAGCCGGAGGCCGAATCCAGCGAAGGGTCGCCTTCGCCCTTCCCCATCCTGGAAAAGAATCCGGAGGAGAAGCCAAAGAAGAATCCCGGAGACATCCTTACAAAGGCCCTCTCCCTCCTCTCCGCCTGGGTTCAGGCGTCCAGGCCGGCCTATTTCATCGTCACCCTCTTTCCCGTGCTCCTGGGCTACGTGGCGGCCAAAAGCGTCACGGGCGAGTCGCGGCCGGGGATGTTCTTTTTGATCCTCATAGCCTCCGTTCTTGTGCACGCCGCCGCCAACATGGCCAACGACTACTTCGAGGACAAAGCCGGCGTGGACGGCGAGGACACTTTGGGGGGCTCCAGGGTGCTTCAGGAGGGGAAGCTCACCCTCGGCGAGCTTAAAAACGGCATTATTTTCTGTTACCTGACAGCCTTCATCCTGGCCATATTCATAGCCGGGAAAAACCCCCTCCTCTGGATCATGGTGATCTTCGCCGCCTTCTCCAGCCTCTTCTACGTGGCCCCGCCGATTAAATACGGGCACCGGGCCTTAGGCGAGCTCATGGTCTTTCTGAACATGGGCGTGATCATGGTGGTGGGGACCTACACGGCCCTGACCGGACAGCCGAACAGGGGGATTACGGCCCTTTCCATCCCCCCGGCCTTCATGGTGGCGGGCATCCTTTTCTTTCAGAGCCTCCCCGAGATAAGGGAGGATCGGGAGGCGGGCAAGGTCACCCTGGCTGGCCTCCTGGGAAAAGAGGGCGCCTCTTTGGTCTACCTCCTCTGGTGGCCCCTGGTGTGGCTCCTCGTCTTCAACCTCTACCTCACCGGACACCTGGGAGGATCCTCCATGCTGTGGGTTTTGGCCGTCCCCTTGCACATCTTGGTGTATCTGAAAATCGTTAGGGCCGCAGACTGGACGAAGCTGGACAAGGACGGCTGGCTGGTAAAAGTCGTCTATCTCGTGACCGCCCTTTCCATACTCCTGGGCGCGGCCTTCAAACCCCTTCCCGCGGTCTAAAGCCCTTTTTCCGGATCGATCGCCTCCGGAGTGGGGCCTCGAAAGGGGCCCCACTCTTAAAAAAAAACTCCGCCTCGACTTAATAGGACAAAGCCGGAATGCCTCCGTCCTCCACGCTCAAATAGGCGATGGCCTTTCCGGAGCCGTCGGCCAGGGCCACGCCCTCGTCTCTCTCCCCCCGCCATACGGCCACCCTATCCGCCCCGTTTTGATCCTTTAAAACGAAGGTGGGCTCGCCTCCCTTGGTCAGGGCCAGTATGGCCCTGTCCCGGCCCTTCTGGTCGGCCAGGGTGAAGGAGGGGATGCCCTGGGGGGTCAGGGCCACCTGGGCCTTGCTGGCCCCGTCTTGATCCCTCAGCCACACCCGGGGCTCGCCGCTGTTTCCCAGACCCAGCTCGAGACGGTACTGGCCCTGCTCGTCCAGCATCAGGATCCTGGGCTTTCCCAAAACCAAGGCGATCACCAGGCGGCTGCGCCCCTGTTCGTCCGCGAGGCGCAGCTCCCCCGCGATCAAGGTCTGCCGGGGATCGCCTCGGACCGTTTCTTCTTGGGCCCGCAGGGCGTTAACCGCGGGATCCGCGGTCAAGCTGAATAAAAAGGCCCCCAGGAAACCCGAGACGAGGGAAAGAAGGACGAAGAGCCAGGGCCTTCGGGAAGAAGTCATATCCACCTCCAGGGAGCGGCCGAAACTTCGGAAGTTTTTCATCCGGAATTTTCCGGCGGTCTTTTTCGGCCAGGCGCGGAGAAAGGCTCCGCTGGGAAAAATCCTTTAGGGCTATAGCGATCACGAGAACTTTTGGGCTTCATTTTCGCTTACGGGCGCTCTCAAGTATAGCAGAATCTTTTTTATGGTAGACTACCCAGCGTCACAATTAGAATTAAAAAGACGGTTCCACTCCGAGGACGCCCGCGTCGAGCACCTGATGAAAATTCGACGGCCTGAGGGTTCCGGCGCCCGAACCGCCAGGGAGGCGAGGTTTGGCGGCGCGGATCAGCCTTCGCGCGCGCCAGCCGCCGCGCAAAATTCCGCCTCTTGGCCGGAATCTTATTCCAGGATATCCATTCGCCATTGGATATCTGGTTTAGAGCGATGTGATTCATCGCCTCCCAGAAATTCGGAGCTAACGCCTTGGATCTTCGCCGAACCTTGGAGTTAAGCCACGCGGCGGCCTGGAAAGCGCTCCACCAACCTCGCGAGGCCATGGCGCGTCAAGGTTGAGAAGCTTTGTCCGGCGCTGTTGAGGTTGACTAAGCCTATATTGGAGGCTTATCGGAGAGCCATCCTGGCCGTGGTGGCCAAAAAGCCCCGGGCGTTCTGGCTGTCGAACGTTTTGGAACAGTCATAGGCGGAGTCTGAATGAGGCGGATGTAATCGTCTTCCAGCGGGAACCTCCCGGTATTTATTCAGGACAGCGCGCTTGAGGGAAGCTAGGTAGTCGCCGATGGCTGGGTTGGCCGCTCCCGGGTAGCCGACTCGGGGTATGTTCATCACGTCCGTAAAATGAACGTGGATAAAAAGTCCCCACCCCAATGTCCGCAAGGTAATATCCTTGTTGAAAAGATGGCTTCTTGGCGCCCCGCGAGGCGCGGCGAGCCAATATCGCCTTGACTACTATTTAGATGAGCGCACATTTCGTTTTATTCGCCGCACATCCAAAAACCGGGGGAAGTTACTCTTTCGTCTAGTAGAGCGGGCCTCGCAGCGCCATCCTATAACACGGGATGGCTTGAAGTCAAAAAAGGCGAAGGTTTTCACTTCAACCGAGGCGGCTCATTACTCATTACAATGAGAATGTAGCTGCGTTTTAGCAAAAATACATGATAATCATATAAGTTGTTGAATAGCGAGATATTTGGTGATAAAGTAATTTATATGCCAACAATGGAAATTCTTAATTAGTTAGCATTCTCGTAATATAAGCGATATTCATACCAATTTGAAATGCTTAAATAGTAGGCGTTTTCGTGGTAAAAGCAATATTTGCGCTAATCTTAATCGAAGCATGATTTAAGTTTACAGCCAGATGGACGCTGGATCTTTCAATGTCGGTATTGTCAGCACAAATTTCAAAAAAAAATCAGTTCGAAGGGAGGACTCCAGACAGCGGAAAAGAGGAAACAACGTTAATAGACAAAACCGCAAACGAAAAGAGCGCGGGAGTTTTTTTAAAAGACCTGACACGCGGTTCGTTTCAACCCCCAGAAAAAGGCGGGAAAGCAGCCAAGCCGGCCTCTAAACCATCCATCCCCTCCGAGATATTACTCCGGCGGTTAATTATTAGAAACTACCAAGGGTTAGACCAGTGATACTGACCGACAATATTCTAACTTTTATCCGCCGGCGTAATACTACCCGCCGACGAACCGGAAAGGTCTCACGGTCTCGTAAAAGCGACTCCGAGGCCTCGCCCGAACGACGGGTCCCATAGCTTCCCCGGAAGAGCTTATGCGGCTCCGGAAAGACATGGTCCAGTGTCCATGACAGGATCATTGTCCCAAAGGAAAGCGGAAAACAAAAGGAAGAGCTCAGATACAAAGCAATCTTCCAAGTACATCACTTCCTCTTGGCGTAAGCCACAACCAGCGAAGATCAGACGCTTTCGAAGGTAACGGGGAACAGCGCCCTTAGTCCAGGCTCGGAACTCCTTTAACCAGGCCCATTGCCCCCCCCATCAACGCTTACCTAGGACTGTTCCCCGACAGGCTCCCAGGAGAGCCTCCCCTTAATTTGGCATTTTGACGGGAGGGAATTTTACAGAGGCTTATTTTGATTTAGAGGGCATCATCGTCAGGGTAGTGTCTGAAGAAATACTGTAGGATTTTAGGGTCTTGGTCGATATGGTAATTCAATTTCTTCTTTTGAAGTATTTTTTTCATACAGGCTATTAACTTTTTCGAATAGGTTGTTTACTGTTTGTTTAATATTACCCCGGCGGCTAAATGTTAGAACGCTAAAATGAAGTATTTCCCTCCGATACATGGTTTTTTTCTGATATTTAACCGCCGGAGTAATATCAATATTTTTAAAAATGTGGTTATTATCACCTTCTTTTGATTCAGTTAAAAAAATGTTTTGTAAATGATCTTTTTTTTTTCGTATCTAATACTTTTTTTAGTTCTTTTATCATATCATTACTGACATGACTTTAATAATTATTTAATATAAATTCGGCATCAAAAAAATCTTTTAATTTAGTTCTTTTTTTTGCGTAAATACCCACAATAGCATTGAGTTTTGTATCTATAAGTCTATCCAAATTATATGTGCAAATGCCATTTTGTATGCAAATATCATTTCTAAATTCTTTGTTTATCTTTCTTATTGAGACATCAATTGTTAATGGGCTATAAGCTATTCTTAAATTTTTGTTGAAAGACTTCCAATGAATAATATAGTGAGATGAAATTATTGTATTTTTTTGTTTAATTATTGAACTAAAATCTCCAGAAATGTTAAAATTATGATTAAAAAAGTCCATGCTGTGAGTTTTTAAAGATGATTCTAAATTATGATGTTCTAATGAATCAAAATCTAAATCTATTGACATACGTGGCAACTCATAACAAAGTTTAAGAGCTGTCCCTCCCTTTAATACCAGCTTGTCACCGTAATCCATTGTGATCCCTTGAGCCACATACTGTAAATATTGAGCCCAATGACTATGCAAAACAGGAGCCGATCTGATAATAGTTACCATTTATCCACCACCTAAAATAATGGCATCTCTTTCAAATTCAATCCATTTTTTTAAATATGGGAGCCTATCTTGAGGCAAATATCTTGCCATTTCGTTTATTTTGTCTAAAAGATAAAAACATTTATCAATTTCAACAATATTTTCAGCTACAATCCAATTAGTTGTAAAAAATGTATCATCGTTATCATGAATATCTAACATAAAAGGCTCTGCTGACAAAATTTGCGCATAAATTATATCACATATGGCACGGTAATGATCGGCTACGTAGACTTTTTTAAAATTGTGGTCAAAACCCGTCTTCCACAATATATTGGCATAATCGTCATGAATGCCCCACTGTTCGTAAATATGCAAGGTATTTCGAAATTTTTCAGAAACATTCCCCCATAATGTCAAAGGTACGTCTTTATCAGGAAAACAAAAAAAGTATTCCATAGGATCAGTGCTTCCAATGGTATCCGTGGAAGGCGATTCCAAATTCAAAGCAGTTCGGCCACTAATATATTGTGTGTAACTAGTGGGAGGAACGGAGCGGTAAACAAAATCATATCCATCTAACATCATGCTACTGATGAATAAATAGGACGGCGATTCTTTAGGTTTTTGAAGCGATTTTTTGGTCATATTCGAGTTTCCTACTATGCATCATTAAAGTATCTCATAAAAATTTGTTATTTGCATCATGAAAATTCGTCTTTTGGAAGCCTTAACGGTCACAAACTGAAAATATCATTATGTTAAAGCAATAAATATAAATTTATCATAAATGGCCATAGCGATCACGAGAACTTTTGGGGTTCATTTTCGTTGACAGGAACTCTCAAGCATAGTAGAATCTTATTTATGGTAGACTACTCAGCGTCACAATTAGAATTCGAAAAACGGTTCCACTCCGAGGCCGCCCGCGTCGAGCACCTGATGAAAATTCGGCGGCCTGAGGGTTCCGGCGCCCGAACCGCCAGGGAGGCGAGGTTTGGCGGCGCGGATCAGCCTTCGCGCGCTCCAGCCGCCGCGCAAAATTCCGCCTCTTGGCCGGAATCTTATTCCAGGATATCCATTCGCCATTGGATATCTGGTTTAGAGCGATGTGATTCATCGTCTCCCAGAAATTCGGAGCTAACGCCTTGGATCTTCGCCGAACCTTGGGGTTAAGCCGCGCGGCGGCTTGGAACGCGCTCCACAAACCGCGCGAGGGCATGGCGCGTCAAGGAAGAGAACCTTTGTCCGGCGCTGTTGAGGTTGGCTAAGCCTATATTGGAGGCTTATCGGAGAGCCATCCTGGCCGTGGTGGCCAAAAAGCCCCGGGCGTTCTGGCTGTCGAACGTTTTGGAACAGTCATAGGCGGAGTCGGAATGAGACGGATGTAATCGTCTTCCAGCGGGAACCTCCCGGGATTTATTCAGGAAAGCGCGCTTGAGGGAAGCTAGGTAGTCGCTGACGGCTGGGTTGGCCGCTCCCGGGTAGCCGACTCGGGGTATGTTCATCACGTCCGTTAAATGAACGTGGATAAAAAGTCCCCACCCCAATGTCCGCAAGGCGATATCCTTGTTGAAAAGACGGCTTCCCGGCGTCCCGCGAGGCGCGGCGAGCCAATATTGATGCGAGTGCAAAAAAAGTCTCCGCTGTTTAAGTCTTTGAAACAACACGCTATATAATGTGTAGTATACTTTATTTTACCCTATATAATGCATGCTATCTCCAATCATTTTTTTTTGCCAGATTTTAGGCGGCTGCGTCAATACTCTCGGATACTTAGCGCCTATCTTTTTAATAACCGTGAAACTCGCGATGGGACTGGTGAAGCGTGAATCGTCCCCGTTCATAATTGAAATCACTCCGGAGCGAACATAAAAGCAACCGCGACCAAAATTCACGTCATCCTCGCTCACGGTCCGTATCGTTTTCACTTTTATCACGGATAGGTTCTTTTCCCGGCCGTTTAACGACCTCGGGCGGCCTGAGGCCGCCCGAGCGGAAAAAACAAATTATAAGGCGCCCGATGCGTTTCAAAGTGACGGAGAAAAACAAGATCACCCAGCTTTCCCCTGAGGGAAGGCTGGACGCCCTGGAAGCCGACGGCTTCAGCCGCGAGGCGGAGAAGGTTTTAAAAAGCAAACCGGAAAAACTGCTTCTGGATCTCTCAGAGCTCGAGTACGTGAGCTCGGCGGGGCTCAGGGCTTTTCTCAACCTCGTTAAAAAGGCGGACGCCTTGAAAATCCCCCTGGCCTTCCACTCTTTAAGCCCCCTGGTGGCCGAAATTTTCGAGGTGGCGGGTTTCAATTCCATCCTCAAGGTCTTTTCCGACCGGGAGACGGCGCTGAAAAACTAAGATATCTGCAGCCAAACCCCGCCTCGGCCGAAAAAAAAATCAGATCCGTCGAGGCGCGCGCGGAAGCCGGCGGCCCGAACGCTTCCAAGGGTCTCGTTCGCAGGGTCTCGTTCGCGCTTCCGGGGAAGCCCCCGGCGAACCCGAAAGGATCCCAGTCCTCATCCCCTCTTAATCCTTCCCCAACCACCCAAGCGGTCGTAGCCGAACCCTTTCCCATCTTCCCGATCCCGCTCCCCATCCTTCCCCATCATTTCCGACTCCCCGCCCGACCCGCCTAAGTCTTGGAATCCTCCGGGAAGAAGAGAAACTCCGACAAATTGGAGCCGAGGGCGCGGGAGTAGAGGCAGTGGCTGGAAAAGCTCCGGACCAGATGAATCCCCAGTCCGCCCTCCCTTCTTTCCTGGGCGGGGGATTTCAGATCCGGTTTCCCGGCGTCCGTGAAAGGGTTGAAGGGCCTCCCCCAGTCCTGGATGGAGACTCTTAAGGCCGGTTTGGAGTCGAAATAGACTATCCCTCTGGAAATCCGCACCGGTCCGCCCCGAAAGGAGTAGGCGTGGCGGAGGATGTTCACCAGCTGCTCCTCCAGGCCCAGCTCGATTTTCCGTTTGAGCTTCTTGAAAGGGGCGGGGAGGTTCTCCAGGAGAAACTCGGCGCACTTGGGCAGATCCTTCAACGCCGCCATAAACCTTAAAGATCTCTCGAGCGACTCGTAGTCGTCCCTCCGCGTGACCGTCATAAGTCCTCCTTTCCCTCCCTCTCCCGCTCCATCCGGTTCACGCGGAAGGCGAGAAGGGCCACGTCGTCCCTAAACCCGCCTCCCCCTCCGAACTCCTTTAAGGCGCGGAAAATCCCCTCCACTATCTCCCTGGGTCCGAAATCGCTTCCGGACTTCATCAATTCGTCCGCCAGGCGGATTAAATTCTTCCGGCCGAAAAAACCCCCTTCCGGGTTTCCGGCCTCGCTCGCCCCGTCGGAGTAGAGCAAAATAAGGTCACCTTCCTCCAAGGCCGCCCTCCGGAGGGAGCGCTTAAGGCCCCGCCCCACGCCCGCCGGGGGATCGGCTCCGGAATCGCCCAGTTCCGCCGCTCCGTTCTTGTTTAAAACGAGAGGCCGGGGATGCCCGGCGCTGGCGTATTCCAAAACGCCCGTCCCAAGGTCCACGGTCGCGGCGAAGACCGTCATGAACACGGATTCCGGGTTGTTCTCCATCAGCCGCAGGTCGAGATCCTCCAAGGCCTCGGCCGCGTTTTTCCGCTCGAAAAACGAGCTCTTTAAAAAATATCCCGCCGCGGCCGCGTACAAGGCCGCGGGAACTCCCTTGTCGGCGACGTCTCCCAAAATCAGGACCTGGACGCCCAGGCGGATGCTGAAAAAGTAGTAGAAGTCGCCCCCCACCTCGCCCGCCGGTTCCACCAGCCCGTAGACCTCGAAGGGATCCGCCGGGGAGGGGGGCGGAAGCTTGGGAAGAAGGGCCCGCTGGATGTTTCCGGCTGACTTCATCTCCTCTTCCGTCCCGCCCGCCGCGCGCTTCGCCTCCCGGCGGGCCCTGGCCATTTTCAGGCGCGCGAGGCCCGTCCTTTTCATAAACCAGAGCTTGTCCGCCACCGGGTCGTCCCGGAAGCGGGCGGCCGGAGATCCGGAAGAACGGGACGAAAGTCCGGATCCGCCGAAGAAAAATATCAGGAAGGCCGAGACGAGGGCCGCCAAAAGGGCGGACTTGTCCATCCGCTGACGGGCCGAGCGCAGGGGAGCTCCCAGATCCTTCAGCTTGAGGGCGGCGCAGACGAACCAACCCAAAGGGCGGAAAAGCTCCGCCCGAAAGACGTATCCGCCATCGCCATCCGGATTTTTCAGCTCCCCCTCGAAAGAACCCGACCCCCGGACCTTTTCCCAAACGCCCAGGGCGGATAAAAGCTCCGGAAGCGTTTCATCGAGCTTCGGGCCCGCGTGTAGGAGGACCCTTCCGTCCGCTCCGAGGATCAGGACTCCGGCCGATTCCCCCTTTGGAAATCTCCTATTTAATGAATCCCGCAAGGCCTCCAAAATTCCCGCCCCCGCCCGCGCGGGGGAGTCGTTCGGGGAGGTTTCCGCCGGCGCGGAAGATTCGGCCGCGAAGGGGGATTCCGCCGGAGGAGATTCCGCCGGAGGGGAGTCCCCGGAAAAGGCGGTTTTAATTTCGCTTAGGATATCCAGCTCGCCCACGACCATGGTTACGAGGACGCGCAGATTCTCCCTTTCCGCCTCCCGATCCTCCAGGTAGAGCTCCGCCCGGTCCGCCCGGTTCAAAAGGAACACCGCGAGGGACGCCCCCAGGGCGGAAAATAGGACGATCGCGACCCGAAAATTCATGGGACTCCCACGGCCGCTCCGGTCGGGCGGCGTTGGATCCCGGGGCGGCGAAGGCCGCTTGTCCGGAAAGACATTTTCCTAACCCGAGGTCCCGTCGGAGGCGGACTCTTCCAGTTTTTTAAGGCGCTTCCGCAAACCCTCCCGGGTCATGCCCAGCTCTTTCGCGGCCCGAGTCTTGTTTCCGTCGCAGCGTTTGAGGGTTTCCATGATCACGTGATCCGCGTTGCGTTTGAGGCTGCCGTACTCCCGCGGCTCTTTGGGGTGGGCGGCGCCGGCGGAAGGCTCCGCCGAGGGTCCGGAGGAAGGCGCGAGAGACTTCCTCCTCTCTTCTTCCCGGCCGCTGCGGACCCGCTCCGAGAGATCCTCCAGGCGCACCACCTGACCCTCGGAAAGCGAGGCCGCCCTCTCCATCTCGTTTGTGAGCTCCCGCACGTTTCCCGGCCAGGAGTAGTTCTCCAGGAAGTTCTCGGCCTCCGGGGACAGCTCCATATCCTCCCGGCCCAGCCGGCCGGCGTGTTTTTTCAGGAAATGCCGAGCCAGAAGCAAGATGTCCCCGCGTCGCGCGGAAAGCGGGGGCAAGACGAGCTCCAGAATGTTCAATCGGAAATAGAGATCCTCCCGGAAACGTTTTTCTTTCACCGACTCCCAGATGTCGGCGTTGGTGGCGGAGATGACGTGCAGATCCACGGGCACGGGTTTATGGCCCCCCACCCGCATGACCTCGCGCTCCTCCAAGACTCTTAGGAGCTTGGCCTGGTTCTCCAGGGTCATGTCCCCCACCTCGTCTAAAAAAAGGGTGCCGCCGTTGGACTCCTCGATTAGGCCCTTCCGCTGGCTCACGCCCGTGGCCACGCCCTTTTCGATTCCGAACATCTCGGATTCGAAGAGGGTGGCCGGAATGGCGGAACAGTTGACGGCCACGAACTCCTTTTCGCTCCTAGGCGAGTTGAAGAAGATCATCTTGGCCAAGACCTCCTTTCCCGAGCCGGTGGGGCCCAGGATCATGGTGTTTATGGGCCTCTTGGCCATTTCCAGGGCGGTCTTTATCAGCTTCACTATTATTTCGGATTTACCCAAGAGAGGCCGGTTCCAGGTCTCGGTGACCGATTTCTGGAGAAAGACGTTGCGCCTGGAGAGGGCCTCCCGGGCCTCCTCCAGCTCGTCTAACCTGGTTTTGAGCTCGACTACGAGATTGTCCCGCTCCAGCTCCCGGGTTTTCAGCTTCACCAGCATCATCCCGAAGGCCTCGGCTAGACGCGCGTACTCCGGCCCCGCTCCGCCCTCCCGGGTGAGCTGGAAGAGACGCTCCTCGTCGGCCGGCCTGTCCCAGGCCAGATCCTCGCAGAGCGCGGTCAGGACCTCCAAGACATCCTCTTTACCCACGTTATCGCTCTCTTTTCCCATAAAACCCGTTCCCGGCGGAAGACGCGCCGAATTTTCCCCTTTTCCCGGTGAAACCGAAAGAACGGCGGAAAGGAAAAAAATCCGGGCGGCGGGCTTCCGTTTTCTTTTATTTTATCATGATTTTTTACAAAGGACAAAACGAAGGTTTGACTTTCGAGTTTAATTTAACAAATTTCATTTCATGAAAGATGTTTATTATATAATTGGATGATAAATATTTACTTTAAATAAACAAAAAAAACTCCCCCGCCCCGCCGAAAGCCCTCGGGCCCGCCGATGGCGGGTCCGGGGGCGGGGGGCGGGTCCGGGGGCGGGGGCGGCGGCCGGAAAAGCTTAAGAAAGCCGCTTTTCCCGTTTTCAGGCCCCGTCCGAAAAAAAAATCATGTTTTGACGGAAAAAGTAAGAATCTGGAATAAATTTTGCTAGACTTATTCCCAGGGAGAACCGGAACCCGGGGACGGCGGTTCGGGCGGACGAACCGCCACCCGAGGCTTCATCCCGGAGGTTTTTTCCGGGAGAACCGTTTCTCCTCGTCGCCGAGGACCAGGGGCCTTATTCTCCGTGCGGGCGGAGATCAAGGCTTCGGGGACGGGGCGGCCGGCCGGCTTTCGGGGAATAGCGGAAAAACGCGGACCCCGGGGCCATCCCCCGCCTTGGGGGCCGAAGACCGGACGTTTCGTTTTCCCGGCGATGGATTGGCAGCGGCCATTCTTTGAATTCACCAAGAATTTGAAGACTACCTCCTAAGCGGAGCCTCCTTCCGGTTTCATCCGGAGGGAGGCTCCGTTTTTTTTCACTTCCCCGATTTTATTTCCTCTTTTTCCCGTTCCTCCGCTTTTTAATTTTTTACATTTTCGTAACTTTTCCCTCTTTTTTACGAAAAAAAACCACCTTCCCGCGCCTTCGAACGAAAAAACATAAAAAACCGCGGAGAAAGAAAAAATTTTCACCGAATTTTTTTCTCCGGCGCGCCCAGGGCGGATTTGAAATATAAAAAAATCAGCTGAGAAGCCGGCGCTTTTCCGTTTTTCCGCTTTGCCGCTTTTCCTAGATTTCGCGGATTTCCATTTTGGCGCTTTTCCGCTTTCGCGCCTTTCCGGTTTTCCCGCTTCGCGCCTTTCCGGCTTTCCGGCTTCGCGGCTTTCCGTTTTCCCTTTACAGTTTTCCGGCTTTCCGGCTTTCCGGTTTACGATTTTTCTTATCACCCTGAAATTCGTAAAGATCTCCCGCCGGGCGCTTCCAGGGAAACGCTTCATGGAAAGGGCCGCTTCATGGAAAGGGGCGGATGATTTTCAACTTCCGGCGCTTCGGACGATTAAAGGAGAGCGGAAAAAGCGCCGAAAAACGAAAATAAAGAAAAATCGTTTCCAGGAGGCGCTCTTTAAAAGCGGCCGAAAATTTTTTGACGAATAGAAAACACCCCTCACGCGGGCCCAGGGCGCGGCAGGAAGGCGCGGGCTTAAAACGTTTTTTCCCTAAACGCGCGTTTTCGCGGGAAAAAAAGACGCCGGAAATCTAGTGGCCCCCGTTTTCCCCCCTTTTTTCCGCTTAAATCGTTTTTCATATTTAACATGTTCTTTTAAAGAAATAATTCGTTTAATAGAAAAAGCCGATAAACGCCCGTCCCCGTTGTATGATAGCCGAAAATTCAAAATCCGCGGCCGCTCCCGAAGAATCCCTTCCGCCCGGTAAACGACCCACATCTAGTGGCGCTAGACAAAACGGTTTTCCGGCCGCGTCCGGAGGCGCCGGGAAAAAAAAGTTTTTTCCCGCGGCTTCCCGGGATCCGCCCCAAAAAACGCCATGAAGGCGACTTTCCCGCGCCAGGGCTAGCCATCCGGACTGACCCATCCGGACAGACCATGGCGAAGAAAAAATCACGGAGAAAAATTTTTTTCAATACCCGAAAAAAATTTTTAAAATTTTTAATTTGTTTTCCATCTCTCTCAAAAGCGCTAAATCATTAATTTTTTTCCCCCGCGCCTTGTCATCTTTCAACAATAACGGGAAAAAATAAAATAAACTAAAAAAATCTCTTTCCTTTTCGTGAAAAAAATAATATTGCCTTTAAAACGCCGTATATTTTCTGTCTATATTATTATTTCCGTGCCTTACAAGGACGAGCGGGCGCTTCGCCGGTCGTGATAAAAAAATTTTTTCCGAAAAAACCTCTCCAAGCCTCCCCGTGACTCTTGACACCCGCCCTCCTCCCGCGTTAAAAAAGGTCAATTGAATTTCACCGTTTCGCGCCGCCGCCTTTTACGATGGGGAGCGCTACCGGGAACCCAGGTTCCTCCCTTCCGGCCCATCAGCCCCAATTTTTCCTTCGGGCCGGAAAAATAAGCGCCGCCAGGGCGGATCATCCTCACGGGCTGACGAAAATCCCCTTAAAACACGTTTCCTGGTTTCAGAGCTTCGGAAAGACGAATTTCCGAACGCCGCGGGGAGGCGTTTCTCCTCACGGCGCCCTTCCCGGGGAGGGAAGCCTTCCCCTCCCGGTGAACGGGAAAATCAGGTTTTTATCCGCGAGCGGCGTCCCAGGGGATCCGGATTTTTCCGGATTGCCTTAGGCATTTTTATCTTTACTTTGTATAATTGTTTCAAATTCCACTTAATTAACAACCATTGGATGTTAATTTTAGGAGCCCGGCCGCCATGCTGCACTTCGAAATCAAGAAAAGAGACGGACAGATCGTCCCCTTCCAGCCCAGAAAGATCACCGCCGCCATCCTCAAGGCGGGGCGGGCCACCGCCGAATTCGGAGAGGAGGAGGCCAGGCTCCTCACCCTCAAGACCCTTTCGAAATTGGAAAAGCTGGAGGGCCCCGAGATTCTGGACGTGGAGAAGACCCAGGATCAGGTGGAGCGGACCTTGAGCGAGTCGGGCTACTTCCAGACCGCCAAGGCCTACATCCTCTACCGCGCCCAGCGGGCCCACAACCGGGTCCTGGCGCGGGCCGGCTCCGGGGTCTTCATGGACTCCTATTTGCGCAACACGGACTGGATGGTGAACGAGAACAGCAACATGGGCTACTCCCTCCAGGGACTCAACAACTTCATCGCCTCGGGCGTGACCTCCAAATACTGGCTCCACGACATCTACTCGGAGGAGATCCGGGAGGCGCACCTCAAAGGCGACATCCACATCCACGATCTGAACCTGCTCTCCGTTTACTGCGTGGGCTGGGACCTCCACGATCTCCTGAAAGAAGGCTTCAAGGGCATCGCCGGAAACGTGGAGTCGGCTCCGCCTCGGCACCTGCGCTCCGCCTTGGGGCAGCTCGTGAACTTCTTCTACACCCTCCAAGGCGAGGCCGCCGGCGCCCAGGCGGTTTCCAGCTTCGACACCCTCCTGGCCCCCTTCATCAGGGCCGACAACCTGGGCTACCGGGAAGTGAAGCAGGCCTTCCAGGAGTTCATGTTCAACATCAACATCCCCACCCGGGTGGGCTTCCAGACCCCCTTCACCAACGTCACCATGGATCTGAAGGCGCCCAAGGCCTACCGGGACCTCCCGGTGCTGATCGGAGGCGAGGCGCGAAACAGCGTCTACGGCGACTACCAAGAGGAGATGGACCTCCTCAATAGGGCCTTCGCCGAGGTGATGATGGAGGGCGACGCCAAGGGACGGGTCTTCACCTTCCCCATCCCCACCTACAACATCGACCAGGACTTCGACTGGGACAATCCCGACCACGAGCCCCTCTGGAAGATGACCGGCCACTACGGGATTCCCTACTTCTCCAACTTCGTGAACTCCGACATGAGCCCAGACGACGCCCGCTCCATGTGCTGCCGTTTGCGCCTGGACAACCGGATGCTCCGGAAAAGGGGCGGGGGGCTCTTCGGCGCCAACCCCTTGACCGGCTCCGTGGGCGTGGTCACCATCAACCTCCCCCGCCTGGGCTACCACGCCGACTCCGTGGACGACTTCATGGAGCGCCTGGACAGGCTCTTAAGGATCGCGAAGGACAGCTTGGTCATTAAAAGAAAGGAGCTGGAGCGCTTCACCGACACGGGCCTCTACCCCTACACCCGCTTCTATTTAAGGAGCGTCAAGGCCTGCGCCGGCTCGTATTGGGGCAACCACTTCTCCACCATCGGGGTGGTGGGCGGAAACGAGGCCGCCTTGAACCTCTTAGGCGAGAATTTGGCCTCCCCGAAGGGCCGTGAGTTCGCCTTGATGGTCTTGGAGCACACCCGCGACAGGCTGAAGGCGTTCCAAGAGGAGACCGGGGACTTCTACAACCTGGAGGCCACCCCCGCCGAGGGCTGCTCCTACCGGCTGGCTAGGCTCGACCGCTCGCTTCCCGGCATGATTTTCGCAAACGGCCGCGCGGAGGATTTCCAGGGAAAGGAAGACGAGTTCATCCCCTTCTACACCAACTCCACCCACCTGCCGGTGAACCACACGGACGACCTGTTTGAAACCTTGACTTTGCAAGACGATCTGCAGCGGGCCTACACCGGCGGCACCGTCATCCACGGCTTTTTAGGCGAAGAGGTGAGGGATCCGGCGGTGGTCCGCTCTTTGGTGAAAAAGATCGCCACGAACTTCCACCTCCCCTACTTCACCCTCACCCCCACCTTCTCCGTCTGCCCCAACCACGGCTACCTCCAAGGCGAGCAGGAGGAGTGCCCGATCTGCGGCGTCCGCAGCGACGTCTACTCCCGGGTGGTGGGCTACCTGAGGCCCGTCTCCCGTTGGAACGAGGGCAAACGCCAGGAGTTCGCCCTCCGGAAAACCTACGAGAACACCGATCTCTCCCGCCTCGAGGAGGATCTAGACGAAGAGGGATACCGCTAATACGGAATTCCCCGGGCCCGGGGCGGAAACGATGAGAGTGGGGGGACTGGTCAAATTATCGACCCTCGACTATCCGGGACGCGTGAGCGCCGTCGTCTTCTCCCAGAGCTGCAACTTCCGCTGCCCTTACTGCCACAACCCCGGCCTCGTCCGCCCCTTCGGGGAGCTCTTGGACGAGGCCGGGGTCGTGGCTTTTTTAAAGTCCCGCGCCTCCCTTTTGGACGGCGTGGTGATCTCGGGGGGGGAGCCCACCATCCTGGAGGATCTGGCCTCCTTTATTAAAATGGTGAAGGAACTGGGCTTCCGCGTCAAACTGGACACCAACGGCTCCCGACCCGGCGTTCTGGCCTCCCTTTTGGAAAAAAGCCTCGTGGACTACGTGGCAATGGATTTGAAAAGCGACCCCCAAAACTACCCGGAGGCCCTGGCCCCGGCTTCCGAAAGCGGAGGCGTCGAAGAATCCATAGCCGTCCTTAAAAAGAGCGGCCTCCCCCACGAGTTCAGGACCACCGCCGCCCTACCCTTCGTGGACGACTCCGCCATCCTGGCCATCTCCAAGGCCGCCCGCGGAAAGGCGCCCCTCTACCTCCAGAAGCTGAACCTCAAAAAGCCCGTCTTCAACCCCGCCTTCATGGCCCGCCACCCCGTTCAGCCGAATGACGCTGACCTCCAGCGTTTCCGGGATCTGGCCGCCCGCTTTCTCCCCTGCCATATAAGATGAGACGACAATTAGACGAGATGACGATGAAACGCCAAAGTGACGAGACGGAATGAAACGACAATTAGACGAGACGGGATGGGACGACAATTAGACGAGACGGGATGGGACGACAATTAGACGAGACGGGATGGGACGACAATCTGACGAGACGGAATGAAACGACAATTAGACGAGACGACGATGAGACGGGGCGGGACGACAATGGGATGAAATGAGATGAGACGACGCGGAATCGCCGGGAAGGCCCCGCCGCGGGCCTCCCCTAAAAGCCGCCCGGAGGGGCTGAAAAAGATCCCCCCCGCGGGGCGGAGCCGGCGGCGAAGGCCTTCCCCGGGAAGGCCTTTTTCAGTTCCGGCCGCCTGAAACGGGGCTCTCCGCGTTTTTACCCGCCAACGCCTGGATCCCTATCGAGGAGCCGTCCCGGACGACTCCCTCCCCTCCCCGCTCCCGGCCCGCTCCCCCGCTCCTTGACTCCCCTCGTTATTTTGACTATAGTCCAGACTCCTCCGCGGCGCCCGCTCCTGGCTCCGTCTTCCGAATTCGCCCGACCAAAGGCCGCCTCCGCTCCGGCGGGAGGCGGGTTGGAAGGCGCTTATTTCCCGTTCAAGGATCCGTCGTGTCTTTAGTCACCTTTTCCGACGTCTACAAGTTTTTCGGCCGCCAGGATATCTTAAGCGGAGTCACCCTCTCGGTGGAGCCCCAGGAGCGCATCGGGTTGGTGGGCCGCAACGGCTCGGGAAAAACCACCCTGATAAGGCTCATTTTGGGAGAAGAGCAGCCGGACAAGGGCCGGGTGGTGAAGGCCAAGGGCCTCACCGTGGGCTACCTGCCCCAGGAGATCCTCACCCGGGGCGGCGTCACCCTTCTGGACATGGTCTTAGACACCGATCCGGAATACCGCCGGGTGGAGTCCCAGTTAAAGGAGATTGAAAAGAAACTGGAAAACTCCGGAGACGGCTCCCTTAAAGACGAGGAGATCATGGAGCTCGCGGAAAGGCAGGGAAAGCTCTTCCACGACTTCGAGCGCCTGGGGGGCTGGGAAAAGGAGGCTTCGGCGAAAAAGATCTTAAGCGGTTTGGGTTTTTTGGAAACCGACCAGGGAAGGGACCTGCGGGAGTTCTCCGGAGGCTGGATCATGCGGGCGGTCCTGGCGCGGCTCCTTTTGGCCAAGCCCGATCTCCTGATCTTAGACGAGCCCACCAACCATTTGGACCTGGACAGCCTCATCTATCTGGAGGGCTACCTTAAAGGCATCTCCTCCGCTTTGATCCTGGTCTCCCACGACCGTGTCTTCCTGAACAACATCAGCCAGAAGATAATCGAGCTGCGCCAGGGCCGAGCCGACACCTACCAGGGAGACTACGAGAGCTACGTGGAGCAGAAGGCCCTGCGCCTCGCGACCGAGACCCAGGCCTTCGAAAACCAGCAGGAACGCATAAAACAGCTCCAGCAGTTCATCGACAAGAACCGGGTCCGGGCCTCCACCGCGAAAAGGGCCCAGAGCCGCATAAAGGTTTTGGACAACCTGGAGCGCCTGGCCAGGCCCGAAACCGACGACCATGTCAAGTTCAAACTCCAGCTTCCCTTGGGCCGCCGCGGGCCGGACATGGTTTTAGAGATGCGGAACGTCCAAAAATCCTACGGGGACCTGGAGGTCTTCGGCGATCTAAATTTGATCCTCCGCCGGGGCGAACGTCTGGCCCTGGTGGGCCCCAACGGCCGGGGGAAATCCACCCTGATAAAGATCGCGGCCGGAATAATCGACTGCGACGGGGGATCCGTCCGTCTGGGCGCGAGCGTGGACTACGGCTACTTCTCCCAGTTCCAGATGGACTCCCTTAACGCCGACTTGACGGTGATTGAGGAGTTCTCCCTTTCCGCCGGAACCCTCACTCCCGGAAACCAGCGCTCCGTTTTAGGCTCCTTCCTCTTTTCCGGAGACGACGTCTTCAAAAAGGTGAAAGTCCTCTCCGGCGGGGAGAAGACCCGTTTGGTTTTGGCCAAGATCATGATGGGGGCTCCCAACCTTCTTCTTTTAGACGAGCCCACCAACCATTTGGACATCGCCGGCCGCCAGATGCTGGAGGACGCCCTGGCGGACTATCAGGGCACCATGATCCTAATCAGCCACGACCGGCATTTCATCAACAAGCTCTCCGAGAGGATAGGAATCCTGGAAAACGGCGGCCTCACGGTCTACCCCGGGGACTACGACGACTACCACGAGATCTGGCTTAAAAAGGAGCGAAAAGAGGAGGAGATCATGGAGAAGGGGATGGCCCGGGAGGCGTCCCCTCCCGTGGAGGCCGTTAATAAAACCGAGCGGAAGGCCGATAAGAAAACGGAGAAGAAATCCGGCGGCAAAGCCGGAAGAAAGAAGGATGGAGAGAAAATGGAGATGACGAAAGAGAAGAAATACGTCTTAAAACAGATAAGCCTCGCCGAGGAGGCCATGGAAAGGCTGGCGGCGCGCCAAAAGGAGCTGGAAAACCTCCTATCTCTTCCCGAAACCTATCGGGATCGGGAAAAGGCCAAAAATCTCGCCCTGGAGAAAAAGGAGCTCAAGCGGGAGGAAAAGGAGCTGGAAGTGATGTACGTGACCTTATTGGACAACTTGGAAAGATGTTAGCCCTCTTTCACGCTTTTAAAAACTCTCGCGGACGTTTTCGATTTTCGATTTCATGAATTTTAAATTTCCGGGGGCGGAATCTTTTTTCCCGCTCCCGGTTTTTTTTCGCTTTTTCCGTTTTATCCGCTTTCCGCGGTTTTTTTCACGATTTCAAAAATTTTTCCGAATTGTTTTTTAGTTTTCTCACGGAGGCGGTTTCTTCAGCCCGCTTCCGCGCGCCCGATGGATGGGAAAAGACCTCCCCTCCCCGCAGCCGGAAAATTAAACTTCCTTTGTTCGAACGCGCGAGAAACACGTCGTAAACCCTTACGGGAGATGACTAAGGCGTAAAATCCCCTTAAACGATCCGGAAACGAAACCCCTCGCTTTGAATTCGAAAACACCGGACTTGTTCCCAGGGAGCGCCCTTTTAGCTACCGGCCTCTTTTAGAAAAAATACGCCCCGCCATCGGCATCCGGAGGGATGTTCGGCCCCGGCGAAATTTCAGGGAAAACCGTTTTTCGTCTAAAAAAATCAGCTTTCACGGCGGATGAGGCCGTCGAAACCAGGCGAAGAAAAACAAGGGCGCTTTAAAAAAGAAACGGAATCGTTTTTCCTTCCCGTTTAGAGGTTTAAAGGAAAAGAACGCGGAGCCGGCCGTTTCAAAGAGCCTTTTTTCCGATAAGCTCCTCCACCAGACGAGGGATCATCTCGCCCGCCTTTCCCAAAAGGTTCTCGGTGAAAAAAGAGGATACGGCGGAGGGCTCCATGTTCACCTCGATTTTGCGCCTGGCGGACGTGGAGCTCACGAAACCCGCCGCCGGATACACCGTCCCCGAGGTGCCGACGGCGATGAAGACGTCCGCCCTCCGGAGGAGGGCGGCTATCTCGTCCATGTGAAGGGGAGTCTCCCCGAACCAGACCACGTGGGGCCGGAGCGCGCCTTTTTTTCCACAAGAAGGGCAAAAGACTTCCGCGGAGAGATCCTCCCTCCGGGAAAAGACCTTCCCGCAGTCCCGACAGCGGACCTTCAACAATTCCCCGTGCATGTGGAGGACGTTTTTAGAGCCGGCCCTCTCGTGGAGGTCGTCCACGTTCTGCGTGACTATCCGGACCTCTTCTCCGGCCTCTCTTTCGAGCCGGGCCAGGGCCATGTGGGCGGGATTGGGCCGAATCGCTCCGGATAGAAGCTCCCGGCGGCGCAGGTTGTAGAAATTCTGGACCAGGGCGGGATTTTTTTTAAAGCCCTGGGGGGTGGCGACGTCCTCGACGCGGTGTTTTTCCCACAGCCCGCCGGAGTCGCGGAAGGTGGGGATGCCGCTTTCCCGGCTGACGCCGGCGCCCGTTAAAACGAAGATCATGGTCGACCCTCTTATTCAAACCCGCTTGAAAGGGGGCGGGGCCGGCGGCCCCGCCCCGCGCGCTTTGGTTCTCCTTTTCTAACACCGAAAACACCCCGGAGGGAAGATGTTTTTGGAAAACCCCGCCGGTCCCGAAAAGCCCCCCTTCCCTCCGATTCCGCCCGCCGACCTATCGGGAATGGCGCCTCTCCCCACCCCCCTTCTTTTCCGCCACCACCGTACATCCTTCCTCAACGCCACCTCTTTCCGCCCTCCCGCTTCGCGCGAGCCTCCCCCCCCGCCTCGCTTTCCGCCGAACCGCGGGCCCGGCGCACCTGTAACTCAATTTTCCACCCAATTAAAAATATTTATTGTCAATATAAAATATTAAACATATTTATATAAAATTTTTCAAAATACGCCTCGCCTCCGATTCCGACCCGCCGCGGTTTTAGCGTCCCCGCGGCCGACCTCCCCGCTTTAAACGCCGTTATGAGCCGAAACATTGAAATCAGGCCGCCAGTCTTGTATATTGAACGCGCCGGGCGACAAAACCCGCCTCCCGGCTCCTACAATAGAACGCGCCGGGCGACGAAACCCACCACCCGGCTCCTTTTTTCCCCCGGTCCCCCCCCCTGGTCCGGCGGATCCCTCAACCCTCGCCTGGAACCTTATTCCGGGCGGCCGACTCTGAAATGCTCACGACTTTGATATTCGACCTCGATTTAACCCTCCTGGACTCCCTTTCGCCCTGCGTCCGCGGCGTGAACAAGCTGGCCGCCCATTTCGGGCTGCCGGAGGTCAAAGAGGACGTGGTCCTAAAAAACATCAGCCTCACAACCGAGGCCTTCTGGGAGACCGTCTTCGGCCGTCTGGACAAAGAGTGGTATCCCTATTTCCTCACGGACATCCTCCCCGGCGTGAACGAGGAGACCGAGTGCTACCCCGACGCCCTGGAGCTTTTGGACTACGCCAAATCCCGGCAGTTCCTGTTGGGGGTCGCGACCAACCGGGAGAACCCCTGGCTGGACATAGCCTCCTTCGGCGTGGCCCCCTACTTCGACACCGTGGTGGGGCCCGGTGGAACGGTGCGGGCCAAGCCCGAGCCGGACATCATCCAGGAAGTCTTAAAACACCTCAACGTCTCCCCCTCCTCGGCCGTCTTCACGGGGGACTCCCGCTCCGACATGGCCGCGGCCAGGGCCGCGGGCGTCCGGGCGGTGGGACTCGCCCAGGGCGGGTTGTCGCCGGACGAGCTCTTCAAGGCCGGCGCCACCTGGGTCATGAAGGATTTAACCGAGGTGAGGGAGTTTCTGGAAAAGGATCCCGTCTGAAAACTTACGGGCTCCAGGGGCTTTAAAGCCTCCCCCCGCGGCGGGGAAAGGCCGCCCGGATCTCTTCGATCCGCGCATCATCTTTAGCCGCGGTTACCTGCCCGTGAAAAGCGAAGACTCCGCCCCCGACCGCCCCGGCCCGGCCGCCCCCCCGGTCCTCAAAGAGATGTTCAACCACGTCTCGGCCCGCTACGACCTATTAAACCGCCTCCTCAGCCTCGGCCGGGACGTCTTCTGGCGCCGGGCCCTGGCCCGGCGCCTGGTCGCGCGCGACTACCCGGGAAGCTTCCTGGATCTCGCCACCGGCTCGGGCGATCAGCTTTTGGCCTCCCGGGAATTCTGGCCCCACGCCGAACTCACCGGTTTGGATTTTTCGGAGACCATGCTGGATATCGCCGGCAAGAAGCTGAAAAAGCGCGGGCTCGAAGGCGAGGCGGATCTGATCTTGGGCGACGTCCGCGAGCCCCCCTTCGAATCCGAGCTCTTCGACTCCGTCTCCATCTCCTTCGGGCTGCGCAACATCGCCGAAAGGGATTCCCTCTACCGGGAGGCCTTTCGGGTCCTGAAGCCCGGAGGCCGCTTTCTGGTTCTCGAGCTCTTCTTCGACCCCCGAAGCCTGGTCGCCCCCCTCCACCGCCTCCACCTGGAGATAGTCACCCCCTGGCTCGCCAGGCGGCTTTTTAAAAGCCAAAAGAAGGCCTACGCCTACCTGAGCCGCTCCATCATGGCCTTCCCCCATCCGGCCGTCATCGCGGACGAGCTCAAAGCCGCGGGCTTCAAGGGAGTGGAGTACCGGACCTACACCTTCGGCTCGGCCATGCTGGTCTGGGGCCAGAAACCCCTGCCCGAATGACCGTTAAAAAAAAACCCGCCCGGACGACTGTTTGAAAACCCCCGCCCGAACGACTATTTGAAAAAAAACCGCCCTCCGGATGACTATTTAAAAAAAAACGCCCTTCGACTATGTAAAAAAACGCCCTCCGGATGACTAGGTAAAAAAACGCTTTCCGGGTTATGTGAAAAAAACGCCCTCCGGATGACTATGTAAAAAAAACGCTCTTTTCACCCCGGCCCCCCTGGCGATCTTTGACACGAGCCGCGTTTTCCCTTATTCTTCTCTTCGCGGAAAAAAAATCAGCCTCTTTTCCGGAAAGACCCTCCCACGGACTTTTCCCCCCAAAATTGGCGCTTTCTTCCGCCGGCCGGAGGGCCCGACTTTCCTTCTTGGGAAATCCCCCGGCAGGGAGGCTGTCTACGAAGGAACCCCAAAGCTCCCCGTTTCGGGGACGGTTCAACATCTAAGGAGCGAATATGAAAACAGTAGGAGACAAGCTCGACAGCTTTTCCGCGACCGCGGTTCTGCCGGGATTCAATTTAGACACCGAGGACGGCAAATCCGCCTTCATCCCCTTCACCGAAACCTCCTTTCCGGGAAAATGGAAGATCATCTACTTCTACCCGAAGGACTTCACCTTCGTCTGCCCCACGGAGATAGTGGGCTACAGCCGGCTCGTCAAAGAATTCGAGCAGCGGAACGCCATCCTCCTGGGCGGCAACGCCGACAACGAATACGTCAAACTGGCCTGGCGCCGGGATCACAAGGATCTCACCAAGCTCAACCACTACTCCTTTTCCGATCCCGCCGGCACCTTGATCGATCAGCTGGGGATCCGGGACAAGGAGGCCGGAGTGCCGCTGCGGGCCACCTTCATCGTGGATCCGGACAACGTCGTCCGCCACGTGACGGTGAACCCCTTGAACGTGGGCCGCAACCCGGAGGAGGCCTTGAGGGTCCTGGACGCCCTCCAGACGGGGGCGCTTTGCGCCTGCAACCGCCAGGTGGACGGACCCACCCTTTAGAGGGAGTCTTTTTTCCGGCACCGGGGCCTTTCCCGATGCTTTCGGCGAAACGGGCGGGGTGCAACCCCGCCCGTTTCGTTTCAAGCCTGTTTAAGCCCCCGGCGGCTTTCCCCCTCCCGCCTTTTTAAAATCCTTCCGCCCGCGGGCCGGGAAGAGTTTTCCGCCCCCGCCCGAGCTAGGGAAGCGTCCGGATCCCGCCCGATTCGGGGAAGTGCGGCTAAGTTTCCGGAAAGGGATCCGTCCCGAAGAAATCCGGGGGGCGAAGGGGGTCTTTCGCGGATCCCGGCGAAACGGAGGAGAACCCTTCCCCGGAGTCCGGCCCCCGCGCTTTCAAAATATCGCGCTTTTAAAATATTACGCATTTTTATAGCTAATAACTATTTATTATCATGCTTATTAGTTATAATATTACTTAGTTATAGTTACAAGCGGATCCTTTTCCCAAGGCTCCCGGGCGCTTCCCCACCCGCGCGGGGGAAATTATCAAAAGGACGCTTTTACGGCTCTTTTCCGGAGGGCTGAAAGCTCGCCCACATTTAGGGCCCTTAAAAAGCCCTTCCACTCTTTGTCGCGGAGCGGAAAAACCAAGTCAAGGGAGGTTCCGGAAAATCCCCTCCCTATGGGGAAAGAGGGGTCGATTTTTGCTATTTTTCCCGTTATCTGGTAATATTTTCACATCCGTCCGAACGCGTCCCGTCCGGGAAGAGGATTCCCCGGGCCGCCCCGCGCCCTCTTCCGCGGAACTCGGGATAAAGCCCGCGCCACCCCAAACGCCAGTCGAGAGGAATCAAGTACTATGAGCAGCGCCAATTCGTCAAAAACCCAGCCGGAAATAAACAAGGGCAGGGCGGCCGGTCAGGAGGGGAAGTTTCTCACCTTCTCCCTGGCGTCGGAGGAATACGGCATAGGCATTCTCAAGGTGAGGGAAATCATAGGGATGATGCCCATCCGCACGGTTCCCCAGACGCCCGGCTACGTGAAAGGCGTGATCAATTTGCGCGGGAAGGTCATACCGGTGGTCGATCTGCGCCTCAAGTTCAACATGTCCGAAACCGAGTACACCGAGAAGACCAGCATCATCGTGGTGGACGTGGCCGCCGGCGACGGTAAGTTCATCCACATAGGGATAGTGGTGGACTACGTTTCCGAGGTGGTGAACATCAAGGCCGACGAGATCGAGGCGGCCCCCGCCTTCGGCTCCCGCCTCAACACCGAGTACATCCTGGGCATGGCCAAAATCGGAAAGGGCGTGAAGATCCTCTTGGACATCGACCGCATCCTGGTGGGAGAGGAGCTGGCCGGACTCAGCCTGGGCTTCTAGGGCCCGGCCGCGCTTTTCCCTTCCCCGGAGCCGTCATCCCCTCGTTCGGGCTCCATTTCGCGGGCTCCGTTTCGAAAAATCGGCCGCGACCCCGCCTTTGTCAAAGAACCCTCCCGCCGGAAAGAACGGCGGCGGGAAAAGAAAAAAGCCGGAAAATTCCGGCTTTTTCCGTTTCCACCCGAAAATAGAGGGGCCGCCCGCCAAGCGGGCGGCCCCTCCTTCTAGCAGAGGGCGACTTTTCCGGGCACCTTGGACAATCCGTTCAAGAGCTCCACGAACCGGCCGTGGAGCGTTTCGTTGGCGGCGAGCATCTCCCAGCCGCCGTTGAAGAGATAGGGCCGGCCCAGATAATCCCCCACCCGTCCGCCGGCCTCGGTCACGATGAGACCCGCCGGCAGCGCGGTCACGGGGTTCAGGGCGGAGGAGTAGAAGCACTCGGCCCTCCCGCTGGCCACGTAGGCCATGTTGAGGGCGCTCGAGGACTCCCGGGAAAAAGACAGGACCTCCCTTTGGAGCCGCGTCTGCCTGTCGAGCTCGTCCGTCTCGCGGACCAGGTTGGGGTTGATTTCAGTCTTCACCACGGCCCGGGAGGCCCGCGCCACCCGGGAGACGCCAATCGGCCCCTCCACCAGGCCTATGCCGGGAATCTGCCGGCAGTAGTGGGCTCCCCCCCCCAGGGAGGCCCAGAACATCTCCATGAGGGCCGGAGCCATGACCACGCCTATCAAGGGTTTCAGGGCCTTGCCGTCGTGGACGGCGAAACCCACGGTCACGGAGAAAAAGGGGCTCCCGCGTTTGTAATCGTGGACCCCGTCCAGGGCGTTCACCAACCAGACGGGGACGTTCTCCTCCAACCCCGGGCTTTCGGCCTTCTCGGAGGCGGAAAGTATCCTGTGATCGGGGAAGGCCTCGCCTATGAGCGCGCGGACGGCCGCCTCGGAGCGCTTCCGGGCCTCGGAAGCCTCGTCCGGAGGGCGGCGGCCGCGCCGGGAAAGCCGTTTCTCGAGACCGTCCAAGAGCGCCGCGGACCCCGAGCGGGCGGAGTTCCAGGCGGTGAGGATGGCCTCGTCCATTACATCCAGCATTTCATTGATTTCCTTTGTCGCCGAAGGACGGTTGGCGGTCCGCTTTTCCGCTTCCGGCCGCGGGGCCGAAAACGAAAACAGCGAAACCCGCGGCCCCCCGGGGAGAAAGCCTAAAAAACGCGCCCCCCCGAGGCGGCCGTAACCCCATTATACCGCGCCCCCCCCCCGCGGGCGACCTAAAACCGCGGCGGAGCTGATTGCGGCCGCCAAAAACCCCAAAAACGCGCCGGAATTTCCGGCGCCCTTGATTTAAAGGGGCCGATAAGCCCCCCCCAAACGCCTTCCGGACGATCGAGGGAGGAGTAGGAACGCGTCCGGTCAAGAGGGATCCGGACGCGTCCGCCCCGAGGGATCCAGGCGATCTTTTTAAGGCTTAATCCGGACCATCCTAAATCAAAGCGGCTCGAAACGATCGCTTTTAGAGGAACCTGGAAGGGCGCCTCGATATGGGGGCCCTCGGGAAAAGGCCGTGAAAAAACCGATTGCACCCGCCCCGCGCCGGATCTTTTAAGACGGACGATGAAAAAAACCTCCTCTCCGTCCCGCGGCGGCAAGCTTGGCGCCTCGACTTCCGCCGGCGAGGCGGCAGCCGCCTTAATTTTGATTGGAGAAAACGCGGGGGGAAACGGCGGGAAATTTCCCCCTTAATGAGGTAAAATTAAAAGGAACCGCGCCGGACGCGGCTTTTCATGGCCCCTCCGCCTTACGGCGGAGGGGCGGAAAGGCCCCGGGGAAATTTTCCCCCGGGCGGGGGGAATTTTCACGGCGCCGGCCTCCGGCGAACAAACGAGCGGAAGGAAAAAGAAAACAAATGTCCCAGAGCCCCGGCGGAAAATTCACCCTGGAATACCTTCTGAACCTGCTTCTCTCGGTGGGTTTCATCGGCCAAAAGCAATCCGACGCCATCACCGACGACTACCAGAGATCGATCGAAGCCGCGTCCAGGAGGACCCGCCAGAAAAACATCGGCGCGGACGCCCTCCTCATAACCGATCCCCTGGACTTCATCATCAGCCGGAAGATCCCCCTGGTGGGGGCGGTGGACGGGCGCTTCATCGACGACGAGGTCCTGGCCCACCTCATGGCCAAGTCCAGCGGACTCCCGTATCGCCGGGTGGAGCAGCGGGAACTGAACATCGAGTTCATCACCAACCTGCTTCCCCAGTCCTTCGCCTCCAGGCACCTGATCCTGCCCTTGGGTTTCGAGGGCTCCAACCTCCAGGTGGGGGTGCGGCACCCCTTCGCGCAAAACGTCTTAGACGACGTGCGCCGGGTCTCGGGACACCCCATCGTCCCCGTCATCGTCAGCCAATCCAACCTTAAAAAGATCCTCTCCGACATCTACGCCTTCGGATCGTCCGTTAAAGGCGCGACCGGCCAGTTCTCCGGCGGAAGCCGCCTGGGGGTGGACGTCTCCAATCTGGAGCAGTACGTAAAGCTCAAAAGCGCCTCGGAAATCAAGGACGACGATCAGCACATAAAAAACCTCATCGACCTCCTCTTCGCCGAGGCCTTCGAGGGGAGGGTTTCGGACATACACCTGGAGCCTAAAAGGGAGTTCCTTTTGGTGCGCATGCGCTTCGACGGCGTCCTCCACGACATGTACCGCCTTCCCATAGTGATCCATCCGGCCATAGTCTCCCGCATCAAGACCATCTCGCGGCTGGACATCGCCGAGAGGAGGAGGCCCCAGGACGGCCGCATCAAGATCGCCCATAAAAAGGCCGAAGCCGAGGTCCGCGTCTCCACCGTGCCCGTGGCCTTCGGGGAGAAGGTGGTCATGCGCATCCTGGATCCAGAGGCCCTGTTTCTGGATCTGAAGACCATGTTCCACAACGCCGAGGATTACAAGAAGTGGCAGGACTTCACCGCCCAGCCCCACGGAATCATCCTCGTGACCGGACCCACGGGAAGCGGCAAGACCACCACCCTCTACTCCACCCTGCGCCAGCTCGCCACCCCGGAAGTGAACGTGACCACCATCGAGGACCCCATAGAGATGGTCCACGAGGAGTTCAACCAGATAGCCGTGCAGCCCAAAGTGGGCATCACCTTCGGGAGCATCATCCGCACCATCCTGCGCCAGGATCCGGACATCATCATGGTGGGCGAGATGCGGGACAAGGAGACGGCCGAAAACGCCGTGCAGGCCGCCCTCACGGGTCACCTCGTCTTGTCCACCCTCCACACCAACGACGCCCCCTCGGCCGTGGTGCGCCTCGTGGAGTTGGGACTGGAACCCTTCCTGGTCTCCTCCACGGTGGTGGGCATCATGGCCCAGCGCCTGGTCCGGCGCATCTGCCCCAACTGCGTGGACGAGTTCGTGCTCACGGCCAAAACGGCCCTGGATCTGGGCTTCATCACCCACGGCGATCTCACCTTGAAGCACGGCCGGGGCTGCGAGGCCTGCCGCGACACCGGCTATTTGGGCCGGGTGGCCACAGTCGAGGTGATGCCATTTTCAGACGCCATGAAGGAGTCCATCCTGCACGGAAACCAGAACGCCTTGACCGTGAAGACCATGGCCAGAAACGAGGGCATGATAACCCTTCGGGAAAACGCCCTGGATTTGATGCTGGCCGGCATCACCACCATCCAGGAGGTCCTGAGGGTGACCTCGGCCGATTGAAACCACGTCCCGTTCCGTTCCCTTCCCGCTCAATTAAGTTCCAGTTCCGTTCCCTTTCCGCTCAATTAAGTTCCAATTCCGTTCCCTTTCCGCTCAATTCAGTTCCAGTTCCGTTCCCTTTTAATTTCTCTCGCGATTCTTTTACCGCCCTTCCTCCGCGGCGAACGGCGCTTTCCGTTTTAACAACTCCCGCCCGCAACTACCGCTCCTTAAAAAACATTCCCCATCCGTTGGCAATTCCTCTCAGCTAATAATCTCTCTCCGTCAATATTTTCTCTCAATCAATTAACTCTCCGTCAAAATTTTATCTCCAACCATATTCTTTCTTCGTAAATAATCTCTCCGTTTAATTATCTCTCCGTTTAATTATCTCTCCGTTTAATTATCTCTCCGTTTAATTATCTCTCCGTTTAATTCTCTCTCCGTTTAATTATCTCTCCGTTTAATTATCTCTCCGTTTAATTATCTCTCCGTTTAATTATCTCTCCGTTTAATTATCTCTCCGTTTAATTATCTCTCCGTTTAATTCTCTCTCCGTTTAATTCTCTCCGTTAAATTCTCTCCGTTTAATTATCTCCGTTTAATTCTCTCTCCGTTTAATTCTCTCTCCGTTTAATTCTCTCTCCGTTTAATTCTCTCTCCGTTTAATTCTCTCTCCACCTATAATTCTTTCTTCGTAAAAAAACTCTCCAAAACTTGAGTGGAGGGCCGGCTCAACTTCTCCGCCCTCCATCCCCGCCGCCTAGGACCAATGGAAACCTGGAAGCGCGGCCCGCGGCGCGCCGCCGCTCTCGGCCGGGCCGAAGACCGCTCCGCCCGCTTGTCGTCCGCCATCTTTTTTTCCTCCACTAATTGTGGCATAGTAGAGGCCTCCAAGCTCTAAAATTCTTTCCGGAGAACAGGGATGCTGTGCGAACTTCAGGTTAAAAATCTGGCCTTGATCGAAAGCCTCCGGCTAAGCTTCGGCCCGGGGGCCAACATCCTCACCGGGGAGACCGGAGCCGGTAAAAGCATCCTGGCTGGCGCCCTGGGGCTGTTGCGGGGAGCCCGGGCCTCGGGCGACATGCTGCGCTCCGGCGCCGGGGAGCTTTCGGTGGAGGCCCTCTTCACCTTGGAGAAGCCCGAAAACTTCCAAGAGCTCTTCGAGTCCCAGGGGCTCGCCCCGGCGGAGGAGCTCATCCTCAAAAGGGTGGTCCTCCCCAACGGCCGCTCCCGGGCCTGGGTGAACGGCTCCCTCAGCACCCTCTCCCAGCTGTCCCAGTGGGGGGAGGAGCTTTTAGCCATATCCTCCCAGCACGATCAGCAGACCCTTTTAAACAGCTCCAGGCAGCTGGATTTTCTGGACGCCTTCGGAAACCACAAGGAGTATCTCTTGAAGATGTCCGAGGCCCACCGCCTGAGGGAGCGGGCGGAAAAGGAGCTCCAAGGGGTGCTGGAGGCCATCAGGGACGGGGAGGAAAAAAAGGACTTCTTCGAGTTCCAGCTCAGGGAGATAAACAAGGTGGCCCCCAAGGAGGGGGAGGATGATCTCCTGATGGAGAGGAAAAACCGGGCCAAATCCGCCCAGAGGCTGTCCGCGGCCTTAACCGACTCCCTCAACCTCATCTACCAGGAGGGGGGGCTCCTTTCCGGAGCCGACAGGCTGAAAATCAATCTGGACAAATTGAGGGAGTTGGACGATTCCCTTAAGGAGCCCTTCGAGAGGGCCCTGGGGGCGGCCGAGGAGATATCCTCTTTGGGAAGGGAGCTGAAAAACCTCCACCGTTCGCTCGGCACGGATCGCGCCGACACCGAGGAGGCGGACGAGAGGCTCTCCCTTTTATCCAGGCTGAAAAGAAAATACGGCCCCACCTTGGAAGACGTCCTCCTCCGCAAAAAAAGCCTGGAAGACGCCCTCTCCGGCCTGGAGACCATGGGACTTGAGCGCGTTACCCTGGAAAAGAAGCTTAAAAGCCTGGAAAAAGACGTCTCCGAGGCGGCCACGACCTTGCACGCCAAAAGGGAGGAGGCCGCGGAAAGGCTCTCCTCCCAGCTCACCGCCACCCTCATGGTCCTGGGCTTCCCCAAGGTGGAGCTAAAGGTGGAAGCGACCCTCCTCCCCCCGGAGGAGCTTGGCTCCCGCTCCGGCCCCAAGGGGGGGGACAATGTGAGCTTCCTCTTCTGCCCCAACCCGGGGGAGGGATTGAAGCCCCTCTCCCGCATAGCCTCCGGAGGCGAGCTCTCCCGGGTGATGCTGGCCTTGAAGACGGCCCAGGAGCCCCGCTCGGATCAGAGCCTGGTCTTCGACGAGATAGACTCCGGCCTCTCCGGGGCCACGGCCGAGGCCGTGGCCGCCAAGATGGCCGAGCTTTCCCAAAGGCAGCAGGTCTTCGTGATAACCCATCAGCCCCTGATGGCGGCCATCAGGGGCTGTCATTTCGTGGCCGAAAAGAACCCCGGCGGCGGAAGGACCTTGACCTCCATCTCCAGACTCTCCGAAAAGGAGAGGCTGGACGAACTGGCCCGCATGCTGGACGGCGCCACGCCCTCCCCCCAGGCCATCGCCCTCTCCAAAAGACTTTTAAGCGCCTGAAATCCCCCTTTCATCCCCCTCGTCGCCTTCAGCCGCCTTCCGTCTCCTTTCGTCCGTTTGTTCGATTAATCCCTTCCCCGAAACCGAATTTTCCTTTCCGGATCCCTCAACCCTCCCCCCCGATGTTCCCTCCGCCGCGATCCGCCCGCCCTTCCGCCCGCCCTTTCCCCCTTTTTCGCCGCGGGCTTCCGTCTCCTCTAAACTCCCGCTAAAAAAACAATCCGCCGTCTTTGAAAAAAGCCTTCCCTCCCAAGCCGGAGAAACCCGCCTCCGGCGGAAATCCCCGAAAGGGGGCCCGCTTAAAACGGTTCTGGATTGTCTTTATTGTCTTTCGGCTTTCCGATATACTTTTAAAGGCGCCGGATATCCCGAAATCCTCAAACGCCGCTTTTTCCGGGGAGTTCCCGATTCCACGGAGGCTTTGGAATCAATAACCGGCCAAACCGGCAAGTTATCCTTATTAACCGCCAGGGACCGCGTCCATCGTGGTCCCCGCCAAAAAAAAACTGGATTCATTATGACAATATATCTTTCTTTTATAGAGAACCTCTCCCTCGCCATCATCCTCGCCTTCGGCCTCGTTCTTTTCGCTCCCGCGCTATGCTCCTCCGCCCTGGCGGAAGATAGTCACCACGCCGACGCGAAAAACCCCTGGACGGCGGAAACGGCCCTGCAGGCTCTCAAGGACGGAAACGAAAGGGTGGTGAAGGGAACGCCCATACACCCCAACAGCGACCAAACCACGAAAACGAGGCTCGCCCAGGAGGGGCAGTTTCCCTTGGCGGCCATTCTCTCCTGCTCGGATTCCCGGGCCCCGGTGGAGAGGATCTTCGATCTTGGCTTCGGCGACATCTTCTCCATAAGGGTGGCCGGAGCCGTGCCCGGGGTTGACGAGCTTGGGTCCATTGAGTATGCTGTGGAGCACCTGGGCACGCCCCTCGCCATGGTGCTGCACCACACCCAGTGCGGAGCCATCACCGCCGCCGTCATGGGGGCCAATGAATCCGACAACATAAACTCCCTTTTAAAGCATCTCGACCCGGTGAGCAAACTGGTGGAGAAGCTCCCGCCGGAAAAGAGGGTGGCGGCCGCCGTGGCCACATCCTCCGTCTATTTCCGCGACCGCCTGACCACGCTCAGCCCCGTCCTGGCCAATGCCGTGAAGGAAGGCCGGCTGAAATTAGCGAGCGGAGTCTACGACATCTCCACCGGCGCCGTCAGTTTCGACGACTGACGCCTTTATCCTCGAAGACTGAAACCCAAACTCTTAGTCCCGACCCTCCAAAACAATCAGGCCCGCCCATGAAGAAACTTCTTCCCTCCCTTTTCGGCGCCTTCCTCATTTTAGGCTTGCTTCCCTGCCTCCTTAACGCTCAGGGCCAGCCCCAGGCCGCGCCTCCGGCGCCCCAGGCCTCCGCTCAAGGCTCCCCGGCCCAGGGCCCGGACGCCATGCAGTCCCTGCGGAAGGCCCAGGATGCCCACGCGCTGGGGGACAATCTAACCGCCCTGGAGGCCATCTTTCAGGCCCAGCAGGCCATCTGGAACTTCAGCCCCTTGGGGATCAGGAACGCGGTCTTCGTTTTGGAGGAGCCGGAATATTTCGGCACCTACAAACCCAAGACGGGGGAAAACTTCACCTCCTCCGAACTCCTCATCTTCTACTGCGAGCCCATAGGCTACACCCAGCGCCTGGGACCGGACGGCACCTACACCAACTCTCTTAGCTGGTCCTTCGAGATCCTGGATCAGAGCGGTAAAACCATCGGGGGCGGAAACAACATCGGCCCCTACGAGCACACCGGCTACCGGACCTTCATCACCGAGAAGATGCAGACCATGACCATCAACATGAGCCAGTTTCCGGCGGGCTCCTACATTCTCCAGATCACCATGACCGACAATCTCGACCCCACCAAGTCGGTGACCGTGCAGAAGCCCTTCAACCTGGTTTCCCAGTGAAACCTGGAAGCCCGGGAAAAATCCATCCCGAAGGAGAAAAAACGCCCCGACCCTTCGGGCTTTTTTCTCCTTTCTTTTTAGAGGGCCCGTCGCCGCCCTTCCGGCGGAACCCCAAAAGGATCTCCGAAAGGAGCGAGGAGGGCGCCCGGGGAATGGCCCCGAATAATTCCCCCTCTTTGGGGGATCCAGCCTCCGGAACAAATTTTCGCCCCTTTCGGAGACGGCCCGCGGGGAGGATGCCCGAGCGGGCGAGATCCCAGGAGGTTGACGGAACGGAGGGGCTCCTCATCTGCTTCGAAGGTCTGGACGGAAGCGGCAAAAGCACCCAGGCCAGGCTTTTGGCCGAGGCTCTGGCAGACGAGGCCGCGCTTTTCAAAGAGCCCTCCTCCGGACCCTACGGAAAAAAAATCCGGGAGAGCGCCGGAAAGGGTCGGCTCAGCCCCCTTTCCGAGCATCGGCTTTTTTTAGCCGACCGGGCCCACGATCTGCGCTTCAACATCCTCCCCGCCCTGAAACGGGGAAAAACGGTGATTCTCGACCGCTACATCGTGAGCAATTTGGCCTATCAGGGCGCCCTGGGGCTCTCCCTTTCCGCCGTTATGGAGGACAACTCCCCGTTCCCCCCGCCGGATCTGGTGATACTTTTGGAATTGGACGCGGCCGAGGCCCTCAAGAGGATAAGACGGAGCCGTCCCTCCGCCGAGCTCTTCGAAGAGGAGGGCTATTTAAACAAAGTCGCGGCCGTTTTGAAAAATTTGGATTACCCCGCTCTTATCCGCATGGACGCCCTGCTCCCGCCGGAAACCCTGGCGGAAGGAATACTTAAGATCGTGAACTTGCTTAAGGAAAGCGCCCTTTGATCTTTTCCTGAGACCTTCCGCTTTTAGCTTTTAGTTTTATCTTTAGCTTTTAGTCTTAACTTTTAACTTTTAACTCCTTATAAAATACGCGTTTTTTTAAAGCGGCCGTTTAGAGCTTTTTTGTCAAAGCGGTCCGGTTTCACGGTTTCACGCGTCTCTTTTAAAAACGCTCCTTTTCAGGGGGCTTTTCAACTTAGGTCCTTTTTCAAGAGTTTCGTTTCAACCCGATCCGTTTCACAAGAATTATTACTCCGGCGGATAAAAGTTATAATAACGTTGGTCAGAAACCCTGTCCTTATACGGGACTGTTTCCATTATTTAACCGCCGGAGTAATAAAAAAAGACCACCCTTCCTTTCAGCCCAGGGACGCCCCCCGGAAGCCTTTTCGGCGGAAAAAGAGGCCATGAAAATCTTCGACAGCCACTGCCACCTTTATCTGGAGGATTTCAAAGAGGATCTTGACGAAGTCGTAAGACGCGCCCGGGACGCCGGAGTTAAGCGTCTAGTGAACATCGGGATTGACGTTTCAAGCAGCCGGTCCGCCATCACGCTAGCCTTGGAAAACCCCGGCTTTTACGCTTCCGCGGGCTTCCATCCCCACGACGCCGTGGATTTCTCGCCGTCTGATTTAGACGAGTTGAAGGCGCTCGCCGAAAAAAAAGAGATCCTGGCCGTAGGCGAAATCGGGCTTGATTTTTACCGCCTCCGCTCCCCGAAAGAGGTTCAGGAGAGGGTTTTTAACGAGCTCTTGGAGATAGCGGAGGAGACCCTGAAACCCGTCATCATCCACACCCGGGAGGCCTTTTTGGAAACCTTTAAAATCCTCGCGGCCCGCCGGAGCGCCCTGAAAGGAATCCTCATCCACTGCTTCACGGGAACATCGGAGGAGGCCGGAAAATACCTGGATCTGGGGGCCTTCCTCTCCGTTCCGGGGGTGGTGACCTACAAAAACGCCGGAGAGCTCAAAAAAGCCCTGAAACACGTCCCCCGGGACAGGGTTTTGATTGAAACCGACGCCCCCTATCTGGCCCCGGTTCCCTTCCGGGGGAAGCGCAACGAGCCCAGCTACCTCGTCCGCCACCTGGAGGCGATCGCCGGAATCTGGGAAATTGAACCGCGGGAGGCGGCGGAAATCACCTTTGAAAACGCCTCCCGCTTTTTCGGGCTGGACGCCTGACGCGTCGACCTTCCGGCGGAGAATCGAAAACTTTATGGACCTCTACCTGGCCTCGGCCTCGCCTAGGCGGATCGAACTCCTAAAAGCCCTGGGCCTGGTCTTTACGAGCCTCTCCGCGGACGCGGACGAAACCAGGCTTCCGGGGGAGCCGCCCCGAGACCACGTCCTGAGACTGGCCGCGGCCAAGGCGGAAATAATCCTCTCCCGGGTATCTTTGGAAAACCCCCGGGCCCTGGTCCTGGGGGCCGACACCATAGTGCTCACGGACGACGGGAAAATCCTGGGAAAGCCAAAAGACCCGCTCGAGGCCCGAAAGATGCTCGACCTCCTTTCGGGGGCCTGGCACTCGGTTTTGACGGGCTTCGCGGTCGTGAGCCTGAAAACGAAAAAAAGCGGCCTGGTTAAGACCCGGGTGAGCTTCCGCTCCCTCACGGAGGCGGAAAAGGAGCTATGGCTAGCTTGCGGGGAAGGCCTGGACAAGGCCGGCGGCTACGCCGTCCAGGGGGCCTTCGGCCCCCTCCTGGTGGACAGGGTGGAGGGCTCCTACTCCAACATCATAGGTCTTCCCGTAAAAGAGACTCTTTCCCTCGTCTATGAAGTCGCGGGCGAGCTTTAAACCGCGGGAAAAGAAGCCCCCGATCCTCCTGATCTTTTAAACGGGCGTCCCTCCCTCCTAAAGAGGGCCTCCTTTCCACCCGGAAAGGAGGCCCGCTATTTTAAGAAGGCTCTCTATATAAAGGAGGCCTCGCAGTCCTCGGGATCGCTTATGAGCCCGGCTCGCAAAAGCATGTCCACCACCACGCACATGGTGAGGAGCTCCAGGCACTCGTAGCTCACGAAGCGGTTGGCCGAGGCGTTGAACAGGAACTTTATCTCGCTTTCGAACTCCTCGTCGGCCTCGAAAAACTCCACCTTCACCGGCACTTTGGGCAGATCCTCCAGAAGAAAGCTCTGGGCTCCGGCCTGGCTGAGCCCCGCGTGCCGCAGTCCCGAGGCCAGGGCAGCCTTTTTAAAGGCCTCGTAGTCGGATCCGAACTTGTCGGCCAGGGGTTTGGACAGCTGATCGCTGGGACCGCCTCCGGACGATGCCCCGGAGGCGATGCCCGTGAGCCGCCCGATGGGGAGGTAATCGGCCGAGAGCTCCCCCCTTCCCTGGGAGCAGAGGTAGTGGGCGAGGACGCTTACGGTGTCCACCGTCACGAACTTCCCGTCGGTGGGGTGGACGCCGTTCCGGTCCACCAGATAATTCCGCCCCAGAAAACGGACTTCCGCCGCGGTTCCGGCCTGGTCCAGCCGCAAGCCCATGGCCTTGGCCTGGAGGGCTATGTCCGCTTTGGCCAGCTGCTCCAGCTGCGTTTTGGAATAGGCGATTCTCGCCTGGTTGGTCTTGGCTTTGCTCATAGGCGCCCCTTTCGTTTTCCGGCGGATCGCTTCCAGGCGGGTTTTCAGCCTTCAAGCCGGCTTCAAGCCCCCCGGAGCCACGATGTCCTTCGGCTCTGCTATAATACCCCAGATCCGGGGATGTTTTTCAAGACTCCCGTTAAATTAGGCCCCCCACCCCTTTTTCACCCCCGCGGCGACCCTCCCCGGCCTTTGGCCGGCCGCCTCATGAAAAAAGCGTCATGCCCAAATTCAAACTGCCCCCGAGGCTTCCCTTCCGCCGCCTGGGCATAGCCGGCCTGGGGCTCATCGGAGGATCCCTGGCCAAGGCCTTCTCCCCTTTGGCCGGCCTCGAAATAAGCGTCTACGATTCCGACCCGAACACCTTGGAGGAGGCCGGAAGAATCCGCCGCTTTAAAAAAGCCACCGGGGATTTGGAGGAGTTTCTCGGATTCGATCTGGATTTGGCGTACCTCTGCATGCCGGTGCACCGCAACATAGAGATGATCCGGGAAATGGGCCGCCGGAAGTACGGCCCCGCCGTGACCGACTCGGGGAGCACGAAATCCGCCACCAACTTGGCCGCCCTCGAAGCCGGCCTCAACTACTGCGGGGGGCACCCCATCGCCGGAAAAGAGGTGGCGGGCTTTTCCAACTCCTCCGGGGATCTGATCCGGGGCTGCCTTTTCATCCTCACCCCGGACGAGCGCTTCGGACGCCCCCAAAAGGAGCTCTTCGGCCGCCTCAAGGCCCTCCACGAGCTCCTGGAATGCGACATTCGTCGCCTCTCCCCCGCCGAGCACGACAGAGTATACTCGGTGGTGAGCCACCTTCCCTATCTCTCGGCCGCCGCCCTGGCCGGAACGGTCCAGCGCCTGGAGGGGTTTCCGGCGCTACCCTACGCCGGAACCGGCTTTAGGGACAGCACCCGGGTGGGGGCCTCGCCTCCGGAAAAATGGGTGGCCGTGGTCATGGACAACGCCGAAAACCTGACCCGGGATCTGGGGGCCTTGATAGACGTCCTTACGGAGATGAAAACCCTGGTCTCCGGAAGAAAGCGCCCCGAGCTCTTCGAGTTGCTCGACTCCATCGCCTCCTACCGCCGAAAGCTCCCGGAGAAGGAAAAAAAGAGCTACAGGCTTAAGTAGAGGCGGGTGGGAATTTTTTTCCCCCGAAGCTCCCTTCTGGGCGTAGCTCCAGGCGCGGTTTTTCCGCGGACGAAATTATACCGCAAGTTCAGACCGACCTTAAAAAAACGCCGAATCGTGAAAGACGGGCGCTGATTGAAATCCCGAATTCACTTTTTCAACCGCCGCCCGGTTGTCTCCGCGCCTCCGGAGCGGTGACATTTCGGGAAATACAGAGTAAATACTCCACCATATATAGGCAAAATATTATACTAAAATACATCATATAGATGTTACTAAAATACTTTAACTTTTATGGCACAGCTTTTGCTAAAATTTGCTCGGGAAATACGGCTCGTCTTTTCGAGAGTCCGCTTTTCAAAACATAAGCGGACCGGCTGTGAGGAGATTTGATACTGCCATGAATCTTGAAGAAGTGAAAAAAATATCCGAATCCCGCGATATTTACCTGTGGGGGGCCAGGAGAGTCGGGTTCAGCACTCTGAATTCATTAGCCAAAGAAGGGGTTCTAGTCAAGGGTTTTCTAGACTCCAGCCCCGACATCCAGGGAACAGTTGTACGGGGCCAGCCTGTTTTCCCTCCGAACGAGATATTAGCGAAGCCGCCGGCGGACAATTTTATCGTCATCACTTCTGAACTGCATGTTAATGAAATATCCAACGTCTGCGACGAATCGGGACTTTCGCATAACAAAGACTATATAGCCGCATTAGAGCTTCAGACATATGATTATATTGTAGACGTTTCAGGAGTTTGCAATCTAAAATGCCTATCATGCCCTAGGGGCAACAGGCGGATTCACCCGAAACCTGGATTCATGAGCGCTAGTCATTTTGAAAAAGTATTAACCAAAATCGTTAGAGAAGATCCTCTAACCGGAGCGATAGCCCTCTATAATCTTGGAGAACCATTATTGAATCCTGAATTTCCTGAAATTGTAGAAATTTGTAACAGCAAAGGAGTGCTCGCCACACTATCAAGCAATATAAACATAAAAAAAAGCTTTGTCGACACAATCAAAGCCAAGCCAGCCTTATTCAGAATTTCAGCGTCAGGGTACGGATCAAGTTATGAGATAACTCACCGTGGAGGTAATTGGAATTTATTTTTAGATAATATGTATAAACTTAATTATTGGCGTGAAAAATACAATCCTGAGATGCAAGTGGAGGTATTTTACCACCTTTATAAAGATAGAACTGAAGATTACCAAAAAATGGCTAAATTGTGCAAAGAATTAAATTTTTCATTACGTGTATGCCATGCGGCTCTTTTAGCTCTAGACAATATCAATTCTTTTCTAGAAGGAGAAACTCTAACAGAAGAAGCCATAAAAACGATGGAACTACAAATTTTGAGCGTAACGGAAGCAATGTCGATAGCTAAAAAAACTCAAAATTTGCCTTGCACCGTACTCAGCTCATTGGCGATAACATGGGATTCTAAAGTCATGGCATGCTCTTGTTGGTACGATCCGAAACTCAGAATAAGCGATGAGGATTTTTTGGATATTCCGCTGGAAAAAATTGTCAGATTGAGAAATAGCTGTGAATTATGCAAATTGTGTAGGAAAAATGGATTACATCGCTATTTTAATGCCTATCTTGACGAGTCGTTAGTGCGTAAAAAGGATAGTTTATACAAAAATTAACAACTTTACGTTCTTATCATTTACTTAACCTAGCGCTGGATTGGATACACTGAGCCGCGCAATCTGTTCGGGCGTTAATCCCAAATACAATACGTCAAACGTTTTCGAAGTGGGTGTTTATATACGTCATAATTACTTAAATACTCCGCATCTACCATTAAAAGAGCTGTCACAGTCCGCACTCATTTATAACTTTACCACGGCTGATAAAAGTTAGAATAATTGCGGTCTTCATCCCTGTCTTTATACTTGGCTTATCATACAATTTAACCGCCGGAGTAATATTCAAGAACGAGTGAAATCAAAAAAGCTTCACACACGTATCTGAATTTTAAGGAGAATGATTTCAATCATGAATCTTAGCGAGGTAAAAAAAATAGCTGAATCCCGTGATATTTATCTTTGGGGAGCGAGAAGGCTTGGATTCAGCACGCTTAACTCGTTTACAAGAGAAGGAATGACAGTTAAGGGTTTTTTAGATTCAAGCCCCGACATTCAGGGTAAATTTATTCAAGGACAGCCTGTTTTTTCCCCAAATGACATTCTATCCAAACCGACTGACCAAAGTTTTATTATTATAACAGCCGGATTATACGTTTCCGAAATATCAAACGCATGCAACGAGTCAGGATTTATACACAAAAAAGATTTTATCGCCGCCCATGAGCTGCAAAGATTAGACTACTTGATTGATGTATCAGGTAGCTGCAATCTCAAATGCATATCCTGCCCGAGAGGGAACATGAGAAATCACCCTGAGGCGGGTTTTATGAGAGCTGAAACTTTTGAAAAGGTGCTTTCCAAAATCATTAAAGAAGATCCGCTTACTGGCGCTGTAGGTCTCTATATATTCGGAGAGCCTCTGTTAAATACCGAACTGCCTGAAATAATAAAAATTTGCAATGACAATGGAATTCTCGCTTCGGTTTCAAGCAATTTAAATATTAGAAAAAGCTTTGTTGAAACTATAAAAGCCAGGCCGGCCTGGTTCAGGGTATCTACTTCCGGCTTCGGAGCTAGCTACGAAGTTACTCATACCGGAGGAAAATGGGATTTATTTTTAAAAAATTTACACAATTTAAGGGACTGGCGTGAAGAATACAACCCTGATATGGATGTAGAGGTTTTTTATCATCTATATAAAGACAGGACGGATGATTATAAAAAAATGGCTGAACTCTGCGGTGAACTTAATTTCACACTCAGGGTTTGCCATGCGGCTTTGATGCCTTTGGACAATATCAACTCAATTATTACCGGAGAACCATTAACTAAGGAAGCGCGAAAAACAATATTACTTCAAACCCTCAAAAGCGATGAAGCCATAGAAATGGCTAAAAAAACTAAAGAATTTCCATGTAATTTTCTTCGGTGCCTCCCTATTACCTGGAATACAAAAATTTTGAAGTGCTCATGCTGGTATGATCCTGGGCATATACTATCCAATGTTGACTATTTAGAAACTCCTCTTGAAGAAATCATCAAACTGCGTAAAGACTGCGATTTATGCAAAATGTGCAAAGAAAGAGCTATCCATCGCTATATGCTTATGTATATTGATGACAATATAGTGCACGAAAGGAACAAGTTAACATAAACTCTTTTACATCTTAATCAGGTTCTTTTATTTTTTTTAGAAAGCGGCTTGTATATCGCTTTATTGTTCTATCATCACGGTGTTTATTGATAATCACAGCGCTCCGCCGGCTTAAATCTGTCTAGCAAATTTAAAGTTTTTAACCGTCCATACAACCAGGACCCGCACTATGAACATTAATGATATCGTAAAAGTTGCTGAAACCCGAGATATTTATCTGTGGGGAGCTCGTCAACTGGGATTCAGCATGCTGAACTCTTTTTCAAAAGAAGGACTGAACGTTAAAGGCTTTTTGGATTCCAGCCCTAATTTGCAAGGTAAAATCGTTCTCGGTCGCCCTGTACTTAATCCCGATGATATACTGTCAAAACCCCCTGAAGACAATTTTATTGTAATAACGTCAGGCTTCTACGCGCCCGAAATATCAGATTGCTGCCGAAAACATGGATTTTCCCACGAACAAGATTTTGTCGCGGCCCAGGAACTGCAAACATTCGACTATCAGATTGATATTTCCGGCTCATGCAACCTTAAGTGCATTTCATGCCCCAGGGGAAACCTCACCCGTCACGCTAAACCAGGATTCATGACCGCTGACGTTTTCAGCAAGGTTCTTGATAAAATTGTACATGAAGACCCTATGGCTGGAGCTGTCGCCCTTTATAACTGGGGGGAGCCACTTTTAAACCCCCAACTCCCTGAAATTGTTGGAATTTGCAACAAAAAAGGCGTTAACGCTGCTATATCCAGCAACCTGAGCTTAAAAAAAGATTTTACCGATACGATAAAAGCTAAGCCAACCTGGTTTAGAGTATCCACTTCCGGTTATGGTGCAAGTTATGAAATTACCCATACCGGAGGAAAATGGGATCTATTTCTCAATAATATGTATAAATTAAGAGACTTACGCGAGCAATTTCATCCTCAAATGAATACCGAAGTCTTTTATCATATCTATAAAGACAGAGACGAGGATTACAAACAAATGGCGGAGCTTTGCGACAGCCTGAATTTCACGTTGAGGGTCCGACACGCCGCCATCGCCCCGCTTGATAATATTGAAGCGATCATTAAAGGAGCGCCCGTAACCGAGGCTGTAAAAAAAACTCAGTCCCTCCAGACATTAAGCGTGCCCGAGGCTATGGAAATAGCGAGAGAAAATAAAGAGCTACCATGCCCGTACACACGTTGCCTGTGGATAACCTGGGATTTAAAAATAATGCATTGCATGGAATGGTATAATCCTGACATGGTGCTTACCGAAACTAATTTTTTAGATACCCCGATAGAAGACATTCTGAACGCCCGTTCTAACAGCAGTTTTTGTAAATATTGCCAAAGTGAAGGAATACATCGCTGTTTTCTTGTTTACGGCGATGAGTCATTAATTGAAAAACGCAAGAGTTTGCCTCAAAATTAATTTAGCTCGTTTAAGGAAAAGCAATGACTTTTTCAACAGAAATCAATACTCCGGTATGCAGGCCCGATAGCGGGGAGAAGTTTATATTTCCTCCGTTTCTACAGGAAATCACATTCAACAAGTATTCCGCGGACGATCTCCGCTCTTTGATAGGAATTAAAAAATTATATCTGCGCGGAGCGGCCTTCGTAGGACAGGGCATCGCATCCGGTCTGAAAAGAGAGGGAATAGACATTGAGGGGTATTTGGATTCCAGCCCGAGATTAAAAGGTAAAATATTACATGGAAAACCTGTGTACAACCCGGCGGAGATACTTGGCGGAGAAAACGCGGCGAATGATATTTTTATCATCATGACTTCCGGGTACTGGCAGGATGAATTTGTTGAAGAGTTCGCTCAGTACGGTTTAAAAGAGAATATCCATTATATCTCTGTCTACGATCTAGTTCCGATATTTCCCAGTATTGACATATCCGGAGTCTGCAATCTCAGGTGCATTGGCTGCCCCCGCGGCAACATGCGCGAGCATCCGCCAGTCGGATTTATGAAGCCGGATACCTATACGCTGGTTATAGACAAACTTCTCAGGGAAATTCCATTTCTAGGTGAAGTACAGCTCTATACCTGGGGTGAACCGCTTTTAAATAAGCATATCCATGAAATAATCGCCATCAATAAAGAAAGAATGGTGTTATCCATAATCTCTTCCAATCTCAGCCTGCCCGTGGACATGGAAAAATTTGTCAAATCAGCTCCCGATATTGTCAGAGTTTCCTGCTCCGGCTGGAAAGATAATTATGAAATTACGCATACCGGGGCGAAATGGGAACTTTTCTACAAAAACCTTAATGATTTGGTGGAAATGAAGAATAAATTTCAAAAAGACATTGAAATAGAACTTTATTTCCACAGATACATCCATAATACTGAAGATTTTGAAAAAGTTAAGGAGCTGGCGGAAAACCTGGGGGTTACTTTCAGGCCGGTTCTAGCAAGTTTATATCCGCGAGAAAACCACGTGAAGATAAGGCTCGGGCGTGAAATAAGCTCCGAGGCAAAAAAACAGCTGACCCTGCTGACACCCTTTTCTATCAAACTCCTGGATGGAAGCATAAAGAAAAGTCCCGACAACCGTTGCTTTGAAAACCGTACTTTTTCAATAAACTGGAACCTCAACGTCAGAGTATGCGGTGTTTACTACATGCCAACTGTTGCTGATAATTTCCTTGAAAAACCTCTAACTGAGCTTGTTCAGTTAGTTGCGACATCAGAAACTTGCGCCATGTGTGAAAAAGCTGATGCGAATTTCTGCGGTAAAATCCTGACCGCAGAAGTTTTTGATATTAAAAACGATTAGCTCACAATATCATTTATTAACATGATACGAACTATCATATCTTAGATATATGAGCGCAGGCGCGATAAATACTTTGAGGAAATACTGGAGTCATCAAGATTTTTTTGCAAGGATACGTCTGATATCCGATGGACTCCGCCTAAACATCCAGCCCGCGGCAAGTTGAGGAATCTCAACTTCTATCCGCTTTAAACATCTTTCAATATCTTTCAATATCTCTGTAGTATTTTGTAATTATTTAAATAAATGAGAAATGATATCTCCAAACAAATCATCATCGTTCATCACTGTCAGTTAATTATCGTTAAACTTCCTATACATCTTCATAATTATTTTTGATTAACATTAACTAGGAGGATAAAATTTAGAACAATATAAAGAAGCGGAACCACTTAACTCATGGATTGATTAGAATGTTTACCCAACGGAGTAATCAAATATTACATTTTTTTCAAGCCGTATTTAAAATAGATTTTTTCTACTCTATATGCGTGAGGTTGATGTCTTGCATAAAATTATTAACTTTATATTTTCAACTTTTTGCTTACCGATAGCCAATTATATGGCTAAACTTTGTAAGTGCAAGATAAAAATAATACCTTTTACTCAAATTTACCATGTAAACATCTCTTTTAACAAAGAAATCAAAAATGTTTTTCATGACTTACCTGAACAGATAATAAAAGACTGCAAGCGACAGTTCCATGACAGCAGGTCTGATCTATTCGAATTTATGCTGAAATACCTGGAAAACGTTGATAAATTAAACAGCGTTTTAAATTTATTAAGCGATGACACCAGCAAACAAATTTATTTTGAAGCTGTTAAATACCGTTTAACTTACTGGATATCCAGAATGGAACCCGCTCTGCGTCCTTCCTATTCTAATAATGTTCCGAAGTACCCCATACCTTTACTTGATGGTCCAGCGGAAATGATCAAAAGATCCGTTAAACAGGTTTATTTCAACAGTCAATACGAAATACCCGGTATTGTCGAGGTCAAAAAAGGCGATACAGTAATAGACGCCGGAGCTTTTTACGGTGACAGCGCGTTATATTTTGAATCAGCCGTCAGTCCTGGCGGAATAGTTTACGCATTTGAGCCAAATCATAAAATCGCAAATATATTAAATGAAAATATCAAAAATAATAACAGGTTAAACATTACAGTGATAGAAAAAGGATTATCAGATCAAAGTTCATTCGCAAAATTAAGCGACAACGAGGAAATAAGCATGATAGTAGATGATGAAAAACATAACATCTCCGATAAATACCTTGAAATTAAAACGACTACTATTGATGAATTCGTAACTGAAAGAGACATAAAACATGTAAACTTTATAAAAATGGATATAGAAGGCCATGAAAACAGCGCCATCAAAGGATCTGTCCATGTTTTACAAAAATTCCAACCCAAATTAGCAATATCAATATATCATAGATATTTTGATTTCTATGATTTACCTCTTTTAATTAACAATATTAATCCGAATTACAAAATGTATATCAGGCACGCTACCTATAATTGGTCCGACACTATTCTGTTTTGTATTTAATTAAAATAATTTCAGAACAAATATTTTCCAGCGCTGTGATCATGGCATACTAAGTTTCGGTAAAAGGCCGCCGCGACAACTTCGGTATCCACGACAATCCGGACTCGCCAAAGTTCGTTTAGATACTTCTAGACGCCATCTGGTATCGAACGCTTTGCGGGGGCGCGGCCAGAAAAGGAAGATGATTTGGCCTCAATTCATCCGAAAATGGCGGCGTAGAATTCAGGCGCCCTCGTCGCACGCCCGTTTTCTCGGATACGATTCGATGTCAAACATTCAATAAGGAGCCCGACGCGTTAATCGCGCTCGCCGGAATCTATGCCGGGGGCGCTTGAGAGGGCGTCTCCGCCGCAAAAAGTTGGCTTATGAAATTATGTGCGAAGTCAAGAACAATATTAACAATATAATCTTATTTATATATATATAGCTATAATTAACTATAATAATAATATTAAAATTTTATATTATAAAACATCATTCATTACCACCTAATTAAATCCGCCGCCGCATTTGGCAACGGCGATATTTCCACGTTAAAATCTAACCGCTTTCATTCCTGATCTTCCCGGTCGCCCCGCGACATAAATTCCCCTCCCGTTAGCGTTCGATTCTCCTCCCTTCATTTTTTGTTTGCTCTACAGAGGCTTTTAGTATAATATTCAGTCGCTTGATCGGTAAACCAGCCTCTTCAAGCGTTCTCCGTAGAGTTTAATCAAAATTTGTCGGGACGTGGCGCAGCCTGGTAGCGCACCTGAATGGGGTTCAGGGGGCCGCTGGTTCAAATCCAGTCGTCCCGACCATATGTAAAGGGCTCACACGCAAGCGTGAGCCCTTTTTTCTTTCCCCGGCAGTCATTCCCTCCTTGAAAAACACTATCCCGACTAAAAATAAAAAATCATATTAAAATAGTAATTAGATATTTAACCGATAAGGCCTTAACCTACATATCGCCCTTCTTTATCTCCCTCTCCCAATATGCGATAATGCTCCCCGCGACGGTTCCCGCCCTCCTCCCTCCTGACAACCCTAAGATATCCTGCAAAAAAACATGTTTTTAAAACGTCTGGACATTGTCGGCTTCAAATCCTTCACCGAGCGCTCCTCCGTGCCCTTCAGCCCGGGGATAAGCGCCGTGGTGGGTCCCAACGGCTGCGGCAAAAGCAACATCATCGACGCCATACGCTGGGTCATGGGGGAGCAGAGCCCCAGGCTTCTAAGGGCCCGCAACATGGAGGACATTCTTTTCAACGGCTCCAAGGGAAAATCGCCGGCCGCCCTGGCCGAGGTCACCCTCACCCTCTCCCGGGACGAAAGCGAGCGGGGATCGGCGGAGATTTCCGTCACCAGGCGTCTTTTTAGGGGAGGCGACAGCGACTATTTCATCAACCGGGTCCAAAGCCGCTTAAAAGACGTCTTAAGGTTCTTCATCGAGGCCGGCATGGGCACCAGGTCCTACGCCATCATCGAGCAGGAGAGGGTGGGACGCCTGGTGGACGCCCGTCCCGAGGAGAGAAGGCTCCTTATGGACGAGGCGGCGGGCATAACCCGCTACAAGGAGCAAAAAAAGGAGTCGGAAAGAAAGCTCGAGACCGCCTCCCAGAACCTCGCCACCGTGGCCGCCATCATGAGCGAGTCCAAAAAACAGCTGGCCGTGGTCCAGCGGGCGGCCGCCAAGGCCGCCCGCTACCGCGCCGTTAAAACGGAATTGAGGGATCTCGAGCTGGCGGTTTCGGCCGGTCGCTTCCTGGAGCTATGCGAAAAAGCCAGAACTTTGAGCGAGGAGGCGGCCCTGAAAAAGGATCTCCTGGCCGCCTCCATCGCCGGAACCGCTGAAATAGAGGCCGAGACCGAGACCCTGAAGCTCGAAGACAACCGGGCGGCCCAGCTTCTGGAAGAGGAGCTCGCGGGCTTCCACACCATGGACGGCGACTACGCCCGGAAAAAGACCGAGGCCCAGCACCTGGAGGAGAACCTCAAAAGCTCTCTTTCCCGCAAAGAGAAGGCCGCGGAGGAGCTTTCCGGCCTGGACGCGGAAAAGGAGAACTACGAAAGCGACAAAGAGAGGCTTTCCGCCTTGATCGAAACCCTCGCGGCGGACCACCAGGCCGCCGTGGCGCTCGAGGAGAAGGCCCGGGCCGACCACGCCGCCCTGAAAGAAGGTTTCGACAAGCTTCAATCCCGCCTCTCCGAGGCCGCCCGGGAGGAAGAGGATCTGCGGGACAAACTGGCCAGACAAAACGAGACCCTGGCGGGAAGCGAAAGCCTCATAGAGCACTTAAGGGAGCGCCGCCGGGCCCTGGAACTGGAGCGCAACGAATCCGAAATCACCCTCACGGAGGCCCGGGAGAGGATTAACTCCCGCGCCCGCTTCAAACAAAGCCTCCAAGAGGAGCTCTCCAGCCTGGAAGACGATCTTTCCGCCTTAAGAGCCGAGGAGGCCGAGAAAAAAAACGCCCTGGAAAACCTCGTAAAGGAGCTCACTCCGGCCGAATCCCAGGCCGCGGCCCTCAAAGCCAAGCTGGAAACCCTGGAGAGCCTCCAGGCCTCCCACGCCTGGTATCCCCGGGGAGCGGGAGAGCTTTTAAAGGAGGAATCCCTGACCAAGGCGGGTCTCCTGGGACCGGTGGCCGAGAACATCGAGATCCCGGAGGGCTACGAGGAGGCGGCCGAGGCCGCCCTGGGGGACAGGCTCTCCTTTCTGGCGGTGAAAGACCGAGGGGCCGCCCTGGCGGCCCTGAAATTCGCCCGGGAAAACTCCCTGGGGCGCTGCGGCTTCATTACCGGCGGCTTTCGCGATAAAAACGCCTTCACGAGAGATCTTCTCGGATCTTACGAGCTTCTGGAAAGCTCCGAAGATATGGAAAAACTTCCCGCCGAGGGAGTCTTTCTCACTAGGGACGGGGCCTACATCAGCCCGGAGCTGACAGCCGGCGGAAATTCCGCCTCCGGCGGAAAAGAGGCCGAGGAGGCCGGCATCCTCACCCGCCTCAGGGAAAAGGAGAAAACCGCCCGGGAGCTGGCATCGGCTTTGGAAAAGCTGGAAGAGTTGAAAAGAGCGGCCGATCTCGCCTCGGCCGCCCGCCGGGAGGCGGCCGAGGCGCTGGACTCTAAAATCGAGGAGAGGGGCAATTTAAACTCCGATCTGGCGGAGGCCTCGTCGAAACACCTGGTCGCGGTCTCGGAGGAGAAGGGTCTCGCCATCCGCCACGACTCGCTGGACTCCGAGATAAAGCAGGTGGATCTAAACATCGCCTCCGCGGAGAAGAAAAGAGAGGAGAGCGCCGGACAAAGAGAGGCCCTAGAAAAACGCTTGGAGGAGTCCCGCGGCCGCTTAAACGCCGTCAAAGAGGAAAGCTCCGGCCGGGCGGAGGCGCTGGGCGAACTTAGGGAGAGGGAGAACACCGCCTCCCTTAACGCCGGTTCCGTGAAAGACAAGCTGGAAAGCGCTAGGCGCGAGCTTACCGGCGTCAACAGCTTCCTAGGCAGCCTCTCCACCCGGAAGGTCTCGCTGGAAAAGGAGATTAAAGAGCTCGCTTTGGAAATGGAATCCATCGGGGAGAAAATGGAGCTTTTAAAGGCCGAGTTGGAGCTGTTTCCGGAAAAAGTGAGGGAGGCCGAGGAGCGCCTCAACGGCCTAAGGGAGGAGAGGGCGAAAAACCGCGGACTTTTGGAAACGAAGGAGGAGGAGTTCCGGGAGGCCCGCCGCGGCCGGGAGAGAACCGCAGAGGAGTTAAACGCCCTGGAAAAGGATCTTTTGGAGGCATCTTTCGGCCTGGAGCAGCTCAAGGAGAACATCCTCAAGGACTGGTGGGTGGTCTACCGGGACCCTTACGCCCCGGAGGCGCCGGAGACCACGGAAGAGCCGCTGGAAGAGCCTGAAACCGCCGCCGGACCGGAAGAGGAGTCTCCGGCCGCGGACGCGGCCGGAGACTTTGCGGAAAACGAGGATAATCCTGAAGCTTCCGGCGCCCCCTCCCCTGAAACAGCGGATCCGGCGGGGGAGCCGGCGGAAGGCGGCCCCCCTCCGCTCGAGAAACAGGCGTCCGCGGGAGAATCCGAAGAATCCGTGAGAAACGGACAAAACGCCCCTGAGGGATCCGAATCCGACGGCCAGGAGCCCGCGGCCGTTCCGCCTCCGGAACTCCTGGACCCGCGGGAGCTCGTAAGGGAGGATCTCCCGAAGGACGCCGCGGATCGCGTGGCCAGGCTCAAGTCCAGGCTCGGCTCCATCGGAGAGGTCAATCTCGCCGCCATCGAGGAGGAGGCGGAGCTGAAAAAGCGCTACGAGTTCTACCAGGCGCAGTACGATGATCTGGACAAGGCCATAGGCGACCTGAGGGACACCATCAACCACATCAACCAGGTCTGCCGGGAGCGCTTCAACACCACGTTCGCCGAGGTGGACGCCAAATTCCAGGAGATCTTTCCGGTTCTCTTCGAGGGGGGGGAAGGCTGGCTCGCCCTTTCGGAGCACAGCGACCCCCTGGAGGCCGGAGTGGAGATCCACGTCCATCCCCCCGGGAAAAAGATCATGGTGATGAGCCTTCTTTCCGGAGGCGAGAAGGCCTTAACCGCCCTGGCGCTCATCTTCGCCCTCTACCTCATCAAACCCAGCCCGTTTTGCCTTCTGGACGAGGCGGACGCCCCCTTGGACGAGGCCAACATCGACCGCTTCAACAGACTTTTACGCAAGCTTTCCGAGTCCTCCCAGATTATAATGGTGACGCACAACAAGCGCACGATGCAGATAAGCGACACCCTTTACGGCGTGACCATGGAAACCCCGGGGGTGTCCAGACTGGTAAGCGTTTCCCTCTCCCAGGCCCAGGTGCTGACCCGAAATGTTTGATTTTTTCCGCAAGAAGACTCCTAAAACCCCCCCTCCCCCCGAACCCTCCCCGGAAGAGAAGGCTCAAGACGGCGCCGGCGGCCCGGCCGCCGGGCGGGAAGCCGGAGGCGGGCCTTCCGTCGCTCCCGCCGAAGCTCCCAAGAAAAAGGGGTTCTTCTCCTTTCTTTTCTCGTCCAAAGGCGGCAAATCCGAACAAAGCGCCGGGCCGGAAAGCGGCGAAAAGGAGACCGTCCCCGAAGAGCTCGAGGCCACCGGCCCCGCCGCCGAAGAGCTTTTAGCGGAGCGGCCCGCTTCAGCGGCGGTTTTAGAGGAACCATCCCCTCAGGAAAACCTATCGGAACCGGTTTTTAGCGGAGAAATCTTTGAACCACCCGAACCCGGACCGCTTTTTGAAGAACCGCTTCCCGCCACGCCCGAACCCGGATCGGTTTTCGAGGAATCAATTCCCGCTCCGCCTCAAACTGAACCGGTTTTCGAGGAATCAACTCCCGCTCCGCCTCAAACTGGACCGGTTTTCGAAGAATCAAGTCCAGCTGTGCTTGAACCAGGACCGCTTTTTGAAGAAACGGTTCCCGCCCCGCCTGAACCCGGACCGATTTTCGAGGAATCAATTCCCGCTCCGCCTCAAACCGGACCGGTTTTCGAAGAATCAAGTCCCGCAGAACCAGAAAGAGGACCGGTTTTCGAGGATTCAATTCCCGCCCCGCCTGAACCCGGACCGGTTTTCGCGGAATCAAGTCCTGCGGAGCCTGAAAGCGGACCGCTTTTTGTAGAAACGGTTCCCGCTCCGTCTAAACACGGACCGGTTTTTGAGGAATCAAGTCCCGCGGAGCCTGAAAACGAACCGCTTTTTGTAGAAACGGTTCCCGCTCCGTCTGAACCCGGACTGGTTTTTGAGGAATCAAGTCCCACGGAGCCTGAAAGCGGACCGCTTTTTGTAGAAACGGTTCCCGCCCCGCCCGAACCCGGACCGGGTTTAGCGGAGGAAGCGCCGCCCGACCCCGAGGTCGAACCGGTATTAGACTCTTCTTTTCCCGAAAAAAGCGGAATCGAACCCGTTCTGGACTCCTCCCAAACCGGTTTTCCGGATTCCGAAGCGGCAGAGGAGGCTGTTCCGGCGGAAGAGCCCTCAGTCCCAGTCCCGGAGGAAGCGCCGGCTCCCGAAGAGCCTGAAAAGGCGAAAAAAGGCTGGTTTTCCCGGCTCAAAGAGAGGCTTTCCTCCACGAGAGGCAAAATAGCCGGACGCTTGGAAAAGGTCCTGGCGTCGACAAGGAGCATCGACGAGAGCGTCTTAGAGGAGCTGGAGGAGATTCTCTACACCAGCGATCTAGGCGTTCCAACCACCGAAAGCCTCCTCGAACGCGTGAAAACCAAGGTGGCCAGAAAGGAGCTGAAAGACGCGGACGCCCTGAAAATCGCCCTCAGGGACGCTCTCGTTGAAATGCTGGACGTCCCGCCGAAGGACCTCATCCCGGAAACCCCTCCCCGGGTGATTCTGGTGGTGGGCGTGAACGGCGTGGGCAAGACCACCACCATAGCCAAACTCGCCCAGACCTTCATCAAGAGGGATCAGACGGTTCTTCTGGCGGCCGGAGACACCTTTAGAGCGGCGGCGGTGGAGCAGCTGCGCGTCTGGTCCGAACGCCTCGGCACGGACTTCGTGGGCCAGTCCACCGGAGCCGACGCCGCGGCCGTCGTCTTCGACGCCGTCACGGCGGCCAAGGCTCGTAAAACCGACGTCGTGATAATAGACACGGCCGGAAGGCTCCACACGAAAGCCAACCTCATGGAGGAGCTCAAGAAAATCAAAAAGGTGGCCGGCAAAGCCGTTCCCGGCGCCCCGCACGAGACGATTCTCATTTTGGACGCCAACACAGGCCAGAACGCCTCCCGCCAGGCGCAGACCTTCAACGAGGCGGTGGGGGTGGACTCCATCATCGTGACCAAACTGGACGGAACCTCCAAGGGGGGGGTGGTGGTCTCCATCTGTTATGAGCTGAAACTTCCGGTCATTTTCATCGGAATCGGGGAAAGTTACGAGGACCTCAAGCCTTTCGACAAGGAGGACTTCGCGAACGCCATCCTGGGCGTGGAGCCCGAAGAGGCCGACTGAGGGGAGAGTCTCGTTATTGGCTTTTTTCACCGTTTCCCATTCTCTTTTTTCTCCCTCCTCAATTTGACTTTGACCCCGCCCGCCCATAAAATGGATTTGCCGAAGCTCACCGATCGAACTTCAGGTCAAAGGCCCGAGCGGCCTTGAAACTTTATATAACCCCGCCAGGGGGAAAGGAGGGAAAAACACGGCGGAACGAAAATTAGACTTTTAGCCAAACTTCCTATTCAACTAATACACATTCGCTGACGAACAGATAGATAAAAAGCCGCGGTTTATTCTCGAAAATTTATAATTTTCCAGTCATCCGGATAGCTATTCTTCTTTATCATACACCGGGTTTAAGGAAACGATCGCGGCTAGGATCTTTTCCCACGAGCTTTTGGGACGCGCGTATGACATTTAAAAAAATATTCAAATTATTCGGCATCAACATAACTCTGGCGCTAATAAACGTGGTGCTGTACTCCAAACTGTTTCTGGGCATAACCGACAGAGGAAGCATCTTCCTCATGATGTTCGCCTTCCTGGTCACGATCGTGACGATCGCGCTGTTTTTTTATCTGAACGTTAAAATACTGTCTCAAAACGAGTCCGTGAAAATGGTCGTGACCAAAAACGATCATGATTCTTTAGCGTCGCTCGCTAGCGCCATTCAATTCTATATAAACAACAATATACGCACTTTCCGGGACGACCTATCGTCTCTTGTCGATCAGGCTGACAAGTTCAAGAAAAAGAAGAAAACATACGAGGATAGCCTTCTTCAGAAATTCACCCGCACGGAGATAAGCTTCACCAAGTTTTACGGCACCCTCGAAAATGTTGAAGACGTTTTCAAACAGATACTTAAAGGCGTGCTCACCCGCGTGAACTCCTTCGACGAGGAGGAATACGAAAACATGCTGAGCGACAAGAGCGTTTCCAGAAAAACTTGGCTGGAACGGAAAGCCATCTACGATGAGTATAAAACCTACGTCGCGAGAGCCGTTCAGACGGGAAACGACATCCTTTTAAAGATCGACAGGCTGCAACTGGAGGTGTCCAAGCTTTCCACCATGCAGCCGCAGGATATCGAGAAGCTGGAGTCGGTGAGGGAAATCGACACTCTTATCTCCGAGGTCAAATGGTATAAATAAAATCACGGTCTTTTGTTTCAAAACTAATTTTCCTCCGGATTTTAAAAGGAACCATAGCTTTGCAGGAACTTGTCGCTAAAAAGAGAGGGCTGAAGGGTCCGAAGCTCTACGGAATCGTGATCATACTATCCCTGGTCACGATGTTTCTGATCTTCTTCTTCATAAGCTGGGGAAACACCTTCGGAAAAACCAAAAGCGTCATCTCCGAGGAGCGGGCCGTCGACATAATGAATTCTTTGTATAAAGACATCAAAGTCACCCAGCTTCCTCCCATAAAGGAGAACGTGGACCTTGAAATCCAGAATCTGGCCGACATTCTCCCCGACATCTCCCGCTACAACGCCCAGGTGAGGCCGCTCCAGGGCACGGAGTGGATAGAAATCGTATCCTCCACCGAAAAAGCCACCGTCTCCTCCGGTGGGCCCGACTACAACCGCTGGCTGGTGGACATGGCCGTGGCCTTCAATTCCCTCCGCCGCGTGATAGACGGGGTCCAGGTGTCGGTATCGGTGAGGGGCGTCGCCTCGGGGGTGGCCATGGACTACATTTCCTCCGGCAAACACGTCCCCGACGCCTTCACCCCCTCGAACACCCTCTGGGGGGACGCTCTCTCCGCCTCCGGAAGGAATATCGAACTGGTGACGCCCAGACTCACGGGAAACGTCGCCGGAATAGTCATCCACAAGACCAAATACGAGGCCTTTATCGCCAAATACGGGCCGGTGAGCGTGGAATCCATCTTTAAAGCCGTGACCGACGGGGATTTCACCATGGGCTACACCAATCCCTTCGCCTCCTCCACGGGGGCTAATTTTTTACTGTCCCTCCTATACGCCACCAATTCGGACGATCCTCTGGGACCCGAAGCCGCGAAAGCCTTCGAAGCCTTCCAAAACAACGTCCCCTTCGTGGCCTACACGACTCTGCAGCTCACGGAGTCCGCTAAATCCGGCGTTTTAGACGGCTTCGTCCACGAATACCAGCAGTTCGTGAACTCGCCGGACATCAAAGACGACTACGTATTCACCCCGTTCGGCGTCCGCCACGACAGCCCCGTCTACATCCTAGGCGACATCTCCCCCGCCCGCAGGGCCATTCTCCAGCAGTTCGTGGAATTCTGCCAGAGTCCCGAGTCGCAGAAAGCCGCGTCACGGATGGGCTTCAACGGCCTCACCGAATATCAGCCCACATATCTGGACGGAAAGGTCCTTCCCCAGGCCCAGAAGCTTTTTAAAGAGAAGAAATCGGGAAACCGGGAGATCGTGGCGCTCTTCGTGGCCGACAACTCGGGAAGCATGAGCGGCCGCCCCCTAAGGCTTCTCAGGGAATCCCTCATAAACGGCGCTAAATACATCGCGGCCACCAACTACATCGGACTCGTCCAGTTCTCAAACGACGTCCAGATAGCCGTGCCCATAGACAAATTCGATTTAAACCAGCGCTCGCTCTTCACGGGGGCGGTGAAAAACATGACCGACGGCGGAGGGACCGCCATGTACGACGCGATAGTCGTGGCCGAGAAAATGCTCCACGACGTTAAACCCGCCCATCCCAACGCCAAGTTCATGATCTTCGTCCTCACCGACGGCGAAACGACGGCCGGATCCGGTTTCAACGACGTGAGGGACATGATAGGAGGTTTGCAGGTGCCCGTGCACACCATTGGGTACAACGCCAATCTCGATGTTTTAAAGGAAGTGTCCAAAATAAACGAGGCCGCGAGCGTCACCGCCGACACCGACGACGTGATATACCAGATACAAAGTTTTTTCAACGCAGAAATGTGAAACCCCCAAAGGAGTAATAAATTTATGGCAGAATCAGATGTTCCCTTGACGAAAACGGACGCTCCGGCGTCTCCCGCCGTCCCAGCCGCGTCGGAATTTTCCCTCATCGTTCCCAGCTCGAAAGAAATCGAAAAAGAACTCGTGGTCCAGGAGGCCCCTCCCTCCGAAGAGAAGGCGGCTCTACTGAAGCAGGTGGAGCAGAACACCAACGCCATCATGAATATCGATCTCGAGTCCTCCGACGCCCGCAGGCAGATAATCGAGCCCATCGCCAATTTCGGCCTGGAGACCATGAACGTGTCCGCGTCCAAAAACAACATGCTCAAGGTGACCGTGGGCCAGCTCGCCCAGGCGGGCGAGGAGGGCGGGGTCGTCTCCAAAAGCCTGGTCAACCTCCAAAACGAGATAACCGATCTCGACCCGAGCGGCGTTGATTTCATGCGGAAGGGGATTTTCGCGAAGATCTTCAACCCGGTGCGCCGCTACTTCTCCAAGTATCAAAAGTCCGAAAACGTGATTTCCAACATCCTGGAATCGCTGGAGCAGGGCAAGAACACCCTGAAAAACGACAACACCACCCTCGAGCTGGAGTCCTCCGGACTCAGGGTCAACTCTAAAAAGCTGAAAAGCGAGATAGAGCTCGGCTCCGCCCTTGACGAGTCCATCTCCAAGCGTCTGGCGGAGGCCAAGGCCCAAAACGCCGACCCGGACAAAATCCGCTTCGTGGAAGAGGAGGTTCTGTTTCCCCTGCGGCAGAGGATCATGGACATGAATCAGATGCTGGTGGTCACCCACCAGGGGATAATCGCCATGGAAGTGGTGCAGCGGAACAACCGCGAGCTGGTGCGGGGCGTGGACCGCGCCATGACGGTCACGGTTTCCGCTTTGCGGACCTCCATCACCGTGGCCAGCGCCCTCTACAACCAGAAGATCACCCTTCAGAAGATCAAGGCCTTAAACGAGACCACCGGAAACCTCATAAGCGAGACCTCCAAAATGCTCAAAGAGCAGGGAACGGCCATCCACAAGGACGCGGTGGAGTCCACCATCTCCATCGATTTGCTGAAAAAATCCTTCGACGACGTGCTCGCCTCCTTAAACGAGATAAGCCGCTTCAAGCAGGAGGCCCTGCCCAAGATGCGCGAGACCATATCGGCTTTTAAGGAGCTCGCCGACAAGGGGGAGACGGAAATCTCCAAAATGGAGAAGGGATCGGCCTACTTAAACGCCGGAAACTCGACTCCGGCCCGTCAGTCCTAATCCCTATTTAAACCCTTCAGCCGCTTTTCCCCGATTTAAACTTAAACGCCCGCCGGCCTGGGACGCCGGCGGGCGTTTCTTTTCCAAAAACTTTTGGGGAAAAGCTTTTTAAAAGCCGGAAAAACCTCGGAAATCTCAATTCTTCTCCGGAAAAGGCGGAAAGACGTTTTCCGGCTCCAAGGCGGTGGTCCGGAACACCTTCGGATGGTTCACGGTTTTTATGCTCAGGGCCTTTCCCCCGCCGTCTATCTCGAGAATCACCCCCTCCAGGGAGCCTCCCCTGGAGCCCGGCTTGAACTGATGGCGCCTCCCGTCGATGAGCGATCGGATCACCTCGTCTTTCTCCATGCCGATCACCGTATCCTGGGCCCCGGACATTCCCAGATCCGTTATGTAGGCGGTGCCGCCGGGAAGGATATGGGCGTCGGCGGTCTGCACGTGGGTGTGGGTGCCCAGAACGGCGCTCGCCCTGCCGTCCAGGTAATAGCCCATGGCCTTCTTCTCCGCCGTCGCCTCGGCGTGGAAATCGATTATCACCGCCTCCGCCCCGGCCCGGCTCATTTCATGGAGCATCCTGTCGGCGGCTCTAAAGGGGCAGTCCAGCGTCCTTTGCAGAAAAACCCTGCCCATGAGGTTTCCGAAGGCGACTTTGAAACCCGCGGCCGTTTTAATGAGAATCCATCCTCCGCCGGGGCAGGGTTCGGGGAAGTTGTAAGGCCTTAAAAGCCGGGGCTCCTCGTCTAAGAGGGCCTCGCTTCCCCCCTGCTGGAAGGTGTGGTTTCCGCCGCTTAAGGCGGCCAGGCCGCGGGATAGAAGCTCCCGAGCGTTCTCCCGGGTGATTCCCCGGCCTCCGGAGGCGTTTTCCCCGTTGGCCAGGGATATGTCGATTCCCTCCCTGGAGACGATCCCGGGCAGATGCTGGCGCACGAGATCGCGGCCCGTCTGGGAAAAAACGTCTCCTAGGAAAAGAATCTTAAGCGTCATGGGTCCTCCCGCCTCAAATGAATCGTAAGCGTCAAGACGCATCCTCCCGCCTCCTTCCCCGGGCGAGGGAGGAGAAAATCGCTAGAAACGACATGACTATGAACACGGAAAACAGAATCCTCGAGGCGTTGATGAAGGAGGGGTACCTGTCCGGAGTTATCTCGCCGGGGCCGACGACGCTGGCGAAGACCAACGTGGAAAGCGATATGGACGTTATCTGACCGGCGAGGCGGGTCGCGCTTATCACTCCCGAGGCCTGTCCCAGCCGCAGCGGCGGCACCGAACTCATGATGGCGTTGGAGTTGGGCGCCGAAAAGAGGGCGAATCCCGCCCCGCAGAGGCACATGGCGAAAACGTTCACGCCCACGGGCGTGTCCAGCTCCAGGCGGAAAACGAAGATAAACAGGCCGCCAAGCATCAAAGCGAGCCCGGCGGAGGCTATGATTCCAGGGTCGTGTTTGTCGGAGAGCCGGCCGGAAAGCGGGGTCAAAAGCGCCATCACCAGCGGCTGGGCCACCAGGATGAAGCCCGTCTTCAGCGGGGAGAACCCCTGGGAGTACTGGAAGTAGAGGCTCAAAAGCAGCGTGATGCTAAACGACGACACGTAGCAGATGAAGGCGGCCAGACTTGAAAAGGTGAAGCGGCGGCTCTCGGTGAAAAGCTTCAAGTCCAAAAGGGGGCTCGCCGCTCCCCAGGAGCGCCGGATGAAGAGGCATACGAACACGGCTCCGAAAATCATGGCGAGAAGCGCCGGAAGCCTCCACTCCGAGGTCAGAGAGGAGAATCCGGCGAAGAAAAGCGCTATTCCCGGAATCCAGTAAAACGCGGCCTTACGGTCGAGCCTCTCGTCCGGAGTGACGGGCGCCTCCTTTTTAACGAGGTGGACCAAGACGATGGTGGGGATCAGGGCCGCGGCCCAGAAGACGAAGAGAAAGCGCCAGCCCAGGGCTTCCAGAAATATCCCCGACAACACCGGACTGAGGCTCAGGCTTATGTAGACGGATCCGATGGTGAGCCCCAGAACCCGGCCCCGCTCCTCTTTGGGATAGGCGGCCGTGACCATGGTCATGACCGTGGTGAAATAAGTGGCGAGGCCCACGCCGGTGACAGCCCTAGACAGCATGAGCAGCCCCGCGGTGGGGCTGAGGGCGCTTCCGACGAAACCCAGGGCGCAGACGTAGAGACCGAAGAGGGTGAGCCCGCGCCTTCCCAGAATATCCGAAAGCCTGGCCGCCGGAGCGGACGCGGCCGCCATCGTGAGCATGCAGGAGAGGGTGAGCCAGCCAATCCCCACCGCCGACAGGCCCAGATCCGCCTCTATCTGGGGGGCCGCCACGTTTATGCCGGTGAAATTCATGTTGCCGAAAAGGTTGGCGGTCACGGCCATGACGAGGATCAAAGTCCTCTGACGGGCCGCTCCGGCGACAGGCGCCCGCGCTCCTCCGTCCCGCGGGGACGGTTCCGGAAAGCTGTTCGTATCTATTTTATTTGGCACAAAAAAACCTTGCGAGATAAAAATCGCGGCTCGTTCGTCCGCCGGCGGAAAAAAACCCAACCTCGCCCTTTAGCCGCCCCGCCGCGGGATGCCCGGCGGGGGACGGACTCTCAATAGAGGGACGCCTCCTCGGACTCCCCCGGAAAAAGGCCGGCACGCTTGGATAATACAGGTTTTTTCCCGGACCGCCAAACCCCCGTCCGCCCCCGGGAAAAAATTTTATCTAAGCGAAAGCTCTTTTTTAGGCCGCGTCCGCCGGATCCCCCGAAGCGAGTCCCCTCCGGCCCCCCTCCGCCCCAAAAAGGCGATCCCGCCCTCCGGCGGGGAGGGTTCGCGGGTCAAAGCCCTTTTAGAGCTTGACTTTTACTGATTTTTAGCGTTTATTGCCATAAGACTTTAAGCCGCAGCCCGCGGGGTCCGCCCGCGACCCGGGCCGGAGGTGTGTTTTATGGCGGATATCCTCGCTCCCATGAGCGGCAACATCTGGAAAATCATCGTCAAGGAAGGCGACTCCGTCCAGGCCGACGACGAGCTCGTCATCATGGAGGCCATGAAAATGGAGTTCCCCGTCACCGCTCCGGCGGACGGGGTGGTGAAAAGCCTTCGGGTGAAAGAGGGCGACGCGGTGGAGGCGGACGCGGTCCTCCTTGTCGTGGAGTGATTATAGTCTATTACGACCGTTAACGGACGACTCCGGCGCGGGACGCCCCCGCCCGGCCTCCGAATCCGGATTTTGACGCTCCTTTTCTGTTAATAATTTAGGCTTATTAAGCTAATCTTAAGCTTTTTTTAATCAATTTTCCCTCCCCGGCATCGGAGCGTCCCTTCTTGAAAATAGACGTCCACATCCACCTGAGTTCGCCCGAACTCATTCGGGACCGCGGGGCGGCCCTGGACGGTGAACCGGGCTTAAAAGTCCTCTACTCGGATCCGTCGGCCAGGCTGGCGTCCACCTCCGAGGTTTTGAAGGCCATGGACGAGGGCGGGGTGGACAAGGCGCTGGTGACGGGCTTCTCCTTTCAAAAGGAGGATAACGCCCGGCGCTACAACGACTGGCTCTTGGACGAGTGCTCCCGCTATCCGGAAAGGCTCCTCCCCCTGGCCTCCTTCGATCCCCGGGCCCCATTCGCCCACGATCTGGCCCAGGGTTTTCTCCAAGCCGGGGGTTTCGGCCTGGGCGAGCTCTGCGTCTACGACGAGGGGATCACCCCGGATCTAGTGGAACGCCTAGGCGCCCTCGCGGATCTCTGCCGGGACCGGGACGCCCCCCTTTTGATCCACGTAAACGAGCCCATAGGCCATCAGTACCCCGGTAAGGCCCCCATCGAGATTTCGGAGATATACGCTCTCGTGAAACGCTGCGCCGGGGCTAAACTCATTCTAGCCCACTTCGGAGGCGGCATTCCTTTTTTCGCCACCTTGAAAAAAGAAGTCAGGGAAAATTTTTCCCACGTCCGCTTCGACACTGCCGCCATGCCCTATCTCTTCCACCCCCAGGCGCTGTCTCTCGCGGCCGAGATCCTGGGAGCGGAGCGTTTCCTCTTCGGAACGGACTACCCCCTCCTAAAGCCCGAACGCTACTACCGCTATTTCGCCGACGCCGGCTTAAGCTCCGAAGATACGGAGCAGATCCTGGGGCTGGCGGCGGAAAGCTTTTTAGGGCTCCGATGACGGGGGAATGGCTTCAAGTCTCTTTAAGCGTCCCGCCGGTCTCCCGGGAGGCGGCCTCCTACATCCTCTTCGATCTGGGAGCCGGCGCCGTCTGGGAGGACAATCCCGACTCCGCGGGTAACCTCGTGCTCAAGGCCTCCTTCGCCCGGGAGGAGGCCATGCGCCTCATGACCACCCTTCCCCCGGCCCTGACCCGGGCCGCCAAATCCTTCGATCTGCCGGTAAAAAGCTTCAACCTGTCCATGGAGCTTCTGCCGCTGGAGGATTACGCGGAGCTCTGGAAGGCCGAGCAGAGGCCGGTAATGGTATCCGGACGGCTCATCCTCTCCCCCACCTTCTGGGAGGGCGACCTAAGGGAGTATTTCGGACTCCCCGAAGGGTCTCTTCCCCCCGTCCTGAAAATCGACCCCGGGGCGGCCTTCGGCTCGGGGCGGCACCCCACCACCTTCCTCTCGTTAAAAATCTTGAGCGAACTCGCGGAAAGCGGCCTCACGCCGGAAAGGATCCTGGATTTGGGGGCCGGTTCGGGCATTCTGGCCCTGGCCGCGGCCGTCCTCTTTCCCGGGGCCGTGGTGGAGGGCGTGGACACCGACCCCGAGACCGTCCCTGTGGCCCTGGCCAATAGGGATCTCAACCTGCTAACCGGCTCCATCAGCTTCTCCGGAGAGCCGCTTAACAGCCTCAAACCCGGTTTTTCCATCATCCTCGCGAACCTCTCCCTAAACCCCCTTCTCAAGCTGGCGCCCGATATTAAAGCCGCCGCCGCCCCCGGCTCCCATCTTATCCTTTCCGGAATCATAGCCGAGCAGGCGGACGAGCTCGCGGAGGCCTTTTTAAAAGATGGCTGGAGCTGGCTGCGGCATCTGGGCCAGGCCGAATGGTCGGCCCTCTCCTTCAAGCTTCCGGACGTTCCGTCCGGAAGCCCGCCCTCCCCTCCTCCCGCGAGAGTCGTCGCCCCGGAACCATCCCTGGAAACCCGGCCGGAAAAATGAGGAGCGCGAGGCTCGCCCTGCCACGTTCGCAAACGATCGTTAAAGAGGGCGACCTGGTGACCCTCGACCCCGCCGAGGCCAGGCACGGCGTCCTCTCCTTAAGACTGAAACCCGGAGACCCAATAGAGCTCATGGGCCCGGACGGAAGCGCCCCCGCCAGGGTGGCGGAGGCCCTGAAAGGCGCCTCGCCGTCCCTCAAGGCCCTGGTCACCGGCCCCTACGAAGCCTCCCCCCCCGCGAACGGCCCCGTCCTGCTCCTTTCCCTGATCCGTCCCGCCCGCTTCGAGTGGGCCGTGGAAAAGGGCGTCGAACTGGGAGCCTCGAAACTGATACCCGTAATCTCGTCCCGCTGTCGGGTTCGAGGGGACTCCGTGGGCGCCTCCAAGCTGGAGCGCTGGAATAGGATCGCGGTTGAGGCCGGAAAACAGTCGGGGAGAACTTTTCCCCTGGTTTTGCGGCCTCCGGCCGGACTATCCGAGCTCCTGGAAGAATACGGAGCCAAAAAAGACGAATACGCCCTCTATATTATGGATGGCGAAGGCGCTCCTCCCCGGCCTCCGGAAAATAATTCCCCTTCGGTCATCCTCGTCGGCCCCGAGGGAGGCTTCACTCCGGAAGAAAAACAGGCCGCCCGGGATTCTTTCTTCACGCCCGTCTCTTTGGGAGCCATCACCTTGAGATCGGAGACCGCGGCTCTGGCCGCTTTGTGCATCCTCGGAAGAAAAACTTGATAAAAATTCTTATGTTTTTAAAAAAATGGCACAGATCATGCTTAAGCTGTTTCTCGGATCCCGACTCCCGGAAACGGCGGATCCGGCGGAAGTAAAGGACCGTTTATTTTTTTTACGTTCCGGTTTCCCGCGGCGTCCCCGAAAAACGCCCTAAACGAGCGCCATTTTTCAAACATAAGGAAGTTTTCACCATGGCCGAGCCCAAACTCACGATCTGCGTACCGGTGTACAACGGAGAAAAAACAATCGCCACTCTTTTGAAGTCCCTGACGAGCCAGACCATGGAGGATATCAGGATCCTCGTCTCGGACAACAACTCCGAGGACAACACCGGAAAAATCTGCAAGAACATGGCGAGCCGCGACTCGAGAATCGTTTATTCCAAAAATCCTGAAAATTTAGGGCTTATTTTTAACTTCGCTCATCTGTTCATGGCTCACAGCAGTCCTTTTACCGCCTACGCCGCGGCCGATTTGGTTTGGAAGCCGTCTATGGCCGAGAAGTGCGTGCAGACCCTTGAAGAAAACCCCGACGCCCTGGTCGCCTACCCCTACTGCCAGTTTCTAGACGATGACAAAAAAACCGATGAGATATACTTCGACAAAATAACTTTCGACGACCCCGATCCCTCTACGCGCTTTTTAAACGTTATAAAATATTTAGGCTGGACAACGCCGTTCTTAGGCGTCATGCGGACTTTTAATGCCGCTAAATCATACATGTTTACCATGTATCTATATAATGAAGATTTAGCCGGGGACAATCTCCTCTTAGCCAATCTAGCGCTTCAAGGGAGAATTCTGCAAGTGCCGGAAATACTCCTTCAGAGAACTAAGGATAGTTCTCAGAAAGAAAAACTACCCCACGGCTTATTGGATAGATATTTAAAAATCGATAAAATGAACGCATCTCCGTCCGGACAGGGAATCAGGCTTCCGACTATAAACTATATACACAACCACTGCAAGCTGATAGCCCACTCCGATCTTTCGCTGGAAGAAAAAGACAAGCTTGTTAAACCTGCTATTTCCGCATTATTGAGCCGCTATCAGGGCCAGATTCACTTTGAGCTCCAGAGGGCGCTGAAGTTGATTTCCTTAGCCAAATTCAGACAAGGATGGGAAGACGATTTAAAAGAAATAAACAAAGAGGAAATCGACCGAACCAGATATCATCACCTGGATTTCGTGTATGTCGCAAGACTCATTCAGGAAATGGAATTTGTCGAGGCGCTGATGCCGGGATATCCTTTTATTCACTTCGCCAAGGCGGTTCTCTACAACGCTTTGGGGAGGAACAAGGAGACGCAGCTTGCGCTTATTCAGCAGCTGGAACACACTCCGGCTCACCAGCCGTCTAAAGATTTCTTGAGCATGCTTACAAAAAAAGTAGCGTAAAACCTATTTTTCTAAAAGACGTTAGAAAAGCATCCTCTTGAAAAACCGATAGCCGTGCCGAACAGACGCTGGAAATGTCAAAAGGATACTGAAACATATCAGCTTTTCAACCGTCATGGACTTTAATCCACCGTATGGAATAAACACGCCCGAACCATGACGGGTGGATTGGAAACCATCCGCAAAAACAACATCGCCGCCTGAACGCCCTGTGTCTAAAAACGCTACAGTAAATTCATACGCTTTCCCGTCGTCATTTTTTGTGTTCATGGGAGCTGTTTCATCTCCCCTGGTGGGCGCTTATGAACGTCGGCGTTTCGTTTTTTACAAGCGTTTAAAGCTCTCGGCTTTCCCTGACGCCCGATTCCCGCGGGCCGCCGTTGTCTTTTAATATTATGTAAAATAATATTATAATTATTAATTTTATATAATTTACTTTTTTATATATACATATGTTGCCTATCATAAGCCGCCTGCCGCGCCGCCTTATACCGAATCCGTTAACAAATGAACTTTTATCTTGATTTTATTCAATTTTTACAGTATAATTTACTAACTTAAGATTATTCCACCCGCATGTTGACAACAAGCGATCGTTTATTTTTTCCGATGAATCCGGTAAGTTCCGTAATTCGCCAAGCAAAAATATCAGGGGCGAGGGCGAGTAATTCGGGATAGAGATTTTTACAGACGGTTTAAGTTTATATCATCAGCCGATAGTATACATCAGGAATTGTTCATATAAGTAACCGTGTGGCGCTTCACTTGCATTTTAACTGCGACGCGCATAACGAGCCGATCGTTTACAAAATAGTTGATCCGCTCATTCCTCTATATCTCCCCTAAATAACAGGATAACCTATTAGGCTGGCAAAAATGCGAATTAGTTCCGGGCGAATTAACCGTTAAAAAAAACTGAATACTGAACCGTTCATGTTACGCAATATCTGCTATATATTTAGCTTGTACATATTTAAAATGGAAAATACTTATCGTGACCTGTTTGTAAACATTTACCTCTCCTTGTGGCGTTCGTCTGACTGACATTTTTATATTACCAAGTAAAAATCGATTAGAAACGGAGCTTTCAGCATAACGAGTAATAATTATGAATCTGGCGACCTCGCATATTGAAAAATTTATCCAACCGTGCCCAATCTGCAAAAACGCCACCGGCTTTCATTTAGATAAAATTAAATTTCAAACTTATGACGGTTCATCCATACCCGGCGATTTTACGCTCGCTTTTTGTGGCGATTGCGGCCATATATTTTATGACAACAATCTTACTGAAGAGCAAATCACTTACATTTATGTCGAAAAGGAATACAATACCTCAAATATTCATGTCGGGTCTGGCTCTCAAACCGATGCGGATATAACTCATCAAAGAGAAATAATTCAAAGAATAAAAGAGTGGTACGACAATACGGAAAACGGTATTATCTTCGATATAGGCGCCGGACGCGGTGGTCTCACCAAAGAGCTGATTCAATCCGGTTACAAAAATGTTATCGCTATTGAACCGTCCGCGAGAACGGTAGAATTGCTCAAGAATGAAAAACTCACCGCTTACGCGGGTTCAGCTCAAAATCTTCCCAAGATTAACCTTTCGCCATCTCTGGCTGTTTATTCTCATGTTCTTGAACATTTGTTATATCCGGCGACCGCTCTGACTGAAATTAAAAAGTTTATGGCGCCTGGTGGACTTGTTTATATAGAATTGCCGGACGCCGGTTCTTACCCCGCGGAGACGCCTCCGTTTTATTATTTATATCTTGAACATCTGCAGCATTTCACTTCATCTTCCCTGAACAATATGCTCATTCTTTCAGGATTTGAAGTATTGAAATTAGGAAAAACAATATTTCATACCGCTGAAAAAGACGGGTTTTACACGCCGGTTTTATACGCGATCGCCAGACTGAAGCCCGCGGCTGAAACTTCACGATCCGATGATCCTTCCGCTCCGGCGTTAAATCACATTAAAATCGCGACCGAAAATATTCAAGAAGATTTTAGCGGTTTTTCACGCTACTTAGAATTGTCCAAAAACAGTTCCATTCTTGAAAAACTTGACAATATCGCTAAGTCACATGAACCTCTATGGATTTGGGGCGTTACGCAGCTGCTCCAGCTTCTCATCGGACAAAATTATATCTCAATCAAAAATATCGCCGGGTTTATCGACAAAGATACCGACAAGCAAAGGCGTACCATTTTAGGAAAAAAAATTCATCCGACAGAAATATTAAATAATTTTACAAAAAATGATAGAGTGCTTTTAATGTTTCACGGAATTGAGCACAGTGTTAAATCGTATCTGACTGAAATAGATTTTAAAGGGCAGGTTTTAACTTTAACCGGTGACTAAATAAAGAGGATATTTATAAGTACGGTATTAAAAACACCTGAAGATCAACTTTCCAACGTTCTTTTCCTGATTTTTTTTTAAACTTTTCACCTTATTTATAAACCTTTACCGCGGGGCGTCCATGGATATTCTCAGAGCCAAAACTATTGATTTGAAAAATTTCGGGAAACCTCTCAGCTCCCGTCAAACATCCAATTCATCCCTTAACGAAGCGGAAGCTTTGGCTGAAAACCATAATCCCGCCTCCTTTCCAAGAAGATTGGTATTCGAGCTGACTAACGCCTGTAATCTCAGATGCAAGGCCTGCGCTCGGAACACTGTTTCCTTTAAACCCACGTATTTCGACCCTGAATGGATGAAATTTTTCGATCCCGCTCTCCCTTATGTGGAAGAAGTTACTTTAATGGGCTGGGGAGAACCAACCGTTCATCCTCATTTCACGGATTTTTTGTCTTGGGCGGCTAAAAACGATTTAAGAAAATATTTTTGCACAAACGGTTTAAAATTAGACCATTTGTTTAAAAATATTTTTGATAATAATTGCGAAATAATAGCGGTGAGTCTTGACGGCGCCAAAGCTGAAACAAATAATCAAATACGCAGAGGGAGCGATTTCAATAAAATAACCCGAACGCTAAAAACAATTACCGCTGAAAAAACCCGCTTAAATATTTCCTGGCCCTGGATCAACTTTGTTTTCACCGCCATGAAATCCAATCTTAACGAATTTCCTCAAATGATTGATTTAGCGGCCGATCTTAACCTTAACGAAGTAAAATTAGTTTATTTCACCGCTTTTGACGATACAATGCTTGACGAGTCATTGTACAACGAGACGTCATGGGTTTCCGACGTGTTTAACCAGGCGATGGAAAAGAGCGAAAAGAGTGGCGTTTCCCTTAAGCTGCCCCACCTGCAAAAAGAGGATCCCGCCGGAGATTCGCCTCACAAAAAATGCTATACAGCCTGGCGCGATTTTTTTCTCGGCTCCGATGGTTTTGTGAGGCCGTGCATGTCGACATCAAAAAAATTCTTTCATATCAATGACGCCTCTGATTTCATAACCGCATGGCAGTCGCAACAATTTGTCGAACACAGAAAAAGCGTTAACAGTTTTTCGACAACGCCCGAATGCGAAAATTGTTACCAGTCATCGTTTGCTAACTGGAATAAAAAGGAATCATTTATTCAAACTGATTTCGAATTCGCCCCCGAATGGTCTTGATTTTATATTTTTTTATTTAATAAATATATTATCTTTTTTTAATATTAATTATATAATATTATTTGTAATTATTTTCAAGCTTGAATTATTTCCCGCTACCCTTCTCTTTTCCTCTCCATCCCTTCCTCGAATCCCTCCCTTTCAACCCGACAAAATTTGACGGCCGGCCGGTTGAAAAAACCGCCCCCACCGGGGCGGTTTTTTCGCCGGTTTTTCGCCTTCTCCGGCTCCCAGGCTCTTGACCTTCGGCCGCCTGATCCTTATGTTTATGACATGGCCTCACGGCTTGTGAGCCGCCGCGGTCCGGAAGGCCCGTAAAATCTCAATCAAAGGCGCCTTTGTGCTATACTTCAGCCGGGTTGAGGCGCCGGCTTTCCAAAGTGGCCTTGAACCGGATCTTATAGTCGGCTTTAACGCCTTATTAAAATTAGAATCATTATTATGGCGTTTAAATTTCTTTTTTCCGGCATCCTCGTCTCAAGTTCCCCTTCTTACCGGACAAGCTCCTCCTTGGGCGCTTACGCCCGTCATTCGTGGGAGATTTCAATATGATCAAAATTACCCCGACGGCCCTTAAAGAACTCACCGGCTTTCTTACGGAAAAAAAGGCGACGCCGTCCGTGCGGGTCATCCTTCCCCCCGCCTCCTGCGGAGGGCTCGGCCAGCTTTCCCTGACCGTGGACGCTCCCGGCGAGACTGATTTTTCCACCAAAGAAGGGGGACTCACCCTGGTCATCAACAAAGGCCTCCTGGAAAAAACCGGTGGAGTCACCATAGATTTCCAGAACAACGGCTTCGACTCCGGCTTCGTGGTGGAGAGCGAGAAGCTCCTCCCGCCCGCGACTCCCGACTGCTCGGGCTGCGACGGCTGCTTCAACTAAAAAAACCGGCCCTTCCAACCTTGTCGGACGATCTTAACAAACAGTACGAAAATTACTCCAACCTCCCCCTCTGGGAGGATCTAGCCGCCCTCGATCCCTTCCGGGTGGCCGAGCTTTCCGGAGCCGAACTAGGCTTTGAGGAAGGCCACCCCCGCTACGAACTCGACTTTCTGGGCGGACGTTACGCTTTCACCCCGGAAAACAGGACCGTGGCCGCCCTAACCGGGTCCGGGCCTCCGAATTACCAGCGAACCATCGTTATGCTCAGCTATCTCGTGAACGCCGGGAAAGGCCCCGCTCCCGGCCTTTCCGGGGACGAGGTAAGCCCGGCCGCGCTCCCTTCGGGAGCTTTTTTTTTCAAGGGCCCCCACGAACTTATGAAGGCCCCGGTGGCCGAGGCCTTCGGGGACGCTCCCGAAGAACTCGTCAAAGTCGCCCTCGCTCTGGGGGCCGTTCCGCACCGTAAACTCTCCTTTCGCCTAAAGGCCCTCCCCTTCGTCGAGGTCTACTGCCACATCGAGCCGGCGGACGAGGAGTTCCCGGCCGAGGTCCGCTACAATTTCGACTCCAACATCCACTACTACCTGCGTCTGGACGGAATTTTCGCCCTGATCAACTGCCTGAGCTCCCTCCTCGTCTCCATGAAAAAAAGCCGTCCGCCCGCGTGGGGGGGGGGCGGGGGGGGCGGGGGGGGGGCGCCGGGGGGGGGGGGGGGGGGGGGGGCGGGGGGGGGGGGGGGGGG
>JAISMF010000018.1 GCA_031276865.1 Deltaproteobacteria bacterium | reverse complement strand
CTCAGTCGTGTGGATGACTTGCTTGTTAAAGAGGGATGGCTGGTGGTGGCGGATCTTAAATCCCAAAAAAGCGGAAAAGGTGAAATCACCTGGGAGACGCGCGGGACGCCTGAAGACAGTTATATTTATGTGGTCGGATGCGTAAGCGTCAGGATAAACAGCTATCTTGTAGGCAAGGAAGAGTTTTAACCGCACTCGCACCACCCCGCTTATAATCGTGGGTGCGGCTTTATGTTTTCCGATTTTAACAACAAAATAACAAAAAAAATCTCGTACTGTATTTTATATATAAGTTGTTATTATTTATAAACAATACAATTAGCGGGCAAAATTCAGATTTGAGTCTCTTTTTACGCCCGATTAATCCTCGCCGGGGAATCCGTCTCTTTCCGGAACTCCAGGGCCCTCCGCCTGGCCCCCTGAAATCAGGATTTTCGGGAAAAACCCTTACTTATAACCCCGCAGTTTTTTGAAAAAAGCCCAGGAGAGGCCCCTTTTTGAGCGCCGGGCGAAGATTGTTTCCCAAGTTTCCCGTGGTAAAGCGCCTTAGCCGACCCTGGGGAGGCGAAAAAGAGCATCCGGCCGGAAAACTGATCTTGTTCCCGCCTCAGCCTCCGATATTCCCAAAACGCGGCGCGTGTCCGCTAGGCTGAAATAAGGAAAGCCGTGGCTTATTCCGCCCTCTTAAAGGTAAGAAGTTGTTCTCTGTAGTATTCGTATTGCTTTCGTCTTGCTTCAATTTCAGCGGGTAAGCCCGAAACGATGTCTGTTGTTAGAGATGAAAAACTATCCAAAATGCCAACTATCTTACTTTGAACTTGTAAAGATGGAATTTGGAAAGAATATTATTTAATTTCACTATCAGAAATTGCTGGATAAGCTGTGCCTTGTTGTTGTTGTTCAATATAATCATTAAATTTAGTCGTTCCAATAACATAGTAGATGAATTTTGGTAAGATTATTTTTGTATTGGCTCGTAAAACACTAAAACCCGTACTACAAATTTGTCCATCATAATTTTTAGTAATCACACAATAGCGTTTTAATGTAGGGCGCGTTGTTCCAAAAATAATATCGTTTAAATATACTATCTTTTGTGCTCTGCTTGGAGCGTTAGTATTAGAAATTATAGATGTATTATTGATGCTATGAGTATATCTATCAACTGAAGTTAAGTCAATGTACTGATATTCTGTGTTTTTAACATTTTTCCAATTGATATTGGACGTTTGTATACATACATCTCCCAATGATGTCCAAGCAATATCAGTATTATTATTTAAATTCATAATTAAATCACGATAATATTCATATTGCGTTTTTCTTGCCCGCAGCTCTGCCCGCAGCTCTGCCCGCAGCTCTGTAAAGGTGTCGAGTATGCGGACTATTTCTTTTTGGATGGGAAGTGGCGGGATAGGTAATAAATATTTTAAAATAGCGTCTTTACTGCCCCGTGGCATTTTGCCGCCCTTCGCATGTCGCATGTTATATGAAAAAAAATTATCAGATGATAATACATAATACAAATAATCTGGCGTTATATCTTGAGTTGTGATTCGTAAAACTAATACATCTCCACTAGCGCCTCCTGTACCGTCGGCTTTCCAAATTTTTTTGAGATAAGGTCTAATATTGCCAATTAAAATGTCATTCTCGTTGTATTTTGTAAAATTACCGCTATTCGGAGGATATGATGAATTAATCTTTCCTTGTTTATCTGGTAATAAATTATCGACTCCAACATAGTTGTTGGCATTGATATCGTTTGAATGTATCCTATCTTTTGAGACTCGCGCGATATTTCCCAGCGCATCGTAAGTCACTCCGTTCGGTGATATTTTTTCCATCAATGATTGAAGTTTACTCATGGTTGTCACTCTCAATTTCAGTAATAATCAAAGCGCTCTCTTTTTATAGTTTATCATCTTTTTCCGCTATTACGCCAAAATCAGCGTTATATCGCTTTATATCGACGTCCCTGCGGGGATCCTCCCGATTCCAAGGACATAACGCTTGAAATCACGGCCGTCAACTCCGACACGTAGATCGTTGGCGATTTCCCGGATGTTACTATGGAGTTTCGGCGAGTTCTCGCTCATTTTTATCGTCCGGCGAAATATAATCCTTTTTACAAAAATTCATTATCGATTAATCGGCGAAAAATATGATAATGTCCGTAACAAATTTGATTCTTTTTTATAGCTGAACATTTTAGCCGTGTCAAGCCTCCATGCGGAGCAAGTCGACCTTGCGACGAATTTAAGTGAAGATGTCTTCCCCTTTCGCGGCCAACGGGTCCGGAGAGCGTAGCCACCTGTTGGAATCCGCGTCACGCGCTTCGAAACGGGCTCGGAGCGGGGCCTATAGTCCTGATTAGCGGGGGCGGGCATGGGGAGGGACGTCAAAAAAGCGTCCTTGGCGACGCCTAAGAGCCTCCAGCGCCTCCCGGGACGCCCGTAGCGCGGTTTTTGGGAGGAAGCCCGCCCCTCCGTTTTTTTCAGGCCAGGCGGATACGCCTCTAAGGGTTCTAAAAGCCCCTAGGGGAGTTCCCCCGGACAGGGCGGACTCTTTTTTAAAGGCTTCCGGCCGGAGGCGAAGGGAAGCGGCGGCCGGGCGCGTGCCGCCAAACGCCGGAAAAGGGTCAAGACGCCCCCCGAGGCCGCGCTAAGCTTTGCTCGATCGTTTCGGAGCTCGGGCGGGAGTAAGGGCTCCGAAACGGGGCGGCTCGGGCGGCTTCGAACCCGAATCCGTCGTTCCGACCGGGTCCGGGAAGCGCCCACCCTTTTCGCCCCTACCGTTACGAAGGGCCGGAAAAGTCCGCCGCGATACGCGTTCGAGAAGAAGATCCATGCGGGTCCGCCTTGATTTCCCAGAGAAGAGGCGGGCTGAAAAGTCCGCCTTGATTCCCCGCGGGCGGTTTGATACAGTCCGGGACGCGGGCGGAGCGCTTAAGGCGCTTCTCAAACCCGCCAGGGAGGCCGAGGCTTCGGGCCCTGGGCTGAGGACCAGGGGGTCCGGTTCACCCGGTTTGGAACTAATTTATAAGGGCGCCCCTTTTCTCCGGACCCCGGAGGAATTACCGCCGGAAGCCCCGGAGGAAGCCTTGGGGCCCCTACCCCCGAGCTTTCCGGCGGGATTCGGATTTAAGCGAAAGGAACAGGTTATGGACGAGCCGAAAAATGGAAAACCGGCTTTGAAACTTATCTCCGACAAGGGGAAGAAGAGCCAGAAAAGCCAAGGCGGCCGGGAGGGGCCCGGAGCCTTAATCATGGCCTTGGGCGGGATGCCGATTTTAAAGGCCGTGAAACTGATGACCAACGACTTGAAAGACAAGGATCTCGCTTCCAAACTGTTTTACCAGCTGGGTCAGGCCTATTCCCACGGCCGAGACGTTCCCAAAGATCTAGCCGAGGCCAGGAAATGGTACCTCATGGCCGCCGATCTGGGGGACGCCTTGTCGCGCTACTCATTGGGAGTCCTATGGGCGTACGGCCAGGGCGGACCCAAAGACGCCAGGGAGGCTGAGAAATGGCTGCGCCTCGCGGCCGAACAGGGCCTTCCCGAGGCCCAGTTCGCCCTCGCCGTGACCTTGGACGACGGCCGGGGTACGGCCGAGGCCGTGAAATGGCTCCGGCTCGCGGCCGAAAAGGGACTCGCGGTCGCCCGCTCCAATCTTGGCTTCATTTACGCGAACGGCCAGGGTTCCGTCCCCCAAGACGACTTCGAGGCCGTGAAGTGGCTGAGGCTCGCGGCGGAAGACGACGTGCCCGAGGCTTCCTACATGCTCGGCCGGATGCTCCTTTTAGGCCGGGGCGGACGCCAGGACCGCGTGGAAGCCCTTAAACGGTTCAAGTTCGCGGCGGAGCGGGATATCGTCCATGCCCAGTTCGAATTGGCTTTAATCTTGCGGGATACCATGGAAGCCCGTCGGGACCCCGCCGGAGCTTTGAAATGGCTCCGGAAGGCCGCGGAGGCGGGCCTCGTCGAGGCCCGCCGCGAACTCGGGCTCATGCTCCTTAGAGGCGAGGGCGGCCCCGCGGATCCGGCCGCGGCCGTGAAATGGCTGAGGCTCGCGGCCGACGCGGGGGACGGGGCGGCTCGGTCCCATTTGGGATTCCTGTATAAAATAGGCCGGGGCGTCCCCCAGGACCTAGACGAGGCCTTGAAATTGTTCCGCCTCGCGGACGAGGGGGGTGAGGTCATGGGTCTCTTCAATATTGGTCTTATGCATCACCAAGGAGTGGGCGTCCCCCAAGACGACCGGAAGGCCGTGGAATGTTTTCGGCGGGCGGCCGAGCGCGGGCACCGCGACTCCATGATCAATTTGGCCTACCTCTTGGAGCGCGGCCTGGGAGCGCCCCAAGACCTGGAAGAGGCCCAAAGATGGCGAAGCGAGGCCGAGAAAGTGGGCGCCTCGTCCGTTTCGACGGATTTTTTAAGCGGGAAAGATCCCTTCAAAGGCGCTTCCGGATCCAGGAAGCATTAGGAGCGTCGAAACATATAACCGGAGGCGCTTCCATGAGGGCTTTTCCGCCCGGATCCTTTCGGGTGTTTTTTAGATGATTTGGCCCTTTTAAGCGGCGCCCGCTTTAAAGAAAGGGCGAGAGAGAAGAAATGAAAAAGTACGACATGAAAAAAAGAGACCCGGCCGCGGTGGAGAGCGTGGGAAAGGCGGACGCGCTCTATTTGGGGGTGGACGCGCCTCCGGATTACTCGGAGGCCATGAAATGGTACCGTCGCGCCGCCGACATGGGGGACGCCCCGGGCCAGCTCAACGTGGCGTTCATGTATATGAAAGGTCATGGCGTCCCCCAGGACGACAGGGAGGCGGAAAAATGGATTCGGCTCGCCGCCGATCAGGGCTTCATCGATGCTCAGTACTGCCTCGCGACCTTTTTGGGCGCGGGCGGAAACGAGGCCGAGGCCATTAAATGGTTTAAGTTGGCGGCCGAGGGGGGGCATCCCCGGGCGCAGACCGATCTCGGCGTCTTTTACGGCCAGGATAACGAGTTTCTCCCCCGGGACGACCGCGAGGCGGCGAAATGGCTGCGCCGCGCGGCCCTTGAGGGCGTCGCCGAGGCCTGCTACCGCTACGGCGTGATGTTAAACGAGGGGCGCGGCGTCGCCCAAGACGACCGCGAGGCCGCGAAATGGCACAAGCTCGCGGCGGAGAAGGGCCTCCGCGAGGGCCTTTTCGAATACGGTTTAGTGCTCCTAAACGGCCGGGGCGTTCCCAAAGACTCCGTCAAGGCCACGGAATGCTTCCGCCAGGCCGCCCAGCTGGGGGACGTCCAGTGCCAGTACAATTACGCCTTGATGCTCCTTACCGGCCGGGGCGTCGAGAAAGACTTGGAAGGCGCCATGGAGTGGCTGAAGAAGGCCGCTGGAAGCGGCCTTGCTTCGGCCCAGTACGTCATCGGAACGCTGCTTCAAGCGGGCCGCGGCGTCGCCCAAGATTTCGTCGAGGCCGCGAAATGGTACCGCCGCTCGGCCGAACAGGGTTACGCTCCGGCGCAGGACACTCTCGGCCGCATGTACGAGGATGGTCAGGGCGTCCCTAAAGACTTCGCCCAGGCCTTGAAATGGTACCGCCTCGGGGCCGAACAGGGTTTCGAGTACGCTCAGGCCGATCTGGGCTTCATGTACTTGGACGGCAAGGGCGTCCGCAAGGACTACGCCGAAGCCCTGAAATGGATCGTCCTCGCGGCCGCGCGGGGGGTGCCCGCGGCCATCTTAAACTTGGGCCGCATACTCGAGAAGGGCCTGGGCGTCTCTAGAGACCTGGAGAAGGCCGCGGATATGTATCTTCGGGGCGCGGAGATGGGGAGCGTGGAGTGCATGAAAAATATGGCCCGCGTCTTAGATCGCGGCCTGGGCGTTCCGAAAGATCCCGCCGAGGCGGAAAGGTGGCGGAACAAGGCCCGGGAGGCGAAGGCTATGTCAGGGTGGTCGGATACCGGAGAGGGATTCGACGATCCGCCCGCGGGCGGCTCCGGTTCCCGGAACCATTAGGATGGCCGAAAAACCCCCCGCTCCGCGGCGGAGACGCTTCGAGCTTTCCCCCCGCAGCCTCCTTTCGTTCTTGGCTGAACACCCTAGGGCCGAGGAGCGGCGCCTTCAAGGCCATAGGCCGGAAAAACATCCGCGGTCGGTGGACGCGGCCTGGGAAGGACCGTTGGGGAAGGACCATTGAGAGTGACCGAAGGCCGGCGGCGGGAGCCGCCGGCCTTCGATCCCTTACGCCCGGCCCGTCCAGGCGCCCGGCCCCATTCCGGCGCTCGACTCCTCCCCGCCCAGGCCCATTCCGGCGTCGGCCCATTCCGGCGCCGCCCCCGCCTCTTCCCGCCTTTCCCGTCTCTCTTGGGGAACGCGTCTTTTTTCCCCGTCTTGTCCGCCGTCTCGGCGGCTCGGCGTTCCTTTTCTCCCGTTTTCCTTCCGCTTTTCCCGTTTTCCCCCGTCTTTCCGATCCATAGGGTTGCTTCCTTCGGCCTTTTTCCCGCCACTCTGGGTGGCGTCCGCGGTATGATGTCTATTAGGCGGGCGCGCTTCTTTTTTTTGGATCTCCTTAGGGTCGCTTTCCGCTTCGCCGTCTTTCGCCGGAAATGAAAAGCGGGGCCGGAACGCTAAAACGGCGCCTGAAACCATGCGAACGCCGGATTTAAGGTTTCCGCCTCCGGCCGCCCGCTCGCGGGCGGCCGGAGGCTTTCGGTCGCCCGCGGCCGCAAATACCATTTCTTTTTTTGGTCTCCTATGAACGGTCTCATCTTGGTCGTGGACGACGAACCGGGCTATCGGCTGGTTCTCTCCGAGATGCTCTCCGCTTTGGACTACGAGGTGCTCACCGCCGGAAGCGGGGAGGAGGCCTACCGGGTCTTCGAGGAGCGCCCGCGAACGGACGTGATTTTAACCGACATGACCATGCCGGGCGGAAGCGGCATCGAGCTTTTGGAAAGGGTGAAAGCCCTTAGGCCGGAGGTTCCGGTCATCATGCTCACCGCCCACGGCACGGTGGAATTGGCGGTGAAGGCCATGAAGGAGGGGGCCTTCGACTATTTAACGAAGCCCTATAAAAACGAGGAGCTCACCCGCACCGTGGCCAAGGCCATGGATCTCTCCCGTTTGGGCCGCCAGAATAGGGAGCTCAAAAATCAGCTCATGGAGAAGCACAGCTTCGGATCGCTTATCGGCAAATCCAAGGCCATGCTGGAACTCTACGCCCTCTTGGAAAAGGTCGCCCCCACCCGGGCCAACGTCCTTATAACCGGGGAGTCGGGCACGGGAAAGGAGCTCGTGGCCAGGGCGGTGCACTACAACAGTCCCAGAAAAAACCACACCTTCGTGGCGGTGAACTGCTCGGCGTTGTCCAGCAACCTTCTGGAAAGCGAGCTCTTCGGACACGTGAAGGGGGCCTTCACCGGAGCCGAGAGCGGACGGCAGGGGCGTTTCGAGCTGGCCGACCGGGGCACCCTCTTTTTAGACGAGGTGGGGGAGATGGGGCAGAACGCCCAGGTGAAGCTTTTAAGGGCCCTCCAGGAGAGGACCATCGAGAGGGTGGGGGCCGGAACGCCCATAAAGGTGGACGTGCGCCTCATTTCCGCCACCAACAAGGATTTGAAAGCGGAAGTGGCCGCCGGCCGCTTCCGGGACGACCTCTTCTACCGCCTGAACGTGGTGCACATACCGCTCCCCCCCTTAAGGGAGCGCCTGGACGATCTGCCCCTTTTGGCGGAGCACTTCTTAGCCAAATACGCCGAGGAGGGAAAGGAGCCTCCCCGGGTGCACGCCGAGACCATGAGGCTTTTATTCGAGTACTCCTGGCCGGGAAACGTGCGGGAGCTGGAAAACGTCATCGAAAGGGGCTTGGTGCTTTCCGCCCGCAACGTCATCCGCCCGGAGGACCTACCCGAGGAGTTTCTCCGGACCGGAGCTTCCGGAAAAACTCCCATTGGGGGGAGGGGCGGCCCGAGCTCGCTCCCTAGGGGGGAGTCGGGGAGGGGCCCCGCCGATGGCGATCACCTCGGAACGGGGACGCGCCCGGAGGGCTTTCCGGCCGGAGAGGGCTTGGAGGGCGGGCTTCCTGGCCGGGAAAGGTCTTCCGAAGAGCGGGCCGCCGGAACCTTAAACGGCGTCGGACACGCCGCGGGGGAGCCGGAGTGGCTGAAAAAACTGCTTTTGAGCTTTCCCGTGGGCACGCTTACCCTGAACCAGGCCCTCTTCGCCATGGAGGAGGGACTCTTAAGAAGGGCCATGGACCAGGAAAACGGCGTCCAGGCCAGAGCCGCCGACCGGCTGGGGATGAAGCGCAACGTTTTCAAGTACAAATGGGACAAATACGCCGGAAGCCCTCCCGGACCGGAGGCGGAAATCCTGGCCGCGATCGTCCCGCCCGATCTAAGCCTCTTCGACGCCCAGGAGCTCTTGGAGGAGAGGCTGCTGTCCGCGTCTTTGGAGAAATGCGGCGGAGTCCAGGCCAGGGCGGCCGCGTTATTGGATATCAAGCGCAACACCTTTCTCTACAAGCTGAGAAAGTACCCTAGGCTATCCTCCTGGCTTTCCGAGTAGGAGCGGGATGAATAAACCCGAGGGGATGAATAAACCCGCGGGGGCGAATAAACCGGAGGGGCGAATAAACCCGAGGGGGCGAATAAACCCGCGGGGGCGAATCATCCCGAAGAAGAGGGTGTGAAGAATCCTTTTTCCATCGCTCTACGTGTGTCCTCTACACCCTCGACCCTTCGACCTACGACATTCTCCTACGCCGATTCTTTAGAAAAGTGAAAACTTCGAATCCTGGCCGCTTTCGGCGTAGGCCCGACCCTTTAGAAAGGTCGGGAACAGAGGCCGACGGAGCGGATTCGTATAAGCCCGGAGGCGATATCCGGAGATCTGACGCTAGAAGCCTATAACGCGGACGATTGCGGGATCGCGGAAAGGGAGCTTTATTTAAAGGCTATAGAAGATGACGGAAACATTTTTTATAAATCTTAAACAAAATCTCCGCTCTTTTAGAATAATTTTTAAAGCCGTTAAACGTTAAACCAGGTCTAATTATTCCCCGCAAGTCGATGAAGGTTTTAGCCGCGTTATCTCACGTTTTTGACATTACGATTTCGCAGGCTTCGAAGCCTTGGAGGTCGCTTTCACGCTTAACGGCGCTCACCTATGTAGTCTTTTTCCCGTAGCGTCCCTGAAGATTAACCTTGGGGTTAAAGGGATAAATTAAAGAAGATTCGTTGGGGGTTTTTCTTACGACATTCGGGGTCGGGGCGGGAAGAGGCTTTTAACGCCTCTTTAAGAAAATTAAAATTTTTTTGACCTTATATTTAAAATAATTTAAGTATTTTATAATTTGAATATCGCCTATTAAAATCCTTAAATATCAAGGAAAAAGGAAAAAATAAAATTTTTGCTAAAAATATTTTTTAGTTTAATGGATATTTTTTTAATAATGTTAGAAAACCATATGAAATATGTGGTTGTGTAAAAAAAATAAAAAAAAGTATTTATGTATTCAAAAGTTGTGACGATAAGAAGGATGGAGAAGCTGAAATATACTTTAAAGCCGCTCCGGTTTTTTAATTTTATTAATAAAACGCGTGAAATATCTTCCAAAAATAAAGAACTTTCCGCTGTTTTACCAGAAAGGGAGGACTATTTTTTTTCGGTGAAAAAAAGATACCTTTTTCTCCGGAACACTCATTTCAACACCTGCAAGGATGCAGGATTTTTCTCCCATCGGGACATGTTTTCACGGAGGAACACATGGGCATGCTAACTGACTACGAGCTGATGGCCAGCTGTTTGGCCGGAGGCTTGGGGGTAACGAGGGAGCGCCTTGAGAGTACCTTGGGGCGTCTCATCAGGCCCTCGCCTCTGGATGCCTGGGATGAGGCCGAAAAAGCAGCTGAAACGTTGTGGAGTCCGCTTAAATGCACGGCATTGATGCAGGCCATGAGAGACCTGACAGACATCTGGCAAGGTTTTTTCAACAGGCTTGCGAGGTTCAAAGAGATTGAAGCTTCGCTCACCACTCTCAAGGACAATGTTTTAGACGGATTCGGCGGCAATCAGCGGGTTCTTTTGGACTATTATCGCCTGGCTCAAAGCCTGAACGACTTGAAGATCAACAGTACGGATGAGAACTCGAAATACAGCGGCAACGTTGTATTTTGAGAGCATCCTCGAGCCATCGGCCGTATTAAGATATGGCTTAGGCTATTTCCGCTAACCTTTTTTCCGGAAACCCCGCGAAGGGTGTCCGCGTAAGCCCGGCAGGGCGTATTGGACTAGCTTCCAAAGGCCCTGTCGGGCTTTTTTTATTTGAAATTAAAATTAGAATTATTTTTAGTATATTGAAAAATATTGTCTTTTAAATTTACAGCTTTTAACTTCGCTGGCGCTCTTTTAGAAAAGATGAAACGGATATGAAATATAAAATATTTTGGAGGCGGATTAAGTTACGAAGAAAAATTTTCGTGTTTGACTCCGACAGTTTTTAAGACGGGCTCTAGCAAAAGAGACGAAAAATCAAAAACAGTCAAAGAAAGTAACGCAGCCGGAAAAAATCTTTGAAATTACTAATGTTTAATCTATTTTTAAGTATTAAGCGTAGAAGTCGAATAAATTTAAACTTTGTAAGAGAGAAGACGCATTGACTTTTTAGGTTATGTCCGGCTTGTCTTTAACTAAAATAAAGCGCCGCAGGATGATGAAGCTGAATAAAAAAAGAGTTCCTTCGGCGATGATTTTGGCTAAAATCACGTATCCCCCGAAGAAGTGGGATATGAGGTAGGTGAAGGCGTAGGCTATACTCATGTTGAACAGGACGAGGCTTATATATTTGGCGAACTGCTTAAGAAGGTGGTTTTTGGCCTTGAAGACCCAGGATCTGGCGAAGTTGAAGTTGTAGAGGACCGAGATGATCCTCGCCGCCACGAAGGCCAGGAGAAGCCGGTGCCAGAGGTAGTAAAACACGCCGAAGGTCACGAAATCTAAAAGAGCGGTGGATACGGAGAGTCCGAAGTAGCGTAAAAAGACGGCGCAGATGGTGATGGAGTCCCGAAAGGAACGGTAGTGGGAGGAGGCGTTTTTATCCAGGTAGACCGTTTCGATGGGAACTTCCCTGACATTACCCTTGAGCTCGGAGGTGGCGTTCACCAGGGCCGCGAACTCGTAGTCGAAGCGGTCGTAGGGGACTTTCATGAAAAAGGGGGCCTGGGAGCGGGGAATGTAGCGCAGACCCGTCTGGGTGTCGGAAACGAAGTGGCCCGTGAACAGGGCGAAGAGCAGTTTGGTCACGCTGTTTCCCAGCCAGCTGCGGAAGGGCACCGATTTTCCGAAATTACGCACCCCCAGGGTGAAGACGCCCTTTTCAGCTCCCGCTTCGGCGACTTTTATGATGTCGGAGGTAAGGTGCTGGCCGTCGGCGTCGCAGGTCACTATCCCCAGGTTCTCCGGGCCGGATTCCAGTAGATAATAGTTGAGTCCGGTTTTTAAGGCCTGTCCTTTTCCCCGGTTGACGGCGTGGGAGAGCACCGTCAGACGGGGCGTTTTTTTCAGCTCGGAAAAGATGGAATCCCTATCTTCGGAGGATCCGTCGTTCACCACAATTATGCGGGAAAAGGCCCCGGTCTGGGAAAGCTCTTCCGCCAGCTTGATTAGTTTTTCGTCCGGCTGGTAGGCTGGAATCAACACCCAGAATTTCGAGTCGTCTTTTTCCTTTTCGTTATCGTTCATCTTGCGGAAGCCTCGGTTGCGGAAAAGATTTAGCGGTAAAAATTAGCTTATTGAAATTAAAAAATAAAATATTGAATTTTAAGTTTAACCTTGATCCGTTCCGCTTTGACCGGAGGATCGAAGGTTTCAGTACGCGGGTTGTTTTGTAAGGTCGTATTGTTTACAGCGGGGGTTTCCTTACGTGAAACGCGTAAGGATGAGAAAGATATAATTTTTAGAAAAATTTATTAGTATTTTCCTTTCATGAGTGACTTAAAACATATACGAAACATGGATGGTCGATAAAAAAGCGGTTTGCTTGTTGTTTTCCTAGTTGACGCTATTTTAAGACGACGGTATAAAAACATGTTTTTTAGGTATTATAATGCGTCAGTCCTTCCTCCTCCTTTAAGCCGTTCATTTTCAGCGTTTGTTTTTTTGGAAGCAAGGCAAACATGTCTCTAAAAATATATTACAATCGGAAATAATCAGTCGCTGTATTTTTTACTTGTATTCTAGATGTTTTCATTTAAATTACGGCCATGACTGTGTCCATGTCTTGCTTTTCCGCCGGATGAGGGAGCGTTGGGAAAAAAAATAATTTCCCTGAAAACAATTATCGATGATACGTGTTTTGAACCGCCGATCCCGAAAACCGGAGTGGGTAATCTTATTTTCAAACCGGTTTTCCCGCTTTTTTACGAGTAAAATGAATCCGTTTTGAGCGTCATTCCGGAGATTTTCCCGGCGGGAAAACTCCTTCATTCTACCATAAAAAAGGAATGGTCTTTGAGGTCTTTTTACGTCTTTTACCTTCATTTTATGGCTTTTTCCCGGGCTTTTTCCAATCCGGCGGGATTTTTTTTGGGGGGGAGGGCGCCAGAGTCTTCTGCTTTCCGGCCTGCTTAAATATTTTAGGTATGGGCGGAAAACGGTCCTATAAAAACCCCTCTCCTTGGAGCCGGAGAACCTTACCCGCTGGGCTTTGAGCGATTCCACGGATTTTGGGACGCTCTCCTAAACCCACGGTCATGATTTCCACTTTGAACGGGTAGGGAAGAGAAGAATGCGTATCAGTACGGATTTTTTCTTTAAATTTATATATTTTATGCCTTATTTTAATTTTAGATTGTTCATAGATAATAATTATTCAATATAGATATTAAATATACCTTATTGCACAGTCTTTGAAGTTCCATGTCGGAGCGTTATTCCACAGTAGAAATTTCCTTCTTTTCCACAGTAGAAATTTCCCGCTTTCCCCGTCTCGCGTCCACTACTGGATGTTAGGTCGGCGGTCGCGTTTTTTGTTATAATTTTGATAGAAGAAGTATAATTCCGGGAGGAGACGCTAATGGCGAAAGAACTGGTGGAATTCAGCCAGGAAGAGAAGAAAAGCATCCTTGAATGGTGTCGGGAGATTATCCGCTCCAGTCTGGAGAATAAACCCGAACCGGAGGGCCCCGATCTGAAAGGGAACGGAGGGGTCTTCGTCACCCTGAACAAGGGAGGCAAGCTGAGGGGATGCATAGGCGTCTTCGACTGGTCCAAACCGGTGAAGGACACCATCAGCCGGATGGCCAAGGCGGCCGCCTTTTCCGATCACCGCTTCGAACCCGTCACCCTCCCCGAGGTGGACGAGCTGGAAATAGTCGTTTCCGTGCTCAGCGAGCCGGAAAAACTGGACAGCATAGACGATATCGTCATAGGAAGGGACGGCCTCTACCTCATCCATCCCCGCGGCCGGGGGGTGCTTCTACCCGTTGTGGCGGTGGAGCAGGGGTTCACCCCCCACGAGTTCGTCCTCTGCACCTGCCGCAAGGCGGGACTCTCTTACTCGGCCTACCTCGATCCCGAAGCCCAGCTCATGGTGTTCAGGGCCCCGGCCTTTTCCACCGGCGATTTCTGACGAGGCCGTTCCGCCTGGAACTCCGGTCGGATTTCTTAAGAAGACGCCTTTGGGCCGGGATCGGCCCGGCCCCGCTTTGAAAGACGTCTCCCGCCTCTTTTTCCGCTTTACCCGCGGGTTCCCTAGTGAACTCTTTCGCTCCGGCCCTTAAATTATCCTCTTAAATCCGCCGGGTGGTTCTCCGTCTCCGGCCTCCACGGCCGGATTCCGTTTTTTCCACCTGTAAGCCTTTGAATGTTTTTATCCCTCGGCTTTCCGGCCGCGGGCGCTCCTTTCAGGGGATTGCGCCTCCGCCGCCGGCTTCGGCGGCGGAGGCTTCCCTACCGGGGGGGAGGCCTGGCGTTTCCGGAGTGGAAGGCGTCGTGGACTATGCGGGGGGATCAGCCCAGTTTACCTCTGGAAAGTCTAGTTTTGCGCTTTATATAGCGCTCTATATTGATTTTTTAAGCTCTGATAGCGTAAAAGGCCTTTTTGAAGCCGAAAGCTCGCATTTCCGGCGTAACATTATTATATAGGCGTCTTTAGACTCCCGAAGCCGGAAGAGTCCTTCCGGACCGGAGGTTTTTCCAGGAAAATTTTTAGCCCGGAGCTGTCCAGCTTCCTTTCAGGGCGTTTTAAGCGGGCCGGAAGATTTTTTTGGGGAAATCGGCGTTTTTCCGCCTTCGGGAGCTTTCTAACTTAACGGAGGAAATCATGGAAAAACGCGATCTCGGCCGCACCGGCGAAAAAGCCTCCATTTTGGGCTTCGGATGCATGCGGCTCCCTTTGAACAGCCCCCGGGTGGACGACATAGACATGGATTTGGCCGCTAAAATGCTCCGCAAGGCGATAGACGCCGGGGTCAACTACGTGGACACGGCCTACGCCTACCACAGCGCCGGAACCCGAGACAAGCCCGGAGCCAGCGAGCCTTTCGTGGCCCAGGCTCTGCGGGGGGGATACCGGGAAAAGGTCATTCTGGCCACCAAACTCCCCACCTGGCTGGTGAAGAGCCACCGGGACATGCACAAGTACCTAGACGAGCAGTTGAAAAGGCTGGACGCCGGGGCGATAGACTTCTACCTGGCCCACAACCTCAACGCCTCCATCTGGGAGCCGCTCCAAAGTTATAAAATCCAGGATTTCTTCGACGAGGCCGTTAAAGACGGAAGAATCCGCTTTCCCGCCTTTTCCTTTCACGACGGCTACGCCGTCTTCGAGAAGATCTCCCAAAGCTACGACTGGGCCATGGCCCAGATCCAGTACAACTACCTGGACCGGGAACACCAGGCCGGGATAAAGGGCCTGAACCTCGCCATCGCCAGGGGAATGGCCGTGGTGGTGATGGAGCCTCTCCGGGGAGGTTTTCTGGCTAGGCACGTCCCCCCGGAAGTCGCCACGAAGTTTCAGGCAAAACGCCCCGGCTGGAGCATGGCCTCCTGGGCCTTCAAGTGGATCTGGGCGCATGGGGGGGTGTCCACCGCCTTAAGCGGCATGTCCGACATGGCCCAGGTGGAGGATAATCTGAAATCGGCCCGGGAGTTCGGGGAAAGCGGCTTCGCGGGGGAGGACGAGAGGGCCGTGGAGGAGGCGGTGGCCTATTTCAAAGACAGACTGCAAGTGAACTGCACCCAGTGCGGCTACTGCCTGCCCTGCCCCTCGGGGGTGGACATCCCCAAGAACCTGAGCTTTTTAAATCAGTATTTCTTCTTCGACGCCGAGGAAACCAAGAAAAGGTGCGAATTCTATTACGGCATCCAGGTTTCCCCTCAGGAAAGGGCCTCCCAGTGCGTCTCCTGCGGGGAATGTGTGGAAAAATGTCCACAGCGCATCCCCATTCCGGAGTCTCTAGCCAGGACGGCCGAACTCTACGCCGCGGTGAAATAGCCTTTTCCCCGATTTTTTATCGGCGGAGCTCCTTTCAGGGCGGCTCCGCCGCCCTGGATTAGCTTTTTTATAGCGGGAGCGACTCCTTAGGCTCGGTTCCGCCGGAGGCGGGCTTTCGACCGGCGGGCCCTGCTCTGGGGGCGGTTCCGTATATTTTTTCTACCAGTTGTGTGATAAAATTTAATATAATTGTTGATATTGTATTTTGTTTAGTGAAAAATATAAATGAAATAAAAATTTTTAAGGTTCAAAAAAAATTTTTTTGCATTTCAACCGCGCTAAAAAATACACAACAACTAGCGGGGATGTCTGTTAATTATACCCGATATGTGAATTTTTCGGGAAACAATTTTTATTTTTTTGTCAACATCCCATGAAAAAGACTTGAAAAAAAATCTTTTTGATCTATTAGATTAGAGAACGGATTTCCTTTATTGGCGTCCAATTATTTAAATTTCAAAATTCCGAAAAAATTCAAAGCTTTTCCGGAATGTCGTAGTAATTTTTTCTCAATTATCCACAGTGGTGTGGGAATTTTCACACATAAAGCCCCTTTAAACAGGCCTTTATTTAAATAATCCTTTCATTTTAGCCAAATACTTGTAAAGTTCCGCCTTGGTACCAAACTTGCTTGCTTAACCGCAGCATGAACTGTCTTCAGTTTGCGCCGGGAAACGGGTTCAGCTTTCCCGCCTCCCTTCAACATTTACCGGCTTTAAGCCGCCGGCGGACCTAACCTAACACCACGGGCCTGAACGCTGGCCTTTTACCCGAACCGGTTTCCCTGACATGGCGTCACGGAGCCCTTTTCCGGCCGCCGGTTCGACCGGGGCCTGAGATGCGGGCTGAATGATTCCGAGGCCGGTCGAATCTAGGCCGGTTCTCCGGCCGAAGCCGGGTCGCCTCTTAAATAGCTCGGATATTTCCGCTCAGTTTGCTTATTTGTCTATTGTTTGCGGCAGGATTCTTCATTTTGAACGAAATGTGGGTCATTTAGTTTCGAAATGAACCCCGCCGTTCGCATAAAACGGAGGCTTGCTCTCCGTTTCTCCCCCGAAATCTCCGCTTCAGTCGAGTCGGAGAAGGGGATAACGCTCACGGGCGCTAAACGCCCGTGAATCTAAGGCGGCGTTAAAGACGGTTCATCTAGCCGTCATGGGTTAAAACGCCGCTTTAGCGGATTAGAAAAATTAACAATCTTCATGACAAGGAGAAAATTTATGAAGAAGTCTCTCGCATTGCTGCTTGGGATAGTCATTGGGGTCGCCCTTTCGATCCCCGCTTTCGCCGCTTCCCCCGTTGAGTTTGAAGGTTACGTGAAGGTCTACCACGAGAACCTGCATAACTTCCAACGGAATTACGAAAAAGGCTACGATGACGACAGTTTTTTCTGGAACAGGCTGAATATTAAAGTGACTTTCCAGCCCAGCGACGCCGTTAAGGTCGTCTGGCAATTCCGCGCTCCCGACAACTATAGGTGGGGACAGCGTAGTCCGAACACTACCGCGGCTACCAGAGCTGTCTACGGAGAGCTGAATTTCGACTGGGGCACCATCCGCGGCGGCCGTATTATTGACGGCCTGCCCGGTACGGTCGGCGGTCTGGCCTCTCTCGGTTACGCTCCTAGCTGGGGCGCTGATGGCCTCCTGTACAACAATATTTTTGATTACAATACTCCTGTAGACGCCCTTACCTACGACAATAAGTGGGATTTGTCTAACGGCCACAAATTCGGGTTGGCGGTTTATTATGACAAATTGGCTTCCAACTGGAGTAGGAGCTGGGATAATTCTGCTACCGGTGGCAACAGTGGCCGTGGCCTGAATAATGATTACGCTTACGATGATAATGGGTGGTTTACGGAAAGTCATATTGGCGGGCCTCTCGAATTACCGAAGGATGCTGACTACGACATTTTCGGAGTGGAAGCCACTTACGAGTGGGAGACTGGCGGCGCCTCTCTAGGAGTCGAATACCAGCGTAACGCTACTTCCCAAGTTTCGAAAGAATGGGCTTTATTCCTGAACCCGGCATTCGTCCAGTCCTTTGGTCCTTTTGCGATCCACTTTGAGGGTAAAATTGGCTGGGGCAAAAAGGAGTATAACAGAGAGTATATACTTGCTGGAGATTGGACGCGTTTCGCTAATGCAGTTCTCCAGGTACCTGACTGGAACGGCACTATCAGAAACAAGGGTCTCGGACTTTACCTTGACGGTGTTTACACCTACGATCAAGGCGATGTGACTCTTTCCGGGTGGTATGTCAGCGGCACCGATCTTAACACTGACAGAACTAGTTTAAACAGCCTCGTAACCCTTGGAGATTTCGCTCCGTTCCTGGTCGCGTTTAACGACACAACTTTGGGGAGGGGGTATTTTTCCAACAATCTGGGCACCGGTGTCTATGACGGTACCGATTTCAATGGTCAAACTCGTAATATCAATACGGGCTACAATGAGGGCACAAAAAATCAGTGGGGTATCGCCATACTCGGCCACCAGACGATAGTTCCGGACTTTATCACTTTGAATTACGGTATTGGTTATTTCAGGCTCGTAAAACCGACTTTCTATTGGATTCAACGCGCGGATGGTGGCTGGAATCAGGACGTTTTTACGGCGCCTGGTCAAACCGTTAAACCTCAATCCAAAGATCTCGGCTGGGAGATTGATCTCGGTTTCTCCTTCCAGATATTCGAAAACGTCTACTTTGACACCCAGTTCGGTTACATGTTCAACGGCAGTGCTTATGATGATTGGGATCCGGCTGGGGCCGGCTCTTGGAAAAGCGCCAAGGACACCTTCGCCTGGGCCAACGTTCTCGCCTTCCAGTTCTAAGACTCGTTTAGCTTAAACGAACCTTTTTAAGGTTCAGTACAACCCCCGGTTCAGTCTCCCTGAGCCGGGGGTTTTTCATGTTTCGATTCCGGCCTTATAAATCGCGCGGCGCAGATTACATACATAGTTTCCCGATCTCATCTGCCGCATATCTCATAGCGGCGAATGAAGTTTCAGAATTAATGACCGACCAGCCTGGTTTTTACAGGAGGCGTTTTTTTTAAAGGTGAATCCCGGGTCAACTGTTTAATACGTAGCCGTATTCCAGGAAGAAGTGGAAATCCATATTGAGTAAAAACTCCTTGAGGGTAGTGGGATGGGGACCTTTAGCGGCGTGATGGATGACGATGTTTCTACCCTGCAGATAGGGCAGCAGACGGGTTAAAGGCGTAAATTCACCGTAGGCCAGCACTTCGGCGTCAAACTCCCTCTCTTTCAGTTTAAGGGCTAAAAGAGGGTTTTCGGCTATGATGAGTTTTCTTCTGTTTCCCGGAAGGAAGAAGGGGAGGGAGTCACGACGTGGGGATTCAAGTGTCGCGAACTCGTTGGTATTTTTAAAGCGCATCCTGAAAACTCCGCTGGATTGATCGCAGACGAAAAGAAGAGAGCCCCGGATGTCCGCTGAAATAAAACCCTTCCGGTGAAAAAAATCTAAGAACCACGGAGATATCTTTTCGTAGTGCGGAAGATTGACTTTAAGCTTTTCCCAGTAATCCTCGGACGTTTCAGGCATTTTAAAGGTGGTTTTCAACAAAAGTTCAACGCTCTCCTTCGTATCCTGCGTTAGATAGTAGAGCAGGGCCTTCTGAGCGCTATCTTTGGAAAAAACCGAGCATAGTTCACGAAAAGCCGAGGAGTAATCGCTTCGAGGGTAGCCGGATAGCTGATTTATAAGAGATATGGCGCCGTTTCCACTATCCTCCGTGCCGAACTCGCTCCATTTTTCTTTATGAACCGCAATTCTTCTCCCGTTGGGAAGCAGAAATTCATATTCAGACGCCTGATCCAGTTTATTTTCGCTCTGGTCGGCCCCGTAGAGCCTTGTTAATACCAGTCGCAGATTGGGTCCCTTCACACTTTCGCTTCGTTCTGCGTATCTTTCAGCCTTGCGTGCGAGGAAATTGAGTTTAGCCTGCCTGGTGGCGTTGTGACGACTCTCTCTTATTAATTCTTCCGTGCCCGCTGTGAATGTTTTATGAAATTTAGAGCCGAATTCCTGGAAGGCCATTCCGGCTAGTTCCGTCAAACGCTTCCGCAAAGGTTCGCCGCCGCGAAGATAGAGGTAATAATCCTTTTGAGTCACGACCCTTTCAAAGTCAATTTCCGGCATCTCACAAATTTTTCCGGCTTGAAAGAGCTTTCCAAAGGTGTTGAATTCCTTTAAACTCGCGTATTCGAAATCCTGCATATTTGTAGTGGCGCCTAGGCCTAAAGAGAGAAGATATTCCACGAATTTATCTTCCAGTTCCGCAAGGATTAGTCTCTGCCTAGACTCGCTTAAAGATATATTGATGTCGTGCATGAATTCGGGTTTGAAAACGAAGTATAGTTTCGGCTCCCTGCGATAGCCGCATGAAATGATTGCGGAAAGGATATTGGGATCCACCTGGTTTTCCAGCCAGTGAAGCACGGCAAAGCCCCAGTAAAATAGGATGTCGAAGAACTCCGGTGAATATTCCCCTTCGTGTAGGTTATGAAACCATTTGACGTTAAGTTTGACGGATCCGGCGATGGTAACGGGCTTGTTTTTGAGTTTTACTGGATTATTGTAAATATTTAAAAGTATGTCCTGAGGTTCAATATCTTTTTCGCCGGCTAAAATATACACTTCATCTTCTATTGAAGTTATGTTTGGAAAATCTCTTTGAAAGAAAGCTTTAATCTCGGACTCGCTTTCAAGAAAATCCATCTTTATGAAGTAATTGTTGTTACCCATGGTTCCTCGTTAATATATTAATCCGGCTAATAAAAGTCAGAATGATGTCGATCAATGTCCCTTTCCTTATACTTGGTTGTTTTAATATTTATCCGATGGAGTCATAACATAAAATATACGAAGCCTTATGGTTTGGAGTTCAAGTTGACGCATTCATAGTGAAGCGTAGACATGCCATCTGGAAAAGTATGCGGTTGTATCTGACTGCAATGAAGAAGGGGGTATCCTTCCGTGGAGTTTGTAGATATAATACCTGGCGGTGAAAAAGATGATCTTGTAGTACCGATCTAAAAATCTATATAAAACATCAAAGTCGTACTGATAGGGAACCGCTAAGTAGACGACATCGTTAAGAGATGGCCAACGATGTACTTGGTGGAAATAGAAGACGGCGTCATCCTTCATATACCATACGGTGACACTCTTGATGCTTATGTACGGATTTAGGTTATAGAGCTTTATATAGTGCCCATGTTGTTTATCTTTATGGATTTTAATCCTATGATCGCTATGCGATCTAACTAACCCGTCCTTCTTCGGAAGATAGGTTGCGACCTCCTTGGTGGGATTTGAACTTCGCAACTTTAGTGCGAGATCGGTTTCCCGCCAGGCGACATCTCCTGAACGCTGGACGTAACGCTCTAGGTCATTGCGCGTGAGTGATGCAAATTTCGAAGTAATGATATTGAGTCAGTTTGATTAAAGAGACTTAGGAAATAATTCAGGGATTATCTATTATCAGATTATCAATCGCTCCCGTCAGTCGTTTTGGAGGGAGCCACGCCCTTCTAGTTGGGTGCTCTAGCCTTAGGTGAGCAGCGTAGGTATTCCTGTGGGAGTAGGCTGTGGCCTGGAAGGCCATGGTGTTCTCCCCGTACTTCATCTTAGAGTGGTAGAGCATATATTGGACAGTGTATGGTAAAAATAAACCGGGATCACGTTGTCATCGCCCCTGTGTATCAACCGCACCTCGCTACACAATATGCAGTATCTTTAGGTGGCGCAGACGGATGGACCTGGCTGCTGTTCACGTCCCCAGACAGGGCAAACTCAAAAGGGACATAGGGAGCGGTCCCACAGTATTCCACCAGGAACCTGCCGGCGGACTTTCATCCAGAGGCCAGAGTCTCCCTTAGAACGTTCCCGAACATATCGCAGACTGCCAGTATCTTGTTTACGGCTAGTCTGTCGCTGCCCCGGCAGGTATGGAGATAGAGAAAGAATTTCCATGACCTGAACTAAAAATAATATATTTTTTAAGATATCATGTCGAGCGAAAATAATCAACTGTAAGGCATCCGGCATGCGTAAACGAAGATGCTCTTCAGGCAGACGATTTAGCGAATGCCATTCTTTTGGTTGTTCAGGTTGATGGAGACCCTGATGAGTATGTCAGCTCCCCGTACCATCCGGTGGCTTGAGCCTTTGACCCAGCATCCGGCGAGGGTTGCGCTTGGGTAATTTCGGAAGCCCGCCCCCCAGACGAAAGGCGAAAATGTACCGAATAGGCCACCTGATCGAACATCGAGTCTGCCATCGTCCGTTCCCTTTCACTTCCAGGCGGCGGGAATATCGTCGCATCATGAAGTGGTTGACGAAATCGTCCGAACGCATGACGAAGGTCTAGCGCCAAGGGGAAAAATACCAGGTCGCAGGGAACTTCACGTACGGGGACAAGGCTAGCGTGAGGCGGTGATCTTGACACTCTACGTTTTCACCGCTTTCGCTGATATAAGGGACGCCGTCATACTTAGCTCTCCCTCCTATTTTTTCTTTCCATTGGCGGGATTTTCCTAAAATCCGGCTGATGTGTTTTCACTGTTAGAAATCGAGCACGACCGTAGCAACGCTCTTGAGTTTACCATGGGTCCGATGGTCCACTTTCGCTGGTTCCTTCCAATGGAAAAGTTTGGCGTATATCGTGATGAAACTTCTTAAGTGATAGAGGGGCATGCGAATCCGATCACCCTAGTAGTGAGATAAAAATCGGTAGTGCTGTCCCATATGTTAACAGACGGGTTGGCTGTGGAGAGACTCAAGATCTTGATACCAAGTAAAAGGCTTCCGGTCTCGAATCGAACGATCTCGCCGTTCGGTGGCGTGCCAAAGGTGATAAATTCTGGCGCCACGTAGTACGGCATAACGTAACCAGTGAGCGTTACGTTGTTGCTGGGGCCTCCTACCGCGGGCGCGTCAACCATGACGCCGTGAGTAAATATCTTGTTAAGCCAAAGCACTTGGGAACCGGGCTTGTCCAGTGGAATCGGGGCGAGATCCTGGGCCTTGGCGGCGGCGGCGAACTCTGGATCAGTTTTCAAAACGTACTTGTTGTACGGATCAGCGGGGTTCACATTCACTCTCTGGCCGGTGATGGCCGCGGTAGCCCCTTCCAGCTTGGGATCGGCGTTGTTCACGTCGAAGCGTACTACATAGATCCAGTGGTTGGTGGGCACCTTAAGCATCTGGATGGTGTCGCCCACCCCGGGAGAGCTTGCCAGAAGATTTTTCCGCTGCCACTCCACCTCGGATGGCCGGAGGGCGGTTCCAGCGGCGTAGTCCACCCGCGGGGACGAGCCATTGAAACGCGCGTTGAACGGCGGTGATTTGCTAAAAACCGACTTCACTAATTGATGATTGGAAGGAGTAGAGTAACCCCGGCCGCACCCGTAGGAGGCCTCCATTGTTTCCTGCTTGTAAACCTGAGCATCGGACATTGTCGCCTCCTATAGGTATATCTGCTGATCGTAGTAGCCGTAAACCACGGCGATACGTTCGGGGTACAGCATTGCGCCTACGCATGCCGCTAAAAGCTGGTAATATATGTTCCAGGTTTCAGTGTCCCAAAGTACGCGCTCGCCGATGACGTCGGATGCGTAGGCGTAGGCCGCTTTGTGCCCGGCGATCATGTAGAAGCAGCGGTTTCCTCCTTCCATCTTGCTGGGCAGATGCGAGCTCTCGTAGATGGTGAAGCCGCCCAGCGACTTGTTCAACTTGCCATCGATAGATTTGGACTGTCTCTCGCACGCACAGGTGGCTTTGTTGAAGTCCGAAGGATCAGGAATGTTCAGCATCCCGTTGGGGATGACGAAGAACATCTGGTCGTCCTCCCAGTGATGGTTATCCTTGAAAATGTTCTGAAGGTTGCTAAACAGCGTCTTGATGTTTTTGGGAGTGAGGTGAAACGGGGCGTTCAGTGCGCCTAGCTTGTACTTCCCGTACTTGCCGGCGGCGTTGCCCTTGTTCTGGAGCGAGGCCTCGGCGATGAGCGAAGTTAACACGAGGTAGCTCTGGAAGGCCACGTTGTTCGTGAGTAAACTTTTGACAACCTGCTCCTCGTAATTCTTCCAGTGGAGGATCAAGTGTTGCTGACGCACGTCTAAGGATAAAGATATGCAGAAGCGGTTGATGGGGGGCATGATATTCCCCGGGATGATGCAATCGTGGTTCATCAGAACTTTGATGGGGTTGGTAGTCCATGTGTCGTTGATTAAAGATTTTGAATCTTGGACCTCATCGAGCCAGGGCACGAAACTTTTCCAGATGTACGAATTGGTTATATTTAAGAGGAAATTGCGCTTGTTCAAGCCTTCACTAATTTTCTTACGAATCTGAAGCTGGGCTAGAAGATTGTTCGCAACATATTTAATTCCAGCCGGATCCTGAATCTTACCAGTCATAGTAAACCTCCTAGTTGTTTGGAGCGCTCAACCTGAGACGCTCTTTGTATTGATGAAACTCCGCTTTAGTCTTGATTTTACCGGTTCGTCTGGCGTCGAGGTGCGCCTTTCATACCCGATCCTTGTCGACAGGCATGTCCGCATAGATCGCAAACGTGGCCGTGATAACCGGGGCCATCTGGTCTATATAGGCGGCACTGGGCATTCTCGAGGCGAACTGATTCGCCCCGTTGGTGATGAAATCCAAATTACCGTTACTCAGTTCGTTGTTTAAAAAACATTTAATTTGTGGCGGCGTTTAACGGAAACACGGCGTCTTTAAAATTTTGCGATAAGCTTCAAGCTTGACCAGTCGATCGGTATTCGATATTCGGAACGGACTACCTGAGAATCTAACCGAAATTGTCCTTTTTTTCTAAGCGTATTCGGGGTTGGGAATCTCAAAATCCGCTGCGGCATCTTTTCCAGTTGCCGCACCTGTGTGGTTATCACTCCTCTTGGCTCTAGCGTTTCTTCTGTAGCGGACGGCGAAGTTTCAGTGGGTTATCATGGTCGAAGCTCTTGTACGCCTCCGGATTCCTTTAGAGCTTGTTCAACTCTTCTCCCAGCTTGTGCTTTCGGGTATCGGCCAGCGTCTGGTGGTCCAATGCGTGGCGATTCGCCTCCGCCTCACCGTTTCCAGCTCGGATTGAACAATTTCCAGATTTTTCTAAAAATCCTCCTTCTCGTTATTGTGGTCGGGGTGTACCGGAAGATGCTAAACGGCCGGCGAACGGTCTAGGCCAGCTCTCGATGGAAAGCTCCCCTGAATGGTCTCTCCGGCGGAACCGGTAAGGAGCTGCTCCCTGTTGGCTTTAAGGGTCAGGAAAAAGCCCGAACCGCCTATCTCTACCCAAATCTCCGTCCCGTCGTCCGCCATGTTACCGTTGCCGCTCTTACTAACGATGGTTTCATGAGCGCTCGCGTTGAGGCCGCCGCCGGCGGAGTCGGAGTCGGAGAAGGAGACGACGGTGAAGGCGATGCTCAAAACTTTCTTCACGTCCAGCCCTATTGGAGTGAAAAAAGGGTGGCGGAGGCGAAATTAGTCAGGGATGTGTCGAGAGTTACGGGGTCGAAATTGGACACCACGTAAGCGACGTCGGCCTGGGATCTTTCCGCGCATGCGTTTTCTTATGGACATCCACGCCAACTACAGAGTCGTGGATAGCGTTGAAAGGAAGCGTTGGTCGCCTCATATTGTTATCTGCCTCTAAATAGTGATAAAAAAATTTTAATAATAATGATAAAATAATAAATAGAAGCATAAAGTATATATAAATATTGTTGATATTTCTATTTAGATATTAATTATATACTAATGATATTTTATATTCGCCTCCAAAAGAGATAGCTCATGGCTCGTATAGAGAATGCCTGATCACTATAGTTACCTGATTTAAAAAAAGTCGTCCTGTTACCCCATTGTTATTAATTTAGCAGGTATTGACCAATTATCAATACCTTTTGAAACGGGAAACTTTCACGTGTTCGTTAGCGGAAGGCGCTTGGGCCTTCCTTTTCGACTTCGCCGGACTGGATGGAATTTTAGCTGGTTTTAACAGATCATATAACGGGTTCCCGCCGCGGTAAAGAAAGGTCGCTTAGAAACCTGCGGGAACTGATTAAAGACCGTCAAAAATGCGGCACACATCCAAGAACGCCGAAGAGTTTTCGGGAGTAGGCGGGAATAAGAAGGCCAGACATCGAAAAGGGGCCGTTATTAGAAACATAATCATTTTCGGGGCCGTGTCAAGGGCTGGTTTTCATTTTTTTCCGGATAGAGGAGCAAGAACCTTGTTTTATGGGTTTTCGGTGGGAATCTGAAAGACTGGTGAAAACTTTATCCGCCGGACTTTGGGACGAAAGCTCAAAATCTTAAGGGAAGGGCTTTTTAGGCGGGAGAGGGATTTTTTGTCGTAAATCGTCCCTTGCCTTGGTCATTGGAAGATTTCATAATGAGAATATAAGGCCTAATCGTACCGTTCTCCATCGCCTTGAGCCCGTTCCCCGGTGCTTGGAGCCAGATCCAAGGAGTCTAGGGTTCGCTCCCCGCTGTCAGGAGAGTGCTGCCCGGTGTCTAGCGTAGAAAGCCTGGCGCCGGGGTTAGCGATCGCCCTGCGTCTGGCGCCTGGTGGCTGACGCCGATTGTCGTCCGCCGTTATAGCGATATCGGTGATCCGACCGGTTTTCCGTAGGCCGATTAGGCGGGACGAGCTAAGGCGTCTCCCTAGCGGCTTTCCCTCCGCCTGGAGCCTGTTTCGGATGAAGAAAATAGACGAAGGATGGACGCTGGTAGAAGGAGGATGGATGAAGGTCTGTTTAAGGACGGGCGCTGTTGGATACAAAAAAGGCCCCCGGGTTCGTCCCGGGGGCCTCGATTTGGGGGAAACGCCCTCTTTTTTAAGCCCGCGGCCCTTTAAAAGGTCCTGGCGGGGGCCACCATGTTCTTCACCGTCTCCTTGGGGGCGGCTTTGGTGGCCGCGGGGTCGTTACAGACCACCTCCCAGGCCTGGGCCAGGGACACCATCATGCCCTCCACGTCCCCAAGGCCGTGGCCGTCGCGGCTCACCTTGGCCCGCAGCAGGTGCTCGTTCCAGAACTTGTAGATGCGCCGCAAATTGACGGCGATTTCGCCCCCCTCCTGCATGTTCAGGGACTGATTGAGCTCGTTAATTATGTCCAGGGCGCGGTTGATGGCGGAGGCCTTGCCGGGGATGTCTCCCGCCTCCTGGGCTTTCATGGCCTCGCGGATGAATTTGATGGCCCCCTCGTAGAGGATGATGATGAGGCGGCCTTTGTCCACCGTGGTGACCTGCGTCTGCCGATAAATTTCACTCCCGTAGGCGTTCATGGATTCCTCTTCTTCCCTGACCGGGAAAAGATTTCCCGGAGTCTGTTTTTCCCGCCCCCCTAATAGAGGCTGATATCCGTACTGCAATAAGAGTGCCAGTATTTAGTGAAAGTCGGCCGCGGCTTAAGACTAGGAGTTGCTCGAAAGCGAGCTTATAGAGCTCTCCAGCTTCGCCTGCTGGTCCTCCATCTGCTGCAAGGCCACCTCCAGGCGGTTGAACTTGTCCGTGAGCCTCTGCTTGACTAAAGCGACCCGCCTTTCCTCCCGGGCTATTTTCGCGTCGATCCCCTCTATGATGCTCTGGTAGTTCTCCTGGAGGGTGACCATGATCCCTTTGGCCTTTCGGATGAAGTTTCCGTGGGTGTCGTACTCGTCGCTATCCGAGGTTATCTTGGTCATTCTCTCGGCGATTCCGATGGCCACTCCCCGGATGCTCACCATGATGTCCTTGCCCTCGGAGTCTTTATCGGGGATCTCGTCTGTGTGGGTGAAGAGCTTGATCACCGCCTCGGGGTTGGCGTTGATGCACTCCAAGAGCCGATTCTGCTCCACCTTGTAGAGTCCCTGGTTGTCCGGATCCGAGGTGATTCCAATATCGGCTAGGGACGTGTAAACGAGTCCGTGGTCGTCGTAGTACTTTTGACGCTTGTCCAGCCTCTCCTTGGTGGTGAGCGAGGGATCCTGGGAGAAGGGCACCAAAGCCGAGTTCATCAAGAGATCCAGATTCGACTGGGCTATCTGGAAACCGTAGTTTCCGATCATGGTGCCGTTGGGATTCTCCCGGCCGGTGGTTACTTGCCCGTTTTCGTCCATTCCCACCTGCAGATTCGACTCCCCCCATTTGGTGTACTCGAGGATGTAGGTCTTGCAGAAGTTGACCGACTCCACCAGCTGCATGATCTTATCACGCATGGCGGTGATGTCGTTGACCACGGTCAAGGTGGAGGTTCCGGGCGCCTTGACGGTTAAGATGACGCCTTCGATGGCGTCCGCCACCTCGTTTACCCGGCGCTGCATCCAATTCTCGTCTCCGGCCGGAAAACCGTCCACCTTGACCATCGCGTTGGTGGCCTCCCTGGCCGTCGTGAAAAAGCCCGGTCCGAAATCGACTTTGGAGAAGTTCCCCTCCACCACTTCGATGGTGGACTCGGCGCCGGTATCGTTTCCCGTGAGAATAAGATGGCAGGACGTGGCGGTGCCGCTTCCGTCGTTAATCACCGAGGCGGTCACCCCCGGGTTGTCCGAGGCGGAGTTGATGGCGTCGGCCAGGATGTTCAAACTCATGCCGTCGGTCACGTTCACGGTGTGCTTGACGCCTTTGTATTTGTAGACGAACTCGGCCGCCGTCCCGTCGTGGATGGGGCTAATTTGATCTATGAAGCCCGCGTGCACCACCTTCTCGGTCTGGGCGACTCCGGAGTTTTGCCCCTTCTGGAGGGTGGGGGCCTGGCAGTCGATGGTGAAGGACTCGTTGGCCACGAAGCGGCCGGAGACGCCGAGCTCGAATTTGATTTTGAGCCCCTGGTATATCTCCACCTCCTCGTCTACGCTTTTCACGGTGAATTTCCCGCTGTGGCCCTCGGTGTCGGCCCACTGGAAGGAAATCTCCTGCTGGCCGAGCTCCCCGCTGTTGGTCGCGACGAAGGTGAAGGTCTTGTTGACCGGACCCACGTACTCCTCGCCCAGGGGGTCCCGCACGATGGATACTTTGGCGTCCGAGCCTTTAAAGGTGTTGTAGACGGGGTCGTCTATGTAGGTTTCCCCCAGCCGCAGGGAGGTTTTCGCGTCCTCCACCTTGATCCGTCCGGCGCTTCCGCTTTCGGTGGAGGTGAGGTACAGCCTTTCGAAGAGCACCCCGTTGTTGTCCTTGTCGAGCTCCACCGTCGCGTGGACCAGGTTTTTGCCGCTGGCCTCCACCGTTTTGTTGATGTCGTCGGCCAGGCTCTGGAGGGAGCTTCCCGCGCCCGTCCGGAAGGCGTCCGCCACCGGGGCGGCCGCGTAGGCGGCGGCCGCCAGGGTGTAGGTGTGGCCGCCGTTCGCCGGATCGCCCACGGTGATGGAAAAGGTGTCGCCCAGGGCCCCGCCCGGGATCTCTATTGTTTTACCCTTCTCGTAGGATCGGGAGACGAACTTCTCCCGGGTGGATTCGGCCACGGTGATGTCGTAGGACCCGAGCGAGGCGGTGGAGGTGTTGATGACGGAAACCACCTTCTCGTCGGAAATCGAGGTGGCGCGGCTTAAGAGCTCGGAACGGATGTCCTTGTCCTGGGCGTCCAGCTTGAGGCTCACCAACCTGGTGTTGAGACCGCTTATGGCCGTGATTTTCTGCTGCCACTCCGCCTTCCAGGTCTCCTGGCGGGTGATGGTGCGCCTTTCGATGGCGACCAGCTGCTCCACCACGGAGCCGAAGTCGGTTCCCGACGCCAGACCGGTCCATTTTATGGAGCCGGAGAGCAACCCAGTCGATGTGCCTGCGGTAGCGGCCATTTTATTTCCTCGAAGATGTTTGTGAGCTTTCCAGGGATGAACCGGGGTCGCCCGGCCGACTCGCCTTTATTTTTATCGGAACAAAGGGGGTCCCTCGTTAAACGGAAGGACCGGAGGCGCTAATGGAGGAAGACGCGGGGGGGGGCGATTTAAGGCCTTTTTCCGGCCGAAGCCGGAGGCCTTTTACGCTTTTTCCGGCCGAAGTTAAGGGGGAGGGGTCGGTTTTTCGGCTTTTCCTCTTGTTTTTCCGTCCCTTTCCGCCTTTCGTTTTTCCCTCCCCTCCGCCCGACCTTTTTTCCCTCCCGTTCCTCCTTATCCTCTTTTCCTCCTTTCCTCAACCTTGGGTTTCCGCCCCGCGGGGCTTTCAAAGCTCGGGGCCGCTGTATTCCACAAGCCCGGAAGCGGCGCCGGGGGGCGGGGCCGCGGGAAAGGGAAGGGCCAAAAAAGGAAAGCCCGGGGAAAACTGAAACCGGAGGTCCGGGGCGGGGGATGGAAATGGCCGGAAGGGACGAAAGACGCGGAAAAAGCCGTGAAACGCCCCATCCCGGGCGCCGGGGCGCCCGGGATGGGGTGTTTCACGGCGGGAGGGGACGCTTCATGGGCCGTTCTTTCAGGCGCCGCCAGACCGGCGCTACCAGACTATGGCGGTGGTGTCCAGGAGGTTGGCCAGGGCGTTGGAGGCGTCCAGGGTGAGGCCGTTGGCTCCGGCCTCCACCTTGACCGGGGGAGGCGTCGGGAGCTCCTTTCCGGAGTTGACCCGGGAGAGGATGCTCTTCGCCACCGGGTTTTTCGGATCCAGGGCCAGGCTCTTCTCGGCGGCCTCGGTCGCGAGGAACTTCTCTCCTAGATTGAAGTAGACCGAGGAGAGCCGCCCCCAGGCGTTGGAGTTTTCGGGGTGGTGCTCAAGGAAGGTCTTTATGGGCTTCACCATCTCCTGGAAGCGGCCGATTCCGGCTCCGGTGAAGTAGAAGGGCTCCAGGTTCTCCTCGTCCGCCGGACCGTGCTCGAAGGCCCTCTGGAGGCACGAGAAGGCGAGGGGGAGGTTTTTCCGGGAGCGGCAGACCTGGGCTAAGAGGCGGTGGGTCTCGGGGTCCGTCTGGCCGGCTTTGCCGGGCATGCGGGTCAAGGCCTCCTCGGCTCGGGCCGGCTCTCCGGCCGCCAGATAGGTCTTGGCGAAGCCGAGGAAGGGCTTGTAGCTGTCGCTTTTGATCTTCGAGGCGATATGGTAACAGCGGGCGGCCTCCACGTGGTCCCGAAGCTTAAGGGAGCTCTCGCCCATGGACATGAAGAGCTTGAAGGCGCCCAGCTCGTGGGGCATGCTGATGGGGAAGCACTGGCTGTCGAAGTCCTCGACTTCCACGCCCAGGGCGGCCGTGGCCTTCCAGCCGGCCTCCAAAGACTCCTTGTAGCGGCCCTGGTGCGCCCTAAGCTGGCAGAGACGCATGTAGTTGTCGGGGAGGTAGCCCCTTTCCAGGAGCGCGTAGATGTTCTTCTCGTACTCCTCGAAGTCCTCCAGACCGTAGGCTATGGTCTCCATGTCTCTTATCAGGTACTGGATGTGGGGGAAGCCCTTGCGCTCGGATAAAATTTGATTCAGAAGCTCCTTGGCGGCCTCCCATTCCTTGTTCTGGATCTTTTTGGAGAGATCCGTGTACATGGCGTCGAACTTGAACCCCTTGGGAATGGACATGGTGATGGTGGGCACCATCATGACCTTTCCCTTCCTGGTCCGGGAGGGTTTGGTGTGCTTGAGGAAGTAGTCCCGGTAGATGAGGCACTCGAAGACGGTCTTCTCCTTTTCCTCGCCGGGGACGTTCCAGCGGATGGAGTGGAGCTCCGGATTGTCCTTGAGCATGTCCACGCCCACGAATATCCGGCGGGGGGCGGCCACGGCCTGGAGGGCCGGGGTCACCAGGAAGAGGAACTCGGCGTCGGACTCTTTCGCGGCCTTCCGGAAGGCGATAACCGGATCGAGCTTCTGGGGGATGTGGACGATTTCGATGTTTTTCAGCTCGGAGAGCTCCCGCAAAGAGGCCCGGGCGTCCTTCACGGTGAGGCCGGCGCCGTTTCCCACGAGCTTTATGCGCATGGGGTGGTCGAAGTTGTCTATGATCTCTTTGAGGTGGTTGTTCAGTTTCTTTCCCCAGCGCTCCACCAGGTACAATAGATCCACGCGGTCGATTTTAGCCCAGGGCTCGGCCGGGAAATTGCAACGGATGCGCCTGAGGTTGTGCTTGTAGGACTCCTGGTTGCGCCTCTCCCTCACCGATATACGGTCCGATTTGAAGACCGCCATGTGGTACTCGCCGGTGGCCTCCTCCACGTGGACGAAGTCGTAGATGAAGGCGAGGCGCCTGTTTAAGCTCCACTCGATTAGGACCTTCACGTTCTCATCGAAGCAGCCCACCCTCAAAGCCGCCTCCCGGCGGTGCATCAAACTCACGTGGAGGACGTGGTTGAAGTGGAACATGAACTCCCGGTTGAAATCCCGGGACACCATCATCTGCTTGTCCAAAACGAAGCGCTGGCCCGTCTTGTTGTCGGCGATGGAGCTCGCGGCGTAGAGGTCCGAATACGCCAAGCCGGCCTCGGGATTCGCGTCCAGGGCCTTGGAGAGGGATTCGAAGTGGTTGGGATAGAAGAGGTCGTCGTCCCCCAGGTAGCAGACGTAGTCGCCTTTAGCCATCTGGAGGCCCTGGTTGAAGCGGATGGCCGCCCCCTTGTTCACGTTGTCCGGAACGTAGATGATCCTGGGGTCGGCAAATTTTTCCACCACCCCGGCCACGTCGACGCCGCCGTCGTTTAAGATGATGAGCTCCCAGTCGTCCATGGTCTGGGCCTCGATGGACTTTATGGCGTCGGAGAGGTACTGGGGGCGGTTGTAGGTGGAAATAAGGGCGGTGACCTTGGGGCGCACAAGAGAAGGCATTCTTCACCTCGCTTTTTGCTCGAAGACATATTTGAAGCGGAAGCGGAGTCTTTTTTAAAGCTTCCGTTCAAACCCCGGCCTTCACCAGGTTCTTCCGGTGTGCTGAAAGCAAAAGATGTGCCATCATTTTTCGTAAATCTCCCGCCCTTTCCCGGCTCCGCCTCCCTTTTTCCCGGGGATCTTTTTGAGGCGGAAGTGGAGCTTTAAGCTAAGTTTCGCTGGGATCCGCCTCCGTAGCGGGGGAAACGCCCTAAGATCTCCCAAGCCGCTTTAAGGTTTCACGAGCCTCCAGCGGACTTCAATCGTCCAAAACCCCGCGGGAAGCTTGAAACGCCTAAAATAGCGCGCCCGAACTAAAGATGATTGGAAACCCGGGGAAAGAGCGAAACGTTTTTTAAAAGCTTCCCCGGATTTAGAGCTATTCCTATAAAGACATGGAGAAACTCTTCGACTTTTTCGGAAATACGCCTGAAAAATAATCGAGCCGGCTCTGAAAACGCCTTGAACATCCCCTTAAGGGCGTTTGACTTTTAGAAAATATTGCCCGGACGGCGTCCGGAGGGAAAAAAACTCCCTTTTTCCGCCGCGGCGGCCG
>JAISMF010000107.1 GCA_031276865.1 Deltaproteobacteria bacterium | reverse complement strand
CCCCGCCCGGCAAATCCCCCTCCGGCCCGGCTTTAAGGGGCTGGAACTCCTAATGGGCGCTGTTTTCTTTGTTTCCGGGGTGGGGGGGGGCGCCGCTGGCGTCCCCCCCCCCCCTTTTTTTTCGCCACGGAGGGGATCCGGGGCGTTTTTTTTTGTTTTTTTGGCGGATTTTAAAAATAAAAGGCGAAATCGAGGGCGCGGGCGGAAAGTCGGGGCGTGTGAATTTTGCGAGGCGGCATACACGATTTGGAAAAAATCAAAACATGTCGCGCCTTATAAAGCGTGTCGTTTCAAAGTCCTAAAAAAAAAGGGGCTTTCCGCCTCCCGAAGCGAATTTTATTTCCGCGTCCTTGGGCTTTTTCTGCTATAATATAGTGTATCCCGCCCGTTCGCGCGGGGTTCGCAGCTGAATTTAAGGGCAGGTTAAATATCGGCGTTTTTATTTCGGAGCCCCCCGGCTTCGTCGCGAGGATAACCATGTCCGAAATTCGCCCCCTCCCCGCCCGAGCGTCCGTTTCTTCCCCGCCCCTCCCGCGGACGGCGCTTTCAACCCTTCCCTTAATCCTCCTCCTCCTTTTCTTTTCCCTCACCGCCGCCCCCCTTCTCCGGGCCCAGACCGTGGCCCAGGGCGAGAGGATCGCGGCCGCGTCCTATCCCGTGTGGCTCTTCACCCGCTACCTGAACCAGGGGCGGGATTTTTTTTCCGTGGAGCTCATGACCAGCCCCGAAACCGGCTGCCCCCACGAGTTCAATCCCCGCCAGGAGGATTTGGAGAAGCTCTCCCGGACTAAAAACCTCGTGGAGAACGGCCTCGGCCTCGAGGTCTATCTGGACAGGGCCTTACGGGTGGCGCCCTCCGACATCTTCATCATCGACGCCTCCAAGGGGGTGCCCACCCTCCTTTTGGACAGCGGCCGGGTGAAGGTGACCGGGGACGTCTCCAAAAAAACCGTGGACCCCAACCCCCACATCTTCCTCTCCCCGAAAAACGCCGCCCTCATGACGGCGAACATCGCGGCAGCCCTGACCGAGAAGGATCCCGCCGGAGCCGAGCACTACCGGGACCGCCTGGAGCGCTTCCAGGCCTCCATGGAGACCTTGGAAGAGGAGATCGCCAACTTTAAAAACACCCGCCGGGGTTACAAGGTGGTGACCAGCCACGGCTTCATGGACTATTTGGCCGCCGAGCTGGGCATCCTCATCGTGGCCGACATCGAGGCCGTCCCCGAGGTGGCGCCTTCCCCGGCCAGGCTCCAAAGCATCGTCCAGCTGGTGAAATCCGAGGGCGTCTCGGCCATCCTCTTGGAGCCGGACTCGGACGTGGAGCAGGCCAAGAGCCTGGGCGCCGAGACCGGGGTGCCGGTGGCCGTGGTGGATCCCGCCACCTCCGGCTCGGCCGACCCGCCGGTGGACTACTACCAGCAGGTGGTAAGCTCCGACATCGCCCTGCTCTCCCGCCTCCTTCCCGCGAACGTCAAGGCCAACTGACGGGCCCCCCCGGGCTTTTCCCTCCTTTTTCATCGTCCGCGGAGGGCTCGAGGCCTCCGCTTGGGAAAGAATAAAAAAATGTCCGAAAATAAGCGGACCGCGGCGGAGGGTGAGGCCCCGGCCGTGGTTTTGAAAGACGTGGGGGTCTCCCGCGGGCGCTACGACATCCTCCACGAAATATCGTGCGAGATACCCTCCCGGAGGCAGACCGTGATAATCGGCCCCAACGGGGCCGGGAAAAGCACCCTGGTCTACGCCCTCCTAGGCGAGGTGGAGGTGTCGGGGAGCGTCCGTTTCAATCCCGCCAAACCGGTGATAGGCTACGTGCCCCAGAGGCTGGACTTCGACCACAACCTCCCCCTCACCGTCTCCGAGTTCATGGCCCTGGGCCGCAGCCCCTGGCCTTTGTGGCTGCGGATACCCAAAAAGGTTAAAAAGCTCAACCGGGAGTATTTGGAGATGGTGAAGGCCGGAACCTTGATGGATAGGCCTTTGGGATCCCTTTCCGGCGGCGAGACCCAGCGGGTCTTCCTCGCCCGGGCCTTGAGGGAGAAGCCCGACATCCTCATCCTGGACGAGCCCGCGAGCGGGGTGGACGTCTACGGGGAGAGGCTTTTAAACGAGATCCTCGAGACCTTTAAAAGGGAGATGACCGTGATCATGGTCTCCCACGATCTGGACACGGCCAGGTGCTACGCCGACTGGATAGTCTGCCTCAACCGCACGGTGGTGGCCTCCGGGCCGCCGGAGGAGATCTTCAAAAGAGACGTCATCGGCCGCCTCTTCGGATTGCGCCTCGAAGGCGGCGTTCCCACGGCCGCGGATCCGTCCGCGGCCGCCGCGGACGAGGCCTTCGAGGATCGCTACGGGGAAAGCCCAGGGTCGGAAGACGAGTTCCCCGTCAAGCGCGGGTCGGCGCGGCCCGCGCTCTGAGGCCCTTCGATCTTTCGCCAGGGTCCCCGAAGCGGGGGCGCGGGCTTTTAGTCTTTAAAGCTGGTGACATATGGAACTAATAGAACCTTTTTACCGGATCTTCGGCCTTCTCTACGAGCTGGAGTTCATGAAAAAGGCGGCCTTCGCCCTTTTGCTCCTTTCCTTTTCCGCCTCGGGGACCGGGGTTTTGGTCGTGAGCCGGAGAATGGCCTTCTTCCCCGACGCCGCGAGCCACACCATCTTCGGCGGCCTGGCCCTGGGCCTCATCCTCGGCTGGAACCCGGATATCGTGGTTCTGTTCTTCGGAGTCCTCATAGGCCTTTTAATCATCTACGTGATGCAGCACAGCACCCTGGCCTCGGACACGGTCATCGGCCTCATCTTCTCCGGCGGCGTGGCCTTCGGTCTGGCCCTGGTGAGCCACTACCCGGAGGCCCAGGGCAAGATCAACCGTTATTTTTTAGGCGACATCCTGACCGTGAACGAGATGGAGATACGCCTGCTCATCGTCCTCGCCTTCGTCTCCCTCTTTTTCTTCGCCTTCTTCTACAACCGCCTCATGCTCACCTGCGTCGCTCCGGCCAACTACCTTAAAAGCCCCATGCCCGAATATTTCTTCGGGGGCTTTCTGGCCTTCGTGGTGGTCATAGCCGTGCAGGTGGTGGGGGTGCTCCTGGTGACCGCCCTTTTAATCGCCCCGGCCGCGGCCGGAAGGATTCTCGCCTCCTCGGGGAAGGGGATGTTCTGGATAGCCCTTCTGGTTTCCATCGTCTCGGGGCAGGCGGGCCTTTACGTGGCGAGCATTCCGGCGGTGAACACCACCCCCGGGGCCACGGTGGTGTTCATTTCCATCGTGATCTTCGGGGCGGCCGTCCTGGGGAAAAGAATAGTCTCCCTATTCCGGAAAAAAGAGCTCATCGTGAATCAAAACGCCTGAAAGCCGCTTTTTTCCGCCTTCGACCCCTTCCCCCTTTTTGGAGGAGGGGGTTTTTTTCGGCCGAGGGGAGGTTCCGTTCCGAGAAGAAGGCGTAGACGTCCGGAAACGAGTATTTCGCCTCCCTAAAAAACCTTTAAGCGCCTGGCTTTTCGAGGGAAGGGATCCTTTCCGCGCGTAAAAAACGCGGCATTCCCCGGGGAAAAAAACGCGGCGTTCCCCGGGGAAAAAAACGCGGCGTTCCCCGGGGAAAAAAACGCGGCGTTCCCCGGGGAAAAAAACGCGGCATTCCCCGGGGAAAAAAACGCGGCATTCCCCGGGGAAAAAAAGCGGCATTCCCCGGGGAAAAAAAACGCGGTATTCATATGGGAAAACGCGCGGAATTCTCCCTGCGAAACGCTGGGCGTTTCACGAGGAAAAAATCTCTGAGTTCCTATGGAAAAACGCGCGGCATTCTCCGGGCGAAACGCGGGGGTGTTCTTCGGGGAACGCGATGTTCCGCGGGGAAATAAGCGCCTAATTTAGCGCTCAAGGGGAAAATCAGGCGTAATGTTATATTTTTTCAATGGAAACGGCGGGTCCAGGGTCGGCGGGTTCCGTTTCTTCGGGGTCGTCGTTACCCATTTTTTTTTAAAAAAGCCGTCTTAAAAAACGTTTAAAAATGTCAAAAAATTATTTTTAAAATAACTAAAGACCCAGGAATTAAATTGAAAATATTTTCAAGGAGGGAAGGTCTTTTGGTCCCGATTCGCCTGTTATTCGCTAAAAATCAGCTCCGGGAGGCCGGTTTAACCCGACCGATGTCTAAAAACGTCCTTATTTCGCCGGAGAGGTCCTTAAGCGCCCCTCGCTTAGGCGATCCGTCCGGGGTTTAGCTCCGGCGTCGTTTGTTGGAATGGCTTTTCCCGCGGAGTTCCGTAGATTTCGTTTTCCAAAATGTAATTACCGATGCGCGCGCGAAAAGTCTTGTTTTAAAAATTGATTAGGGAAAACATAAACTATATGGAATAAATCAAAATATACTACACCTTATATAGTATGTTGTTTCAAAGTCAAAAACAACGGGGGACTTTTCGCGCAAGCATCGTTATTCATTTTTGAAACGTAATGAGAATAGCCGGTCGGGAGGAGGCTTTCCGAACGAAAAAACGTTTAAATAACTAGACGCGGAAAAGGAATTTGAAAGGCGGCCTATCAAGCGGTATCTGAAAATCGTTTATTTTCGCTGGATTTGAAAATTTTTGGCCTCGAAGGACGCGGGCGGAAAAAAATCTTGATTTTTTTCCGCCCGCTGCCTTAATATACGAACGTAAGTTTTTCCCGGCGGGTTTTTCCCCTCTCCGGCTCCCTTTTTAGCGGTTTTTAAACCGGGAAAGATCCGCCTCGGCCGGTTCGCCCCGTCCGGATCCTCCAATCCGGCGGGACGCTGTTTCAAGCCCTTTTTTTATTTTCGGACTTGACTTCGATCCGCGGCCTGAATTTTCAGGCCGCCCGCGGCCTCTTTTTGAAAATCCTTCCGCCCTCCAATCCGTTTCGGGCCGCGGCCGCCGGGTAATTTTTCGAAAAAAAGTCCGTTTCCGGTCATGGCCTATTTTTCGTCCGCGGCGACTGTTTTATCGGGTACTGAAACCCGCCATCGTAAACGCCTTTAAATTTTTCAAAGGAGGCGTGAGTCGTCCCGGTTTTTTTCCGGAACCGGAAACGCCCGGGAAAATATTTTGGAGGCTCCGGCGAAATCGCTTTCGCCGCCGGATAGCCGTATCCGCGGTTTTAATTTCTTCGTGAATAACCTAAATTAGCTTGGGAGAGCGTGTTTTTTTTCGGAATACATTCTCTACTTTATATTTTATTTAATTAAAACGGCCGGATTTTACCGTTCCGTCCGGAAAAGCGCCGGCCGCAGGTAGTCCCCCCTATCCGGCCGTTCGAGGATGGTGCCCGCTTAAATGTTCGAATTATCAGATTCTTCGAAGATCCGTCTTGTTTCTGGTGCCGAAATGCTGGAAGCCAATAAAGAGATCCCGTTCAACGTGTCCGATTTCCGCTTCATCAGGGAGAACAACTACCTGTACGTGGATAAAACGATGCATGTCGAGACTCTTTTAAACAGCCAGAACAGGTTCTTTCTGCTTTTAAGGCCGCAGGGTTTCGGTAAAACCATTTTTCTCAAAACCCTGGAATGTTTTTTCCGGGGCGAGGAGAGGCTGTTTAGGGGTCTGTACATCCACGATAAGGTGAAGTCGTTTGAAAAATTTCCCGTGATAAAGCTCAATATGGAGATCCCCGCGCTCACGGCCGGTATGCTCTCCGAGAGCGTCATGTCGAGGCTGAAGGCGGCCGCGGAGGAGGAGGGGTTGGACGTCCGGTACCAGGACAATCCCCCCGAATCGCTCTACTGGCTTATAAGGGATCTGAAAACCAAATATAATAAAAGGGTCGTGATCCTGGTGGACTCCTACGACAAACCCATACTCGACCATCTCTACAATCCCACCGTGGGAGCTTCCGTGCGGGGGGTTATAAGGGAATTCTACCAGGTTTTAAAAGACGCCGAGCCGAATCTTCAGTTCGTCTACCTTACGGGTAGGGTGAAAATGTGCCAGAGCGTCTTGCACTCCACTTTGGACAATCTGACCGATCTCACGTTTTTAGACGAGTTCGCGACGGCCTTCGGCTACACCCGGGAAGAGTTCTTTTCCAATTTTTCCGAACGCTTCGAGACCCTTCTGGAAAAAATGATAAGGGAGGGGAGGCGTCCGGGCGACTATTCCATCGTGGATCTGCGAAACGAGATCCTAGACTACTACGACGGTCACAGCTGGAACGGAGTGGAAAAAGTATTCTCCCCCTGCCAGATCAACAGGTATTTCTACCTGGGCGGACCGAAGGGATTGGGGCACAAAGGCGACAGCCCGCTCCTTCTTCAGAATATGTTAAAAGAGGATATGGATCAGTTCATCCGCTCGACTTTTCAAAACTGCCTTTCAAACGAGTTTTACAAGATAGACGTCGGCAAAGTGAACAACACCGCTCTCATGTTCTACGAGGGATATCTCACGGTGGATAACGTCTTTTCCATGAACGGCAAATGGTTTTACAACCTAAAAATTCAAAATCACGAGGTGAACAACGAGTTCTGCAACACGCTTTATTTGAATTTTTTCGCCCATAAACCCAAGCACGAGATGAATTCGTCCATGCAGCAGATTATTTTCGCGAGCTGCACTAAAAACGACCGCGCTCTGGAGGCTTTATTGAGCGAGCTTATATTCACCATACCGATCGTGGATCGCTTGAAGGATAAATGCCTTAAAAATTCAACCGACATAACCACCGACGACGTGGACGTTTTCGCGCCGGCGCCGAGTTTTTACGACTATTTCGCCCCCGATCTCATAAAAAACGAGCTTTTCTACCCCCAGAAGGATATTCCCTCCGAGATTTATCTGAAAAACGTCTACGCCTGGCGGATCAACAATCATTTCAACGTCATCTTTCAAACCGCCCTACAGAGCTTTTTTGAATGGCACGGTTTTTTAACCAAGCCGGAGGTTCTTAGAGGAAACAGGGAATGCGCCATAGAGTGCGTTTCCAGAAATCTCATATTGCTTATAAAAGTCGTGAACGTCAAACCCCGTCCCCGGGGCGTGAACACCATAGAAAAGATTCTCGCGAGCGCGGCGAAAACAGCCCTTGACCATTTAAACCACCTGCCCCGGGAGGACGGCTCCTCCAGCTCCTCGGTTTTGGTGCGAAGGATCGGGATCGCCATCAGCCCCTTCGAGCTCATCAAGGTCGCGTTCAACGACTGAAAACAACGCGCCTGGGAAAAGTCCCGTCTCTTTTTAAAATTTTCAAAGAATATTTTTTATAGACTATTTAGCGTTGCGATTTTTCCCGCCTTTGGCGTGTCGTCTCTTCAACAAGCGTCATGACAAATTTTCCGCGCTCCAGTCGAAATTCGCTGAATCGTAATTATTTCCCCCCCGGAGGATGCGGGTTCAACGATAAAGTGAAGCGGTTACCCTTGACGCGCCTTTTTTTTCATATTCACCCGCCGGATAGACAATATCGCCCCGGAATTTCTCTAAATCGCTTTTTCGCGGATGAAGGCGGAAAGGCCCCTGGTTCGGCCCTAAAGATTTTGGAACGCGTCAAGATTTTGGAACGCCTCAGGAAAGATGTTTCGGAAACGAAAGAGACGTTCGGGTTTAGGCGTTTTCCGCCGCGTAACTTGAAAAGTCGGACCGCGCCCGAGGGACGAAAAAACCGACCCGCCGACGGGGGGTCGGGTTTTTCGTTTTTATTCGCCTTGAAACAACTTAAGCGGGCGAAAAAGCGGCTTAATATTTAAGCGTTCAACCGGGATGGCGGCGGGCCGCGCCTTTCGGGGGGTCGCGCGGCCTAAACTCTATATCGGGACGCCTTGGGGCGGTGAGGCCGAAGAGCCCCCGAAGTGAAAGTCGGCGTTTTTGAACTTCTATTTGCATAAAAATTTAATTTTAGCTACTAAAATATTAATGATTTCATTATTTTATTAGTATAAATATATAAAAAATATGGCGTGAAAGCTCATAATTATAGACGCTTTTATAATTCATATTCTTGTACCATATTATGGGGCGTAAAAGCCATAAACGCTCTCCTCCGGCGGGGCGGCTTAGGCCCCCTTTCCGGACCCCGGGCGCCCTCCCAAGGCGATAGTCCCCCGCCTCCGCCCCCCGGGCGGAGTTTTCGGCCCCCGTTCTTCCCGCCTCTTTCCGGTGCGTCCCCTTTCCTAAAAGCTCCTTGAAAAAAACCTCAAGCGGGGCTATAATTTTCCTTCAGAGGCGCTTAACATTCCCCGCCTTTTCGCCCTCCGCCGCCGGAAAGAGCCGGCTTTCTCCGGAAAAAGCCTCCGCGAACGGATTCCAACCGCCATGACCGCTCCGCTGCACCACATAAACCAGATGATCCTCCAGCTGCCCACGGTGAACGGCTACGTGGCCGCCCACGCCCAGGCCGCCGAGGAGGCCGCGCGCCAGGAGAGGCTTTTGCGGGCCGAGGAGATACGCCGGGACACGGTGGAGGTGGTGGCGCGCCTCAACGACGCCACCAGGGTGAATCCCGTCCACGGCGAGCCCGACTACAGGCCGGGGGAAAGATACAAGCCCGTCTTTAAAAAGCGCGCCCCCAAGGCCTCCGACCCCTACCTGGCCCCGGTGGAAAGCGTCGTGGATCGCCGGATCTGACGCGTTCTTCTCGCGGCCGGGCGGAAAGGAGCGCCCGCAGCTTGGACTTTCCCATCAAAGAAGTCATCCTGGTTCAGATAATCCTCGAGGTCTGCCTCCTGGTTCTCCTCATCCTGGTCCTCTTCCGCACCGCGAGGCGGGATAAAAACGCCCCCGCGCCCTCGCTTCCCCTCGAAACGCAGTCCTCAATCTCCCGCTTTATAACCGAGTCCGAAAACATCTCCCAAAGTTTCACCCGGAATTTGGAGGACAAGAAAAAAATATCCTCCGATCTTATTTCCAAGCTGGACGACAGGCTGGAATCCTACCGGGCCCTCCTCGCGGAAACCGAGGCGGCCGTGGAGAAGGCCTCGCGGCGCCTAGACGAGCTCCAAAGCGAGGGCCGCCGGATGAGCGCCCTCCGGAGCGACTCCGATCAAAAGGCCAATCCCGCCGCCCCCGAGGTGCGGGCCCTGGTTTTAAAGCTCCACCGGGAGGGACTCTCGGTGGAGGATATCGCGACCCGGGCGCGGCTCCACCGGGGCGAGGTGGAGCTCATCATAAGTCTGGACCGGGGGCTGTGATCCGGGGCCTTTCGATTCCCCCGTCTTTCTTCCGGACGCTTAGCCGGATTCAGGCCCCCCCCTCGCCCCCCCTCCTCTTTTCCGCGTTTTCGTGAAACCCGCGGGAAAAATCCGGCTCCCGAAAACCGCGCCGCTCCGCGGGCCCGGGGACGGGGGAAAACGCGGGGGCGGAAAAGATTTCAGGCCTCTTTTAAAGCGGCGCCGCCAGGGTTTTCCAGGCCAGCTTGAGGAGGGGCTCCAGCGCCTCGCCTCGCTCCCTCCCTCCGGGGCCGCCCCTCCAGCCGTCCTCGTCGAAGACGTCGGTTATGAGGAGAAGGGCCGCCGCTTTGAGGGCGCGGAAGCGGGCCGCGGAGAAGACGGCGGAAACCTCCATCTCCACCGCCTCGGCCCCCAGTTTTTTCTGCCTCTCCCGCAGTTTGGGGGTTTCCCGCATGGGGGCGTCGGTGGTCCAGACGGTTCCGGAGCGGACGAAACCCGTTTCCCGGGCCGTTTTCCTGAGTTTTTCCAAAAGGGAGGGATCGGGCGAAAGGTCGGGGGAGTAGTGGGCCGAGACGCCTTCCGTGGAGAGGGCCCTTTCCGGAAGGAAAAGGCTTCCCGGGCGCAGATCCGCCCTAAGCGAGCCGGCGTAGCCGGAAAAGAGGAGCTCTTCCGCGCCGCCGCCGGAAAGGATCTCCAGGGCCATGACCGCCATGGGCGCCCCCAGGACCGGGCCGGCCAGGAAAAAGTCCCGGCCCGCGTACAAGGCCGTTCCGCCCCGGCCGAAAAGATGGCAGCGTTTTTTCAGGGTTTCCGGAGCCCGGATTTTTAAAAGCTCCGTGAGCCCCGGACCCGCGGCCAGAATCCCCTTCGGGGGGACGTCCTCCGCCCCCCGGGGGAAGGGGAAGGGGGGATCCCAGAGGCTGTTCAAAGTCTTCGCCATCTGGTCTCTAGGCGGGGCCGAAGAAGACGAGCCAGGCGAAGAGGGCGGCCAGGGCCACGCTTAGGATGAACTTGAAAAGGGAGCCTCCCAAACAGCCCAAAAGGGCCCCCGCTCCGGCGCCGGCGGCCTCCTTTAGAGCCTTGCGGTTGAAGATCATCTCGAAGAGGGCCGCCCCCAGAAAGGTGCCGACGATAAGCCCGACGACGCTGAAAAAGATCACCCCCGCGATCGCCCCCAGGACGGATCCGATCATCCCCGCCTTCCCCGAGCCGAAGGCCTTGGCGCCGGCGGCGGAGGCGAGGTTTTCCAGGACGACGCTCGCTACCACCGCCGCCGTCACTATTATCATGGTGGTCGTTCCGTAGGAGTTCCAGCCGTCGTAGAAGCCGTAGCCGAGAAAGATCAGAAATACGAGGGGAAGCCCCGGTATGAGCGGCAGGAAGCAGCCGAGGGCGGCGGCCAGGAAGAGGAGGCAGCAGAAGACTTGGACGATTATATCCAGCATGGGTGAAGAACCCGTTGGGTGGCGAGGCGGGACTCGAAGCGGGATTCGAAGCGAAACTCTTGGCGGGGCCTTCCAGGGAAGCCTTGGCGCCGGAGGCCTTTGAATTTCGATTCCTCTTGACTCGGAGGGGAAAATCGTCTAGACTTTCACGGGTGAAAAACGCGGCGACCGTTGGTTTTCCGCGGATTCGCGGGTAATCGGCGGATCCGGCGGGTTCTCAAAATAGCACGTTCCTTCGGGGGCCGCAACGGGGGCCGAGTTTTCCGGATCCGGGCCTTAAAACGACACCTTTCAGGAGTTTTTTCCATGAGTGAGAATATCAAGATCCTGACCGACGCCACCTTCGACGATTCCCTCCCCTCGGGCCCCACCCTGGTGGATTTCTGGGCTCCCTGGTGCGGTCCCTGTCAGGCCCTGGCTCCGGTCTTGGAGGAGCTCAGCGTCGAACTCAAGGGCAAGATCGAGTTCGCCAAGATAAACGTCGACGAGAATAACGACATGGCCAGCAAATTCAAGATCCGCTCCATCCCCTGTCTCATAATCTTCAAGGAGAAGGTCGAAGTGGGACGCGTCGTGGGCCATAAGGACAAGTTCGATCTCAAAAAAGAGCTGGAGAAGTATCTCTAGTCCGAAAAACGGCGTTTTCCGCCTCCCCGCCGGAGGCGCTCGAAAATTTCATTCATTCAGCATGCGGAATGCTCTCCGAGGTCACATGGCAGGAAAAGTCCGGACAACCGGAAGGATTCTCGTTTTCATCGTCTGCGTAGCGGTTGGCGCGGCCATGCTTCCGGGCTGCGCCTCCACCAAAAACCTCTGGGCCAGGATTTGGGGATCCTCCACCCCCGGCCAGGACGACATGGCGGTGGATCAGGATCGGGATCTCGCCATGCGGGCCCAGGAGCGCCTGGACGCCTCGGACTACTCCGAGGCCGTGACGCTCTTCCAGCAGCTGCGGGACCAGTATCCCCAGAGCCCCTACGCCCCCCTGGCCCAGCTCAAACTGGGGGACGCCTACTATCTGGACGGCAAATACGAGGAGGCCTACGCGGCCTACGACAACTTCACGGTTAACAACTTCAACTCGGAGGCGCTCCCCTACGCCTATTACCAGAAGGGCATGTGCTACTACCAGCGCATGAACGGCATAGATCACGACCAGTCTCCGGCCAACAAGGCCATCCAGGAGTTCGACTCTCTGATCACCACCTTTCCCGAGTCCAAATACGCCTTCATGGGCCAGGCCCGCATAGCCGAGGCCCAGAATCTCCTCGCGGGCCACGAGTTCTACGTGGGCGAGTTCTACTACAAGCGCCAGGACTACGCCGCCGCCCTGCGCCGTTTCCGGGGCCTCGTCAAGAGCTACCCCGACTCGGGCTACCACCAAAAGGCCTTCAACTACATAGCCGAATACGAGGACATGCTGGCCAAGGGGGAAATCGACGAGGGGAATCAGCGCCCGGCCGAGTACAACAACCCCTTCACCATCCTGGAGTCCAGCCCGCTTCCCTACTAGCCCGTCCCCTTTAAGCTCCCTTTCTTAGGGAGTTTCAAAGCCTTCCGGCGTTTAAGGCGCCTGGTGGAAAAAATAAAAGCCCCCGCCTGAAAACAGGTCCGGGGGCTTTTTTTTCGCCTAATAAGAGCGCGGGCCGTTTCCTGCGGCCGTCCGTTTTTTTCGTCCCCCTCTGCTTTTCCGGCCGTCCGGGCGCCTTTTTCCATCTGGCCGCGCCTCTTTCCCTTCTACTCCTTTTCCTCTTTTTTATTTTCCAGGGCCTTCAGGGATTCCACCTTCACCCGGGTGACCACCGGACCGTCGGTCTCCTCCACCGTGAACCTGGCCCCGTAGCCCTCCCAGGATTCGCCGGCCGCGGGGTTCTCGCTGAAGCGTCCCGCTAAAAGCGAGGCCAGGGTGCGGTACCTGTCCTCCAGGTCGTGGCCGGGATCCAGGGAGAGGGAGACGCCGAGCTCGTCTAGGGAGACCGTGGTCTCGGCCAGGACGAAGCCGTCGGGGCCGCGGAGGATGGGGGCCTCCTCGCGGTCGAACTCGTCCCGGATCTCCCCCACTATGGCCTCCAGGATATCCTCCATGGTGAGGAGCCCCTGCCAGGCGCCGTACTCGTCCCAGACGAGGCCCAGCTTGCTGTTCTTCTTCAGCATGAGCTCCAAGATGGAGTCCGCGGGCATGTTTTCGTAGATGTAGACGGCCCGGCGCACGAGGGAGCGGAGCTTGACGTCCCCTTGGGCCAAAAGATCCTTGGCGTGGATGAAGCCGACGACGTTGTCGCGGTCCCCGTCGTAGACCGGAAGCCTGGTGTGCCCGTGCCTGAGGACGGTCTCCGTCGCCTCTTTGACCGAGCTTTCCGCCTCCAGGGAGACCACCTTGGTGCGGTGCACCATGATGTCCCTGGCCAAGCGCCTATCCATGTTCATGACGTTGTTTAAAAGCCTCTCCTCCACCTCGTCTAGCTCCCCGTCCTTTTTGGATTCGGCGATTAAAAGCTTCAGCTCCTCGGTGGAGTAGCCGGCGGTCTTGCGCCAGTGTCCGGCGCCCATCATGGTCAGGACCACCTGGGCGGTGGCGTTTAAAACGCTCACGAAGGGACGGAAGGCGTAGTGGGCCGCGAGCATGGGCCAGGCCAGGAAGAGGGCGGTGCTTTCGGCGGCCCGGATGGAGATGTTCTTGGGCGCCAGCTCGCCGAAGGTGACGTGGAGGAAGGTGATGATGACGAAGCCCGTTAAAACCGAGAGGGAATGGGTGAGGGTGGGGTTGTCGAGTCCCAGCCAGGCGAGAAGGGGCCGCAAAAGCCGCGCCACCGCCGGTTCGCCCATCCAGCCCAGGCCCAGGGAGGCCAGGGTGATGCCCAGCTGGCAGACCGAAAGGTAGTCCTCCAGGTGCCTCTGGCCGAAAAGCGCCGCCTTGGCCGTTCCCGATCCGGACTGGGCCAGAAGCCTCAGGCGGGTGCTCCGCACCCGCACGAAGGCGAATTCGGCCGCCACGAACATGGCGTTTAAAAGGATCAGCCCCGCGGCCGCCAAGATCATTACGATGGTGCTTAACAAGGATTCCGCCTTAAAGACCGGAGTTTGCGGTGTTTTTTCGAAAAAAGGCTTTCGCGCGTCTCCCCGAAAGGGCTTTCATCCGGTTTAGCCCTTCATCCGGGCCTTCCGCCCGCGGATAAAAAAAACCGGATGGGGGCCTTCCCCTCTCCCTCTCTTCGTTTATATTTTATTGTTTTTTCTCTTTTTATCTTTTTTCTCTTTTTCTCTTTTTATCTTTTTTATCTTTTTATCTCTTTTTCTCTTTTTCTCTTTTTTCTCTTTTTTCACTATTTTTCTTATCTTCCCTATTTAAAGAACGCGTGAAAAGTCCAAAATAAAAAAACAGGCGGGGTTATACGCCGCGGGTGGATTCATTATACTAAATATGGGGCATGTCGGGCGTCTCGTATTATACGTCAAGATTGTCCGGAATTTTAACTGGGGGGGTCCGTTTCCAATTACGCTTCCGTCGTCGATTTAGGGTTGGTCTCTATATTTATTTTTCCTATTTTTCTCTTGTTTTCCATTTATCCCTATTCTTTTCTCCATATTTATTTTTTTACTTTTCCCCGATTCCGTTCTCCATATTTAGTTCCCTCTTTTCCTTTTATTTCACCCGCTCCGTACTCCAAATTTATTTCCTTCATTATTATCTTTTTCTCCCATTCCCTTCTCCATATTTAACTTCTTCAGTTTCTATTTTTCCCATCCCGTTTTCCATATTTAGCGTTCTCGTTTGGTTTTTTTATCCGGTTTTTCCGTATTCGGCTCCCTCTTTTTCTCTTTTTCCCAACGGCCTCCATATTTAGTTTCTTTTTTTCGCGCTTTTTTCCCGTCTCCGTCTCTAAATCTATTTCCCTCCGTAAAGGGGTCCGGGCGGGGAAAAATCAAAGCCCCCGGGGAAGGGGGCGGGTCCGCTCCGGAAGGGATCCGAAAAAGGGCGGAAAAAGGCGGAAGCTTTAAGCGGCCGCGCTCCGGAAGCCCCCGGGAGGGGCTTTTCCCGAGTTTTCCCGGTGAAATCGTTTCGCCGCTTTTATCAAAGGCGGTGGCCCCCGGACGAAAGGCGGGCGGGGATCCTCCAACTTTTTTACCCCCCCATTCTATGCTATACTTGCGACAATTGAAAGAACCCCGCCCGGCGGGGTTCAATATCCGTGAAGGGGAGGCGGGTGATGTCCGAAACGGCGGCTGAGATACTTATTAGAGGCGAGCTGAGCGATCCTTTCTCGTATCTGGGAGCGCGGCCCCACTGGAAGGACGGGAGATCCTGCGTGGTTTTCCGGGCCCTGGTGGAGGACGGCGCCGAGGTGGAGGCTTTGCTTCCCGGCGGCCCTTTGAAGCTCGCCCCCCTGGGGAAGGGCTTGGAGGGCCTTTTCGAGGGCTTCTTCCACGGCGACTACGAGTACGCCCCCTACAAGCTCAAGGTGAAATTCACCAACGGCACCGTCTCCACCTTCTACGACGCCTACAGCTTCACCCCGGTTCTAGGCGAGCTGGATCTCTTCCTCTGGAACGAGGGCAACCACTACCGGGCCTACGACAAATTGGGGGCCCACCCCGTCACCCACGAGGGGGTGAGGGGGGTGCTCTTCGCCGTCTGGGCGCCCTCCGCCCGGAAGGTGGCCCTGGTGGGGGACCGCAACTACTGGGACGGGCGGAGGCTGCAGATGCGGCCCCGGGGATCCTCCGGGGTCTGGGAGCTCTTCGCCCCGCACTTCACCGTGGGGGACCTCTACAAATTCGAAATCACCACCCAGGAGGGCGGACCTCCCCTGATTAAGAGCGACCCCTTCGGCTACCACATGGAGCAGCGCCCCAAAACCGCCTCCATCGTCTACGACCTCGGCCGCTACGTCTGGGGCGACGGGGAGTGGATGGCCAAGCGGCCCGGAAACAAATATCTCGACAAGCCGGTGAACATCTACGAGGCGCACTTGGGCTCCTGGAAGCGCCGTCCCGACGGCTCCTGGATGAGCTACCGCGAGATAGCCGACGAACTGGTCCCCTACATGTTGGACATGGGCTTCAACTGGCTGGAGCTCATGCCCGTGGCCGAGCACCCCTTCGACGCCTCCTGGGGCTACCAGGTGACGGGCTACTACGCCGTCACCTCCCGCTTCGGCGCCCCCGACGACTTCCGCTACCTCGTGGACAAGTGCCATCAAAGCGGCATAGGGGTGGTGGTGGACTGGGTTCCGGCCCATTTTCCCCGGGACTCCTTCGCCCTGGAGTGCTTCGACGGCACGCACCTCTACGAGCACGCCGACCCCCGCCAGGGGGCGCACTCCGACTGGGGCACTTTGGTCTTCAACTACGGCCGCAAGGAGGTGAAGAACTTCCTGGTGGCCAACGCCTTATTCTGGGTGGATCTCTTCCACGTGGACGCTTTGAGGGTGGACGCCGTGGCCTCCATGCTCTATCTGGACTACTCCAGAAAGGAGGGGGAGTGGATCCCCAACCGCTACGGCGGCCGCGAGAATTTGGAGGCCTTGGAGTTCATTAAAACCATGAACACCAAGCTCTACGAGCTCTTCCCCGGGGCCATGACCATAGCCGAGGAGTCCACGGCCTTTCCCGCGGTCTCCCGACCCGTGCACCTGGGGGGCCTGGGCTTCATGTTCAAATGGAACATGGGCTGGATGCACGACATGCTGGACTTCATGTCCAAGGATCCCATCTACCGCCGCTACAACATGGAGCGCCTCACCTTCGCCCTCCTCTACGCCTTCCACGAAAACTTCTGCCTGCCCCTTTCCCACGACGAGGTGGTTTACGGAAAAAGGTCGCTTTGGGACAAGATGCCCGGCGACTACTGGCGCAAGTGCGCGAATCTCCGGCTCCTTTTGGGCTACATGTTCGCGGAGCCCGGAAAGAAGCTCCTATTCATGGGGGGGGAGTTCGGGCAGATAAACGAGTGGGACCACAACTCCCAGCTATCCTGGGAGCTTCTGGAAAAACCCGAGCACGAGAAGCTCCGGATATTTTCCCGGGACCTTAACCACCTCTACCTCTCCGAGCCCGCTTTGTACCAGATGGACTACGACTGGCGGGGCTTCGAGTGGGTGGACTTCCGCGACGCCGACAGCACGGTGGTGAGCTTCCTCCGCAACGGCTACAACCAGGACGACTCCATCCTCTTCGTCTTCAACTTCACGCCGGTGGTTCGCCGGAACTACCGCGTGGGCGCGCCCCGCCCCGGCTACTGGCGGGAGCTCGTGAACTCCGACTCCGAGATCTACGGCGGCGCCAACGTGGGCCTGGGCGGCGGAGCGGAGGCGGAGCCCCACCCGGCCCACGGCCGGTCCTGGAGCCTCTCCCTCACCCTCCCTCCTTTGGGTTTCATCGCCCTGAAAAGACGGTAGGGGGAGATTTTAGATGGCTCACCAGGTCATTCGGAACACCATCGTTTATTTCAGCCCCACCGGAACCACCAGGACGGTCGCGAAAAGCATAGCCCAGGGACTGGCCATCAACCCCCGGGAGTTCGACCTCACCCTTTCCACCGAGAGGACGAAGACTCTGCTCTTGGACGAGGCGGAGTTCGTGCTCTTCGCCTTCCCCGTCTACGGCGGGAGGCTGCCGGGGCTGGTGCGGGAGTTCTTAGTCCAGCTTCCCAAGGGCAGGAGGCCCGTGGCCGCGGTGGTGGTCTACGGAAACGTGGGTTACGGGGACGCCCTTTTGGAGCTCTACGATCTCTGCGTGAACCGCGACTACGAGGTCAAGGCCGCGGCCGCCTTCGTGGGGGAGCACTCCTATTCCCACGTTTTGGGGAGGGACCGCCCCAACTCCGCCGACAAGGAGTCGGCCCGGGTCTTCGGGGTGGGCATCAGGCAGACCCTTTTCGGCAACTGGGCGGTCGCCCGGGAAGCCCTGGCCCGGGGTCCCAAGTCGCAGTTGCGCAACTACGGGATACCCCCCAGCGTGAACTTCGCCTTGCGGCCCCACGCCTGCGAGGCCTGCCGGCTCTGCGTCCGCAACTGCCCCGTCGGCGCCTTCCAGAACGGGGACCCCAAGATCATCGATCCGGGGAAGTGCATCGCCTGCGCCGCCTGCGTGAAACTCTGTCCGCACAACGCCAGAACCTTCGCCGACGACGATTTTTTAGACGAGGTGGCCATGATGGTGGCCAGCAACGCCGAGGCCAAACGCCCGGCCACCTTCCTTCCTCCCAACCTCCCCGAGTACATGGGCTGAAACTAAAACCCCGGTCACGCCTCCCGTCCCGACTTTAAAGGGGGGCGTTCCGGAACAAGCGTCGCTGGACTTCCTCGGAAGCCGGAAAACACCGGAAAAGCGCTGATGGACGACCTGAAAGCTCCCAAAGCCCCCCCCAAGGCGGGGAAAAAAGAGGCTCCGGCCATCCTCCCGGAAGCCTCCCCGAAGCCGCGCCCAACCGGTAAAAAAAGGGTGGTGGAGCTATCCCCGCCCCTCCCGAGAAAAAAGAAGGCTCCGGCGGCGGACGGGGAAAAGGCCGCGGCTTTAGGGAAGTCCGGGGCTTTAAAGGAGAAGAGCCCCGCCGCGGCCGCCAGCGGCGCCGGAGGCGCCTCGGCCGATCCGCTTGAAGGGGCGCCCTTCGCCGCGGACGCCGGGAAAGCCGCGGCTTGTCCTTTCGGGCGAAAAGAAAGCGGGGCGGAAGAAGCTCCGGCCCCAAAAGACGCGCCCGGAACGGAGGGCGGGAAAAGAGGTCTCAAGGCGCCGTGGCCCAAAACCCTCGAAGAGAGGCGCCGGGAGGAGGCCGCCCTCGGAGGCGAGGCGCCGCCTTCCCTGGATCCGCCCCCCCCGGGCTCCGGCCGGCGGGAGGGGGCCTTCGTCGGCGGATTCGGAATCCTAGCGGATTCAGCCGAGAAGAGTCCGAAGCCGCGGGCCAAGACCGCGAAGAAGAAAAAAAAAGAAACTAAAGTCCCGCCCGAGCGGAAGATGCCTAAAAGGGCGCGCAAGATTTTAACGCTCACCAATCCCGAAGTTCTACTCAAGGTCCAGGAAATAAAAAAAACCAAGGCGGGCGAAGACCCGAAGGATTCGAAGGATGCGAAGGATCTTATAGAAGAGAAAGCTCTAATCGACACAAACGAGGGCGGAGGAGCGCCCGTCTCGGTCTTGGCGGAGGATAAGAAAATCGTCAGCCCGAAAAAAAAGAAAAAGTTCGGGAAAAAGGAGAAGCTTTCCCGCAAGAACCGCAGGTTAATTGAAAGGTACGGGCTGATCCCCAATGTATTGTACGAGACCCATTCCTCGAAAAAGCTTTTGAACTACCGCATGCTCTTTAGCGATCCCCCCATCGAGCGCATGGACGATGGTCTGGTGGCCAAAAACATCAGGCTTCTCCTTTTGGCCTACTCCGACCGCAAATTCCCCCCGCGATACGATAAATTCTTTTTGTTTCTAAAAAACAGCATGTGCTTCGGCATCTCCGACTTCCAGCTTAAAAGGCTGATAGGGATCATGGCGAAGGAGAAATTCATTTCGCTTGCGGACAACGGCGCCGTCCAGGTGAACGTGACCGCCGTGGACGCCGGGAAAAAATCGAAGTGAAAGCTAAAAGCCTCGTCCGCCGCACGGAGCGCGATTTAGGTTTTTTCAGCCAAGGAGGCGGAGGATTTCCTCCAGGCATTCCCGCAGCGAGGCGTTTTCTAGAGAGCGTTTTCCCCGACCCGCCCACTTTGAAAACAAATCGGGGTATTTCTCCCTGACTGACTTCAAGGCGTAAAACAGGGAGAGAGACGTGTCGTCGGGAATTACGTCTATTCCGCCGTTTTTAACGAATTTATCCCATTCCTTCAGGGTGGACGGATTTTTGGAAAGACTCTCGAAGTGAATCACGGCCAGTTTACGGTTAGGATACCGTTTGTTTATTCCGGAACCGTCGACCGCGCCCTTCACCCTGCTGACGACGGCCTTCCACTGCGTTTGCAAAATCGCCCATATGGACAATGTGTGAACCACCACTCCGTCATGGTAGAGGACTATTTTCACGTCGGCGGTCGGTCTTTTCGAATTGACTTGATCCTGATACTCGGGCGCCACGGAAAAACCATCAGCCGCGCCGGAGTTTTCGGCGGCGAAGCATTCCGCGAAGGCGATTAGAGCCGGGCGCCAAAAAGATATTTCCGCGTCTTTATCCTTAATCCTAGAAAGATCTTGGCTTTTTAAAAGGTCGTTGTAGAGAATTTCCATCTCATCGAATTCGCCCTGGGGCTGTTTTTTCCGGAAAGGCCATTCGGAAACCTCTCTTCTTAACTTGCATTCCAAGATATGTTCTGCCGCTCTTTTCAATATTTCGCGGGGGAAAATTCCTTCTTTGGATTCAAAGAAAGATTCGGGGAACGGCCATGTTTTATAAGGAGGAATCACCGAGTATTTTTGATAAGCATGATTTAGAATTTTAAAAATAAGATTCTTCGCCTGACTTACGCTTTTTACGGGTTCCAGCGGTAAAGGGGTGTCGAAAATTTTAGAGAGTATACTTCTGTAATATTGAGATGAATTTAATTTTACCCATGTGTCGTTGAATATCGTTAAAACGCAGAACACTCTAGGAGAATAAGCATGAATGTTTTTCAATGCGTTTAAAAACAGAGTAACCAGGTTATGCGATTTCACGACTGCGGGAAGAATATTGTTTTTATCTGTTACCTGTGGTTGAAACTCGGCTTTTATAAGCGAGTCGAACTGATCGATTCCGAAGACGGTGAAAGATCCGTTCAACGAAAAGAGCCACGTCAAACCTTTGAAAACAATTTCCGGTTCCGTTTCCTCCCTCAGTATCCCGAACTCTTTCATTTCTTCGTCGTCTAACTTGATATTTGTAATGATATTGAAGCCAATAGTGGAAACTCGCCTGTTTTCCGATGTGAGAAGAAAAAGCGCCCTGACAACATCTCCGTATTGAAAATGTTCCAGTACGCATACGGATTCCATTTTTTTCAAAACCTCATATACGATCTTTAGCAGTTTGTCCACATTTAAAGAGCGTAAGCGATCCTCTATATCGTCAGGTATTTGAGTAAATTTTAGGTGATTTAAAAGATTTGAAAGCGCTCTAGAAAGCTGGGTCCGGTTGTATTTTAGTTTCTTTTCTAAAGCGTCCAATATGTGAGAATTAGCTATGGAATAAAAATTGTTAGTTCGAGAAATATCTATAGGTATGAAAATACCGTTATATTTCTCGGTTGTCAGGTAAAGGTCCGTTAGAAGATGTGTTTTCCCAGATCCTGCCGTACCAATGACGGGAAGGAATAATTGTGATCTGAAATTTATAGATTCGGATATGGATGAAATTCTTTTTTCAAATTCCTCTTTTACGGAGGCGTGAATTTCTGGAACATTTTCGGGCGTCACATCCATGACATCGCGTATAATACGAACCGTTTTGATATTGATACTCTCTATCGCTTTCAGCGAATTTGATATATCAGGATTATCTTTTGTCATGGGTATGATTTTTGGTGTGTTATGTTATAAACATGTAATGCCTGGGCTCGCCGGCGACCAAGATCAGGGCTTTTCTGTCTTCATCCGTAAGCATACCCGGATTGTCAAATCGGTAGAGAACCAGGTGTCCCTGCTTCTGGAGTTCTAAAAGGCAGAAGCGGATATTCTCGCTAGACGCTCCGGGTAAAAATTTAACCAGAGTGGAAATCCTGAGTCCGCCTCCTGGCATGAATAATGATTTGTGATCATTACTTATCATCCTGATTTTCTCAAGCAATTTTTCCGGGGTCAACCCATTGGGAGTTTTAGTGAAAATATCAACGAACGATATGTTTTTCGATTTGACGTTGGCCGAGATATTCTCGAGGAGACGCGAAAATATAACCGCCACCGATTTCGATCCAGATTTGAGGGGGAAGCTTAAATTATTTTCAAGATATTTCCACCCGTTCTCGGTGAGTTTCAGTTCGGTCGTTCTGATATGACCAGGTAGTACTGATTTTTCCTCGGAAATAAGCTTTAGTTTTAAAAGCTCTTTCTTTTTGTCGGATTTGTAAGCCGGATTGATAAAATCTTTCTGGAAAATGGATCCTCCCCTAGATAAAAGATCTATCAAATAAACTTTTAACATCGGTTTTAGTTCTTCTTTCATATCAACCTCCATTTATACTCGTGAATAATTGATTTTAATCTTCTTTATTTGTTAATTTGCGTGACTGGCGGGCCATTTTCAGGATTACCTCAATAGATGGAGGATTTGATGGCGCATGGGAAAAACACTGAGGAGTTTTTACTTTTATAAACGGTTTGGTAGGCGGAGTATTATTCATTTTTAAAAGGAAATTTCCAACATTAAGTTTGTTGACTCCGGTATTTTTCGCTCCCAGCGTTTCTTCCGCGGCTTTAATGTAAGCTGGAGATGTTTGTTTCCCGATAAATTTGGTGTTGCAGCAGTTCGCTACACGGGTATCAATGCCATTCACGCTTTGCGTGGCCAGCACCATGCCGAAACCGTACTGGCGTGATTCGGCGGCGATTTTTAAAATTATGTCGGAGGCTCGCGTTGTCTTTCTGGACGGAACAAAATTATGAGCCTCGTCAATAAAAAGCATAGCGTTTAAAAATTGTGGGTGATTATTCTTGATGAACGTGTAGAAGGAATTTAAGATATTTTCAACTATAATTTGCTTTTTTTTATCATTGTTGACGGGACATAACGTTAAAACTGAAATTTTAGTTTTGTTTGAATCGGATTTTATCAATTCAGATATATTATTAAAATGTTCCTCGAATATATGCGTATGAGTGAATCTTAAATTTTTTATAGATTCAAGGATCGTGCCTGCTCCACGTCTCATGCTTTCAGTAATATTTTCGTTATCGTCATCGTCATCAATAAACGTTTCTATTTCTCTCTGCAGATTGGTGATATTAAAATGAGTATCATTATTCGCAATACGTTCCATTACGTGATGCAAAACAGCATTTTCTCCATGTTTAATTCTTCTCTCAATTATTTTTTGGAGAACAGCGCAATTTTCGTCCTTCGCTGATTTAAGTTCCGAACTGTCATTTTTAAATTCGCGCAGTTCTAAAAACAGAGGCAGGCTGAACTGATTCCCGTTTTCATTATCCGGAGTCCAGATAACCGTTTCAGTTTTTTTGAAATACTCTTTAGCTCTAGAATCATCTTCACTCTCCCATCCTGGCGGCTTAGTTTTCCATTGTTCTCCAATAGTTGTCAAATCTCCTTTCACATCAATCACAATACAGGGTATATTCCGTAACGCGGTTTCTTCCAAGATTCGTCTCAGTAGTACTGTTTTTCCGGATCCCGTGCTCCCGAATATAGCCGTATGTCTTCTTAAATCGTCACTTGAAATAGGTAACACTTCATTACTTGGAATTTTTCTAGCTATTCCTATTTCAAAGTTTTGAATCTCGTTTTCAACGAGCAGCCAGTCAAACTCGTCTCTTAAATACTTTATCTTTTTTAGGGGATTATAGTCGTTAACCCATCCGTTCCAGGTTTCAGGATATTTTTTATACACTTCGATGAGAGCTTGAAGCTCTCTTATTTGATTATCATCCGGAATAAAAATATCCCCGTTTCGCTGATTTAATTTTTGAATTATGTTTTCCTCCGCTTTACTCATTTGTATATCGTTAAAGCGGCAGATAGCTATTTTATTTTTATTTATATTATCCGTTATGTGATCGTCAAGCGCCTTTTCAATAATTTTTTTAATATCCGCTATGTTTTGGTCCGTAATCGCCCAGAGCGAGAGGCTCTTGGTCGCGCCAGATGAATCTTTTGTTGTAAGACGCAAGGATGGAAAATGAAGTTGATGCTCAAAATTTAATATCCGGTTTTTGTCATCCGATTTGAAACAATCATTTAGTAAAGGAAAAACTTTTTTCCAGAATTCTTCTTCGTTATTTATTGTATTTACATCAAAGTTATTGCTTATGTGTTCAAATAATTCAGTTACTGTAGGGAGAGGTATATCTATACCTCCTAGGCCCGGCCATTCAAATGGAAGGCCGGATTTTAAACAAGATTGAATATATTCATTACATTTTTTCAATATTTCTCTTGGGCTCAGTCCGGTTTTTTTTTCAAAAAAAGGTTTTGGAAAAGGCCAAGTTCCATACTCCGGCGTGAATCCCGCTTTTTGATACGCGTCTTTCAGTCGTTTCTCTATGATTTTTTCTGATAATTCAGCTTTTGTCGTCTGAGTCATATAAAGCGGCGGTTCTTTGAATCTATCCAGATATGACTGCAAGGTTACTCTGGAGAATTCCAACCAAGCATCGCTATGGGTGGATAATACAGCTAAAGTTCGGTAAGTATCGCTATGAAACCTGCTTAACGTCGCGCCTAACCGCGAGTGCTTGATTTCCGTATTTTTATCCTCATATTTCGTTTCATCGGGGAATGCGTCCACCTGATCTATGACAATAACGGTAAAACCTCCGTTTAAGGACATTAACCACGTTAATCCTTTAAGGATTGGTTCCGGTGTTTCATACGGTTTATCAAATTTAAGATTTACAGGGTTTAAATCTTTCACGTCTAGGCTTTTGAGCCATGACGCTGATTTTTTGGATTCATCGAGTCTGTCCGATGCCAAGAAGAATACGGCTTTAATTATGTCCGAAAACAGTTGTGTTTCGGCGCGGTATTTTGCGAACAATTTGTCGGAAACATTATCGATGAGGCCGCATCTATCAGAGAAGGGCATATTTCCCAACGATTGTTCCAAATCTCTTTCAAATTTTATATTCGATTCGATTAAAATATTTTTGATCAGTTCCGTCAATTGGTTGGTGAATAATGAATTTTTAGCGCTGAATATTTTGCATGCCGCTATATTTATGTCGTTTGCTATTGTGTTTGTTTCCAAAAAATCAGTCGCGATGAAAAAACCGTTATTTTCCCGGGCGAGATTATACAGATGGCTCATCAAATGAGTTTTTCCGGTGCCGGCGCTTCCGATTAGGGGGATGACCAGTTCGGATTTCTTATCCTCAGAATTGTTTTTTAACTTCGTTATAGTTATTCGTAATACTTCTTTAATATTTGCGTGAATTTCCGGCACATCGTATTTCAAAGGTTGATAGATATCCTTAAGACGGGTGACGGAATTAAAGTCGATCAACTTGAAAGCGGCTAAGGCTTTGTCGTTTTCTTCGGATGTTAATGGTTTGGACGTCATTGGCGACACTTGATTTGATTAGTGATATTTTACGCTATTTATTATAATTTAAACGCATATATGATTAAATATTAACGGCTGGGGTAAAGAATTGAATGTCCACGCTAGAAAAAAATACAGGCTCTTCAACCGGAAGAGAAACCGGAGCGCTTCCCGCTCCTTAGCAAGCGGCCTTCGTTAGATGGAGCGATTTTCCTTTGAAGACGGCTGATTCGGGGAGCCTTTTTAAAAACTTAATATACCACAATTTCGCGGCGCGGGAAAAAATATTGGGGACGTTTCTTTTCAAAGATGAGTAGTAATTATGTTTAATTTAGAAAAAACATGCGCGCTTTTCTTATTTTACTTTCAACGTCGTTTAGTAAGAATGAACTAAGCTTATCTATGTCTATCTATTTTTTTTAGCGATGAATTTGACTACATTTTCAATCTTTTTCGCCGCGTCCTTCACGGATTTTTTTATCTCCCCGGTGGTCAGCCGCAGCACTTGGTAGCCGGACAGGAAAAGGAGATAGTCCCGCCGCCTGTCCTCCCGGAAGGCTTTCTTATGCCCGTGATGGCGGTAGCTGTCCACTTCCACCACGAGCCTCCCCTTCCGCCACAGGAGATCGACGATAAACTTCGAGCCGTCCCTGGTCGTCACGGGGGTGTTGAAGGTGAAGAGGGGTTTCAGGAAAGGGTCTTGGGAGATGCGTGCGCTCAGGAGCTTCTCCCCCAGGCTTAAAGGGTGCGGAGCCCCGGTTATGTCGGGAAAGCCGGGCGCCTTGGTTCCCCATTTTTTCGAGGGTTTTCCCGCTTCCGCCTCTTCTCCTCCCTCTTCCGAAATTCTCCGCTCTCTCGGCCTCCCGTCCGAGCCTTCGGCGCCTGGTTTTCCCTTCCCCCTTTCATCCCGTCTTGAGGCCGGCGTTCCCTCTCCGCTTTCTTCCTCTCCTTTCGCCTTCGCGTTTTCCGCCTCGTCCTCCTTCTCTTCGCTCCCGAGTTTTTTACCGCCTTCCGGCTTTTCCCGAGAGTTCCCTCCTCCGTTGGAGGGCGCGGCCTCCGCTTCGTCCCTCTTTTTTGGGGGTTCCCCGGGGCTCGTTTCGACCGGATGGAAGTCCCCGGCGTAATTGAGGACGGTCTCCAACCCCGGGTGGTCTTTCAGATTGTCCGGGATGTGGACCTCGACCGCGCTCGAGCTCTTATCGGACAACCAAAGGACTCCCTTGGAAAAGGCTTTGAGGCGGCGGTAATCGTCCGTCGTCCGACTATCCAAGATTATCCTTATAATTTCGAGTTTGTTGAAAAGGGCGAGTTCGCTCTGCCGCAGTTGAATTTCCAGCGGCAGATTGTCCGCGAACGGGGGTGGAAGCCTACGCGATTGGCGGCGAAGAGCGGAGTTCAGCCAGACGAGGTCGGCCTCGGGAATCGTCCGCGCTTTTTTTACGATTTCCGCCCCCCAGTCGAACTCGCCTGGATCCTTTTTTCCCTTTTCCGGAAATTCGAGGCCGTACCAGCGGGGGAAGAGTTCATGGAGGCGCCGCTCGAGCTGGGCGACGCAGTCCCTCACGAGATCGGCGGCTTTCCGGCCGCGATCGTCCCATACCACGCGGACGCTCTCCCCGTCTTCCCCGGGGCCGCTTCCGTTTGCGGGAAAGTCCGCCGGACGGAAAAGCGCGATGGGGTTTTTCCTCTCTTTATCCATGCCCTCAGGCCCTCGCCGACGCCCCGCCGCCCGAGCCGGTTTCCCCGGGGGGGCTTTGTTTTTTTCCGGGCGGCGAAAAGAGCCCGCTTCGCAATTTAGGCCCGGGCTGAGCGGAAAACGCCTCTCCGTCATCGAAGTCCGAAAGTTCCGGGCGTTTTGGGGGCTCTTGGTTTTTTGGGGGGCAATCCCTACTCGTCCTTCTTTCCCCCCCCGGTTTCGCCTCGCCGCTCCCTTCTGGCCGCGAGGGCCTCGCCTAGGGCCTTTTCCCGGCCGCGCTGGCTGGGGCGGTAGTAGATTCTGTCTTTGAGCTCTTTCGGCATGCGCTCCTGGTCGGTTTCGGCGTTTTCGTAATCGTGGGCGTACTTGTAGCCCTCGCCGTAGCCCAAGTCCCGCATGAGGTTGGTGGGGGCGTTTCTGATGACGAGAGGCACCGGAAGGGGCCCGAAATCCCGGGCGTCCTTCCTGGCCAGGCCGAAGGCCTTGTAGACGGCGTTGGACTTGGGGGCGAGGGCCAGGTGCGTGGCCAGATGCGCCAGGGCCAGATCCCCCTCCGGGGAGCCCAGGAGGCGGTAGCTCTCCAGGGCCGCCGCGCCCAGGAGGAGGCCTAGGGGATCGGCCAGGCCCACGTCCTCGGACGCGAACCTTATCATGCGCCGTAAAAGGTAGACCGGATCCTCGCCCCCCTCCAGCATGCGGGCGAGCCAGTAGAGGGCGGCGTCGGGGTCGGAGTCCCTCAGGGACTTGTGCAGGGCCGATATGAGGTTGTAGTGCTCCTCCGCGCCTTTGTCGTAGCGCCAGGCCTTCTTCTGCACGGCCTGGGAGACCACGGCCTCGCTTACGAGCCACCCGCCCGCGGGGCGGGGGAGGGCCAAGGCCGCGGAGAGCTCCAGGGCGTTTAAAAGCGAGCGGGCGTCCCCGCCGGAGCTCCCGACGAGGAAGTCCCGGGCCCGCTCCTCGAGGGTCAAATCGAGGGCCCCCAGGCCCCTCTCTTTGTCGTTCAAGGCCAAATCGACGACGTTTTCCAGCTCTTCTCGGCTCAGGGGCTCCAAAACCAGAACCCGGGTCCGGGAGACCAAGGCCGGAATGATCTCGAAGGAGGGGTTTTCGGTGGTGGCGCCGATGAGGGTCACGAGCCCGCTTTCCACGTGGGGGAGGAAGGCGTCCTGCTGGGCCTTGTTGAAGCGGTGGATCTCGTCCACGAACAAGACGGTGGGGCGGTTTCCCAGGCGCCTCGCGGCCCGGGCCTGGGCCACCACCTCCCGAACGTCCTTGATGCCGGAGAGCACCGCCGAAAACTCCACGAAGTCGGCCTCGGCCTTTCCGGCCAGGAGCCTGGCCAGGCTGGTCTTCCCCACCCCGGGCGGCCCCCAGAGGATGAGGGAGACCACGGCGCCCTTTTCGTAGAGGAGCTTTAAAAGCTTGCCCTCGCCTAAGAGATGGCTCTGGCCGAAAAACTCGCTTAGATCCCGGGGACGCAGGCGCTGGGCCAAGGGGACGGAACTCATGGGGCGAATTTCAGGCATGGGGGGGCTTTTTTTCGGGATCCCCCGAGGGCGGGGGGCGATCCGCCGGATCCGTCGGCGCGGCGAGCCGGCGGTGGAGATCCCTGGTTTGGAATATCAGATCCCTCAAGGAGCCGTCGTTGTTGAGGATCAGATCCGCCCGCCTAAGCTTTTCCCCCGGCGGGAGCTGGCTGCGGAGGATTTTCAGGGCCCTTCCGCGGGAAAGCCCCGGGGAGCGGAACAAAAGGCGTTGAAGCTGCCGGGCCGGGGAGGCGTGGCAGAGGATGACCGGAGAAAAGAGGCTCTGGAGGTCCGCCTCGAACAAAAGGGGCACGTCCACGATGGTCAGGGGGGGGGGATCCCCTCCGCGCAGCTCCTCCAGCATGCGCCGCCAGGTGAAGGGGTGCACCACGGCCTCCAGGGCCAGGCGCAGCTTTTGGTCCCCGAAGATCTTTTTAGCCAGATAGGGGCGGTCGAGTTCGTTGTTTTTCAGCCTGGCTTTTTCTCCGAATATCTCCAGGGTCCTCTCCCAGGTGGGGGTGAAAGGCGAGAGGGCCTCCCGGGCCAAAAGGTCGAAGTCCACGACCTTGGCCCCGAAGGCCTCGAAGAGGGCGAGGGCGGTGGATTTGCCGGAGGCTATCCCGCCGGTTAAAGCGGCGATCCTTTTCCCCGGGCGGGATTGGAGGAGCCCCTCCGGATCCAGCGCCCAGGGGGGCGGGGGACTCTCCTCCGGGCGCTTGAGCGGTCCCGGCGGTTTTTTTTTCCGGAAAAACATCCCACCCTCCTTCAAGTCCGCGAAGCCCCTTCGAGGCGGAACAAGTCCCAGGGGTTTTCCAACACGGCCTCCGCTCCGGACGCCCGCAGAAGCTCCGGGCTCCGGAAGCCCCAGGACACCCCCGCGGCCCTAAAGCCGGCGTTTTTCGCGGTGAGCATGTCGGTGTCGCTGTCTCCCAGGTAAAAGATATCCCCGGGCGCCCTTTGTAAAAGCCCGGCGAGCTCCAGGGCGGCTTGGGGGTCGGGTTTCAGGGGGACTCCCGGCCGGGCCCCGAGGACGGCCTGAAAGACCCCCGGGAAATATAGGTCGATCAGATGCCGGGTGTTTTCGTGATCCTTGTTGGAGAGGACGCCCAGGGGCCAGCCCCTTTTCTTGAGCTCCCGTAGAAGTTCGCCCGTGGCCGGGTAGGGCCGGGTCTTCACCGCCTGGCCCCGGGCGTAGCGCTCCTTGAAGCGGGCCCGTAAAAGGAGGGCGTTCTCCTCCGTCCCCTTTTCCGGCGGGAGGGCCGCGAGGGTGAATCGGGTGACGCCGTTTCCCAGCATGGCTTGGAATTCGGAAAGCGTCCGCCGCGGATATCCCAGATCGTCCAAGGCCAAATTGAGGCAGTCGGAGAGGTCCTCGATCGTGTTCAAAAGCGTCCCGTCCAGATCGAAGATGGCCCCGGGCGCGCCCTCCCTGGAACTCCCTTTACCCGCCGGCATGGCCTCCTCCGCTTCCCCGGGGGGTTTTGGCCCCGCCGTTTTTTTCAAAGGGTAGCAGAAAAAGGCCTCCGAAAGAAGAGACGGGGGAGGGGGGCCGCCTCCGTCGGGAAAAGGGCGCCTCTTTCGCTGGTTCTTTTTCAACTTCGCCCGGGAAAAGGCCAAGCGGACGCTGAAAATGGCGCGTCTTTCGCAAGTTGTTTTTTCGCCTCCCCCGGGAAAAGAGCGCTTCCGCCGCCAAAAGGCCGCCTTCCCCGGGCGGAGGGAGCCTTCCCCGGGCGGAGGGAGCCTCCCCCGTGAACAGGGAGCCTTCCCCGGGAAAAAATTTCCCCCGCGGATCCGCCTCCCTCGGGAAGGGCGAGGTCGGGGAAATACTCCGTTTCGGCTGGAAAGCCTTGGAACTTTAGGGGAGCGGGAGATCGAGCCTAAGCTAAGGTGAAAAAGTAGGAAAAATGGCAAGCATTTTGCAGTTAAAGCCGCGGGCCGCTGGAAAAATCGGACAAGGCGGTAAAAAAAACCGGCCGGAAGAAGCTTTCCGGGTCCGGGATAAACGGAAAACCCCTGGCTAAGGCGTGCGGGGCCCGGTCAAGAGGAGACGAGGCTTATGCGGGAGAGCGACACTTACAGGCCCCTGGGCGGGGACGGAGCGGAGGCCCTGGCGGCGGAGGCCGCGGCGGGGGCCGCCATTTTGGAAGGCTCCGGACGGCTTAATCCGGTGAAGGAGGGCGAGAGGCTCTTTAACGAAGGCGATTTGGAAGGGGCCCAGGCCATGTTCGGCCGGGCTTTGGAAGAGTGCCCGGGAAATTTCCAGGCCCTGAACAATCTGGCCGTGGTGGCCATAACCAAGGGCGAGAACCAAAAGGCCATGGGCTATCTGCGCAGCGCGGTGGAGCTGAAACCCGACTTTCTGGAAGGGCGCTTCAACTTAGCCGAGCTCTACGGCCTCGAGGGCAAGTGGAACAAGGCCGCGAAGGAGCTTAAGTCCATCCTGGAATTCAAGCCCGACGACCTTCCCGCCCTTAAGCGCCTGGCCCACGCCTACGTGAAGACGGGCGAGCCGGAGAAGGCCAAGAAGCTTTTGGACGGCTCCGGAAACCTCGGCGCCATGAAGGCCTTCATCAACTCCCTGTGGCTGGGCATAAAGTTCTACTCCATGGCCGAGGGACTCTCCGATCGGGATCGCCTCGAAAAGCTCATGTTTGCCGTGTTGAAGCTCATAGACGGTCAGGACGGGCGCAGCCTGGTCTACCGCCTGGTCGCGACCGATCCCGACACCGGCCAGGAGATAGCGCTGGAAAAACTTTCGGAGAGCTTCTACTACCAGGAGTCCTCGGAGCTGCGGGAGGACGTCGTGAGCGAGGAAAAAGAGGAGCTGATTCTAACCGTGGGCGACCACGACGACTGGATCCTCTTCCACGACGCTTTAAAAGAGGAGATGCGCGCCGAGGGCGGCTGCCTGGGGGACTACACCCAGACGAAAAAGGTCTTTAAAAACCACCCCGAGCTCGCCAAATACGATCTGAACTCCACCTTGAAATACTTTCAGGCGAACGTCGGCCCCTGCGACTGCCACGTGCTGCGGGCCGTTTTGGTCTAAGCGCGGGTCGCCGGAGGCGCCGCTTTAAAGTTCCTCCGCGGACCCGGGGAAAGCGGCCCTCGGGTCCCTCGTTTTTTTTCCAAGCGGTTTAAAGGACCATCATGGCATTCAATCCCAACCAGCTTTTGAACAATCCCTTGAACATCTTGAACCTCCAGGGGGCCAAACCCCCAAAGGCGGAGCCGCCGCGGCCGCCCGCGGCCCCGGTTCCGGCGCCGGAAGTCGTTCCGGCCGTGGAGAGCGAGCTTCCCTTCGATAAGGGGCTTTATCTGGACGCCTACAGCCGCCTGGGGCTCCTGCGCATCGCGAACGTGGCCGATCTGGGCTGCGGCGCCGGAAACTTCGCGAAAATCATGGCCGAGAAGAATCAGAAGCCCGAGCTCTACATAGGGGTGGATCAGAGCCACGCTAAAATCCAGGGCGCGAAGGCGGCCTGTCCCGGCTGGCGCTTCGTCTACGGGGATTTCAATTCGGAGAAGGTGAAGGCGGAATACGAGCGTTTCGAGGCCTACCTCCTCTTAAACGTCTTAGACGCGATCGAGGACGACTTGGGCTTCCTGGAGGGCGTCGGGAGCGGCAAGCATCTGGTCGTCTCCTTTCCCCGGGGGCCCCGGGAGGGATCCCTCCGGTTTTTCCCCGACAACTTTTCCCTCCGGGAGCGCTACTCCTCTCTGATAAACATCAAATCCGTGGGCTCCTATCGGGGCGGAGGGGGTCTTCTCGGCATGGTCCTCGCGGAGCGTTGGTGACAAGTGCCCGCCTTGAGTCCCAAAAAGGCCCTCCAGGCCGAAAGGATCCGCGAGCTTACCCGGATTTTAAACGGCGAGATCCTCTCCCACTACTACGCCCGCAAAGAGGTCAAGGATTTATCCGCCTTCGTGGGCGGGTCCCGCTCCATCCGCGAGCGGGCGACTCTGAGCCGGGCCTCCGTTTTAGTGGTCTGCGCGGTGGACTTCGTGGTCCGGGACGTCCGCCGGGCTCGGCCGGACCTTCGGGTTCTCGCCCCCCGGGCGGACTCGCTCTGCCCTTTAAGCGCCGCGGGGACCGCCGCTCTTTTAAGAAAGGTTAAGGAAAGGCTCCCCGGGGCCATCCTTTGCGCCACGCCCAAGACCCTCCCGGAGCTTACACGCCTTTGTGATATAATCCCCGAAGAGGGCTTCCCCCCGCCGTTTTTAAACCCCCCGCCCTCCGGATCCCGGGAAAGGGAGCTGGTTTTTTTCCCCGAGCTCAAAGGGGCGGACGGCCGGGTGCCGGAGGCTTTGCGGGATCTCTCTCCGGTCTGCCGGGTGCACGCCCAGCTGGAGAGGGCCGAGGCGGAGGAGCTCTTGAAAACGCGTCCCGGCTCCGAGCTTTTAGCGAACTCCCTCTGCCTGGAGGAGCTAAGGGACCTTCCCTGTTTTTCCGGAGACGCGGACGCCCTGGCGCGGCGGGCCGGGGAAAGCGGGAAGGGGGAGTTCATAGTCGCCTCCGAGGTCGGGCTCGCGGAAACCTTGCGGGAAAGGCACCCGGAAAAGCTCTTCCACGATCCCCCAACCGAAATGTTCTGCCCCAGCATGAAGCTTGTGAACATCAAGGACATCCTGGCCGTTTTGGAGGATCACGCCTCCCGGGCGGTTCGGGCCGCGGGGCCGCCCGCGGCCCCCCCCTTCGCGGACGATTTTTATGATCTACCTCGATAACGGAGCCACGTCTTTTCCCAAACCCCCGGGCGTTTCGGAGGCGGTGGCCCGGGCCCTCGCCAATCCGGCGTCCCCGGGCCGGAGCGGCCACAAGCCGGCCCTGGAGGCCTCCCGGATCGTTTTCCGGGCGCGGAAGAAGCTCGCCGGGATCCTGGGAAAGGCCGATCCCGAACGGATGGTCTTCACGCCCAACATAACCTGGGCCCTGAACGCCGCCATCAAGGGAATCCCCCTGGAGAAGGGCGCGGAGGTGATCTCCACCGCCCTGGAGCACAATTCCACCGCCCGGCCCTTAAGGGAGCTGGAGAAGGCCGGAGCCATCGTCTGGAAGAAAATTCATCCCCGGGAAAACGGCTTGATCGAAGCCGCCGATCTGCTTCCGCTTTTAAGCCCCCGAACCAAACTCCTGGTTTTAAACCACGCCTCCAACGTGACGGGCGCCTTGACTCCGGTGGAGAAGATGAGGCGGCTGTGCCCCGACGTCCCTTTGATCCTGGACGCCGCCCAGACGGCGGGGGCCTATCCCTTGGAGGACTTCGCCCGGCACGCGGACGTTGTCTGCCTCACCGGCCACAAGGGGCTCCTGGGCCCCACCGGCACCGGGGGCTTGTGGATACGCCCGGGGGTGGACGTCCGGCCGCTCGCCGTGGGCGGCTCCGGATCCAATTCGGAGAGCCTGGAGCATCCGGACTTCCTCCCCGACGCCCTCGAGGCCGGCACCTTGAACACCCACGGCCTGGCCGGCCTGGCGGCGGCCCTGGATTACTTGGAGGAGCGGGGGATTGAAAACATCCGCCGCCACGAGCTCGACCTCGCCGGGGTCCTCCTCGGCGAGGCGGAGGGTATCTCCGGCCTAAGGATCCTCGGTCCCTCCGGAAACCTGGAAAACCGGGTCGCGACCGTTTCCGTGACGCTTGAGGGATACTCCTCTTCCGATCTCTCTTCGGCCCTGGAATCCGGCTACGGAATAATGACCCGGGCCGGTCTGCACTGCGCGCCTCTGGCCCACGAGGCCTCGGGCACCTTTCCGGGAGGCGCCACCAGGTTCTCCTTCGGACCCTTCAACACCCCGGAGGACGCCCTGGCCGCCGCCGCCGCCTTGAGGGAGCTTTCCGGAAAAAGAAGGGCCGTTTAGGCGTGGAGCGCGGGCCTAATCCGGAGGACGGCCGGGGGAGGGGCGAGCTCGTTTTGGTCTTCTCCACCAACACGCGGATACTCTTGGCCGAGGAGCTCCTCGATTCGCTGGATCTCCCCTTCGTCCTCATCCCCGTCCCCAAGGAGGTCAACCCCAACTGCGGGCTGGCGATGAGCCTCCAAGAGGAGGACGCGGAACTCGTCATGCCGGTCCTGGAAAAGGCGGATTTGCGTCCCAAGGACGTGTACCGAAGGAGGGGGGGCGCGTTCACGGTTCAGCCGCCGGAAGGAGGCTTTTAAGAGGCCGGAAAGAGCGGAAAAGAGGCCGGAAAGAGTTTGAAAGAGGCCGGGAAGGGTTTAATAAGGGCTTGGAAGAGTATGAAATAAGCCGGGAAGGCTTAATGATGAAAGGGGAAGCAGGCGCCCCCTCAGGGCGGCGATGGTCCGGGGAAACTTATTTCCCGGGCTTTTTTCGCCCCCTCCGGAGCGGCGGGGGGAAAGCCCCGCGCGGCGGAGGCTGAACGGGCTCTTTTTTTCTTTTATGGAGCCGCGATTCGGCCCGCTGGATGTCGGAAACGCAGCACCAGTCCTTTTCCCCCCATCCCAAATTCAGGGCTCGGCCCAGGCGGGTTTCCGCCACGCTCGCTATGGGCATGGTCGAGTTGGTTTCCAGGGCCTGAGCCGTCACCAGCCCCAGATCCTTCCGGCCCAGGGCGACGGGAAAGCCGGCTTGGTCGAAATCTCCTTTCAAGATGATATCCCCGTAAGTTTTAAACGCCGGAGCGCTGAAAAGGGTTTCGGTCACGAGCCGGAAAAAGCCCCCCTGGTTCACGCCGTTATTCTCCACGAAGGTGAAGGCCTCGGAGAGGGTCTCGATGGCGGCCGCGATCATGAAATTGAAGCCCAGCTTCACGATCAAGGCCGAAGACGGATCGGAGCCGAAGTCGAAGACCTCGCCTAGAGGGGCCAGATAGGGGCGGATCGTTTCTTTGGCCCCGTCCGGCCCCGCGAGGAGGACCTTGAGCGCGCCCGCCGCGGCCGCTTCGGGACGCCCCATGACGGGGGCGCACACTTGAACGCCTCCCCTCCTGTTTAAGAGGGTTTCGGTTTTTTTGATAACCCCGGGGCTCACCGTGCTGTGGGAAACGTGGATGGAGGATCGATTCAACAGGCGAGACGTTTTCCCGTTTAAAACGTCCAAGAGGGCGGAATCGTCCGAGAGCATGGTGAAGAGCAGATCGCAGCCCTTGAGGGCGGATTTCAAATCGGGGTGGATCTCGCACTTGAGCGGAAGGAAGGGTTCGGTTTTCTCCCGCGAGCGGTTGTAAACGCCCACCTGAAAGCCGGCGTCGATAAGCCTTTTCGCCATGGGCGCTCCCATGCGGCCGAGTCCGATGAAGGTTGTTTTCATAAAAGAGCTCCTGAAATTAGTTCCGTAAAGTATTGTTTTGGAAAACGCGGATCAAACGTGAAATATAATATTTTACTAAAAAAATATCAGCCGGATCGGTAAAAAAGCTAAAGATGATCCGGAAAAAGTCAATACAAGGCTTTGGCTTGGGGCTCTGGTGTTTTAAGAAGCTGAACCATATTATGATGAAAAAAGCGGGAACAAAAAATCGATGCAAGTGGATGGTTTGAAGGAATACGCGTTCAGGGCGCGAAGTAGGGATGATATAAGATTAATAAAGATACAGGGCGTGACCGGTAACGTTAAAAAAAATTTAGGATTATCACCGCTAGGCGCCTTCGCGGATGATGATATCGCGATATAAGCAAAAAAAATGATGCCGTCGGGATGTTTCCCAGTTTTGGCGAGCAGCTGAATCCTTATATATTATACAAAATTTTCACATCGGAAAGTAGAACCGTCTAAAGACGACCGCGGAAAATACGATCCGTCATGAATGGGAATATGGTTAATGTCGCGAAGAGGGAAAATAGCGATGAATAATATCGCCTAGTAACGCGTTAGCGATCGCTTGGACGAAGAATTTGTTAATTTCTTTTTTGGCGATCGCTTTTGGCGCGTGGAGGACGATTCAACCGCGTTGCCATATTTATTTCCGATTATTTAAAGCTTGACGCGACCGCAGAAACCTCTGAGATATTTGAATATGTAAAATCTACTACTTTATATGCCATATAATTATTAGATTAATCCCATATTTTGCATAGCGTCTCTATCAATTTTTAAACGACAGACTTTTTGCGCGGGCGTCAAGCTTGTGAAGAGGGAGATAGCCGCTTTATTCGTAGACATTTTAATTTACGTTTAAAAAAATGCGAACTAATCGCCTTGCAATATATTATATATATTATAAATATAATTGTAATATATTAAAAAATTAATAAATAACATAATAAATATTGTTAATGATATTATAGCGTTTAAATATTGGAAAAAGATATTTTTTCAAGGTTATAGTTTCATTATAGAGTTATAAGGTTAATTCATCTTGGAAATATTATCCTGAAACATAAATTTTTTTGAATATAATTACTAATTTCATATAATTATTAATAAATATAGCTATTACGCCGTCTGTTTCGCATCCCTACCGAAGAAGGGCGGCCCTTTGGCTGGGCCACCGGGTTACCGTCGGCCGCCGAGGTAAGCGGGGAAACATCTGCTAAAACAACCTTGCCGGGCGTTTCCGCCTAACGGGCGTAAACTCGACGAAAAGCCCGCGTCTTTTATGGCGATTCATGGCGAAATATTAAAAACCCGCGGAAAACTCTATATAATGACATATATCTTCCATGTGTCGCTAGAAAAAGGCTTCAACCGGAGACAACGCCAATAGGGCCGCCTCATTGGAGCCAAAAAATTTAACATAAATTTTACCCAGCGTCTAAACCCTCCATTAGCTTCCAAGACACAAAATGTTGTGGCCAATCTCTGGATGAATCTATATTGGGTCAAGAGCGGCGTTTTAAATCGGGAAGTTTCCCGCGTTTTTTCTCTCTGTGGCTGACGCTCATTATATACAATTAATATAATAAGTATTTAGAAATATCCGCATATATGGTATTTAAGCTTCGTTTCGAATAAATTTGAAAACGGTCGTGACGATTGTTTTTCGGTGATTTATGTCCGATAATGCTAACGAATTTTATACGCCGCGTTAAGCACGATGGTTCAACTCTAGGGGCGTTGAATTGATCCCGCCCCGCTTGAAAAAAGTTCGGGTTCAAGAGTAAAATTCAAGAGCATGGACAATTTTGAAGTCAAGGAGACATTTGGCATGTCAGTCACTCTAGTTATTCTAATCTTAATCGTCGTAATCCTAGCCGTAGCGGGAGTCATTCTGTTTGTGGTCTATAACCGCCTTACGATTCAAAAAAACCGCTACGAAAACGCCTTCGCTCAGATAGACGTGCAGCTTAAAAGGCGCTACGACCTCATCCCTAATCTGGTAAACAGCGCCCGCGCCTATCTCGCCCACGAGTCTGAAACCTTGGAAGCGGTCATAGCGGCGAGAAATATCGCCTCCGGAGCCCTCAAGGGAGCCCAGGGACCCGCGGTCAGCCCCGCCGCTCTCCAAAATTTAAGCGCCGCGGACCTCTCTTTAGGCGGCGCTCTGGGACGGCTTATGGCGGTGATGGAAAATTATCCCAATTTAAAAGCGGATAAAACCATAGCCGATCTTTCCGAAGAGCTGAAAAGCACGGAAAATCGTATAAGTTTCGCTAGACAGGCGTATAACGACTCCGTAATGCAGTTTAATCAGTCATGCGAGATATTCCCCAATGTTCTTTTTTCAGGCTTCTTCGGGTTTCATAAAGCGAAGCTCTGGGAGATCGCCTCACCGCAGGAGGCCGAGCCTGTGAAGGTTAATTTTTGATTAGGAGTATCCGCCGTATTAATATTCGAAGACGCGTACGTTTGGTTTTAAGAAATACTTAAAAGATTCAAGACCTGGTTTTAGTGTATTTGATCCGTGTTATGTTTTATTTTTACTGTAAAATTTTGTAATTTTCGGTTTTCCAGCCTGTTCGTCAGCGCGCTCAAATTCACAGTCGGAGCTTAAGACCATGATGAAGGATGAAGACTCCTCGGGAGGATGCGCGCGGGTGAAATATTTGGCGTCATACATCCGAAGGAGCGGATTAACTAGGACATAAATCATAAAAACCATGTATATAACGGGGCAATTGATTATATAAAGATAAGCCGGGGCTGACATGGCATACACGTCACTAGATTTTTTTGACTGGCAGGAGGAAAGCCGTAAAAAAAGCGGGATTCTATCGGTAATTTTTTTTGTGGTGGTTTTTTCTTGGGGAATCATGTTCTATACGGGGCTGCTATACATTGTTTCCATTCAGCACAGAAATCAACATGCCGGACCGTATGATTCATTTTTAATTTATCCGTATTTCAGCTTTAACGTCTGCATGATAGTAAGCATACTATGCTGCGTGGTGTTCATTGTTTACTCCTTAATTGAGATAGGAAAGATCAAAAAAGGCGGGACAACTTTTATAGCGACATCGCTGAAAGCCGTGCCTATGACTCTGGAGAAGGGAGGAGGAAACTATTCTCTGCCGGAAACGGAAACCTATTTCAGCCGGGCTAGGATGCTCCAGAATGTGGTGGAGGAGATTGCAATCGCATCCCAGATGCCGTGTCCAGACATCTACATTCTTCCAAACCAATACTCCATTAACGCTATGGCCGCGGGTCCATTTGATGACGATGGAGCCATTATTATAACTATCGGGGCGTTGAAAAAACTTACAAGGGAAGAAATGCAGGGCCTTATCGCCCACGAGATGAGTCATCTCGCCAACGGCGATGGTATTTTTTTCGCCGCGATGTCGGGATGGTTATCCGGTCTTATGACGGTATGGACTTGCGGGTTGAAGGTGATGGAATCAAGCAGGGGAAGGGCCCTGTTGATTGGTTTGCTGCTTCTTATCAGCGGGAGTATCGCGAATTTCATGGCCAAGATCGTTCAGGTGGCTTATTCCAGGCAGAGGGAATATTTGGCCGACGCCCGAGCTATAGAGTTTTCCCGTTCTAAAGAAGGTCTTTCCAGCGTCCTCAAAAAAATCGGCGGCCTGCAGCATGGAGGCAGGATAAAATCTCCTCAGGTCGCGGTTTACCGTCATTTTTTTATAGCCCAGCCGGAAAAATCGTTTATATTTTCTTCACATCCTCCGCTTGATGAGCGTATCTTCATTCTCGACCCGTCATGGGACGGGTTTTATTACGATTTCAACGCCCGCCCCGTCGACTTTCTTTATGAAGCTCCGGATCCAGCCGTCACTCTGTTTTCCGGGAACGCGATTTTTCCCATGGAACCTATAGAGGAATCGTTTCCCGCGATTGAGCCGGTGGAATCGGGCTCGTCCGCTATCGGCGACCCCGCTTTGGAAAACCAGTTCGCCGCTCCCTCTCCGGCCGCCGTTCCAACCGCCTACCCCGCCGGAATGGCGCCGCCTCTGATAGGCCTTCCTTTTCTCATAGCTTTTCCACTTATTCCCGCCTCCAAGGCTCCAGTCAAGTGTCCGGATAGTTTGAAAACCGGCGACAACAGTCCCCCCCGGGCCAGGCATTACCTGAGAGCTAAGAAACGCGCCTTAAAAATTTCTCGAAATATCGAAAGAATGGCGTTGGAGCACGGAAAAAATACATTCAACGCCGGGCGGTAAAGACGGTTTATTCAATTGTGAAACGATCCGCCATCGGTGAATATCAAGGCTCTTTATGAAGACGTCATCCAAGCCGTTTTAATTCACTAATCTTCTTAAGAAGTTTAGACGTTTTGAAGGGAAGTGGATTTGTTTATTTTAAAATACCGTGGCTCCAGGCGGGAGCGGATGTTGTCAGGGTGATTTGTAGGCGTAATAAATCATGGCTTAAAACGATGAGCTTTGACCGCTACGCTATATATGGATATATATCTATCATGGCTGACATTAATGGCAATTTTCTGACGACACAAATACAAGCCGAAAAATTTATTATATATGCTATATATAGACATATGTATTGTCATTCCACTATATTTTAGGGAACCATTCTTTCTTTGTCCCCATCGGACTGAAAGCGCGCGCTGAAGCGTCGTCCCTTTTTTATAGCGCGACTTAAAAATAAAAGAGCTCATCTCTTATCGGCTTGAATAATTGTCTTTCGTCGAATTTATAAGGCGATCTCCTGGCCGCTTCGGGCTCGGTGTTTTTTTGGGATGCCAGCCAAAAATTGTCTCCGGCCGGAGGTGGCTTTTAATTATGTAGCTATAATAATATATTATTTATAAAAATTATATTATATACATATAAAATATTTATTTAATTAATTTTTTTTATAAAAAATATTTTTTTATACAATAATATGTTATTCTTTTATATTTTAACAGGTTAAACGCCTTATTTTTATAACGCGGCGACGGCGACGTTCCGAAACCGGAGCGCTGTAAAAAGTGGGGCGAAATAGAGATGCCTCCGCATAATTTGACTAGCGTATTCCGCTAAAAATTAGTATAATGACGCGTCTGCGCGCGCGCCGTTTTTTTAATGATCTTTTATCAATTACAAATACATTTTTACTCTGTCGTCAATTATTTCTTTCGCGTCATGATTGATCCGAGCGCGAAAAGTCCGACTTTAAAAATTAATTAGAGACAGCATACAAAATATTGGATAAATATTAATACTATACGGCCATAAAGTGTATTGTTTGAAAATTTCGAAACAGTCGGTGCTTTTTTCATTCGCGATTATTTTTTTATTTTTCTTTTTGATGACGATGACTAACGGACGATTCTAGTCGGATCGCCCGCGCATTATCGCTCAATATCACAATCCATTCAATAGTTTAGTTTTCATCATCGATTTATTATGCGTCGATGTCGCTATATTTATTTTCTTCACTGCGCGTTTGTAAATTATTTCACACGAAACATATTCATCTTATAAAATGCTTAGGATTAAGATATGAAACGAGTTTATTTTCTGTCACCTGTTTTGTGCTTATTAATTATCTTATTCTCTCATATTCAGCTTTTAGCGCTGGACAAAGACAGAGTTTATAAAATAGCGGTGGATATAAACTATCCTCCTTTTTCCTCCATTGATGAAAAAACCGGTCGCTTGGTGGGATTCGATGTGGAAATTGCGAAGGCTGTGTGTAAAACTATTGGAATTCAATGCGAGGTTCTGGCTGTTTCATTTGATCAAATCATACCGATGGTGTTAAGAGGCGACGCGGATGTCGGATGCGCCGGATTCGGTTTCACTCCGGAAAGAGAGAAGATTTTGCTTTTTACGGATAAATACTACCGAACCAACAGCATATTCGTGCAAAGCGATTTAGATTTGGTTGAAATTAATCCGCAGTTGATAAAGGGAAAGACAGTGGCGGTTCAGAGGGGAACGATTCATGAGGAATATTTGAGGACGAATTTCCCTGACATTATCAATATTTTATTATGCAACACCTTTGGAGAGGTCATGGATGCGGTAAAAAATAAAAGAGCGGATTTAGGTTTTGCGGACGGCATTCCCACTTACACCTATCTTAAAACTGAAGCGGGGAGATCTCTCGACATCGCAGGTGATCCTATTTTTATCAAAGATGACGACTGTCTCATGATTTTACATCGAGATGCGGTGGAACTGCGTGACAGTATCAATTTGGCGATAAAAGAACTGCGGTCTACCGGCGAGTACGATTTGATCAATCTTAAATATTTTGACTATAATATATACTAATTTATCTCTTTGATATATCAATCAAAAAGAGAGGCGGAACTAAAGGTTTTCAGAGATCAGAGATGACGGATAACCCTAAAAATGAAGTTAAGCTCAAAAAGAGAGCCAAAATTCAAATATCGGTATTTTTAGGCCTTTTATTTGTCTGTCTTCTCGTGATTACAGTTTTTACAGGACTCAAGGAGATTGACAATATAAGGGCGGTTAATAGTTTAGTCTCTGAAATCTACGACACCAAACTTCCGGAGCTTGTTGATAACCAGAAGCTCCTACAGAATATTGAAAATCTGAGAAGGTACGCTGAAGTAGCCTACGTTTCCGATAACGTCGACATACGAAGAGAGGCCAGATTAAACGCCCGCGAACTAGTATCGGAGTCTATTTCCCTTTCTTCGGATTCGATTCATTCCGACAGCCTGATGGCGGCTAGAACCATCGACGGCATGGTGCGGATAAGAAATCAGATAGACAAGCATCAGTCTGATTTAAGGAGCGCTTTATCCAACTACATCTCGGCTTTGAACTCTTTTACCCGCTACCTTGACGCTCAAACATATAATACATTCATCTACGGATTTTTTGTAAACAATTTCCTGTTTCCTCCGGATAACCTGGTGAAAATTTCAATTCCAGAGTTTAACAGCGAGCTGGAAACGCATATCGTCTATTTAACAGAACTTCACGCGTCCGTCAGGCCAAAATTATCTCTCGTTGAAAAAAAATCGTTTGACGACTCCTACGCCAATCTTGAAATGTCCCTTGATCTAATATTAGTTTCTTTCCGGGATATTAACAAGCTAAAGTCGGAGCTTGAGATCAAATGGAATGAAATCGATCTGCTGTTGAAAAAAATGCGGAATAAAGTTAGGTTGGGAGCGGAAAGTTCTGTTCACAATATGCTTTCCGTTATTATAAAAAAGTCGGAATCCACGGAGTTGAGCTCTTATATTCTCTTTGGAATAATAATACTTTTTCTCGTAATTGACTATTTTATCCTGCATTTCTTCCTCACCAATCCGCTCCGATGGGCTACAGAAAAGCTTCACCAGCTACGGGCCGGCGGCAGCGTTGAAGATTTCCCGCATATATATATTTACGAGATCGCCAAACTAGCCAGTCTTCTGGATGTTTTCAGCGAACACCTCGCGGGTCTCTACACCCAGGCCAATTTTTTGGAGGGTGAAGCGGCCAGAAAGAAGGATCTAGAGCATCTGATGGTGGCTGTTTTCAACGCCAGCCTTGACGGCTACGTGGTTTGGAATCATAAGCAGGTTGTTTTTGTAAGTCCAGGCACCCTCACCCTGCTCGGATTGAGTTCCGTTGAAGAGTTCAGCGATTCTTATGAAAATTTCGGTTTTTCCAGTTCGCATCTTAGAGACATGCTTAACATAACCGCTGATTCGGGAAGAGAAAGAGAGGAATGCGCTTTAATCACGAAGAACGGCTCATTTATTTCAGTCGAACTCACCTATATTCCTGTTAATTATCATTCAACCAAATGCCTTCTCACCTATATCAGGGATTTAAGACAACTTACGATGCGGGAGGCGGATCTGAGGATAGCTAAAGAGCAGGCTGACGCCGCTAACAAGGCTAAGAGCAATTTTTTGTCAGCCATGAGTCATGAACTGAAGTCGCCTATGAACGGCATCTTAGGACTAACCAGGCTCCTTTTAAGCACCGATATTACTAAACTTCAGAAGGAATATCTGTACTCTCTTGAGGAGTCAACCAGAGCTCTTTTAAATATTATCGATAATATTTTAGACTTTTCGTATTTGGAAAACGGCCGTCTTCCCTTAGATGAAAAAAAATTCACCTTGGAAAAAATTTTAAACGATGTTCTCGAATTCAATCAGGCCCAATCGACTCTCAGGGGTATTCCGGTCTCTTTCAACATCGACCCGTCAGCTTCAAGCTCTTATGAAGGCGACTCAGATAAACTGTTTCAGATAGTAAACAATTTGGTAAGTAACGCCCTTAAGTTCACGGAGCATGGTTTTATCAATATTAGCGTGTTTGAAAAAAATGTTGAAGAGGCAAGGGATGCCGTTTTCGATTCGGATTCTCAGAAAACAACGGGTGGAGCGGAAGAATCATTCTCTTCAAGCGGTTCTGTGATAAATTTTAGTAAAACAGAAGGAGGCGCCGGAGGTAAAACAGGAATGGTGATGCTTCATTTTACGGTGAAAGACACCGGAATTGGAATATCCCCCGATCTCAAGCCTAACCTTTTCACGGCCTTTTCGATTGGCGATCCATCGCCGAGTCGTAAGCACGGAGGCACTGGCATAGGACTCGCTTTATCCAAGAATCTGGTGAACATCATGGGGGGAAAAATATGGTGCGAAAGCGAGCCAGGGCAGGGAAGCGTTTTCCACTTTACCGTCCTGGTGGCGCCTGTTAAAGAGGCGGACGAGAGTTCGTCTTCTTCCGGCAGTTGATTTTTTTCCCGCCCGCTTTTCCGGCCCCGGGGTTCCCGGGGCGGTTCGGGTTCGTATTAAATTCAACCTTAAAGCGTATTCACGATACGGTCGGTTCGGTCGCGCTTTTCTTTCTCGCCGCCATGATTATCATCTGGGCGGTCAGGGCGAGTATCGGAAGCTCCACCAGGGGGCCTATTATGAGTGGCAGAAGTATTCTGCTCTCCCCTGGAAAGGCTTTCTGGGCGAAGGCCAGGGCCAGAGGCGAGTTTCGAGCGAGGGTGGTGAAAATGAGGCTCACGGTGTCTGGCGAATCGAAATTTAGCACTCGCCCGATGTTTTTGGATAAGATAAAGGTCGCGGTGAAAAAAAACACCACCGGTATGAGTAAGAGTAAAAAGACGGGTAGGTTGTTTTTATCGATTATTTTTTCCGAGGCGAACATGGCGCAAATCGCCATCCACAACCAAAAAAACTGCCTCTTCGCGAATAACGTCTCCATTAGTCCCCTTTCCCTCTCTTTGTTTCTCAAAAGACGTTTAACAAGTTTCGCTGCCAAGAAGGGGGCGAGGAGAACTAAAATAACGCTTTTCAAAAGTAAAAAAGGGTCCGTCCAGCCCGCGCTTCCTCCTAATATCAGGATGTAGACGGGCAGGAGTATCACCTGGACCACCAGATTGAACGGAAGCAGGGCGACCGAAAGATTGAGGTTCCCCTTCGCCATGCCCGTGAATACCAGATACCAGTCCGTGCAGGGCGTGACCATTAAAAGGATGAAACCCAGGGCCAGGGCCGACTCGCTTCCCAGAAATACTTTAGAAAGCAGCCAGGCGAAAAACGGAGTCCAGATAAAATTCACGCAAAAACTCGTAAACGTGAACTTAACATTCTGGAAACTTTTCGATATATCCTTTAGCGGAACTTCCCAGAACAGCCCCAGCAGCATGAAGGTTAGAAAGGGCGAGACGAAGGCCCCGGAAAGGCTTCGGGCCGCGGACGAGGCGCCCAGCGCGAGTCCGGCGGCGACCGCGGAGAGGAGCAGAAGGGGCTCTATTTTGTCGAGAAATTTCATATCTATCTTTTTAATAATTTTTTAAACTAGCTATCAAATAGCTGTAAATATTGAACATTAGCCAATACTTCGCACCGATCGCGTTCCCGCTTAGATGAGAAATAATCGTTGTTTGGCGCTGGCGTTAAAAGTGAAAAGTCCGGCATGGAAAAACCGCTAGAAACGTTATACAAGATATGTGATAAATTCAAAAATAATACCGTACATAAAGTATTTATTTTAACGCATCCGAAATTCTCGGCGCTTTTTTAGCCCGCGTCTTGTTTTTTTAAACAAGAAAAACCAGGCGGGTTTTATTGTAATTTTCGGCCCGCGATAAACGTTGTTTGAGATTAAGTTATTTAGGATATCCTCTAAAAGTATAAATTTCACTTTCATTATAACGTTTTTTTCTTCCGTTGGGAGAATGGGAAGGACGGAGCGATGTTAACGATCCGAGCCTTAAGTTCGAGCGACGCTTCGGAGCGCCTCCCCGATGAAGTGAAAATAATAGTCCATATTTTTTAAAACATACGCGATTGTGTAAAGTATATCTCTCAGGAGTTATTTGTTTCGCTGCCAGGGCCCCGTAGATTCACCCGCAAAGCTGACGCGGCCGTTTTAATTTCGCGCAAAATTAAAATTATATGTTCTCTTTAATCCTTTTCCCGATTGTGTTTTTTCCGCGCCTCTTTATATAATTCGCTCCCGTCAACGCTAAAAAAAAATTATAGCCGGAAAGCCTTATTTCAAGCCGATCAGATGTCACGCTTAATAAAACGGCCTTGACTTGCCAACCGCGGAGAATTATCTTTTAATTATCGACGAGGGGGTCGTTGGCTCCCTTGACACGATTTTATTCATCCGTTATAAGTATATATTATGAGGCCATCGTTAATACATGCCCTATTCGAGGGCGTTAAACTGCGCTCCATTCTCGCGCTTTCCGCCGTGAGTCTCGCGGTCTTCCCGGCGATTTTGGAGCATAGGGCCCGCCTTGACAACGCCATGAGCGTGACCGAGGACGCTCCGGCGGCGCCGGCGCTTCCGGCGGAACAGGGTAGCGCGCCTCAGTCGATATTTAGCCTCACGCCCAACAGCGGTATTCTAGATGTGGTGGTAAGCGGCGTGAAAGGAAAACCCAGTTTCGACCGCAAGGCCCGCAATTACGAAGAGATAATCCAGGAGGCCGCGACCGAGAACTCCGTCTCTCCGGCCCTCGTCCGGGCGGTCATTCAGGCCGAGTCCAACTTCAACCCCCAGGCCGTCTCGCCCCAGGGGGCGGTGGGCCTCATGCAGATCCTCCCCTCCACCGCCCGATCCATGGGTTTTCACTCCCCCCAATCCCCCCGGGAGAACGTGCGGGCCGGAGCCCGCTATCTCAAGATCCTCTTAAAAGAGTTCGGAGACGAGGAGGCCTTGGCCGTGGCGGCCTACAACTGCGGCCCGGACAACGTGAGGCGCTACGGCGGCCAGATGCCCCCCTTCACGGAGACGAGGGTTTTCGTTTCCCAGGTTATGGAGTATTATCAGTCTCATCTGGATTCCTGAGCGCCGGGTTCCGGAGCTCCCTTACCCGCCGTTCCGGCTCCGGACGTCTCTCGAAGATTTCTTTCGGACGCTTATTCTGGTGCTTCATGGCGAACAAAAATCGAATTTACGATAAAAAGGCCGGAAGCGGCCTTTTTTTTCTTCTCCCCGCCGTCTTGACGGCCGCGGCCCTGGCCGCGGGCTATCTATTCACGCCCCCCTCCGGAACGGCCCTGGCCCAGCGGGACTGGATTCAGCCCATACCCATCGCCCCCAGGGATCTGGTGGAGGCCTATTTGTGGGACTTTCACAAGGCCGACGCCATGTACACCGGGATGCTCCTGGTCATAACCGGCCGCATCAGGGATATCTTCCCTCCGGACATGACCTATCGCCGCGGCCCCTATCCCTTCATCACCATGGATTCCGGTCCGCATCAGCCCATAATCGTCTACCTCTGGGACTGGGAGGCCGTGGCCGTAACCAACCCCCGACCCGGGAGGACCACCACCGTGATGGGCTTCTGCCAGGGGGTCACCCCCCAGCTGAGCCTCATGGATTCCTGCCTCTACCCGGGCGGCTGCGGCGGACCGGTGGCCGAGTTTTACGGCCCCTATTTCAAACTGCCTCCCTCGGGCCCCCGCCGGGACCCCAGGCGGTGAGAAGGAACTCCCTATAACCCGGCGCGCGGGCGCTTTGGAAAATTTCCGGTCTTGAAAAACCCTCTTAGAAGAATTGGGCGCCTTCGCCTGAAGAGAGCACCGCGCGAGACTTCCCGCGGGCTATACGCTGGAGCAATTGAAAGAACTTGTTGAGCCAGTCGCGAAATAATTCAATCTCAAGTATCTATGGGTCTTTGGATCACGCGCGCATGGCGAGGCGAGAGACGATAGCGACGTTGATCTTTTAAAGAACTATGCTGACTTCTCAATAACTAGTTTGAATGAATACAACGATTTGCATGACAATTTATTTGAAAGTACCAAGAAAAGATATTATTTAATATCAATTATTTTATTATACAATAAATATTATATTAAATAGATGATAAGTACTTTAAACAAACTGTATTTGAAATGTTAAAATATTATAAAATATAAATTTATAATTTATACTATAAATAATATTTATATTAGATAAAATATATTATTATTTAAAAATTAGATATAATTATTTTTAATTTAACTTCAATAAGAAAAAATTTGATTAATAAAACAATCATGGAAGGCCGGTGCCCCTTCCGCCGCCGACCGCGGGAAAGTTTTCCGGTATTTTCGGGGGCTGAGAGTCCGGAAATAAAATACCCGCGCGTAAAAATCAGGCCCCTCTTCCGGCGGAAGCGCCGGAAGAGGGGCCTTTTCGTGTGAAGGGCGGATACGGCCGGGAATCAGACCACCCGGTGGATGTTTCGGGAGCGTCCTATCTCCAGCTGAGCCGCCTCGCGCATGTTCTTCTCCCACGTGAACTGGGCCTGGTTGTCCATGTCCCGCACCACCTCGTGGCGCAGGGCGCCGAGATGGACGTCGGTGACCGTGGCCGTCTTGGAATGGCTCAAGGCTATGGAGGTGACAAGTTCGGCCGAACTGGCGTTGTCGCTCATGGTGACCTCGGAAACCGCCTCCGGCGGCTTAAGGTGAATTTAGCGCGTCCGTGCTGTCTTAATTATAGCAGGGAATCGACTTTTCCCGAAGATTTTTTCAGCTCCTCGGCCCCTTCTTGTTTTCAGCCTTGTTATTTTCAAGCGATTTTCAGTCCTACGGCTTATATGGTTATTTCCGTAATCACGTTTCCATAAGCTGGGTAAAGGAATTTTGGGAAAAGCGGGGAGGACGTTTCACGGTAGGGGGGCGGAGGCGGGCTTTTCAGGGCGGGCGGAGAGAGGGCGGCGCCGGGCCGGAGGCTCGGTCAGACGGGGGAGGGGTGGTTTAAAAATGGCGGCGGGGTAAAGCGGCCGGGGGGTGGCCCCCGCCCGCGGCTTTAAAAGCGTCCGTAAAAAAGGATACCCTCCAGATTGTGGATTCTGGCGAGCTCGGAGGGGCTTTTCATGCCCATCTGGGCTATGAGGCCGGATAAAAGGGAGGCCGCCTGGGAGAGGTCCCCGGGGGGGGCGCTTTCGTTGGCGATGAGGTTCTCGAGCCCGATCTTCTCTCTGGCCTTCATTTCCCCGCCGCTAGACTCCAGATACCTCTGAAAATCGTCCTTCCGGCCGGGGGCGCTTGGGGCGCTTACGGATCCGGGGCGCTCTGTAACAGGTGCGAATGGTATTATTTTCATGCCGGTCCTCGCTCGCTTCGCCGTCCAGGGTGATTTTGGGCGGGATGGAAAGCTGGCTAATCCCGCCTTATTTAATCTATCGGACGACCGGAGGAAAAGCTTAAGAGTTTTTCCACCTATTTCTCAAGTTTTTTTTCATTTTTGTTCCGGAGATCAGGAGCTTAGTTCCAAGGGCGCGCGGCCGGACCCGGCGAGGGGGCCGGAGGGCGGGGGGGAGGCCCCGGGGCGAGTAGGGGGCTTTAGCGGAGGGGTCGAGGAAAGGCGGCCCGGGGCGGAATTAGGGGTTTTCGGAGGCGGCCCGGGGTGGAAAAAGGGGTTGGAGGCGGAGGCCGCCCGGGGCGGAAAAAGCGGCTTCGGGAAAAAAAGGGAGGGGGGGCCCTCTTAAAGGAGGATGTCCGCGGGGTTGAGGCCGAAATCCGAGGGATGGAAGCAGCGCAGGATGTTCCTTTTGAAATTCCCAGCCTCGTCTAAGTCGGAAAGGTTCACGAGCTCGCCCTTGATTATGCAGCCTTCGGACTTTTCCAGCAGATAGGCGAGGGGTCTCGCGTCCACGGCGTCGGGCGGGGTCTCGGCCACCATGGCCACCTCCCTGGTGTCCGTCACCAGGAGGGTTCCGATGGGGTAGATGCCCACCATGTTGATGAAGACCTTCAGAAGGAGGGGGTCCAGGGCCTTGCCGGAGAGGCTGGTCATGATGTCCAGGGCCTGCTCGGGGTTCATGGGCACCGGGCGGTAGGATCTGGAGGAGGTGAGGGCGTCGTAGTGGTCGGCTATGGCCACGATGCGCCCGAAGAGGCTCACCGGGGAGTGCTTGTCGGAGATGGGGTAGCCGGCCAGATCTATCCCCAGGTGATGCTCGAAGGGGGCCAGGATGAGTTTGGATTTGAGCTTGTGCTCGGCGTTTATCTGGAGGATGCGGATGACGCTGAAGAGGGAGTGGTTTTTCACCAGCTCGTATTCCTCCCGGGTGAACTTCGCGGTCTTGCGGATGAGCTCTATGGGTATGTCCACCTTCCCCAGGTCGTGGAAGAGTCCCGTGAGGCCCAGGGTCACCACCGCGATCTTGCCAAGGCCCACGCGTTTTCCGAGGCACATGGCCAAAATGGCCACGTTCACGCAGTGGGTGCAGGTGTAGTCGTCGTAGTCGCGGATGGTGGAGAGGTTCAAAAGCAGCCTCTCCTCTTGGAAGAGGGACTCCACCATGTCCTGGACCACCCGCCGGGACTTGGCGATGCTCACCGCGTCCCCGTTTAGGAGCTTGTCCTCGAGGTTGGTGACCACGGCCAGGGCCCGGGAGTAGGACTTTCTGGCTTTGACCGCCAGGGTTCTCGTGCCGGCGTTCCAAACCAGGGGGCGGGCGCCGCCGGACCCGGCGGCGCCGGGCGCGAAGGTGACGGCTAACTTGAAATCCTGATCCACCACGGGCTGAACCCAGGAATCTTTGAGTTCGCCGGCGAGCCAGGTTCCGGGTTCGCCTTGGTTCCGGCAAGCGTTAAGCTTCCGGACGAAGGCCACGACGTCCGCGTCGCCTAGATCATCCTTTTTTAAAAAGCGGAAGCCGTGAAAACCCAGGGCCTCCCAGTTCTCCATGAGTTTGGCGAGGGTCACGTTCATGGCCGGGGTGGAGGGGTTGAGTTTGGAGCTGTTTAAAAAGATCCTCCCTCTATGCGCTCTGAGGGTGAATTCCGGAAATTCCTCCCACCCGCGTCGGAGGGCCGTTCGGAAAATCTCCAGATTATCCACGAAAATCTTATTGTTGGGCTGATGGATCTTCACCAGCTGGGGAAGGCGCATGAGCGACTGGAGGATTAGATCCGCGTAGCTCGGAACGGAATCGGCTGCGGCCATTGGGACACCTGAAACAAAACGTCCAAAGGAGGCGAAGCGTAGAAAGGCGGGGAAAATGAAAACCCCTGAAAGCGGAGCGGGGCCCGCGGCCCGGGTGAAATATTCCGTTCGGAGGAATTTTTTTTAAACGTCTCCGAAGGCCAGGGAAAAGGGCGTCCGGGGGCGCCCCGTCCCTTCCGGGTTCGGGAGGGCGAGGCGCTATCCTTCGGAGGAGCCGTATCGCGGATGGTAAGGTAAGGGAAGGGAGCCGGGAGGAGGCCGCCGAAACAGGGGGCGGAAGAAGTCGACCTTATGACAGGTAATAATACCTTAAGCTGTATATGTCAAGATGGAAAACCGCACCGGGCGCGGCGGTCCTCGGAGGACCCGGTGCGCAAATTCCGTTCGGATGTTAGATTCCACACGTGGGCATAAGTCACCGCTGTTTTAAGACTTTGAAATAACAAACTTTTAGGCGTAGTATATTTTGATGTATTCCTTTAGTGAATTTTATCGCTAATCAATTTTCAAATCCAGACTCTTTGCGCTCGCGTCATTATTAACGGATGGGAGATGATAAGATAAAATGCGTACGCTTTTAAAAAAATGTGTTTCAGAGTATTTTTGGCATAAAAGGGCTAAAAGCCCGAACATATGCGGTTTTCAGCAGAGATCCTGACAAGTTCTCCATGTATTTGTGACGCTAGTGATATTTATTGATATTATAATTTTATTATGTTATATAATTTAATTAAATATATATTTAATGCGGCGACATCGGTCTGGGAACGCTTTGAACTATTATTTCCTTGAATATTTATTAAAACGAGGTATAATTATGTAAATAATGACGCTTATATGTCAGTATTGCGGGCTATATATTTTGTCGGGCACTTTTCGTGATTATATTTGATTATTATCATATGTGATTGTTATGTTATTACTAAATTTATGATTTATATCGTATGTTTAGAATATTTTTACTTTTTGTATTTATATTTTATGTAAAAATATCATCTTTATATATTATTTAGCAATATATATTTATAAATAAAGAACCTATGAATCAACTATCTATTAAAACATTTAACACAACTGGACCTTGCGTACCGAGCGAGCACTATATGCTTCCGGTTCTCCCGCGTCTTCCGGAGGTTTTCGACCTTATTAAAGGAAATATTTATTATATTATTCACGCGCCCCGTCATTCGGATAAAACCACGTTACTTAAATCTTTGACTCAAACTATTAATTCCTCAGGGGAGTAGCACGCTTTAGACTACTCTCTTGAAGTTTTAGACGGCGTGGAAGATAGAGATAAAGGAATAACCGGAATCGTAACTCGAATTTATAAAACTCTTCTGGCCGTAGACTACATTGATGCTAAACAATTTATTGAAGAATTCAAATCTTTTCCTCAATTGGATTGTACGTCAAGTGTGGAATATCTCTTAAATTATATATGCGCTAAGCTAGAGAAGCCGTTAATAATTTATTTTGATGAAGTCGACTGCGTTTCAGAGGAACCTTTGATAACTTTTTTAAGACAGAGCCGTTCAGGTTATATTAACCGCTATGATCAAAAAGAAAAATTGTCATTTCCTAGTTCAATAACATTGATCGGGATGCGGGATATCAGAGATTACCTGACTAAGAATCGGCCTGAATCGAAATCGAAACAACTTGCCAGCCCGTTTAACATATAAAAAAGGCTTTAACTCTGAATAATTTCACATATGATGAAATCACAATCCTATACTGTCAGCATACTGACGCCAGCGGGCAAAAATTTGACGAGTCCGCATTTGAAAGGACATGGCGCTGGACGGAGGGTCAACCTTGGATGGTAAACGCGCTGGCTTACGAATCGGTTTGCGAAATACTTGAAAATGATTATTATAAAATTATAACAGGTGAAATCATCGATCAGGCCGCATCCGTCTTGATTAAACGCCGGGATACGCATATAGATTATCTTATCGAACGTCTCGGAGAACTGAGAGTCGCCAAGGTTTTGGATTCGGTATTTGCGGGAACGATGAGTTACATTTCTTCCGCTAATGACGATCGCATGTACTGCATAGATTTGGGACTTGTAACGCCTAGTGAAAAAGGAGAACTGCGTCCTTCCAATGCCATGTATGGAGAAGTAATGGGAAGGTTAATCACCGATGAAATCCAGGATATACTCTTAAAAACCATACCCGATCTCCCATGGACGGACGGGAATGTAATTTTATGAGTAATCTTTTAAAATAGTTTCAACAATTCTGGCGTAAAGGCTCGCTTTCTTTTCCTTATCGTAAAAAAATTTTTAATTGTCGATGCATGTGCAAAAAGTCTGAGTTTTAAACATATTTTCCGACCGCATACAAAATATAGTATAAATTATAATATCATATAGGTCATAAAGTATATTATTTCTACTTTTGAAAACATCAGAGACTTTTTGCAGTAGCATCAATTGTTTTTATGTCGGATTTTATGAGAATGCATGTCTGATTTTATGAGAATGCATGTCTGATTTTATGAGAATGCATGTCTGATTTTATGAGAATGCATGTCTGATTTTATGAGAATGCATGTCTGATTTTAT
>JAISMF010000001.1 GCA_031276865.1 Deltaproteobacteria bacterium | reverse complement strand
ACTCCCATATTTAGTCAAATAAAGGTCCCTTTTTTGATTAAGGGAGTAATATGCTAAATTAAAAGAATGCAATTGTCAAGAATTCCTCCTAAAATCACCACCAATTACTTGAAGCACCCATATTTTCTCAAATAATTATTTTAAATAAGTTTAATAATAATTTTATTTTATAACATATTAATGTATATGTATTTATTGAGAAAAAAGTTTACGGATATAATATTTCTTTAATTCACATAATTGATAGTAAATATTTATAAAAATTTATTTATTTTATACATTTTTTTATAATTTAATTTTATTTTCTTATTTAAATTATATTATACTTTATAATTATATTATTATTATTATTTTTAATAATTTAAATTTTATTTAATATAATTTTTTTTTATTGTTAATTAAATAATATACATATTTATATTTATTTATTTATGTTTATATATTTTATCATTTTAATTTATTTTATTTATCAGCACTTTTCATTATTTTTTTATATTTATTTTAAAGTATTTTATTTTTACTTTTGTTAAATAGAATGCAATTTTATACATCATCATTTTTTTTAAACTCATTAACTTTTTTATATATTAATGTTGTCTTGTGATGATAAGCAATTTTTAAGATTTATATTAACGACTCCGCATGCTTAATAATCAAATTTATCGTTTCTGTTAATCAATAAGATTAAAATTTACGTTCAAACCTGAATTGAGTATGCGATTATAATTGTATTTTTGTTCTACTGTTCCTTTCCATCATTATCCATCTCTTCTTCATTTTCTACTTGACTCTACCACATTCCACATTGTTCATGGCTCTTGACATGCCGTCGCATTTTTGTTATAATTTCATAATTACATAGGAATGCGGCATCCAGCCGCTTTCACTTGTCGCTGGGGTGCTGTGATAATTATCACAGCTGAGATTATACTCAGGAACCTGATGCGGTTAGTACCGCCGGAGGAAGCGTGCAAGTACATCTCCGCCTGTTTTTTTCAGGCATACGCACACTTCTTTTGAGTTTTCAAGAGGAGTTTTTTTATGTCTGAACCTAGAAATTGCCAGTCTCACGAGTTTCCCTGGGAGGGAAGAGGAGCCAGTCTGGATATCACCGGAGCTAGATTTTCCATCTACCCGATGGACAATTCCTTTGCCAGTATCATTCTAGACTCGATTTTGATGGTCAACACCGACAAAGTATATAGCGAATCTGACGCTCTCAGCACTGTTTACAGAGGACGCTTAAAACATGTCTTTGACTGTATGGGTGCTGTTTTTCTCAACTCATGGAGCCCTGGACTGCACTTGGCTCTTGAAGGTCAGGTATCCAAAGGTTGTCCGGGCGATTCGGACGCCGACAGTTATTTTACTGAAGATGACGTTCCCTTAAACCGCCCGAATCTAACTGTTGAAAATTTTTCAGTCATAGCCAAGCTCGCCCTTTATCCTTTAGGGTGCCCAGGCTACCTTGATATTATTGGCGAAGTCATTCGTATGGCTGACAGGGAGAAGCTCAATCCCAAGATTATCCACTACGCTACGAGGATAGAAGGGGGGATTTTCGAGGTTCTTGACTTCCTGGAGCATGTTTCGGCCTTCGCCCAGGATAAATCCTCCCACTACGTCCTTCATTTCACTATTTCGGCAGGCAGTCCCACCCGGGAACAACCTTACTCATGATTATATCCCCCAGACTGGGATAATAGAGGTTATTTCCCGCCTATGGTAAGAATTTATCTCGATGATAATGGCCTGAGATCTTAAAACAACTCATTAGAGCGATTGTATTTACCTGGTTCCACGTTTGTATTTCTGCTGGCGTTACTATTTTGCCTTTTTCATTCCCGCTCTCCTTAGCCTCCCTGCGGCCTATCTCTATGCTAAGGCGAACAGTCCTTAATTTTTTTATTATACTGTATAGCCTTAGAATATTATTATTTATCACATATATAGCGTATTGTTACTAATCAATTTTCATACACAGTTTTTTTCAAGATTGCTTCAAGCTTCAGCCGTTGAATCAGTTTCATTTTCCGTTTGCCGCTTCTCAGCCGTTTTTCCCCATGTATCGCCGTGGCGTCCGTTTCGATTGAAAAGCCCTACCTTATTGAAGTTCCGCCCGCTCCCGCCGCGCCGACTACGTTTCCTTCCGACGCCTTGTTTGGTCTTAGCCGCGTTATTTTTTTCTAGCGCCAGTGCGTAAGACTGACAGTCGTATTTTCCGGAATGGAAAGTGGGGTTGTATTATCGCTTTTTCATGTGGGGTTTTAATTAGGCTTTTTAACTGATTATTCACCGCGGGCTTTCGTCCAGACGCAGTTGTTTATTCGTTTTTTTTCGCCTAACTTCCGGATGGTGTTACGGAACCGCGCTCTTTATTATTTTACCCGAAAGAGCTCTCTTGAACAAGGATTTAGTAATGGCGTTCACAAAAGAATGGAGACTCAAAGACACCGTTTTGATAGGATTGGTGGCCGTGGCTTTTGCCGTTGTCTATCTGGCGGCTGTGTATATCGGCGTATTCATCAGCACTCTTGCGACCCCTTTGGGCCTCGCCCCGCTTGCCAATGAGCCCATCTGCGGAATCTGGTTCATGGCGGCTACTTTTATCGCCTTCGTCCTAAGAAAACCGGGGGCGGCGGTGATTACCAACATTCTGGCGGCTTTGATCGAGGTTTTCCTGGGAAGCTTCTACGGGCCCCTGGTTTTCGTGGACGGACTTGTGGCGGGTCTGGGGGCGGAACTCGTCTTCGCCCTCTACGGATATAAAAATTTCAACTTGGCGGTGATGTGTATGGCCGGTTTGGCCTCCGCCGTCACCAGTTTCACCTGGGAGCTGTACCGAAGCGGTTTTATAGAGCTTTCATGGAAATTTCTAATCATCATGTTCCCCGTCAGGTGCGTCTCCGGAATGTTTTTCGCCGGATTTATATGCTCCAAGCTCGGAAATTCGCTTCGATCAGCCGGACTTCTACGCTCCTTTATGGGCAATGTCTGAAACCGTCTTGTTTAACATATTCACTTAATTTTTAAGAGTTTATCTAATCGTTTTATTTTTCCTCCTTCTTTCGGATCTCCAACGTTCGGGAAGGGAAATGACAGGGTTGAAAATGGAGTCTGGAACCATACTTGAGACGGATAATTTATGTTTCAGCTTCGCGGAAAAAGGTCCCTACGTCCTTAATTCAGTATGTTTAACCGTAAAAAAAGGCGAATCGGCGGTTCTTATGGGTCCGTCGGGCTCTGGAAAGAGCACGCTCGCCTATCTGCTGTCCGGCCTATACCCTGATTACGCCGGATTTTTAAAGGGAGAGGTTTTATGCCGGCTGGGTAAAATTAACGATCTTCCGGCCGAGGAGCGCTCGAGAATTGTATCCCTGATATTTCAGAACCCCGACGATCAATTCGCAATGGAAACAGCCGGAGAAGAGGTGCTTTTCACCTTGGAAAACATCGCCTTCCCAGGCGACATGAAAAAGAAGGCTGAAGAACTCCTGGATGTCGCTGGTCTTAATAATTTTTTCGATCGTAGAATAAACGAGCTTTCCGGAGGAGAAAAACAGAAACTTTCTTTGGCTACAGCCCTTGCCGCCGATCCGGAGCTTTTGATTTTAGATGAACCGCTGGCTAACTTGGATCCCGCCTCGAGCGGTCAGCTTGTTGATATTTTAATTAAACTCAAAGATGCCGGAAAAAGTTTTCTGATAATCGACCACAGGCTGGATCCATGGATGGAAATGTTGAGTTCGGTTATTTTTTTAGACAGACAAGGCGGGCTTTATCCTAGAAAGCTTTCTCCCTCCGAAATTCCCGTTAGCAGGGATATTTTCAAATCTCTCGGACTTTTTTATCCGGGAGATCCTCTTTGGCCGGAAAGAATATCAAATTTTAATAATACGGAAATTGTTCTTAAAGCCGATAATTTAAGCGTCACTGTTAAGAAAAGAACGATTATAAATAATATCGACTTAATCTTGACTAAAGGCAGCTTAACTTCCATTATTGGACATAACGGTATAGGAAAAACAACATTGCTTCTTTCTTTGTGCGGTCTTTTTAAAATCAACGGTAAATTATGGAGAAGAGGCCGTCCTGGACTGGTTTTTCAAAATCCTGGTTTTCAGTTTTTAACTCAGAACATTGTTGATGAAGTAGTCATGTCCATAGCAGCCGGAGGAACATGTGATAAATCGAAAAACGCCGAACTTCGCGCCCTTGCTCTATCTTTTTTACAAGATTTCGGTCTTTCGAATATGAACGAAAGATCTCCCTGGCAGTTAAGCCAGGGTCAGCAAAGGAGATTGGCCGTCCTTACAATGCTCGCTAGAGAAAGGGAAGTTCTTTTTCTTGACGAGCCCACATACGCTCAAGATGAAGAATCCACCATAAGCATAATGCATTTGCTTCTAGAGAGGGTGGATAAAGGATTGGCCGCTCTTTTCGTCACCCATGACATCGCTCTCGCCAGAGCGTACTCCGACAGGATTTTCCGTTTAGACTCAGATGGCTTGAAATTGTTTAGCGACAGTTAAAATAATGTATTTAATAAGGTTGAAAAATGGAACGTTTAAACCCGGCCTATAAATTTCTCACCATCTTAATTGTGGGCATAATACTGTCCTTTAGTTTCAATATCAGAGTCAACTTCGGAGTGTTTCTTCTTTCAGTCCTTATGACTTTGAGCTCTCGAAATCTCGAGTATAAAAAATTTTTTTTCTGGTTGTCTGTTTTCGCTCTCTGCGCCCTTGGTTTTTTTATGACCGGACTGTTGTTTTCTAAAAATATCGACTCCTCTGAAATCGGCAACTGGGGTTTCGCCACCATCAGCGTATCCTCCCTGGAAACGGCCCTGCGGCTGTCCAGCAGAATTCTCGCCTTCGGCTCCCTGGCTCTGCTCTTCAGTATGACCACCAGACCATCCTCTTTTTTTCACAGCTTGCGTCAGCAATTTAAGATTCCGGCAAAATTTACTTACGGCGTTTTAGCCGCTTACGGATTTCTCCCCACCATTAAAAACGAATACGTTTTGGTGAGGGCCGCCGTTTCCGTCAGAGGAGTGAAGGCTGGCCCCCTTTCCCCCAGGCTGCTCTATCCGATGCTGGTTCGTTCGTTTCGGCGCGCGGAGAACGTGGCCATGGCGATGGAGTCCCGGGGTTTCAATCCGAAGGCCGAAAGGGGGGAGGCGTTTCCCGTGCCGCTGGGCCCGGTTGATATTCTTTTTTCGGCCTCTTTCGTTGCCGCCGTGGTTTTCGGTCTTATTTTTTTATAATAAGCTCAGTTATTTTGTATAATATATTCTTAATTTATAAAATTACATTTAATTTAATAGGGCGGCCGTCTAAGTCGATTACGCGATAGCGGCTTTTCCCCGTCTGAAGCCCGAAGACGGAAGCCGGCCGGCGCCCCGGCCCCGATCGCCCGCGCTTGTCGATTGGTCTTCCGACGTGAAAAAACCCCCTCCGGAGAATTCGAAGGGGGTTTTGATCGTTTCGGGGTGAAAGCGCCTGGAGCTTATCGATCGGCGGCGCCAAGGGCGCGTCTAGTTTTCCACAAAGGTCTTGAGGTCCTTCCCGCGGGAGGGGTGGCGCAGTTTGGTGATGGCCTTGGCCTCGATCTGCCTGATCCTCTCCCGGGTCACTTTGAACATCTTCCCGACCTCCTCCAGGGTCAGATCGGTCGTCTGATCGATTCCGAAGCGTTTGCGGATGACCTCGGCCTCCTTGTCGGTGAGGGTGGCCAGGGCTTTGCGGATCTGCTCCTGAAGGTCCAGGTTCAAAACGGCGTGGTGGGGGCTGAGGCTCTCGCTGTCGGTTATGAAATCGCCCAGGGAGGTGTCCTCGTCGTCGCCTATGGGGGTTTCCAGGGAGATGGGTTCCTTGGAGATCTTGAGGATTTTCCGGATCTTCTCGATGGGCAGATCCATTTTCGTGGCGATCTCTTCGGGCGTGGGCTCCCGGCCCATATCCTGGGTGAGGCCCCGGACGGTGCGGAGGAGCTTGTTGATGGTCTCGATCATGTGCACCGGGATGCGGATGGTGCGGGCCTGGTCCGCTATCGCCCGGGTGATGGCCTGGCGGATCCACCAGGTGGCGTAGGTGGAGAACTTGTAGCCCCTGGTGTAGTCGAATTTGTCCACCGCCCGCATGAGGCCGATGTTTCCCTCCTGGATCAGATCCAGAAACTGGAGGCCGCGGTTGGTGTACTTTTTGGCGATGGAGACCACCAGCCTCAAGTTGGCCTCGATCAGGTGGTTTTTCGCGTCGCTGGCCTCTTTCTCGCTCTGGTCGATGGTCTTGATGATGGGGCGGAGCTCGTCCGGGTGCATTTTGCACTCGCGTTCCAGCTCCATGAGGCGTTTGGCGTGGTAGGACGTGATGCGCTCCAGATCCTCGATGGAGTCCATGGTCATCTTCAGCGCCGCGCACTTTTTCAAGCCGTTGGGGTGGTTTTTGACGTGCTCCAGGAGCTTGGAGAGGTCGTCGGCGTTCTTGACCTGGGCCTTGGTGCAGTTCTCGTTTATGATGTCCAGGCTCTCGCTGAACTTCCTGTCCCAGTCGCGCAGCTGGTTGACCATGTTGTCGTACTGGCGCTTCACCAGCCCCAGCTTGAAGAGCAGGCCCTCTATCTCCGTCTGGCATTTGTGCTTATGGTTGTCTATGGCCTTGCCGCGCCGCAGGGTGACGTCGGCGGTTTTGGCCCCGGGCCCCTTGACATAGGCGGCCTGGTTTTTGAGCTTCTTCTCTATCTCCTTGATGATGCCGATGACCTGGTCCCGGCGCTTGGGGGAGTCGGAGCGTCCGTCGTCGACGTCCTCCGCGTCTTTGACGACCTCCTTGAGCCTGATCTCGTCGGTTTCCAGCTTTTTCCTCAGGAGGGAAATGCTCTCGAACCCGACGCAGGTCTGCATTATGAGCTTTATGACCTCCCTTTCCCCCGTTTCGATCTTCTGGGCTATCTTCATCTCCTCTTCCCGGGTCAGAAGGTTCACCAGCCCCATTTCCCTTAAGTACATCTTCACGGGGTCGGCCACTCTGGCCTCGGTTTTGTCTTCCGTCTTGCGATCCTCTTCAACCTCCAGGGCTTTCAGTATTCCGAACTTCTTGTCGTGACCTCCGTCAATCTCGTCCGAGCTTCTAATCCCGGAATCGCTGAGAAGGGCCATGACGTCTTCGATGTTGTTATCCTCGTATATGTTGGGCGACACTGCCTCGTTGTAATCGATGTAGTCGCTGCCAGTTTTCTTGGCGCCAAGGCGGGACATAGACTTATATGACGTTCTATTCACAAAATACCTCCCGTTGGTGGCTTGAACCTCTTACTTTTTCACGCTTTCCCTAGTTCCGGCGAAGCCTTAGGCCCGGGGCTTCCGGTTGATCCGGCGGGCGCCGGGGCGGGCGGAACCCTCAGCCTCACGGCCCATGGGTCGCGCTCTCGTTTTCCCGAAAAGATCGGCCGGCGTCGAAGATCACCCCCCGGGGTCAAACCGGTTCGGGCCGCTCGGGGCCCCGTCCGGGGAGGGAGGCGTTTTATCAAGGCCGGAAAGCCGCCGGAAAACAGCCGCGGGCTGATTGGGGCGGGAACGGGCGGTTTCGTTCGACGGTGAACCCTTTGATTTTTTTTCCAGCGAAAGTGGACTCTATATGTTGAGGGTCTATATGTCTGAAACGCTATTTGTTCCAACCCGGGCTTTCTTGTTTCCTCCTGTCTTAAATTTTTTTCACAAAAATTTTCAATTCGCTTGCATTTGTCGGGGAGACGCTGTAAACTTAAAAATATCCCTGATTAAGGATCTTGCAGGCTTCCAGCCCGTGAAGGACGTTTGAAACCGTTTTTCGCGATGAAACGTTGATCCCGATTCTTGAAACCGCGGCCGAGGAAAGAGCGCGAATCTGCTTTCCCAGGATTTATGCGGCCTCCGGGCGGAGGTCGGAGTTTAAAAAACCGCCGTTTCCCGAAGGAACGGCCGGACGGCTGTCCGCTCGCAAACACCTTTATATATTATACCATAATTTTTGAGAAAATTCCCGAAAAAAATAATAATTTCCGCTTTTTTCGAGCCTTTTTCGCTGTAAATCGGGTAAACGCGGGAAATAATTATCTAATTTTTTCATCTCTTATCCATTAAAAATTCACCCGTTCACGCCTCGGGCCGCTTCCAAGCGGAAAAAATAATCCGCTTTTCCCGTTCCGGAAAGTCTGTCGAACTTCGGATCCTTCCGTTTTGACTTTATAACTCTCCGTTTTGACTTTATAACTCTCTAATAGAGTTATATTTTCTAATTTTACCTATATTTAATAACTCCGGCCCATCAAGCTTTTTTCTTGACATCTGTGGTTTAAATCATCTACAGTTAGCTTAATTTGAGCGGCGTTTATCCGGCGCTCCGGATAAACGCCGCTCGACGCGGCTTCGGGCCGTCCGCGTCGTGGTTTTTAAACATGGGTCGCGTTGGGGAATCGTCCAATGGCAGGACAGCAGTCTCTGGATCTGCTTATCGGGGTTCGAATCCCTGTTCCCCAGCCACAACATATTTTCCGCGAGAATCCATAGACCGTTAAATTTAATTTGAGCCCGTAAATAAGCCGATTCGTGCAAAATTAGTTTCGCTGGAAGGCTATAGAATCGAGCATAATTTATTTAATTTTCTCTGAAATACGGTACAAAAAACAGTACAAACCCCCGCGTCGGGATTTGTACTGTTTTTTTTAGGAGGCTTCAAATGGCCCTTTCGGAGGCTTTCATAGCCGAGATCGTTTCGGGGAAAAAGCCGGCTAGGGGCGCGGACGGAGGCGGGCTGTCTGGAAGTCGAAAGGAAAGGCTTCCGGCGGTGGAAGCCAGCGTTAGGGCGGGCGCCCGCGGGGAGGCGGCCTGAGTCCTCCCTTTGCGGGTTCGGCCGGGCGGCCGCCCGAGATCGGCGACTTAACCAGTTGCCGGAGCTCCGGCCGCCGGTTCCCTTCAGCTAAAGTCCGGATCGCCTTTCAACCTTAAAACCCTGATTTTAGGTTATTTTGTTTTCAGGCCTTCCGGCTCTTCCGCTTCGGCGGGGGGGGGAGCGGGCGAGGCGGGTTTAATCGGCGACTTGAAAAAGACTTTTTCTTATATCATTATATGTAATTAATCATTTTAAGTATACTATTATTTGTATTGACATATATATTTACATACTTCGACCCCAGGAAGACGGAACCCCGTTTAAACGGCGTCCGAGCTGGAAAGACGCGCGGGAGGCGCTTTCGGCGGGCCGCGGCTACTTTCCCGAAAAAGAGCGGGCGGGGGATCCCGCAGGCCGGTCTGGGCGGAAAGCCGGGGCCTGAAACAACTTTTCCCGAGGCGGCCTCTTTCGGGGAAGGACCGTCCTCCAACCGGAGCGTTTCACCGCGTCCGGCGGAGCCGGCCGGCGGTCGTCGGGGCGGCTGAACGGGCGGGGGCGAAGGCGGGGCCGCGAAGGGTCAGGGCGAATCGTTTGGAAGCGCGGGACCGTTTTTTCGGACGCACGGCTGCGACCGGCCTCCCTTCCCCCCGGGCGGGGGGGGATCGTTCGGGAGCGGCCGGGCGGATTTTTTGGAGGCGGAGTGAAGGTCGCTTTTACGGCGTCTCGGGGAAGGGAGGGGGAAAAGGGGGGCTTGGGCCGCGAGTCCCGTCCGCCGGTTTTCCAGGGGAGGGGGGCGGTTTTTTCAGGCGGGGAAGCGGGGGAAGACGGGGAACAAATCGGAGAGAACGCCCTTTAGGGGTCTCCGGATGGGAGACGATCCCCGAGGGGCGCGGAAAGGGGGGCGGAAAGAAACGTCCCCTGGAACAAATTGGGAGAGGCGTCCATGTATCGGGGACGGACGCGGGGTTTCAAAAAATCAGCTCGCCTCTTTGATCCAGGCCTTGAAACTGTCCTCGCAGTTCTCAAGGAAGGATATTATCCGCGCCTCGGTGACTCCGCCCGTAAGATCTAAATCCAGTTCCAGAGCCGGGTCGTTGTCGTCGTCCAGGTAGGTTTTGCTGTATATGTAATCCCTGTTCCATTTGTTGGCGTCTTCGAAGGTGAATTCGTCGCCCTCCACATAGGTGTAGAAATTGAGGGAGGTGGGTTTATCGGTGCTGATAAGGGAAATATGGTCGTCGGCGAAAAACCAGGCTATCACTTCCGTGTCCTCGTAGAGCTCCACGTTGTAATTTTGCGCCTTCATGATGGAAAGAATTTCAGGAAGGGTCGGTTGGATGTAGATTTTCGCGTTTTCGGAGCTTTGCTTCGGAGCCGCCTCCGTCTGGGCCATGAGCGTTCCCTGGAAAAGAGGCGTCAGCGCCGCCAGAGCCAGAGTTAAAAGCGCGGATTTGACAAGGGGCATAGGCGGGGGATCCTTTCGGGCGGACTTTTTCCGCCGCTTTAAGAGGCGGGGAAGACGCCCGCTGATTTAAGCTCTTCCAAGCGCGCCGTCGTAAGCGTCGCCGCGTTTGAGATGGCCGGACGGGCCGCCTTCGGCGGAGCTCAGCGCTCTTTTTTCGGGGGGCGGCGGCGGGGGTGGTTTTTTCAGGCGGGGGAGGGGGTTGAAGGCGGAGGGGGGGCGCCGGGTCTTAAACGAACATCTCGTGGAGGATGACCAGGCGCTGGCCCTCCGGAAGAAAGCGGAATCATTTCCGGCGGAATACCGGCCGCGGACGAAAAGGTCTCGGGAAAACGGGAAAGGCTTTCCGGTTTAGGACGAGATGTCCGATTTCAAGACCTCACTTAGCCACTTTGAGAAATTGACGGTAGCTGATTTCGCAGGTTTTGAGAAAGGATATTATCCTCTCCTCGGCGACTCCGCCCGCGAGGTTCAGATCCAGTTCCAAAGCCACGTCGTTTTCATCGTCCAGGTAGGTTTTGCTGTATTTGTAATCCCTGTTCCACTTGTTGGCGTCTTCGAGGGTGAATTTACCGCCCGAGACATAGGTGTAGAAATTTAGGGAGTTGGGTTTATCGGTGCTGACGAGGCAGACCTCGTCCGCGATAATCCAGGCCACCACCTCTTTGTCCGCGAAGAGTTCGACTTCGTATTTCTGAGCCTTCATGATGGTCATGATTTCCTGAAGAGTCAGCTGGTCGTGAATTTCGGGATTTCCGGAGCCGGATTCCTCCTGGGGGGCGATTTCCGGTTGGGCCCCGAGCGTTCCGGCGGAAAGGAGCGCCAGCGCCGCCAGGGCCAGGGTGAAAAGCGAATATTTTAAAATAGTCATTGGCCGGATCCTTTCCTTTGGGTCTTTCGCCTCCAGCGGAAGCGGGGAAAACAGTCCGCTTATTTCATCTCTTTCTCGAACCCCTTCGCGCTGGCCTCGCACAGCTTGAAAAAGCTCAGCATGTTGTCTTCGGTGACGCCCCCCTCCAGATCTAGATCCAGTTCCAGGAAGGCGTCCCCCTCTTTGTCCAAGTAGGCTTTGCTGAAGGCCTTGTCCTTGTTCCATTTGTTTATTTTCACGTCATCGGCTTTCAGATCGGAGTCGTAATACAGGACTATGAGGCTGTCCTCTTTTTCCGAAATCTGTATGGCAAATAAAATGCCGTCCTTCGTGGTCCAAACGACGGTGTCGTCCCCCGATGTCTTCGCCTGGTCGCCCCGGTTTTCTATGAGTTTTATCAGCTGGGAAGGGGATATTGTTTCGTAGACGTCCCCGTCCGCGGCGAAAGCCCGGGAATCCCAAACGAGCGGGGCGGCCAGGGCGGCCAGTAAGGCCAGGACGGCTATAGCCGGTCCGGATAAGAATCTGCGTGTCATGAAGCGTCCTTTCCCGCTTGAAAGCGGCCGGGAGGTCCGCGGGCCGCCGATGAAAAAACGGGACCCCAATCCGCCTACCCCGAAAAGCTCCCCCGAAAAAGCGGCCCGGAGGAAACCCGCATGACGGATTTTCTTGGTTTTTAGCCGGCGGCGTCCGAATTATTTTCAGGGGGCGCGCCGGGATGATCCGGCGTTAGTTGGATGAACGTTTTCCCGATGTTTTGTTTTTACAGCAGAAATACGAGGCTTGTCAAGAGCGGGCCCGCGCGGGGGGGGGACGGGCGAGTCGGGTCCGGAAAAGGACGGGGGCCGGCGCCCTTTGAAAAGGGCGTTTCGGAGCGTTTTAGGGATAGGATGTCTGAAAGCCCGATTATACGCGGTTTTCACCTAAGGCCCTGAAAAGTCGCCCCCCTGTTTGGGACGCTGGCGTCGGTTTTTACTCTAATTAACTTTGATGTCAAATTTTTATGCTAATTAACTTTAATTTTAGTTTTTTACGCTAATTAATATTTAATTTTCTTAATCAATAGAGAAGAGCCCTCCCTGGTTTAAGACGCGGAAAAAATCCGATTTTAGGGCCCGGGACCAAAGAAAAGAAATTGAATTTTTTCGCTTCCAATTTACCCCGGAGGCGCTCCCGGAGGCGGTTTCCGGAGAAATAATCTTTTTAGCCATAAAAAACGTCTCTCGTTTTCGCCATAAAAAAGCGGCTTAAGGGGCGGCTCCGGAAAAAGATTCCGGGCTTTCTCCCGCGGGGCTTCCCGCCGTTCCGTCCGCCGGAGCCGTTTGGGAAGCCGCGGAAGCGCCCCCCCGCCGGGGCGCGCTCCATCCGTTGTGCTATACTGGGTGAAGATTTTCCGGGCGAAGGCCTTGTTTTAATTTTTGGAGACTTTGATGGAACTGGAATCCCGAGGGGGAGGCGACCTTTTTCTGGCCCTGGACGTGGGCGGCACCAGCGTCAAATGCGGCCTCGTGACCCGCGGGGGCGCCATCCTCCGCTTCGGCTCCTTTCCCACGGCCGGAGCCGCGGGCCCCGAGGAGCTCATCGCGCTCATGGCCCGAAACCTCGAGGCGCTCCGAAACGAGGCCCCAGGCCCCAGGCCCAAGGCCCTGGCCGTGGGCGCCCCGGGCTGGATCAAGCCCAGGGAGGGGATAGTGGTGACGGCGCCCAACCTCCCCGGCTGGAGCGACGTGCCCGTCGCCAGCCTGTTGAGCCGGGCCATGGACATGCCCGTCCTGTTGGAAAACGACGCCAACCTCTACGCCCTGGGGGAGTGGCTGGCCGGAGCGGGGAGGGGGGCGGACAACATGCTGTGCGCGACCCTGGGCACCGGAGTGGGGGGCGGTCTCATCCTGGGGGGCGCGCTTTGGAGCGGATCCTTCACTTCGGCCGCGGAGATCGGGCACATCCCCGCGCCGTCCGCCCGGGGGAGGCGCTGCGGCTGCGGCCGGGAGGGCTGCCTCGAGACCGTGGCCTCGGCCTCCGGCGCCGCGGCTCTTTTTCGGGAGCGGCTCGCTCAAGGCGGAAAGACCCTTTACCGCGGCCGGCCGGAGGATGTGGACGCCGAGGCCATGGCGGAGCTCGCCCGCGGGGGCGACCCCCTCTCGCTTGAAATATTTAGGGAGGCGGGCGAGGCCCTGGGCTGGGTCCTCGCCGGGGTCTTCAACCTCCTGGGCCTGGAAAGGGTCGTCATCGGCGGCGGCGGCGCCGGGGCCTTCGCGTTTCTGGAGCCTTCCTTGAAGGAGGTCCTCCGCCGCCGGGTGGTCACCGCCGGAATCGGGGACATAGGCGTCGTCAAGGGGACCTTGGGCGGAAACGCCCCCCTGGTGGGCGCGGCCGCCCTTTTAGCCGGCGCGGGCTATTAGACTCTCCGGGCCTCCGGCGGCCTCCGGCGCCCTCCGGCGCCCTCCGGCCGCCGGACGTTCCGCCCCACGCCATTTCTGGGTATTTTCAATCCTTTTTTTTTATTTTTTAAAGCGGCGCCTGTCTAATTAAATCTTCCGCCTTCATTATCCCGTATTTTCTTGTCGCTTATTTCCTTGCCGCTATTTAATTGTCTTTTATTTTATTATAATTTATTTTATTATTATATATTTGATAAACGTCTAAGTCGTCTTCGTCGTTTTTTTTCACCCCGGCCCGGGCCGGAAAGGGCGCGCCATGTCCCTTCATCCCCTGCGGGGCCAGACGGCCCCCCTGGACAAGCTCATAAACGTCCCCTCCCTGATTTCCGACTACTACACCCTCCCGGCCGCGGAGCCCGTGGCCTTCGGCACCTCCGGGCATCGGGGGGCGGCCCGTTTGGGGGCCTTCAACGAGGGCCACATCGTCGCGGTCGCCCGGGCGGTGGTGGAGTACCGGAAGCTCCAGGGCGTGAAAGGACCCCTGTATTTGGGTTTCGACACCCACGGGCTCTCGGAGCCGGCCTGGCGCACCTGCCTCGAGGTTCTGGCCGCGGCCGGCGTCCCCACCGTGATCGCGGCCGGCCGGGAGTTTTCCCCCACGCCGGTGATTTCCTTCATGATCCTGGAGCGCAACCGGAAACACCCGGAGGCCAAAGCCGACGGGCTCGTCATAACGCCCAGCCACAACCCCCCCCGGGACGGCGGCATCAAGTACAACCCCCCCCACGGGGGCCCCGCGGACGTGGACGCCACCCTCTGGATCCAGAACCGCGCGAACGAGCTGAGGGGGGACTGCGGATCCGTGAAAAGGATGGACTTCGCCAAAGCCCTGAAAAGCGAATTCGTGACCGAGGAGGACTTCGTCCGCCCCTTCGTCGAGGCTCTGGGGACCGTGGTGGACCTCCCCCTCGTCAAATCCGCGGGCTTGAGGCTCGCGGCCGATCCCCTGGGGGGATCGGCCGTGCACGTCTGGGGGCCCGTGGCCGAGCGCTGGGGCTTGGACATCGCCGTCGTGAACCAACGGGTGGACGCCTCCTTTTCCTTCATGCCCCTGGACTCCGACGGGGAGATCCGCATGGACTGCTCCTCCCCCTTCGCCATGGCCCAGCTCCTCCGGTCCGGCGGGGGCTACGATTTGGCCTTCGGTAACGACCCCGACGCCGACCGCCACGGCATCGTCTCCGGCGGAGAGCTCATGAACCCCAACCACTTCCTGGCGGCGGCCGCGCACTACCTTTTGGGAAACCGCCCCGGCTGGAAGAGCTCGGCTAAAATCGGCAAAACCCTGGTCTCGTCCAGCGTCATCGACCGGGTGGTGGCGGGCGCGGGACGGATCCTCTACGAGACGCCGGTGGGCTTCAAGTGGTTCGTTCCCGGGCTTCTTTCCGGAGATCTGGGCTTCGGGGGCGAGGAGAGCGCCGGGGCCTCCTTTCTGCGGATGGACGGAAGTCCCTGGACCACCGACAAGTGCGGCTTCTGCATGGCCCTCCTGGCGGCCGAGATCATGGCCAAAACCGGACGGGCCCCCCACGAGCTGTATCTCGGCCTCGCGGAGAAGTACGGCGGCTCCCACTACCTGCGGGTGGACTCCCCGGTGACGTCCGAAGAGAAGGCCCGGCTCGCCGCCATCCCGCCGGAAAAGCTCCTGGGTAAAACCCTGGGCGGGAAGACGGTCGCCTCCGTCCTTCTCAAAGCCCCCGGAAACGGCGCCCCGGTGGGGGGCGTCAAGGTGGTCCTGGAGGACGGCTCCTGGTTCGCGGCGCGCCCCAGCGGCACGGAGCCCAAGATGAAGCTCTACGCCGAAAGCCTGAGCGGCCCCGAGCTCCTCGACGCCCTCCTGAGGGAAGCCCCCGGGCTCGTTTTCGGAACCTAAAATGGGGGCCCCCCCCCCCCCTCGTTTTCGGCCGGAGCCTTTTTAACGCCCCATTGGGTGGGGCCTCCCTCCGGCGTTTTTCCGCGGAAGGGGAGGGGGGCCCTTTCGAAGAAAGGGCCCCCCTCCCCGAAAAGGCCTAACCGGAGCGAAGGCCCCGTCCGCCTTGGCGGAGCGGGCCTTCTCCCCTCGTCTCGCCGCTTTTCCCTCATCTTCCCGCTTTCGCCGACCCCCCCCCGAAACGCCCGGGCCCCGGGGGGAAATCCGGGAGCCGCCCGCCAAGGCCCGCGGCCTCACGATCCTAAATTTCGCAAAGGAGCCTCGCCCCCTCCCCGCCGGCCGAAACCGCCGCTTCCGCCCCGGGCTTTTCCTTATGCCCCCCACCTCCCTCTTTTCCCGGATCCGCCGCGGCCTTTCGGCCCTGCGTTTCAAAAACCGCTGGAACGCCCCCTTCGGCTACCGCGAGCTCCTCTCCCTGGCGCTTCCCCTGGTCCTCTCCAACATCGCGACCACCATCATGATGTTCACGGACCGGGTGTTTCTGAGCCGCCACTCCCTCCTCTCCATCGCGGCGGCCTTTCCCAGCGGGATCATGTACTTCTTCATCCAGTCCTTCTTCTTCGGACTGGTGACCTACACCGGGGTCTTCGCCGCCCAGTACGCGGGCGCCGGCAAACCCCGGCGGGCCGCCGCCTCCCTCTGGCAGGGGCTGCGGCTGGGGATCTTCGTGGGGGTGGCACTGTATTCGCTCTTTTTCGTGAGCGGGCGGATCTTCGCCTTGGCGGGCCACTCTCCGGAGCTGGTCAGAGAGGAGACCGTCTACTTCGACACCCTCCTCTGGGTGACCCCCGCCGCGTTGGCCGCGGCCGCCATGTCCTCGTTTCTCGCCTCCGTGGGCCGGGTGAGGCTGGTCATGTGGATAAACCTCGCGGCCACGGCTTTGAACATCCCGCTGGACTACCTCTTGATCTTCGGCTTTCGGGTCTTCGGCCTCGAGTGCCCGGCTCTGGGGATCTTCGGGGCGGCGCTCGCGACCGACGTCTCCGCCCTGTTCGCCGCCGTCCTCTTCGCCTGCTTTTGCTTCAATAAAAGCATGGACAAGTCCTTCGGCGTCTGGAGCGTGTGGCGGACGGATTTCCCCCTCCTTGGAAAGCTTTTGAAGTACGGCTACCTCTCGGGGATCCAGCTCACTTTGGAAATCTTCGGCATGGCCTTCTTCGCCTTCGCCATGAGCCGCATGGACGAGCTCACTTTGGCCGCGAGCAACATCGTCTTCTCCATCGAGGGCGTGACCTTCTTCCCCATCCTGGGCATGGGCCAGGCCGTGAGCATCATGGTGGGGCACGCCGTGGGGCGGGGGAGGCCGGAGGATGGGAGCCGGGCCGCGGTCTCGGGGATCGTTTTGAGCTCCATCTACGTCTTCGTCCTCCTTTTATGCTTCTTCAGCTTCCCCGGCTTCTTTCTAGGCGTCTTCATGCCCGACCATCTGGACCCCGCCGTCTTGGGGGGCGTGATCGCCCTCGGCACCGTCATGCTTCGCTTCGTGGTGCTCTACAGCTTCTTCGACGGCTTCTACGTCTGCTGCTTCGGGGTCATGCGGGGCTCCGGCGACGTCCTTTTCCCCATGCTGGCCATGGGCTTCTGGAGCCTCTTCGGCCTTATAGTCCCGATCTTTATCGTCTTCCATTTCCAGGCGGCCAGCGTCTACACCCTCTGGACCTGCATGGTGAGCTGGGTCATCCTCCTCTCCCTCACCTTCGCCTGGCGCTTCTGGAGCCGGCGGTGGATGACGAAAAGGGTTATCGAGGCCTACGACCTTTCCGACTAGGCGCCGGCCAATCTCGAAGCCCCCCCTTCGCCCCTCCCGGAGGCGGACGGAGGAGCGCCTCCCCGCCCCCGAGGGACAATCCGCTTGCTTAACGGCTCCGGAAAAGCCGTTTGGGAAAAACCCCCCCAAAAAAGGAGAACCAGCCTTGCCGCCCGAATCCGTCGAAAAACGCCTCTCCGATTTAATCGCCGCGGCCGAGCGCGGAAACGCGGCGGAACAGCTGGAGCTGGGGCTTTCGTATCTCGAGGGGGCCGGAGGCCTCGAAAGGGACCCCGCCTCGGCCTTCAAGTGGCTGAAGAAAGCCGCCGACTCCGGAAACCCCCGGGCCGCCTTCAACCTCTCGTATCTCCACAGCGCCGGGCTGGGGACGGAAAGGGACGGCGCCCTGGCCCTCTCCCTGTTGCGGAAGGCCGCCGAGGCCGGCTACGCCCCGGCGGAGCAGAATCTCGGAACCCTCCACATCCTAGGCGAGCTCGCGCCGGAAGACCCCTCCCAGGCCCTCTACTGGTACCTTCGGGCCGCGGACCACGGAGACCTGGTGGCCCTCTACCAGCTGGGGCTCCTTTATTTGGAGGGGGGCCGCGGCGTCCCCCGGGACCCCGCTTTGGCCCGCGACTATTTCCGCAAGGCGTCCCAAGGCGGCTTGTTAGACGCCCGCTACAACCTGGCCCTGATGCTCGCTTCCGGAAACGGCGTGGGGAGGGATCCGGAGGAGGCCTTCCGCCTCTTCCAAGAGAACGCGGACCGCGGCGACCCCCGCTCGGCGTTCAACCTCGCGAACATGCTCGCGGCCGGGGAGGGAACCGAGAGGGATCCGGCGTTATCCTTCCACTGGTGCCGGAAGGCGGCGGAGGCGGGGATAGCGGAGGCCGAGGGGAGCCTGGGGCTCAAACTCCTTTTGGGCGAGGGGACGGAGGCGGACAAGCCGGAGGCGGAAAGGTGGCTCAGGAAAGCCGCCCGCAAGGGAAACGTCCGGGCGATGTTCACCCTGGCCGTCATGCTCCAGCTGGGGGACGGCGTCCCGGAGGACCCGGAGGAGGCCCTCGCTTTCTTCGAGGCCGCGGCCGAGGCCGGGGATCCGGAGTCCATGTACCGGGCGGCCCTCCTGCGGCTCGAAAGGACGGGGGGGGAGGGGCCGGAGGCCCTTAAAATCCACGCCCACCTGGAAAAGGCCGCCAAGGCGGGACACGACCGGGCCATGCGCGCCCTGGCCGATCTCCTCTGGGACGGGCGCCTCGCCGGCCGCGACCGGGCCGAGGCGGAGAGGCTTTATCGGGAAAGCGCCCGCCTGGGAAACCTGGACGCCAAGTTCTCCCTGGCCCTGGCCCTTTTATGCGCCCCCTCCTCCGGGCCGGATACGGCGGCCCGTGACGAGGCCCGGGAGCTCTTGAGCGCGCTCTCCCAAGCCGGATACCCCGGGGCCGAAGAGAAGCTCAAGGAGTTGGGATTCCGATTTTTTTAAACTTTTTCCTTACGCTCTTTCCATCTTATTCGGATTTCGAAATAAAATGAAGAGCCTCCGCCATTCCATTTTCAGCCCGGACCGCGCGAAAGAGACGGCGCGCCGCCATGATAGACCATGCGGACAGTCGGCTGAGGATCCGCTTCCACGAGCGGGGACGGCGCCATGACTGCAATGGATCCGCTGACTGACGTATAGGGAGCGGAGCGATTGAAAGCGCGGATAAAACCGTCCTCAAGAAAAACTTAAGCGGGCGGGGATGATGATGTTTAGGCTTCCGAACCGCGATTGGGTGAGATATACCCCGAAAGAAAGCCGTGAATCCTGACCAGTATCGAAAATCATTCTAGATTACATCGGAGTAACGATGGGACATGTTGCATGTGGCGTGTATGGCGATACGGAAAGCCTGGAATGATAATTTTCAGCAGCCAAGTATATGAACATATTTTCCTTTTTCAGCTGTGACGGTATTCCGGAAAATTTTTTGTTCCCGTTTCTTGTCTGATTTAACGTCAAAAACTATCAGCCATCCCTCCGTAACTGAAGCGGCGTCCATATAATCTAGAAGTTGATTTACGCTATTGATTTCGCTTATTTCGGAATCTTTAATTTTCAGCTCTATTACGTATTTATTAGAATTATATATTAATACAATGTCGGCGCGACCTCTCCCGAGAACGTATTCAAAAGCGATTGTGGCGCCAACGTTTAGAACTCTTTGAAGGAATGCCGAAAGCAAAACATGTTGAGACGTTTCATTATATTCCAGACATTTTTGATATCTCGAGGCGTTAGCGGCCCACCAATTTTGAAATTCTTTCAAAAGCCTGTCCATATGAATTTTATTTCCGTCCATCCAATTGGCGACAATGTCATTTGAAACTTGTAAATCCATGTTGTCGCTGAGATATCTCATTATGACTCCGGCGCATAATCTATTAGCCGGTCGAGGCGTATCATCCTTTTTAAGCAGTCCTAAATCAATACAGTATTGGAGGGCGTCATTAAACGATTCGCCGGCATCTGTATTCGCTATATATTCATACGCGGTGGTGGAGGATAAAGAGGCGACGCGTTCTATCACGCCCCTCACCCCAGGCTCCGCGAGACGCTTCGGAAGAGAGTCGATATGGGTGGTTCTCTTTCTCATCAGGTTGCCAGCGGCTTGATCTATTAAAGAAACGGTTATTGGGATTGAATAATCTTTGCTTAAAATATCTTCCAACGTTTCAGAAGCTATGGCGTTGACAAGCCATGGCTGGCCTTCAGTCCAGTACCAGGTTCTTTGGACGGCCTGATTTTCAATGATTTGACCGGACGCTTCGCTGTGTTGGACGTATAAAGAGGCGATTTCGGCGGGGGTGAAATCGGAGAGAGTCAGAACTTTTTTTATTATGTTAAAGGGGCAGATTGATCCGAGAGTTTCCGAGTTTGGTTTCATTTTGACCTGGTAATCTATGATGTTACGCGTACTTATGAGGGCGATGGAGCGGGGAAATGAAATTTCATCTCTTTCGATGTGGCCTATTCTTAGTTGAGAAAGAAAGGACGAAAGGACGTTGTCCGCAATCGCGTCCACATCATCGAAAAATACTACCAAGTCTTTGTCCAGTTTATTACACATCTCTCTGAGTCCGACATTGAGCGGGGCGGCGCGGAAGCTTATCCTGTTCTTCAATTCATCCCATAAATCGTGGTGTCCGGCGTTTCTCAAGGCTTCAACTTGAGAATTTTTTAAAGATCCGATCAGAGTGTCGGTTAATGTCTTCATGGCGGCGTCATAGTCGGATGTATCCCTGAGATCTTCCATGGAGCAGTACAGGGCGTGATAAACGCCTTCTAAGTTTATTTTGTTTACTAAAGAGAGTATGGTTGTGGTCTTCCCTGACTGGCGCGGAGCGAGGAGGACAAAATAATCCTCTTTGTTTATCAAATCCAGGACATCGGGAATTCTGGGTAGAGCCGGCAGCATATAATGTTTGTCAGGATTGCAAGTGTCGGTTGTGTTGAATTTTTTTATTTTTTGTTCCATTATAATTTTTTTATTCCGTGTTTTTCGCAAGTCGCGTCGTAGAGAGCCAATGAATGGAATAGCGCTTAAGCGGCGCTAGGGGGAGCTTGATAATCTTTAGTAAAGTTGATACGGCTAATGCTAACTTTAGCAACTATGGTTATTCGGATTTTTGCGTATTTGATGATATATATTATATATAGAGTTATTGAGAAAACCCGTTGTATGGCGAGATTTGATAAAACCAGTGGAGCGACAACGATGCCGGGGTTCCCCAGGGCCGGTTATGCGAAGCTGAACATAAACCATCAAATATTGACTACGCCAGTTATTTAAAAGGGCGTTTTATTGGAAGAGGCGCGGTGGAAAGCCAAACAAAAAGTTATTACAAAGAAGACTAAAACAGGCGGCTACGAGATGGAATGTTGAGACCGCTCAGTACTTATTAACGTTTATCGCGAAATATGAAGCCAATCGTTGGGATTCTTATATGGTTCGGGTTATAAAACATTCTAAAATACATTGAAATATATTTAAATTTATTTTTTTAGCATTTTTTATATTTGACGCGAAATTAATAATACTTTGATCATATATATCGCATGTTTCTACACACAAATGTTCCAACTCAGACATAGTTCCTTTCGATTCAGCTAAGAGGTGTAATTTATTCATATAGGCGTTAACCAGCTGTGCTACTTGAATTTTCGACCTATCACTGACTTGACTATAGTCTTCGTTCGTTTGTTTTTTTTTCATTTTAACCTCGCTATCCACCGACGCTGGCGCGTATTTTCATAAATTCACGATAGTGTTTCTTAGCCGGTTGCCATTCACTTCCCGTTCGCGTCGCGCGAATGGTTCCGCCTTAGCGTTATAATCCGATTTGAACTCACTGATGGTTTTTGATCACTTCTCACATCCTTTAAATTTACCCCCTTTATGGGCTTTTCCACATGAAACGCCAACCCAAATTTCAACCATATTAAGCCAACTCGCGGAAGCGGGTGTGTAGTGAAAAGTGAAATTATGATGTTTGGCTAACCAGTCGTCACATTTCTTGTGAATGCGGTAATTATCTATTATTACATGGATTTCCCGTGTTTTAGAATAATCAGCGGCTCTTTGATCCATAAACTCAAGAAACTCAACGCGTCTCTGTCTTTTCGGTTATTGTGGCGTTTATTTCGCCAGATGCTAAGGATAACGCGGCGAATAAATTGAGAGTCCCGCGCCGATGGCATGTGCTTTTTAAACCTTGAACGATTTTCATATTTGAAGTATAAACGTGGCCAACAGGACGCTCAATAGCTTGAAGATCCGCTTTTCATCCAAGCTTAAAACAAGGTATTTTTCAGGTGGGTTTAGGTCTAGAGATGTTAAATCAGCCGCTTTGGAGGCAAATTCAGGATCCGCGCCGACGCGCCGGCTTCTTTGTCTTTGAAGGCGAACACCCTCCTTCCGTAGAGCGCGCCAAACCGTGCGAGCCGATACGTTAAGAACGGCTGTTACGGATTATCCATCCCAGGTAGCTTGGCCTCGAGGCGGAGGAGATTACAATGTGCTTAAAACGGCGTTTCCGGTCTCTATCGGGTCGTATTTTGGCGGGGGGCCTGGGCGGGGGAGATCGAAAAGACCCTCAATCCCGCGCTCGATAATTCTTAAACGCCGCATTTCCACCGTATTGGAGCGCAACTAGAGTTCATTGGCTATGGCGCGTCCGTCTTACCTGCAATCGACATCAGCGCTATTTTAGTTCTTTCTACCATCCGTGCTTCTATAGTACGACTATTCGTCCAGTTATTGATGGCGTCAAGGTCATCTGGAGAACTCCGTGGTTTTTCGGCGTCACGAGGCATGAGAGAAGCTCACCATGCCTACATTTTACATAATATCGTAAAAAAATGCAAGCAAGCGCTAGAGGAAAAAGCACGTCGAGAATAACCAAAATTGGCGCTACTGAAACAATCCTTGAGAAATTCGAATATGAAAAACGCGCTACTTTATTTATCATCCATATCTTGACAGATAAAAATGACGAAATCAAATGAAAGAACCCCATATTTGTACCCACACCCAACGTTTTCCGAAGCGCGCCACCTGTTCGACTTGGGCGATATCATGTCGTCGTCCATAGAGGCCGCCTGGCGCGTTAAAAACGCCAGCTGAGAACTCTGTTGGGGGCCCCCGAAAGGGCGTTCCGGACCGCGGTTGCTTATTCATGAAACGCCGCGGGCAATAAAAACATATCTTTTGCTAACTTTTCCAATATTAAATATCTTTATTATTTATATGCTTTTAATTATATATTATAATATATTTATTAATAACAATATAATCATATAATGAAATAATTTTATAATATTTTGAAATTTTTCCATAATTATTTTTTTACTTGACTTCTTTTCAATTTCATTTTATCCTCAACGAAGATGCGTAAAACATCTCGCTTTATGTCAATAATTTTCTCCCGGCTCCAAACTTCGTTATTTGTTGTTCATAAATCTTTTCCCATATCGTGAATATCTTCCCATATAAGGAACCGATGCGTAACTTGGCGGACCACATACGGACCAATCATACGTGCTTGGCTGATTTTCTTCGCCGCATTCCAATACTCAATATTTTTATTAAAATGGAAGATACAGTTTTTCATATGATGGATAAATATCAAAAATTTGATTTTTGGGTGGAACGCTAAAATGAAGCGTTTCCCTCCGATACATGGTTTTTTTCTGACATTCACCCGCCGGAGTAATAACCGCGTTTTTTAAAAATATTGATATTAAACAAACAATAAATATCCTGTTCGAAAAAGTTAATGTCCTGTAGGATAAAAATCCTTCAAAAGAAGAAGCTGAAATAGCATATCGACCAAGACCCTAGTCCGCCCTATGGAAATGAAATATTTACAGTAATTTGACAAAAAAACACCATCCCTCCGGACTGGAGGATTATTATTTCGAGCTTCCGCGGGATCTCATCGCCCAGAGGCCGCCGGAAAAGCGGGGCGGATCCAGGCTCATGATCGTTTACGCGGATTTGGGAAGAATAGAGACCGGGGTTTTCGCCTCGCTATCCTCCCGCCTTCCGGAACGATCCCTTCTTGTCTTCAACGACGCCAGGGTGACTCCGGCCAGGCTCTTGGGAAGCGTGGGCGGGGCCAAGGGCGAGGTCCTCATCCTGGAGCCGGTCTTCAGCCCCGACGAGCCCGGATGTTTCGCCCTCTGGTGCCTCGCCCGACCCGCCCGGAAATTCTCCTTGGGTGAACGCTTCCTGGTGGAAAAAGACGGACGGGAGCTCAAGGCGGAGGTGCTGGAGCTGGGGGAGGGCGGAAAAAGGCTTTTGTCCTTCGATTTCACGGAAAAGCCCTCAGCCTCCCTCGCCCTCCTGGGCCATATCCCGCTCCCTCCCTACATCCGCCGTCCGGACGATCAGGCCGATCTCGATCGCTATCAGACCGTCTACGCCGGAAGGGAGGGCGCGGTGGCCAGCCCCACGGCCGGGCTGCATTTCACGGAAAGCCACTTAAGGGAGCTTCGGGAGCTCGGCCAGGAGTTCGTTAAAATCCACCTGCGGGTGGGCGCCGGGACCTTTCAGCCCCTGACGGAGGAGTCCCTCGCCCGGGGAAAACTGCACGAGGAGCGCGTCGAGATAGATGGCGAGGCCGCGGAAAGGATAAATCGGGCTTTAAGCGACGGAAGGCTGGTTTTAAGCGTCGGGACCACCACCTTGAGGGCCCTGGAATGGGGGGCGGAAGGGGGGGCGCTTGAGGCGAAAAGCGGATACACCGATATCTTCATCCGTCCCGGGCACGTTTTCCGGACGGCCGGCGCCCTCCTCACCAACTTCCATCTGCCCTGTTCCAGCCTCTTCATGCTGACTTCGGCCTTCGCCGGGCTCTCCTTTCTGAAAGAGGCCTACCGCCGGGCCGTGGAGGAGGGGTTCAGGTTCTACAGCTACGGGGACGCCATGCTGATAATCCGCGGGGAAGGTGAAATGCTGAAAGAGGGGCGGGCGTCGGAATAAAATATTGAATCCCGATCTGCGGACCGTTCGGGCGAAAAAGATCCATCCCCCTACTCGCTGGAGCGGCGGGGAGGGCCAGATACTTGGCGCGCCGGGAAAGGAGCCGGAGGCTCTTCGGATTTCGCGTATTTTATAATATAAACTATATATAGAGTTATTGAGAAAACACGTTGTATGATGAGACTGGATAAACCCAGTGGAGCGCCAATGACGCTTGGGTTCCCCGGGGGAAATTATATCGCGAGTTACATAAGGCGTAATGTGGTGAATGTATATAATGCGGAATTCATCATAAATCGCATAAATCCTTAAAATTTTACGCCGTATTTACGGCCGCTATCTTTTCTCGTGGAATAAAAAACATCACATACGCCCCTGGTCAACGGACGGTTTTCCCGTCCCTTATGAGCACCCCGACTTTTGAGCGGCCGAAAATACCTAAACCGAGTTCAATTATATTTTTCGCTTGCAAAGCATAATGATTGGAGTATTCTTTTTTAGTAATCTGTTCCAGAGCTTTTGTGGCTAAGCTACGGGCCTTTTCGCGCTTATCATCGATTGTCTTTGTGGAGTGTTTCTTAGGTTCCTTTTCGAATTTAACTTCAATAATTACGTAAACATTGTCTGAAAATACCAAATCAAGCTCGGATTTACCCATGGATGATGATACTTGAGATCTGGTGTCAATACCCATTCCGTCAATAAAAACCTGAATTACGGAATGATAGTATTTTTCCAATGGAACATGCTGTTCGGAGGGTGATTTAGCCAAGGTTGTTTCAAGAAGTTTCTCAATCGCGACGGCGTTGTGGTTGAGGACGGCGGTCTTAAATATTTTCCCTTTTGAAATTAATTCCTTATTTTTAATAGGGCCAAAATACGCCTGATAGAAAGCCCTGGGGTAGCCGCGCGCCACTTCGTTATTAGGAATTTTAAGGGTATAAGGCTCCGCCTCATTTTCCGATGAATTGCCGCTCAAAGTAAGATAGCCGGTTTGAAATAAAATAGGAATTGGAGAGACATCGTCTGGGATGAATGTGCGTAATTCTTCCTCAGAAGCTCTGAGCGGCGTTTTAAAAATAAAAGAGTCGGGATCATTCGCAATCATTGTTGCCAGAAAAGATGGTGGGCCTAACCGGAGCCAGTAGTCTTTAAAAGATTTTATTTTAAAAAAATTAACGATGGAATAGGGGTTTAAAACTCTGATAGGCGTTTCTGATGCGGTTTCGTCAAACGGTGTTTCCCCATCGAAAACATAGCCATCGTACCAACGCAATATTTCTTTTCTAAGATCGGCGACCGTGGCGTCTGGTTGCATCTTTTTTTTCGCTATGAGAACGTTAAGAGTTTCTTCATAACGATCGGCAAAGAGAGAGTCCAGATCCTGAAGAGTGAACCCGCAGATCCCGGCGTACTCCGGCATCAAGGATATGTCATCAATGTTGTTGGAGGTTTGACCTAGAGCCGCTCTAGCGGCTTGCGAGATACCGGTTACAAAAACAAAACGAATAAAATTGTCAAGATTCTTAAACCCTCGGTAAAAATCGTGGAGGGTTTTATGGTTATCCTCGGCCACTTTGGAGTTGTCAATATTGTCAATGATAGGGGCGTCATACTCGTCAATCAAAATGACAACTTTCCGAACTGGTTCTTGTCTATCCAGGTCTTTTCCCGTGGCTTTTTGTAAATTATTGTATTTATTGTACAGTTTTTTCACAAGGTCGATAAGCGCAATGTCAAAAGACAAATTCGTAATCGAAAGACCTTCAGACTCCCCTATGCTCTGAAGGCTAAATAAGATTTTTTTTTCCAGCATGCCTGGCTCCGCGGATTTGGCGTAATCCATACTGAGGCGGATGACCGGTTGCTTTTGAAACGTGTAATCCGATGAATCAATCCATAACCCTTTAAATATTTTCCTTTCTCCGGAAAATAGCGACTCAATAGTGCTGAGGAGGAGAGATTTACCGAAACGTCTGGGACGACAAAGAAAACATACTTTAAATTTTTTAATTAGATTATATATGTACTCGGTTTTATCAGCGTAAAGCATGTTATCGCTGATAATTTCAGAAAATGTTTGGATTATTTTTGGTAATTCTTTTCGCATGTTTAACTTCCGGAACGGTGAAAGGGCGCCTAAAACTCATTGACATTATACTTGAGATTTCAGTTTTCATCCAGAGGAGGTTCGCTCCCTCGCCCCCTGGCTGGTTACATTTTATTCGGTTCGGTCTGTATATGATTTGACAAAACTAACTCTTTTTAACTCTAGTTTTAATTCTAAAATGATATATAAATTATTGTCTAAAATATATATACAATTAATAATAATATTATATGATTATTTATTTTCACGATATATTTATTAAGAAAGATATTAAATATCAATTCAAGCGCAAAAAGTCTACGTTTGAAAATTGTTTAACGTCCGGACGCAAAATTTGGGATAAATCATAATTGTGTACTTCCATAAAGTATGAGGAGTCTCGAACAAAGCGCCAGGCCCCGGCGGCTCTAAGTGAAAACAACGCCGGAACGCTTCCGTTTCCGGCGTTGTTTTCGGCCCTCCCGGCTTTTCATTCTTTCCCCAGGCGGAGCGGGTGTTTTTACGTTCCGTCTTCTTAAAAGACGCGCGACCCGAAAGGATCGCCCGCCTGAAAGACTTGAGGGCCGGTTAAGGCGGGATCCGAATCGACCGCCGGAGCGGGCGGTCTGAGGGAGGTCTAAGCGGGCCGGGTCTTTAGAAGGGGGGTCCCTAATAGACCAGGGCCAGCTCGTTGCGGAGCTTGGTCGCGACGGGGTTGGCGGGGCTGTAGACGCTCTCCACGTCTTTTAGAAGCGGGATGTAAACCTCCCGGGCCTTCTTTTTGTCACCCAGGTCGCGGTAGCATTCGGCCAGATCCTGCCGGGTGGCCAGGGTCCTCGTGTCGTTTGGGCCGAAGAGTTCGGTTTGGTTTCTGACCAGCTCCTCCAGGAGGGGGAGGGCGGAGGCGCGGTCCCCGGCCGCGAGGTTGATCTCCGCCAGCTGGTAGCGGGATTTAACCGTGTCCACGCCCACCGGGCCCGCCAGGCGCTCTCTCGCGGCGAGCACCTCTTTAGACAGCGCCAGGGCCTTGTCCCACTCGCCTAGGTTCTTATGGATCTGGGCGAGGCAGAACTTCGCGAGGAGCGTCATCCGCGCGTCCGGACCTTTGAGCCGCTCGAAGGAGGCCAGGGCGCTTTCCAGCTGAGCCTTGGCCTTCTCGTTTTCCCCGATTCCGCCGTAGATGATTCCCAGGGTGAGCTGGGAGTTTAAAGTATCGTCGTGGTCCGCTCCCAAGGCCTTCCGGTATCTGGGGACCAGGTCCTCGAAGAGCTCCCGGGCCTTGGGGAGGTTGTTCTGGAGGTACTGGTGGAAGGCCAGGGCGGAGTAGACGGAGAGGGTGTCCGGGTGATCGGGCCCCGAGTTCGAAAGGCGGATCTCGAGGAGCCTGTTGAAGACGCCCAGGGATTCCTCGAGCTCGCCCTTGCCCTCGAGGACGTTGGCCATCCGGAGGAGGGTGTTCAAGGTCTGCGAGTTTTCCGGACCCAGGGTCGCCTCCTGGCATTCGAAGATGTAGCGGAGGATGTCCAGGGCCTTGTCAGGATCGTTTAGATCGTTGAAGTAGATGTCGGCCTCGAAGTAACGCACCTTGAGGCTGTGCTCGGTCTCGCCGCCGTAGAAGCGCAGGCGCGAGTTTAAGGAATTCTCCAAAAGATTCAGGGCCTGGTCGTAGCGCTCCCGCCGCCTTTCGATCCAGGCCATGGCCAGATAGCTGTTCACCGACCAGGGGTGATCCGGCCCCAGGGTCTGAACCTCTATGGCGCTCACGTCCTGGTAGCCCTTCAAGGCCTCGTCGTACTTCTCCGCCCGCTCGTCCATGAGCGCGTAAATCGAGAGGGTCTCCGAGACGTCCGGATGGATCTCCCCGTAGCGCCTCTTCCTGGCCTCCAGGGTTTCGGCGACCAAGCGCCTCACCTCTTTTTCCTTTTCTCCGGCGAACTCCTCCCTGGGGGTCAGGAGAAAGATGGATAAGGCCAGCTGGTGCCTGGTCTCCAGGGTCTCGGGATCGTATTCGCCCCAGACCCGGGTCTGGGTGTCCAGGACCCTCCGCAAGGAAGCGAGGTCCGCCTGATCCATCTCCTGCAGGGCCCTTTTAGCGACGAGGAAGCTCCTCCGGCTTACCAGCGTCTGGGGGTGCTCGGGCCCCAGATAGGCCTCCCTCGCGTCCGCGAGTTTTTCGAAATAGTCCAGGGCTGCCTCGTCTTCGTCGTTGTAGAGCCGCCCCAGGCCCAGGACGTTTTGCAGCTGAAGGAGGATGGGGTCGTTTTGGGGGACCGCCTTTTCAAGCGCGGGCAGAAGCTCCAGGGAGAGGGCCACCGACTCCGGGTAGCGTCCCGCCATGAGGAGGGCCCGGTCGTGGAGGACCCTGGCCTCCAGGGTTTTGGGATCGTCGGGGCCGTAGACGCTCCCGTAGCCGTCCGCGGCCTCCTTGTACTTAGCCTCGGCCTGAGGGTACTTCCCCTGTTTGTAGAGGGCCGCGGCCTCGCTGGCGAGGGACTCCAGCTTATCCTTGTCCGGCGCCGCGGTCGAAGGCAGGGGGCTCGCCGCGCTCCCGCTCTTTACCGAGGCGTCCGCCTTGTCCGGGGCCGCTTTGTCGGGCGTGGGCTTGTCCGGAGGCGCCTCGGGCTTCTTGGAAGCCTCCCCGGGGGAAGCGTTTTCCTCTTCCGCGGCGGAATCCGCGGAAGTCTTCTCCGGAGCCTCCTGTTTAGGGGAGGAGTCCGCCTCCCGCTCCTTCACCTCCGTGTTTTTAGCGGCGGCGCCGGAAACGGCGCCGCCCCCTTCCGGCTCAGCGGCCTTTCCGGACGACGCGCCCGTTTTTCCGGACGAACCGCTTGTTCCATCGGCGGAACCGCCTTCAGAACTATCGTCATTTTTCGTCGGGGCGCCTCCTATGGAGGAGTCTTCGGCTTCATCCGGCATGGGCGGATGAATTACGTGTTCCGGTTTTTTTTCCGTCGTTCCGTTTCCGGACTCCCCGCCGTCTCCGGGCGCCGGGCCGTTCGGCTTTTTGGCTTCCTCTCCGGCCCCGGCCGCCGACGGGGGCCCATCCTGGGCCGAGAGCTCGGCGTTGTTTAGGGAAACGAGGAAAAAGAAGACTAAAATGAACGCTGATATTAAAATTAGTGATAATTTTATTTTCATAAATCGGAAAATGAACCCCCTTGAGGTCCGCGGCCGGAGCCGTCGGAGGAGCTGAAACGGACCCCGGGGCATCGCTGGCCAGAGCGGCGGCGCCAGGGGTCGAGAATGCGTGTCGCGCGGGCTTGATTTTAGCAGAAATTACCCTAGGCGATGGAAAAGAAAAAGCGTATCGATCAAAGCCCGCGTTTCTCCGTCCCAAGGCGCGGCCTTCCCGAATTGGCCGGATTGGGGAGCGTTTGCACGGCGAGCGCCCTGTCCCTTTGTCCGGGGTTCATTTATGGATGCGCGAAAGAGAGGGGAGGGCGCCGACTTCTCCGGATCGCGGTCGTCTAAAATTTAAGTTTTGGGGCGTGACCGGAATTCACGCTTCCGGATGGAATAATGTGTGAAAACCGCGCAGGGAGACGGTTTGAGCGACAAAGGGGTCGAAAAGGGGGTCCCTAAAATGTTCGATAATTTTTGTTGACGCGTGTGCAAAAACCTCTAGCGAATTTTTTGCCTAAAAATAGGTTACCTAATAATCACTGTATATAGGATATCTAATCCATATGCAGTATGTTCTTCTATCCGTTTATCCTTTGTTGGGCTTTTGGCTGTTGCGTCTATGTTATGTAAACTAAAGCCTAAAATAGTATAATATTAATATATAATATTATTTATTATTTAATTATTATAATATTAATGATGTATTTATATTTATTCACTAGCGTCCTGAATACTGACTCAACTCTTCAAAGAATTTGCTGAAAACCGCATATATTCAAGCTTTCAGAGTTCCCGCTCCCAAACTGTCCAGAAAGACCCTATCTGAGAGTTAGGCAGAAATATAATCTGTTCCATACTACTTATCGAAATTTATGAAACTAACTATTCATATATTGCCATATGAGAAAGTTGTAATTTTATTTAGGACGCTAGTGATATTTATTTAATAAATTAGTAGGCGTTTGTTAAACGGCTCGAATGGCTTGAAAATGTTTTCCTCCAGGGCCTATTTCATGCAAGTTCACCCAAAAGCACCAGTATTTCGCTCAAGGCCCAACTCCCCAGGTCTTCCCATGGGAAGCCGCCACCCAATCCTCCGATCGTCCTGTCGTCCTGCCATCCCCTTTTATTTTTAGGAGGGTTCATTATAATATTGTCGGTAGGCCTTTTCCTGATGACCAATCCCTCCGACGCTTCCGGGACCCCGTCCGAGGGCCCTCCCGGAACACCAACCACCCAGGAAACTCCCCATATTGCCCCCTCCTCGGATGGGAATGGGCTTGAGTAACGTATTTATAGGCTGGAAACCAAGGTCGACAAACTGTCCAATTACGTTAATCAGGCTATCGTTGACTTTCATAAGACTAATGCAAGGTTGTTGCAAGCTATAGCTGATTTAAAAATTGAATTTGTGGAATTTCGGGCCAGCATGTTAACCCAGTTGAAAGCTCTTAATGAAAAATTGATGATCTAATAAAGCCCTCGCGAGACGTCATAAATATCTTGGCTGGAGTGTCATAGCTGGAGCGAATGGCTGGCCTACTGCACACCCCCGATCCACGCTTCGCCACCGTCCTCACGATCGGTCACGCAAGACCCGAGGCTGACCGATAGCTGGGTCTTAATCATGGGAGTACCTCCCTCCTACGTTACCTGGGTTCATCGAGTCGCCTCCGTATGCGAAAAGTCCATGCTGTTTTAGGATGTTGAAATATAATACTTAATGGGATGTAGAGAATTGCGATTTTTACCATATTTTGTATGTCGTATTTAATCAATTTTAATTGCCGGATTTTTCGCGCTCGCATCAAAGGTTCATAAATCGGCCTCCCCCGGCTTTGAAACTTGGTATCAACGGCGTCGTCGGTTTTCTCCTGGAAAGGACGGAGCCGGCCGCGGGGCATGAAAAAAGAGTGGACATTTTTTGAACTGACAAATACAGGTCGAGGTGATGAAAGCAGCGTTTACCCGCGGCGGTTCGCCGAGATTGTACAGATTGTCGAAAATTACGGATAATTCGAAAATTTTCGCGCGATAACGAATCGCATGTTTTCTTTTTCACTACGTTGCGCGTTTATACAAGAGCAGCCGAGGGCGATCGTGACCGATGGATTGAAAAAGATACAGGTGGATGAAGCCTCTTTTAAGGAAATTATCGAGGAAGATCTTATCTATGTGGATAAAACCTGGTTCATCCACAAACTTATCACAAGTAAAGTTAAAAACTATTTTCTCTCCCGTCCCAGACGATTTGGAAAAACCGTTCTTCTGGAGACGATAGAGGAGGTATTCGATGGGGAGGAAGAACTATTTAAATGACATGAAATAGGGAAAACAGACTACAATTTTAAAAAACATTCCGTGCTTAGATTTAATATGAATGTCCCGAGCGCGAGTACGGAAGAGCTGAAATCATCGCTTATGGGGATGCTGTCCGTCATGGTCTGCGAATGGGGTATAAAATTAACTACCGATAATTATTCTTTATCCGTTGAATAACTGATCAAAAAGATACACAAAAAAACCAAAGAAAAAGTCGTGGTTCTTTTTGATGAATATGATGATCCTGTCAGTTCTAACATTGTCGATGAGAAGCTGGCCGCTAAGAACGCTAAAATTCTCCGTATTTTTTTCTCCGCCTTAAAATCATCGAATAAAATGATACGTTTCGCATTTGTCACGGGCGTCACCCGTTACGGCATGATGGGGATATCTGCTGGATTGAATAATCTCACCGACATTACCATGGATAAAAACTATTCGGCGATCTGCGGTTTCACTCATAAAGAGCTGGATGATAATTTCCGAGGTTACTACAATCCTGTGTTGAAAACAATCCTAAAATCCGAAGAATATAAAAATTCAAGATTGTTCGAGCGGAACGCTCTGGAAGTTCACCCTCCAGGCTCGGAACCCGAGCAGGTTGAAATCAGCGTTCTTAAATCAGAGTCGGATCTACGTGATGAGATATTTAGATGGTATGATGGCTACACATGGGACGGCATGACTAAAGTTTTGAATCCGGTTTCAATTCTCAATTGTTTTTGAAGCGGGAATTCCAGCCTTATTGGATGGAAACAGGGTTGTCACAAAATTTTTTAAGGGATGTGTTTAGCTTCGATCCTTTGGGTTTCACTAAGGACATGCTCTCCAACATCCCCCTGAAAGATATTAAATCAGCGGCGGTGGGAGAGCTGAAACCCGTCCCACTTCTTTTCCAGACGGGATATCTTACGATTGATAAGATAATAACAGGAATTAGAAGAAGGCCTTATTTATTTAGTCAGTGCTGAGAAAGTTAATAACTCATTGATTTTGCGGTAAAAATTGAAAATAACAGGCCGTTTTTTACGCAATTTTTAGAAAATTATAAAATTTTTTAAAAGTTTTATTTTCCAGACTGAAAATTTATAAATTTGTAACATCTTCATTTCATCATACAGAAGTTTATGTGGTATAAGATTAATAGTTACTTAACAAAAAAAGTGTAATAAAAAAAAATAAAAATATTAAAAAAAGTATTGACAAATGTTGTATGCCGAAGTATAATTGCATTTTAAAGCTAATTGATTCAAATAAATTTGAATTTTATTTTCAGGAAACAATGATACAACCCGAAACTGCCACGCCTGGTAGCAAAACTTTCTTTGATATGGAGAGCGGTTCACTCGAAAATATTCTCGATCAGACCCACCCCTTACTCATTATATCGAAGAAGATCGATTGGGTGACTTTGATTACTAGCTGCTACAAATACTACAGCAAAAGAGAGGGGAGACCGGCGATACCCATCAGACTAATGATAGGTATTTTACTTTTAAAATTTATCTTCAGCCTGAGCGATGAACAGGTAGTTGCTCAATGGGAAGAAAACATATATTATCAAGCCTTTACCGGGCAGACCAGTATCACCAAAGGTAAACCCTGC
>JAISMF010000064.1 GCA_031276865.1 Deltaproteobacteria bacterium | reverse complement strand
TTGTTTCTTTTATTAAAATCAACGCACAAATACACATAGCCTTTATTTCCATAAAGTGAAGCGAGAATCCTCTTAATACCTACGATTCCATCGTGATAAACATAACGATGTAAATCTGAAAGAGCTTCTTCTTTATACGTTTTAAAAGCCTCATTAAATATTTTTCTGTTGTTTGGCAATCTCGTCAAAAAATTAACGCCCGAATCATACATAGCTTTGAAATTTTCTTCTGAACAATATCCGGCGTCTAATAATGAGTATTTAATGTCGATTCCAAATTTTTCCAATTCATAAATAGTATGTTTCAAAATATTTATATCAACAATATTACCAGCGCTATAACGAAAGAAAAACGGCATGCCGCTTTTCGCGTCTATTGCGAATAGTAATTTCACGTCACTACTTATTTCGCCATTTTGATTTCCAATAGCTGTTATCGGGAAATGAATCGCGTTTGGCGATCCGGCGCTATCCACAATAACTCCGGTTTTATTGTTTGGCGAGATGTATTTTTTTAAGTATTCCGAAAAAAAATCTCTCACTACAGCGTCATCTCCCAACTTTGATAGTAGTTCGCTAATATGTTGAGATTGGAGCCGCGCTTCGGGAAATAGTAAATTGGCGATAGAACCTCTAAACCAACGAATAGCTTCACTGTTTGATTCCGACATCTCTATATAATAAAAAATCATCGCCATCAGAGAATCGCTATATTTAGGAAGCGTATCGCGAAACAAATCTAAAAAAACAATTTGTTTATAATACTCATGTAACATATGCGAAGAGCCAAAATCTAAAATAGCTTTTTCTTCTTTCAATCTTTGACGCGTATATTGATCTTTAACGCCAGCGGTATCATAACCGGAATCTAAGTCATACTTAAAAATTCCAAGCTTTCTATTTTGAAATATTCCTTTTTCGATGTCGATGACTTTTCCCAAATACATTGGCTTACTTTTTGGCGTCTCGCCTTTTTCACGGCGCTCGGTAGACCTAACCTCAGCGTAGGCGACGTTATTTTTAGTATACGACCAAATAAACGACATGCGATTTCTCCGTGTGGTGGGCTTTAATCATACTACAAATTATCAAAAAATTTTAATCTTTGTGGAGTAATTTATTAACAGCTTTTATTGTTACATTTTAATTAATAATACTCTGGTTTGTCCGCAATTATGATGTGGGATAAATTACGCGAAGAATTGTTGTTTAAACGGTAAACAATTTATTTTTTTAATTTTGTGTGAATCTATTTATATCTGAATTTTAGTCTTTAGATCGTATTGATTAAACATTTAGTCATCTGCGTGATCTAAATTATAATTTTAATACCGTATCTTTTCCACCACATCATATCGCGGATAAACCCGGCTATACGATGCCGTCATTGGCGAAATCGGGATCATTTAAGGCTTTGACGATTGGACCATCGTATTCGTCAATGCGGTTGACTACTTTTTGTTTAGTGTTTTTATTGAGATCTGTTACAAGATCGTATAAAGCGGTGGATGGAGATTTGGCATCGTTTTCAACTGATAAACCGAAATATACGCGCGCTTTTTCGCATGGCCATTCGTTAAGGTCGGTTTTCAGCAATAAGCTAGATTCCCATCTCAGATCCGACAAGTCGAAACGCGACCCGGGATATTTTGTGAATTCCTAATTAGAGCCGTTGAGAGCCAATCCAACGAACAGCCCGGAGTTTCCTTTGAAAATATTTAACATCGTGGTGACGAGTAGGGATTTCCCGAAGCGGCGTGGTCTTTGGAGAAAGAACAATCTCTCCCTTCTCTTCAAGAGCTTTTTAATGCGAACAGTCTTGTCGATGTAAAGGAAGTTTTTCCGTCTTATGATTTCTAAAGGGAGAGAATCAATGACTGGGTCCATGATATGGAATATCCTCGATGGTCGGAACGCCTGTTCACTAAAGCGGGCAGGGGACGAAACGCCGGTACGGAAAATCGAAGAGGCGAAGCCGAGATCCGGTAAAGCGGAGCGCCTCAATTTCTTCTTCAAAAAATTATCATGAAGGGCGTTGAAAATCAAGCGGAAAACCGTCCGCCCTCTGGTTTCGACCGCCGGAGAGCCGCGTTTTCCCGGATCCGTCAATATTTTCTCCTTCCCTTCGGCGCCTGGAGTCGGAAGAACGCGTTTTTTCAAAATTTACCCTAAATAATACTATATTTAGGTATTGTTTAAAACCAGGGGCCCAGCTTGACGCTTTACCGCCTCCAGGTCGAAAGCGGGCGGGAGCCCTCGGATCTTTCCAAGACGGGTGGCCGGCCTTTCCCTTCCTTTTCCGCCTAAACCGGGGACAGGCGCGCGAAGGAAGCCAGGGAACCTTCCGGTTCTAAAAGCGCGGCCCACGTTATTTCGAAGTTTTCCGGTTCGTCCGGCCGTGTTCCTGGCGAAGGGTCCTTCCTTCGCCTTTCCGCGAGATGGCGGCGTTCCGGCCGGAACGGGAAGGGTTCCAAGCCTTTCCCCTGTTTCCATGCCTTTTTCCCAAGCGGTTCGCTGATAATCACCACTGAAAAAACTCCGGCATGTTTGGAGCATCGGCGCGGCTTCTGGTTTCGGTTAATGTCCACCCAGATTTAGAAGATGAAGGGCCGCGGCCCCGGGGCGATGGTGAAGGGGAAGATTATGAGGGCTATCTTCGGCAGCGTTCCGTTTCTCAGCCGGAGGTGGACGAGCCGGAGAAAAAACACGAAGGCCAGGTGAAAAGGGCGATACTTGAGAGGATGAACAGAAACAGGTGGGGCTAGTCCTGGAGGGTTTGTCCGCAATATGGTGTTATGGAATAAAAAAATAGATTCCATTTTTTTGTATATATTAAAAGTAAGATATAAGCATCTAAAATAATTTAAAAATAATTAATAAAATATTAATAATATTAAAACATGACGATAACATTTATTTTTTCATTAATCAGCATGAATTTACCAATACAATCCTACATCATATCGTGTTATTCCACAGTAGAAATGTTATTCCACAGTAGAAATTTCCCTCTTTTCCACAGTAGAAATTTCCCTCTTTTCGCATTAGCGAAAATATTTGAAATTTCACGTTTAAGGCCGCGGGGGGGCGGCGGTTAAGTCAAAAAGGTCCGGGCGCGGGGGGGGTTATTTTTCCCGTTTGGCGTCGGCGCTGGACGGATCCAAACCGCGTTTTTCGGCGATATGGCGGATCCACTCTTTCACCGGCGCTTTCCACTGTTGAGTTTTGCTGGGGATGTTTTTCATGAGGCTCTTGGGGTTGAGTCCGAGTCTTTTCGCCAAGGCTATGTCGTTTTCGTTTAGGCGGCATAATTTTTTCGCTTCTTTCCATAATTCGGGGTTGCGCGCCATTTTAACGTCTCCTTTACTTTAACGGTACTCCCAGGGGGAAAAAATTATTAAAAGCCAGGGTTTTTTAAAGGCTAAAGCCTGGAAGGCCGCGCGCGGGCGAATGTCTTCGCGGCCGAAATGATGATTTTTCCCGGCGCCAAAAGAGATCCGTCCGCCCCGACTCTTTCCGCCTCGCCTTTTTAGCCGTCGAAAGCGAAAGCGCGTTTCGCCGGCCGCGGTTTTAAGGCGATCGAGGAGGCTTTCGGCCCTGTTGCGGAAATTACGCGGTTGTTCTTGTTTGTTTCAAGACCGGCTTTCCCCGATGGACGCGCCCAAGGCGGGACCCGCTTGATGCCGCGGTCTTTGGCGGACGGCGCTTCACGGGTCGGATCCCGCGCGGTTCGGCGTTCGTCCCCTTAGGGAAAGCAGGGCCTCCGCCGCCCTTCGCGGATCGTCCGCTCCGGCGACGGCCGAGATGACGGCCAGGCCCGTGAAGCCCATGCTCCAGGCCTCCCGGGCGTTTTTAAGCGACACGCCCCCGATGCCCACCGTCGGGAGGGGAAGCTTGACGAGCTCCCTCACCCTTTCTTGATCCAGAACCATGGCGTCTTTTTTGGAGGGGGAGGGGTAAATGGCGCCCACTCCCAGATAATCCGCCCCTTTTTCAAGAGCCTCCTCACCTTTTTCCCGGCTTGACGCGGAAAATCCTATGATTTTGGGCGGCGGAAGGAGTTCGCGCGCGGCTTCCAAGGGCAGATCCCCCTCGCCTAGGTGAACTCCGTCCGCGCCGGCGGCCAGGGCGATGTCCGCCCGGTTGTTCACGATGAAAAGCCTTCCCTCCCGGCGGCACAGTTCGGCGCACATCAGGGCCTCCTCGTAAAAGGCCCGATCTTCCAAGGTCTTTTCCCGCAGCTGCAAAGCCGTCGCCCCTCCTTGAAAGGCGGAGAGGATCAGGTCCTTGAGGTTTTTCCCCAAAGCGTTCTCCCGGCCGATCACCAGGGTTAAAAGCAGTCCGTCAGCGAGAATAAGGGGGGGCACTTTCTCCTCCGCCTCAAGCGGCCCCCTCGAAGCGGAGGGCCGCGGTTTTCCGCGGGCCTTCCCCGCGTTTTACTAAAACCGTCCGGTTTTTAAGCCGTTTCGACGCCGCTTAGGGACAGCTCGTCGAACAGCCTGATTTTGAACTCCCCCAGGGCGCCGGGCCGGGCGAGCGACTCCTCCGCTTTTTTCCCGGCTGTTTTCAAAAGCTCGTGGGCGGCCCGGGCGGCGGCGAAGTAATCCTCGCCGTTGGCCGCCAGGAAGGCCCCCGTCAGGGCCGAAAGCAGGCAGCCCATGCCGGTGAGCCGGGTGAGGAGGACGCTCCCCCCCGTGACGGTCGTTATTTTCCCGGGGGCGGCCAGGATGTCGGTCTCCCCTGAGACGGCCACCACCGTCCCGAGCTTCTCCGCGAGGGTCGAGGCGGCCTCCTCTAAGGTTTTTTGATCGTTGGCGAAAGAGGAGTCCACCCCCTTCTGAGCGTCTCCGCCCTTTTGGAGGAGGGCCAGTATTTCGGAGGCGTTTCCCCTGACGACCATGGGGCGGGCGGATCGGATCAGCTCCAGCGCGGCCGAAAGCCGCACCCAGGTGGCCCCGGCGCCCACGGGATCCAGGATCGCGGGGACGCCCTTTTTCCGCGCGGCGTTTCCGGCAAGTTTCATGGCCTCGTGAAAACCCGGGGTGACGGTGCCGATGTTTAGAACCAAGGCTCCGGAGACTTCGGCGAGGGCGGCGGCGTCCTCGCCGTTAAGGCTCATGACGGGCGAGGCCCCGACGGCTAAAAGGCCGTTGGCGCAGTCGTTCACCGTCACGAAATTGGTGAGGCATAAGACCAGGGGGTTCGTCCGGCGCACGCGCGCCAGGGCTTCGGGAAGGTTCACGCCGGTCTCCTTAATCGCGCGAAAGGTGAGAAAATAGGAAAAAAAAGACGCGCGCGGAAAGTCCGTTCGGAAAAACGTTTAAGAGGCGGCATACAAAATGTAGAATAAATCATAATGCTATACAGCCCATAAAGTATATTATTGAAAAATTTTAGAAAAAGATCGGAACCTTTCCGCCCGCCCGTCGAAAAGGAAAAAAAGGGAAAAAGGGAAAAAAGCGGACTCGGGCCGGGGGCTGGGCGCCTTTCCGGAGTTTTCAGCCGCCTTCCGAGGGCTCGCTCCGGTCTTTTTCGAACTCGTAGAACTGGTGGAAGTGGTGCAGGGGCCCCCGGCCCCTTCCCAGGCCGGGGGCGCGCCTCATGGCCTCCGCGGTGTAGAGTTTGGCGAGTTTTACGGATGTTTGGAGGTCGCAACCCCTCACCAGGCGGGAGAGGATGGCCGAGGAGAGGGTGCAGCCGGTTCCGTGGTCGTCTCGGGTGGGTATCCTCTCGCCGTCGAAGAAGAAGTCGCTTCCGTCCTCCAGGAGCAGGTAATCTCGGGGCTCGCCCTCGAGGTGGCCGCCCTTGATGAGGACGTTGCGGGCTCCCAGGTCGCGTATCTTCGCCGCGGCTTCGGGGAAGCCCCGGAAGCCCTCGATCTTTCTCCCGACGACGGCCTCGGCCTCGAAGAGGTTGGGGGTGACCAAAAGGGCGCGGGGGAAAAGCCGCAAAACGGCCCGGAAGGCCTCCTCGTCTAAAAAGACGTGCCCGGAGGCGCTGCACATGACCGGATCGAGTACCACCGGCAGCTCGGGGCTTAATTTCCGCTCGATGAAATCCAGGACCACCTGGGCGTTGTCCCGGGTCCCGAGGAGGCCTATCTTCACGCCGCCCAAATCGAAGTCGGACCAGACGGCTTGAAGCTGCGCCCGTAAAAGCTCCGGAGGGAGGTAGAAGGCGTCCAGGACCTCCCGGGTGTTCTGGGCCGTCACTCCGGCGAGGGCGGAGAAACCGTAGACGCCGTGGGCCGCGAAGGTTTTGAGATCGGCCTGTATTCCGGCTCCGGCGCCGGAGTCCGAGGAGGCGCAGGTGAGGGCCGTCCGGAGGGGGTGAGTTCGCATCGGGGTCACGGTCGGGGCTCCATTTTCGCGGGCGGGAGTCTTGGGGGATCGTTTGGGGGGCGTCCGGTTTCAGTTTTCCGGAGGGCCGTCATCCTCCAGGTCGCCGTCGGGGAGGCTCAAGCGGGCGGCGTCGGGCGCCGAGTCCTTTCCCCCCTCCGGATTTTCGGCGGGATGGCCTTCGGGGAAGGATTTTATCGCCGTGTCCCGCTCCCGAAAGGCCTTGAGTCCGGGCACATCCTTTTCCTTTTCGGTCTCCTCCTCGTCGTCAATGTACCAGGGGTCGCGGAAGCAGGCCCGGTTGCGGCCCAGCTCCTTCGCGTCGTAGAGGGCGCGGTCGGCGCGGCGGATGAAGTTCTGGAGGGTCTCCCCGGGGCGGTAGATGGTGTAGCCCACGGAGATGCTCACCTTTTTGCTTCCGGTGTTGAACTCGTGGCTTTCAATGCGTCTCCTAAGCTTTTCCGCCAGTTTGTGGGACTGCTCCATGTTGGTGTCCGGGGCGATGATGGTGAACTCGTCTCCGCCGTAGCGGGCCGGAAAGTCGTTTTTCCTCAAGGAGTTCTTCAAACATTCGGCCACCTGGATGAGGATGGAGTCTCCGGCCAGGTGCCCCATGGAGTCGTTTATCTCCTTAAAGTGATCCACGTCTATGATGAAGAGGGCGATGGAGGGGGAGAAGCTGCTGAACTTGTCTATCTGCTCCTGGAGGATGTCCATGAAGCTCCCCTTGTTGTAGAGCTTGGTCATGGCGTCGAATAGGGCCTTTTTCTTAAAAGAGTTCAAAGAGTCGGAGATCTTCCGGCGCTCGATCAACTCTATGCGGGCCTTACTCAGGATGCGCAGACGCTCGGCGTACTCCTCGTGGATGACCTGGATGCTTATGAGCTGATCCCGGGAGAGCTGCCAGGCCTTGGCTATGAGCGGCACCTCCTCTCCGGTTTTTTCCAAGGTCTCAAGCCAGATGCCGGAGTTTATCTTGTCGCCGGGCTTGTGGGGCTGGTTGAAGAAGTCCTCGGCGTCCAACAGGAAGTACTCCAGCATGAAGGAGTAGTCCCAGGGATTGGAACAGGGGGCCACGCCGTCCCGGGAGGGGAAGATCCTGGAGTAGAAGCGCGGAACGTTCCCGTAATACTCGTATTTCATGGGTTTGACCCGGCGTAAAATGGCGTACTCCAGGACGCTCAAAAATTCCAGACCCACGCTTCCGTTGTCGTCCGGGCCGCGGAGGATGATCTTGCTTTTCACGTATGACTCCGAAGTGAAACTGGAAAACGGGTCCGCCGCCCATAAATCGGCGATGCCGCGGGGGAAGGCCGAAGGCGGGGACGGGGCTTGAAGGGGGCGGGGAATCGGGGAGGGGGTTTAAAGCCCGAGGCGCCGTTTCAGGGGGCTTGCGGGGCGGCGGCCGGTTCGGCCTCGAGCATGTCCCGGGTGAGGCTGCTAAACGATTGCTCCACGTTGAGGCCGGTTTTGGCGCTGGTCTTGAGGATTTTGATGCCGCGGTTTTCCAAAGTGGCGAGAACCTTGGCCGTGATCTCCCATTCCGGCTCCAGATCGGCTTTGTTCACGAGGAAATAGTGGGGGATGTCGGGTCCCAGGAGCTTGATGGCGTCGGAGCGGAGTTTCAGGGCCACCGAGAGGGACTCCCCCCGGGTGCCGTCGATCACGAACAGAAGGCCGTTGGCCCCCCTCAGGTAGGAGAGGTTCACGGTGGAGTAGTGATCTTGGCCCTCCATGTCCCAGAGAACCAGCGAGATCTCGTCGTCGGACACTTTCACCACCTTTTTGGAGATCTTGACCCCCACGGTGGAGAGGTAGTTGTCCGAGAAGATGGAGCTCACGTACTGCCGCACCAGGGCGGTTTTGCCCACGCAGAAGGCCCCGAGCATGCAAATTTTTTTGTTCGTCATATATGGAAACCAGGGGATGCCCCCGCGGCCGGGGAGGAGTGGGGTCCGGACGACCGTCCGGAAAGAGATCCGGACCTCTTCCCCGCCGGCGGGAGGGAGGGGGGGAAGCTGTCCGGTCCGGTTTTCCCGTTTTCCAAAAAGAGGCGACCGGGCCGGAACCGGACTCCGCCCGGCGGAAGCTCCCGTCCGGCGGAGTTAAAGGCAACATTTTGGCATAAAGAGGAGGTTTTTTCCACCTGTAAAATTACTCCGGGGAACGCCGCGAAGGGAGGGAGGGCGGGTCTCCGGTAAAAGCGGAACGGCCCCGGGGCCGCCGAACCGCTCCGCGGAGAAAGGCGCCCGGGAAAGGGGCCCTCCGGCTGGCGGAACGGAACTTCGCCGAACGCCTCTCTGTTTCGGGTCGAAAAATAAGCGGCGGGGGGCGCGGGGCGTCTACAATATAAAGCCAAGCGCGAATCATGTAAAGAATTATCAATATAATGTGTAAATATAATTTATTTACATGCATGTAGACTAGGTTTCGCACGCTGAAAACGGCTCCCTCCGCCTTTCGGGCGGTTCGCGCGCCGGGGCGCCGGCGCCGGAGCCGAATAAGCCCCGTTCCGACGGGTCCCCCGAGGGAACGGAGGGTTCGGCTCCCGGGCGGAAGGGAAGGCTTCCGCGCTAGCCCTCCGGTTTAGGCGGCCGAGGCGGGCTCGGCCCGCCGGATCCGGGGGGATCCGGCCGTTTAAAGCGGGAGCGATCGCTAAGAGACGGCCGGACGTTCTCCCTTGTTGATTTATCCGCGCGTCGCTCCGGTGGGAAAAAAAACGCATTTTGGGCCGCCTTTTTCCTCCCCGGCGGGGTTTTCGCCGCCGCTTCCGCCCGTGGCGGCTAAATAACGGCTTTCACCCTTGACTCGGAGCCCGTTTTGACGCGTCATGCTTTTGAGGACGCGGCCCCGGGCCGCTCTTAGGCCAGGCCGCGTGAAAGAAAAAGCGCGCGAAGAGCGGACGCCGTTGAAATAATTCGTCCCTTAACCAGCGATTTTTCGTTTAATCCTATTATTTTCAGTTCCCGCCCCCTTCAATTTTCTAAAGATATTTTGAGGGAAATATTGACACGCATGGGAATAAGCCGCCAAATGGGCGAAATAGAAGTCGAGGGAACCGTTGAACTTCAACTTCGAGGCTTTCAGTTTTTCAGTCCGAAAATACAGGGAGAAAACGTCGATGAAAACAGTATTGAAATGGACGTTCACGGCGGATCATCCAAGTTGGTAGTTGGCGTGGAAACGCGGGGTAAGGATAATGAAAAAATTATCAAGCGGGCGCGTCATTGATTTGGCGAAGTTAACCGCTCGGCAGGGTGTCGAAGGGTCGTCTACTTATAGGAAACCGAGGTCCTCGACATTAATGGGCGTAACCAATTTTACACTTTCCGGCGCGGATCCTAAATTTTCTTTCTTCGCGTTGAATGATTTTAATTATCAAGATCGCTCGGCTTAAATCATCGCTTTGGAACCGTCTAAAGCGCCGCTATACGCGGATTTGATCCGTGAACGCGATGATATAAAGAGCGCGTCAGCGTTCTCAGACGGCGTTTTTATTTAAAACGAAAAGCATGGATGATGTTTTGAAAATAGTCGAGGGAGAACCCGCTCTTGAAAAAGCCGCGGACATTTTCAAAAACTTCAGTGTTGACGATATTGACAAAGCGTTCGAGCTGGGAATTCAGGCTGGGAGAGAGTTAGCTGAAGAGAGAGGGATCCGGAAAGGCGACGGAGGGAGGCGGATCGGGGTAGTAAAAATTACGCGTGCGGACGACTTCGAGCGGGAAGCGATCGCGAAAATCAGGGTTTTAGCATGAAGGAAACCACCGCGCCGCGGGACGGGAAGAAACTGAAATAGGATGATAGACACCCGCGGCCCTATTTAAGACGGGTTTTTGACAACCCGCGGGGGATGAATCGTCTCAATCAACGGAGTAGGACGCGTTTTTAGCGGTTCCATCGTCCATCGTCCATCGGCGACCCTAGTTCGTCTTAACCGTCATTTTTTTAAATGAGTTGAGGCGGGAGCGCCCGGGACGAAGGATGATTTTTAGGTCTTTACGCGGGAAATCTCTAGCGAAGACCTGACAGAAACTGTTCCCGTGAATTATCGGAAATTTCAGGCTATGGGAACGGGAACAAGCGTTAATTGCCAAGAATAGATTAAAATTCTTCTATTTGGAAAGTCGGTGAACTAGGCTGACGACAACCCGGATCGAGGCGGCCGAAGGCATACGGAAGGAAAACTTCTTTTTTAAAAAAAACGCTGAAATCACCAGCTTAAAAGTGGAAGAGGCGACCGCTCTTCAGGGCGGGGGGGAAGCGGATTCGTAAGCAAGCGTTTTTCGCGAGGGAGCTTTCTTAAGGGAGTAGAAAGCGAGGTTCATTTTTCTGAGACGACGGGCGCGGTGGTCGCGCGTGAGTTTTTAAAGACGTCAAGTTCCGCCTCCCTTGGGAAAAAGCGGTCCGCTTTAGACAATGGGCCGTCGTTTGGCTGTCGGCCGAAGAATTCACCGTGGCGGGGACGCTCTCTTTCGTAAAAAAATAAAACGGCCGCGGGTGGCCGCTTTTTTTTCATCGGAACGATTTTTAGGAATTCCGTTCCGCTTTAAAGACGGGGGGGGGGGGAAAGGCCGCGAAGCCCGCCCCCCCCAGCCGGACCCTCATCGGGAGCCTGGAGCGCGGAGAGAGTGGGGGGGGATGGCGGTTCTACTCGAAACGGCGGGGAGAATGAACGGGATTTGGTTCCCCGGCGCGCTTTCGGGGGCCGCCCCGCGGCCCGGGTTATTTGGGGGCGTCCCGGGCGATGCTGGAGGCCGGTCCGGCGTTTTCCGCCCCCACGAGCACCCTCAGCTCGATGCGCCGCATGTCGGGGTTTTCACGGGATTCGGCCTCCGGATCGTCTTCGGCCTCGCTTACCCGGGAGCCCAGTCCGTAATTGCGGATGGGCATGTAGGATCCTTTGGCGTAGAGCAGGGCCGCGACCGTGTGGGAGCGCTCCATGGAGAGCTGGTAGTTGCGGCGGGCCTGTCCGATGGCGTCCGCGTGGCCGTAAATGATGAGGCTCACTCCTATCTGCATTTCGGAGCACAGCTTTTCCAACGCGGCCAGGTTGTCCACCGCGGCGTCGAGCTTCGCCTGGTCCTCCGGCACGGGGTCGGCTTTATTCAGAGGGAAATGGATGACCACCCCGTTTATCTCGTTTACCAGCTCCTGCATCCGGCTGGTCCTGGGGTCGGTGAGGCCGGAGAAATCCAAACTCCGCACCCCCGCGATGGTGAGCGCCCTCTCCCTCGTCTCCATAATCCAGCCCAGATTGGCCTCCCCGGTTAAAGCCAGACGCCCGCTCTCCTCTTCGTAGTCCATCTTGACGCCGGGGGGAAGGGGGATGGCCTCCCGCACCCTGCGGATCACTATGGGGGGATCCATGGAGACGAAGGGTTTTATCACCAGTTGGAAGCCGTCCCGGTTAAGTCCTCCGTTGCGGGTGAGGGCCTCCGTCGGATCGGGGGCGAGCTCGTCTTTGAGGCAGACGATCTCGAGTTTGCCGTCCGGAAGCTTGGTGACGCTTCCCACCGCGAGTCCGGGGATGTTGTTCACCGCGTCTAAAGAGGAGGCGATGAGGTTCTCCCTGATCTTCAAGGAGTCATCCCTAAGCCGGATCCTCTCCTCCCGGCGTTGGGCCTCGCCCGCGGCCCGCCGCTCCTCCTCTCTGTTTCCGAGCCACAGCGAGCCTAAAAAGATCAAAACGAGCAGGACCGCGAAGAGGGGCGCCTTGCGCACCAGGAAGGGGAGTCTCTTTTGATCCTGGTACCTGGCCACCAGGAAGGGCTCGAAAAAGCCCCGGTAGCGCTTGAAGGGTTTGGCGTCGCCTTTGAAGACGCTCAAATCCTCGGCCGCGTCCACCACCATGAGCTCCAGGGCCTCCTGGAGCTCGGTGGTAAGGGAGGCCGGGGGATTGCCGCGGACGACGGCGGCCATGAAGACCTCGTCCGACCTTAAGAGATAGATGGTTCTTTCCCCGAAGCGCAGATTGTCCAGATTCTCCTTCTGGCCCACGGAAAAGCTGTCGCGGATGAAATCCCTGATGGCCGTGAACATCGCGGCCACCAGTTCGGCGTCGCGGCTCTCCCCGCCCTCGGCCAAAAGGTGATCCAAAATGAGGCCCGAGTCGGCGTGGATGAGATAGATCTCCTCCACGTGGTAGACCAGGGTGTGGAGGAGCACGATCTCGGAGAAGGGCTTGTGGACCCGCAAAGCCTCGAGGCGCCATTTCAGGCCCTTCAACGACAGGCTCATCTCGAGCGTGTTGTTGAAGGACTGGAGCATGGAGGAAAAGGAGTCCGAGATGGATTTGCGGATGGCGGGTCCGATGACCGGGAAGATCTGGTTGGCCAGGGCCTCCGGGTTGCGCCTCACCGAGGCGCTCACTATCTTCTCCACGGTGGGCGCCAAGACGGTGTTCAGCTTGTCGTCCCGATGCGACCGCAGCATCAAGGCCTCGGTCACAACCTGGGAGACGGTTCCGGCCAGGGCTTGGGGGTCGCCCACGGCGGAGTGCAAACGGTTCAGCTGTTTGAGCTCCCTTTCCAAAAGGAGGCTTCTCAGCTGTCCCAGCTCGCTGTCAGGATCCGGCGGGGGGGGGAGCTCCTCCTCGGGGGGGGGGCCCTCCCCCGCCGGATCCGTTAAAGCGGGATCGCTTAAGCCGTCCCCCTCGCCCCCCTCTTCCATGAAGGGGGACTCCCCCTCTTTTCCGGAAAAAGGATCCCCCTCCTCGTGAGCGGAAAAAGGATCCTCCGGCGAATCAGCCCGGTTTTCCGCCTTTCCGGCTTCCGGATTTGGCGGGTCTTTGAAATACTCGTCTAGTTCGCTTAAAAGCCTTTCCTCGGCTAGGCTGATCTCGGCCCGGCTTTTGGCGGAGGATTTCTGAAAGCCCCCCCCGGCTTCCTCTTCGGCCCCGTCCCCGTCCTCCAAAGGGCCGTCGCGGCCGCTTTCCGTTTCCGCCTCGGCCCCTTTCGGGGGCTCCGGCGGATCCGCCTCCGGCGCTCCGGAAAGGCCGGAACCGTTTGTCGCCTCCCCGCCCTCCTCGACAAGTCCTTCCGGAGGGATTGGGGCGGCGGAACCCGTAGCGGATTTTTCCGGCTCCGGCCGTCCGGAAGCGGGCCCTACGGGATCCGCCCCTCCGTCTCGGTCCGGCTCGGGGCTTAGATCCGTTAAAGGCTTAAAAGAGCTCCCTTCCGCAAAAACCGGGGCCGGGGCCCCTTTTTTAGGCTCCCTGGAAAACAGCTTGGAAAAAAAACCCATGTCGCTCTAACCCCGGGGGCCCGCGGCGCGCCTCGGGCCGCGGCAGGCCTGAATGAAATGAATGAGGCGCCCCTAGTAGGGGTTGTGCTCCCCGCCGCCGTCCCAGCCCTGATTTTCCGTGGAGTCCTGGCCGCCGTCGCTTTGGCCGTCGCTTTGGCCCCCCAGCTCCTGGAGCTCGTCCGGACCGTGCTCCTCCTCCTCGTCGTCGGATTCGGGGTCCGCGTTCCAGGGTTTGGAAAGATGGGTGACGACGCCCGTCATCATGGAGGACATGTGGGTGCGGTAGACCATGTCGTTTCTGATCTGGGACTCGGTTTTCTGGACGAGCTGGGTGAGCTCGTTCACCTTCTCGTCTATCTTGTTGTTGAGGCTGGTGGTCTCCGTCTGGAGGAGATCCCTTATCGCCCTTTCGGTGGTGTCGAGGCTCGCCTGGAGCTTGTTCGCGCGGCGGTCCAGATTCTCGTTCGTGTTCTGGATGTCGCCCTGGAGGCGGGTTACGGCCTCCTCGCGTTCGTGGATCTCTTTCGCTATGCCGTCTTGGAAGTCGCGGCGCGCGTTTTCCGCCTGGCTCTCCCTTTCCCTGGCCTCGGCCTTGAGAGCCTCCTGGCGCTCCCTCTCCTCGTTGCGCAGGGCGGTCTCCCGCTCGTCCTTCTCCTCGTTTAAGCGGGTGAAGAGGGCGGAGATCTCGCTTTTCATGAAGTTCTCCAGGGAGTCGATGCGGCCCTTTAAGGCCTCGCGGCACTCGTTTATCTCCCTTAGGAACCTTTCCTCCTGGCGGCGGAAACGGTTTTCCATATCCTTCAGCTGGGCCCCGAAGAGTATCTCCCGCACCTGGGTCATGGGAGCGTTTTTGTCGTAGCCCCCGCGGGGCAGATTTTTAGTCATGGATTTTTAACCTCCGGAAAGAACAGGACGTTTTCCTGGTCGAAAGAAGATATTTTTCTGGGGGGGAGGCGGAGACGGCCGGACGCCTGGATGAAAATGGGCGTTTCGGGCCGGTTTAGGCCGATCCCCCGTTGAAAACGTTTATTAGGCGGATGAAAATATGAAATTATAATTTTGCCGTTTGAAGCTCGCGCGGCCACAACCCATGATATTTGACCCGGCCTTTCTTAGCAAGAGCTTTAAGGCGTATTTTTTAGCCCCGCTTAAGCCGCGGGGGGCGGGAGGGATCTCGCGGCCTTTTCCCGCCGTCTTTCGAGGGAAAGGCCGGAAGTCCCGATTCGAACGGACTTTCCGAAATTTTCACAGGTTCGCGGCCGCGGGACGAGCTTTTATAATTAAACTGAATTTTTCAAATTAAGAATTAATTAGGTATAAATATTCGTCCCGCCGCGGCCAGGCGCCGCGGACGCGCTTCCGGAGAAGAGAAACGAAGCGTTGGAAATGAGATGAAGAGGCGAGGGACGGAAACGGACGGAGGGAAACGAAACTGAGGGAAGTTTGAAAGAACCGGATCCGTTAGACGAGAGAACGGACGAGGCGGGACCTACGCCGGGGGGGAAGCGTTTTATCCCAAGACGGGGCGTTCGCGGCGGAGCCTTTTTAAAAAACGCGGTCGTCTTTTCCGGAAGGCGGAGCTGACATTTCCCAGCTTCCCAGGTTGTTTTCAGGGAGGTATTTTTTTTCAGAGCGATTTTTCCGGCGAGTTTCCGGCCGCGGCTGAAAAAGGACGCCGGACGCTGAAAGAGGATGCCGCGGCGCCGGTTGATAGGAGCGTTCGTCCGGCGGGAGAAAAAATTTTAGCTGGCGGTTGATGAAAAAATCGTTCCGGTTTCGATTTTAAAAACCGGAATGGCGAGTTATTTTCGCGACCACGGTATTTTTAAATGGCGTTATTTTTGTCGCCGCGTTTTTTTTCAAACCGTTTTTTTAATGTGAATGTTTTTTTTCGGAGGTATTTTCGGGGACTCCAAGTCGCCGAAAATACTGGAAAACTTTCATGAGCTCGTTTGCGGAAGGGATTCAGATCTTCCATGAGCGTTAGTTAAGGTTGACTCTCCCGTCGCGCGGCTTATTTTTTGACGCGCCAACGGGGAAGAATCGGGGAATTACGGCGCCGCCTCCTCCGTCAGGCGGGGGGTGGCCGCGGACGGCCCCTTTGTCGTTCGGACGCGAGTTTCGCTAATAAAGCCCCTTCGCCAGGGCGTCCGGAGGGTCCTCCCCCTTTTTTTAGAGAGCGCCCCTCGTTTCCCGAACCTCGCCCACCCCGCGTCTTTTTTTACGGGTGGAAAAAAAGCTCCTCTGTTTGACGCGCTAATAGCGCGTCCGCCTCCGTTGATTGAGACGAGACTCGCCCGCGGGTTATCATAAACTCGTCTTAAAGAGGGACGCGGGCGTCAATCGTCCAATTTCAGATTCTTCCCGTCCCAGGGCGCGGATATTTCTTTCATGCTTAAACCGCTGACCTTCGCGATCGCTTTCAGCTCGAAATTGTCCTCAAGCATGGTTTTGGCCACCGCGATCCGCCTCCCTCCGTCGCCTTTCCGGATCCCTCTCTCTTCGGCTAACTTTTTTCAGCCCGAATCCTGTCCTCCATAAGCGCGTGAATATCGTTGGCGGTCATATTTTTGAGAATATCCGCAGGCTTTCAAGAGCAGGGTCTCCCTCGACTGTTTTCATAACTTCCTCCACGCGGTTCGCTTTAAACACAAGCATCCATCCGAGCGGTTTGGGCGCGTGTTTTATATCATTGCATTCAAGGATCAAATCCTCTTATCCTGGCGCTTTTGGCAGCTCCATAGCGATGATTGAAGCGACGCGGTCGCGGTGTCTAAAATCGGTCAATGTGAAGAAAGAAAATTTAGGATCTGTTCCGTAAAGATTAAAATTTGTCACGCCTACCAATATCGAAGATAGCGATTTCTTAGGGACGGGCGTACCTTTGACAGCCTGCTAAACGATTAACTTCGCCAAATCGATGACACGCCTGTTAGAAAAATTTTTATCTTTATCCTTAACCCGCATCCCGCAACCCGCATTTCCAGGGAAACGATCAAACGCGGCATTTGGCGCGACCGTCCAATATCGCCGTTTTTTCATCGCTGTTTCGTCCCCGTATTACAGGGCTTAAAAACTGAAAGCCCAGGACCTAGGAGCCTAGGAGTTGAAGATCGACGATTCTCCGACGCGTTTTCCACGTCCGTTCCTCGGGTTGTTTCGGCGTATAATAATGTTTCCCGAACAAAATCTAACAAAAAATTAAGAGAAATTTTGCCGTGAAATACAAGATCAAATAAGCCGTCGCTTGTTAAGGGGCGATATTTTGCCTCGTCTTTCGCGCTCATCGGGGGGGCTTCTTCTTTCCGGCGTCCCGAGCTAAAGAGCGGTCCGGGGCCGCGTCCGCTAAAAGCGTGATGCTCCAAAACACGCTCTTATTCAAGGGGTGAAGGCTTTTTTTAGCCGCCACGGAGGGCGGCCACGGTGAATACCCTGGCGGAGTGGAAAAGACTCTCTAAAATTCGTATTTTTTTTCACCGAAGCGATCCACGAAGAAATCAAAGCGGAAAAACATCCGGCCGTCTCTTAGCCGCCGCCCCCCATTCGGCGTCTCCAGCGACCGGGGCGGGGAAGGACCGACAGGACTCGCTTAAGGACGCCCCGGGCCTCTCTCGCCCCGTAAAGCGATTCGGAAAGGCGGAAAACCGCCACCGCCCTTCCCCCCACATGGGTTCGCCCGAGGCCGGTTCCCTCCGCTCGTTTTACGCCGCCCAGAAACTGGCGCCCGGGCGCTTTCAGACGCCTCCGGCCTGGGTTTCTCGCCGCGAGTCTCCGAAAGACGTCCTCCCTACGGAACCGGCGCCTTCCCAAACGCGGCTGGCCGCGGCCCGCGGAGTTGGTTCCTGTCCGCGGAATAGCTGCCATATATATTTAAAAGTATTATAAGGATATATTATATTGGTTGATCTTGACGCGCGCGCGAAAATTCTGGCTGTAAAATCAGAGATAACATACACCATCTAGAATAAATTATAATATGCTACGCTCTATAAAGTGTGTTGTTTCAAAGTTTACATACAGCGTGGATTTTTTGGGGATGCGTCAATCTTTACTTAAAGACCCTTCACCCGTATTGGAACTGAAGTTGAAACGCGGCGTATGTGGCGGCGCGTGATCGAGCGCGCCGCGATTCGCACTGGGAAGGAGGGTCAAACTTCGGGAAAAGACGCGGGAAACTTTCCCGGGAATTACCGGGCGCTTCTAAAAAATAGTTTCTTTCGCTGATTGGCCGCAATATATTGTGGTTGGGTTGCTTTTCCCTCACACCCCCAAGGCGGCCTCGGCGAGGGATTCCCCCAGCCGCTTCAGGCCCTTTTGGAAATCTTCGGAAAACTCGGATACGAATTCTTTAAGATCCTCGGCCAAGGCCTCGGCCCGGGGGAGTTCGCTCAAGTCCCGGGGAAAGCGGCAGAAGGAGAATTTCGGCCAGCCCGACTGCCGTAGACCCAGCTCCTCCCCCGGGCCCCGCAAGTTCAGATCCAGTTCCGCCAGGGCGTAGCCGTCGGCCCCTCCGGTCAAGGCCGCGAAACGGGCGAGGGCGTTGGAGGAGGGCTCGGCGTGGGGGACGAGGATCAAGGTGGCCCTTCCGCCGCCGCGGCCTATCCTCCCCCTCAGCTGATGGAGCTGGGCCAGGCCCAGGTTTTCCGCGCCCTCGATCAACATGACCGTCGCCCCCTGGACGTCCACGCCCACCTCCACGATGGTGGTGGAAAGGAGCACGTCCAGGTCCCGTTTTTTAAAGCGGTCCATGACCTCGGAGCGGTACAGGGTCTCCAGGCGGCCGTGGAGGGTGCCGATTCTCAGCCCCGGGGAGGAAAGGCGGATCTCCTTTTCCATCTCGGCCAAGGAGGGTCCGCGGCTCGCCTGGGGGGCGGCGTCCTCTTCGTCTTGGTCCTCATCCTCTTTTCCGATCCTGGGACTCACCGCGAAGGCCTGGCCGCCCTCCCCGGCGAGTTTGGCGAAAAGGGCGTAGGCCTCCCTTCTTTCGTTCCGGCCGAAGACCCGGGTTTCGGGGGTCATTCTTCCGGGGAGGGTCCCCCGCATGGAGCTTATGTCCATGTCGCCGTAAAGGGCCTGGGCGAGGGAGCGGGGGATGGGGGTGGCGGAGAGGGCCACCAAATCCACCTCCGGGTTTTTCAGGCGCAGGGCCATCCTTTGCCGCACCCCGAAGCGGTGCTGCTCGTCCACCACCGCCAAGGTGAGGTTCCGGAAAACGGCGCGGGGGCTTAAAAGGGCCTGGGTGCCCACCGCGATCCTGGCCATCCCCGTTTCGAGTTCGCGCAAAACGGTCCGCCTTTCGGCGGCCGGGGTGGAGCCGGTTAAAAGGACCAGGGGGACCTTGAGCTTATCCGCGTAGGGCTTGAGGAAGTCGTAGTGCTGGCGGCTTAAAAGCTCCGTGGGGGCGATGAGGGCGCCCTGCCTGCCTTCCGCGGCGTTCTCGAAGAGCAGTTCGGCCGCCACCGCCGTCTTTCCCGAGCCCACCTCGCCTTGGAGCAGGCGGTTGGCCGGGGATGGGTCTTTCAAGGAGCGGCGAATCTCGTCCGTCACCCTGATCTGCTCCGCGGAGAGGGCGAAGGGAAGAAGCTTCACGAACTCGGCCGCCGGACCCGGTGAATAGTCCGGGCGGCTCCTTTTGACCACGCCCTGGCGCCTCTCCTTTTCCCTCAATATGAGGTAGCGCCAGATAACCAGCTCCAAAAGCGAGAGCTCCCGAAAGGCCGGACTCTCCTTGGGCGGCGGCGGCTCCTCGCCCGATGGGAAATGGGGGCGGTGGAGCTCCTGAATCAGAATGGTCGGGTCCTTGAGGGAGTGCTTTTCCAGAAATCCGGCGGGAAGAACCTTTGGCGGCCCTTCGGGGGATTGGCACAAATCCAGGATCTTATCGATCCTCTCTTTCCTTAGGGCGGGTTTCACGCCCTTCAAGGGGCCGTAGACCGGAAAGACGCCTAAGAGATCCTCCGGCTTGTGGTAGAGGAGGTCGAAGACGTCCGGGTGCGTGAACATGGCCTCGGGCTTGAAGCGGGAGCCCGTTTCCGCTTTGAAGGCGGCCGTCCCGTGGACGGCCAGTCTCTTTCCCGGCGCGAATCTTTTCCTTAGGAAGTCCACCCCGTTGAAAAACCAGAGCCCGCAGCTGGCCGGAGGAGGGGTTTGGTCCTCCATCTTCACTAAGAGAAAGGGCTTTCCCGTCCGGGCGGTCTTTTCGAATATCCGGGTCACCACCCCCTGGAAGAAGAGCTCGCCGCCGTCCACGGCGGCGGACAAGGGGGAGACATGGCGGCGGTCGGCGTATTTAAGCGGCGGAAGGCTCAAGAGATCGGAGCCTTTGACGGGGGCGTTTTTCGGGCCGCCGGTTTTTCTGCGGCCGTCCTCCCTCGGAGCGTCGAAGGCGGGGAGATCGAATGCCGGGTGTTCGGGCCATGGGATCATAAGGGGGTAATCCGGAGGGCGGCCAGGCCGGATTGGCGCGGCCGGGAGGGATCCGAGGGCCGGAAAGGCGCCTTGGATCCTCAAGGTGGGGAGGGGCGGAGAGCACTTGGGAAAACGCGAAGGGAATTCGGCGTGACGGGGCGGCCGGAAAAAAATTACCACGGAAATATAGAGGATGCCCCGCGAAAAAACCACCGGAATTTCAGATCCGCCTCCGGCTTCGCCCGCCGCGGGTTTTCCTCCCTGGGGTTCCCCTCCGGCTTCGCCCTTTCAAGGCGGGGAATTTCTACTTCACGAGGTAGCTCGCGCGATCCCGCAGCGGCTCCCCGTCTTCCCTCACGCCTAGGATCTCCAGACGGTTGGCCCCTTTGGCGAGGGGGAGGAGGATGGAGGGGCGGGCCCCTTCCTTGGCCGCGGTTCGGGAAATCTCCTCGCCGTTAAGGATCCACACCACCTCCACCACCCCGGGCCCGCTCTGGGCCAGGGCTTTCAAGCGCTGCTGCTCGGAAGGCAGACCGGGGTCGTAGGCGTAGATCTCGCCGGAAAGGGGGCTGAGGAGCCTGAAACCCTCCGCTTTTCCCAGGACCGGATACGCCTCCATCCGGAGGTGGTCGCAGGGTTCGGGGAGGGGGAACTTCCTGAGGAAGTACTCCAGGGCCCGGTTGGGGCAGTTTTTTCCGGCCGGCAGCCCCGAGACGGGGCAGACGGCCGTGAGCAGGATTCCCCGGGGGACCCGCGGGGAAAGGGGCGTCCCCCTTTCCGCCAGGATGTCCATGACCGAGCGCCAGAGCTTTCCGGCTCCGCTCACCCCGGAGACCCGGCTCATGGGCCGGGAGGCGAAGTTTCCGGCCCAGACGGCCACCAGGTATTTATCCGTGTAGCCCAAACACCAGTTGTCCCGGAAGTTGGAGCTGGTGCCGGTCTTGACCGCGCTCGGGTAGGGGGTGTCCAAAACCCCGCCGGAGCCGAAGCCCAGGATCCTGGCCCGATCGTCATTGAGGATGTCCGTCACCAGAAAGGCGGCCTCCGGGCTCATGACCCGGCGGGGAGGGGGGGAGGGGGCTTCGGGGTCGATAATCAGGCGCGGGGGGGCGAGGATCCCTCCGTCAGCCAGGGCGGCGTAGGCCAGGGAAAGGGAGAGGAGGCTCACCTCTCCGTCCCCCAGGGCCAAGCCGAGGCCGTAGTGGCCGTGATCCGCGGTCAGGGTGTCGAGCCCCAGCTCCCTAAAATACGCGAGCACCTCCCGGGAGCCCAGGAGGCGGACGAGGTTCACGGCCGGAACGTTTAAGGAGCTGGCCAGGGCCGTCCTGGCGCTCGCTTTTTCGGAAAAGCCGCCGGAATAGTTCCGGGGCGAAAAGACCCCGCCCGCTCCGGCGAAGTCGGCCGGAGCGTCTTCCAACATGGACGAGGCCCCCAAGCGGCCCGTGTCGAAGGCCAGGGCGTAGACGAAGGGTTTCAAGGCGGATCCGGGCTGCCTGGGGGCCAGCACCCCGTCCACCTGTCCGTCCCGGGGGTTGTGGAAATCTCCGGATCCCACCCAGGCCAAAATCTCCCTGTCCGGAAGGCTCATGACCAAGACGGCCGTCTGTTCCAGGCCCCGGCCCCGGTGCTCCGCCACGGTCTCTCGGGCGAGCTTTTCGACGGTTGTCTGCAGATCCAGATCCAGGGAGGTTCTCAGCGCGGTTCCGGGGCCGACCGGCGGGTTTCCCTCGGCGAGCTCCTCCAGGCGGCTTAAAAAGTGCGGCGCCAGATGGGGGGGAGGAGCGTGGTTTAAGGCCGGACTCTCGTTTAAAGCCCGGGCGAGCTCGGAGGGGTCCAGAAAACCCCCGCGGGCCATCTTTTCCAAGACGAAGTCGCGGCGCGAAAGGAGCCTCTCCGTCCGGAGGTAGGGGTCCAAGGACCCGGGCGAGGCCGGCAGCGCCGCCAGCAAGGCCGCCTCCGCGGGGGAGAGGCGCAGCGGATCCTTTCCCAGGTAGCGCCGGGAGGCCGCGGCGAAACCCGTGTTCAATCGCCCGGTGGGCACCAGGTTCAAGTAGCTTTCCAGAATTTCGTCTTTCGTCCGGTGCCTCTCGATTAACAGGGCCAGCCAGCACTCTTTGAGTTTGCGGCCGTAGGTGCGGGGCCCCGGGGAGAGGCCCATGGTCATGCGGGCGAGCTGCATGGTGATGGTGGAGCCGCCGCTCACTATCTCCCCCCGGCGGAAGTTTAAAACGGCCGCCCGTAAAAGCGCCAGGGGGTCCACTCCGGGGTGCAGGCGGAAGCGTTTGTCCTCGGCCGTTATAACCGCCCGCGCGAGATAGGGGCTGAACCCCTCCAAAGGCGTGAAATCCCGGCGGCCGGCCCGGGGGGCGAGGCGCTCCCTTAGGAGCCTTCCGTCGCGGTCCAAGACCTTGAGGCTCCAGTCCGTCCCCGGACCCCCGGCCAGGGGATCGGGAAAGAAGCCCAAGACGATGTAAAAGAGGGAGAAGAGGATGACGAGGGCTAAGGAGCCCTTTAAGAGGAGGGAAAGGATCCTTCGCGAAAGAGGCCTTTTGGGGGTGGTCTTTTTTAAAGGCGGCCCCTTCAAGGCGGAGTCGTCCGGCGGAGAGTCGTCAGGCGGGGAAGGTTCCAGGGCCTCCGGCGGCGGGGCCGCCTGGGGCTTTTTTCCACGGGGCGGGAAACTGTCTTTACGGGCGGGCATGGGGCCGGTCGGGGCCTTTCATGGGAAGGGGGGGAAGGCGCTTTGGGGGAAAAGGGCCGCCGGAAAAAGTCTAAAAGAGAGGGACGCCGGATTATCGCCGCGGGCGGAAGCCCGCGGCGCTTCGGCCTCAGGCGGGGGAAGCCGCCTCGAGGGTGAAGCCCGGCTCCTTTCCGAGGCATTTTTTGACGAGCGAGTTCGCGTAGGGCTTGGGCCAGCATTCGTAGAAGAATTTCACGTCCAGGTTCTTCAAAGCCTCCACGGACTCCACCCACCTGACGGGCGAGGTCATCTGCCGGATGAGGGCGTTTTTGAGATCGTCCGTATCCGTCGTCGGAACCGCCAGGGTGTTGGGCGCCACGGGGATCTTGGGGGTTTTAAAGTCCAGCTCCCGCAGGATGTCCGCGAAGCGGGAGGCGGAGTCGGCCATCAGCGGGCTGTGGAAGGCGCCGGAGACCGGAAGGGGCACGGTCTTTCCGCCCTTGGCCAAAACGAAGCGGGAGGCCGCGGCCACGGCCCTGGACGTGCCGGAGATGACGGTCTGCTCCGGGGTGTTGTAGTTGGCGACGACCACCGTCCCCTCCGCGCGGGCCAGCTCGCAGAGGGACTCCAGGGTGGGGACGTCCAGATTCAAAACGGCCGCCATGGAGCCGGGAAAGTCCATGGCCGCCTTCTGCATGAGGGCGGCCCGCTGGTTCACGAGATCGAAGGCCGCCGCCTCGTCGAAGACGCCCGCGAGGCAGAGGGCCGCGAACTCGCCTAAGGAGTGCCCCAAGGTGTAGTCCGGCCGGCGGCCGGCCGCGAGATGCAGTCTGGCCGCGGCCAGGCTCACGGCCAGGATGGCCGGCTGGAGGTTTAGGGTCAAGGTGAGATCCTCCAAGGGCCCCTCGAAGCAGAGCTTGGATATGGGCCTCCCCGTCACCTCGTCCGCGGCGCGGAAGATCTCCCTCACCGCGGGGTAGCTTTCGGCCCAGGCCTTTCCCTGGCCCACGAACTGACCGCCCTGACCCGGAAAGACGAAGGCTGTTTTAGCGTCGTTCATATTCCCCCTGTTTTTCAAACCGCGCTTTTTCGCTCCCGCTCCCTTTCCGGACGGGGACGACGGGGAACGGGCCTCCCTTGGATGGCACGTTCGGGCGGCCGGAATTTTTCATAAGGACAAATAAAGCAGAATCCGGGCGAAAAGACAAGGCGCCTAGGGAAGCCTCCGGGGCCCCGGATGGGCTCCGGAGGCTTTCCCCCTTTTTCCGGCGGCCCTGGGACCCTCCCCTCGAGGACGCCGTCTCTTTATGGTTTTTTCGGGGGGGAGGGGCGAAAAAAAGGCCGGAATGGCGAAAAAAAGGCCGGAATCCCGCGATTCCGGCCGAAATCCCGCGAAAGCGGGGGGCGGTCCTTAATCCCGCGAAAGCGGGGGGTTTTCCTTTACAGGGCGAGGAAACGAAGGGAGTCGGAGTAGATGGCCCTCCTGGCCACGGGGAACTTGGGGAAGCTTCGCAGCTCCTTTACGCTCGTCCCAACCTGGGACTCCACCGTGACGGCGAACGAGAGCAGGTTTCCGCCCTCCGCCGGGTTCAGGTCCTCCTGGGAGAAGACGTCGGGATCCCCCCAGGGGTCGCGGTCTTTCAGGCGGTAGATGTAGATGCTGTCGCCGTGGGCCATCCAGAGCTCGTCGTTTTTCTTGTTGTGGACCAGATCCCAGAGGCGGCCCTCGTCGAATTCGGCGCCGTTCTTTTGGACCGGGACCCCGAGGATGCTCACCGGAGCCTGCTCGTGGAGCTTCAGGACGCCGATTCCGGTGGAGTAAAGCTCCCAGGCGACCTTGGCTTTGTTCGTCTCCCAGGAGATCCCCTTAAGCCCGGTGAGAAGGAGGAAGGCGGCCCCATTCACGGGATTCACGGCCACGGATTGGATGTTGCCGCCGTTTTCGGGGAGGCCCTTGAGGACGGTTTTGGCGGAGGCGCTCCAGGCGCCGTCCGCGGCGAAGCTCACCGTCGCCAATTCCAGGGTGGACTTTTCGCCGTTGGTCTCGGGATCGGGGTTTTCGCCGCGAGCCACCGGACCCCCGGCGCAGGCCACTAAGATATCGAAGGCCCCCGTGGCGGGGTCTTGATAGACGTCCATGGCGGTCGCGTTCAGGCCCAGAGGCAGGCTCTCGGCCGCGTTTCCGTTCAAGGTCCCTTTAAGCGGGCTTAAAGTTTCCGGATCCGCGAAGACGAGCCTGGCGGGGTGGTAAACGGCCTTTGGGGTTTGGGGGTTTTCAACCTCGTTTATGACCACGGCCAGGCGTTTTCCCACCAGCCCCAGAAGCTCGCCGGAGGCCTCGGCGCCCTTGACGGAGCTTAGGTAGGGAAAACTTTTCGCGACCTTCCAGGGGAAAGAGGAGACGTCGAACTTCACGAGTCCCCCTTTTCCACCGTCGAGGCCGAAGGCGTCGTCGCCCACGCTCGCCAGTCCCCGAAGCTCCGAAAATCCGGATATGGGGTTGGGCGCGCTTTCCCACTTGGCGCGGTTTTCGGCGTTCACGATCTTGAAGGGGGCCTCCTTGTCGTCGTTGTCGGCCAAAAGGATTTTCCCCTCCTTCAAGGGGAAGACCCGGGGGTCTCCCTTGGTGGCGACCTTGTTTTTCATAGCCGACAAAGCGCCCACCGTGCGGTAGACGCCGCCGACGCTTCCCTCCTCGCTCTTGGGGCGGGCGACGGCGAAGGTCGCCACCAGTTCGGGTTCCATGGACAAATCGAATTCGGTTAGTTCGGGCATGTTGATTCCTTTCAATTTTTAACGCGGCCTCCCGCCAACTTAAGGCGGGAGGCGGCGAAATTTTAGCGCCTCCCCAAAGGGGTATGGCGCTGTTGTTTCGGGGATGTTTTTCTTATAGACGTTTCGGCGTTCCGGCTTTTCCGCGAACGGCTGGGACGACCGGGCGTTTTATCACTCGGGCTGGACGGCCGGGAGTTTTTTTCATCGGCGCGGTCGACTTAGGATTGAAAAGATCGCTGGGGGATGGCCGCCTTCGGCCCCCGCGAAACGCGGGCGTCGCTACCGAAATGCGGGCGTCGGGGGTTTTTTGATGTTTTGGACGAGTTAAGGACCGTATCTCTTTGTAGGATTCCCCGGACAAACAACCAGGTCGGTTCGGGCCGGACAAAGATAGTTAGGCGCGGAGGAGAATAAAACCCCGCCGCGGGAAAAATTTTTAAAATTTATTTTTTTGGGAGCATCTGGCGGAAGTTCGGGCGGAACTCGCCTTTCCGGAAAGCGAGGATGTTTTTTAAGCCGAAGGAGGCGTCTCGGAAGCGCGATTTATGGATGTTACCGAAGAGATTTTCCTTTGTCAATAGAACGTGGGAAAAATATTTTATATTTCAACCCGCGTGGCGACAAGCGCTCGAAAGTCTTCCTCGTAAGAGATATAAAGATCTAGATCTATAATCCGTTCGGAGGAAAATATCGTATCAGGCTGTTTTTCAAATTCGTCCGCGCCTTGAAAGTCTTTTCGGGTATTTGGGTTTTTTCAGCCGGGGAAGGAAGAAAAGGGGGAATATGGGCGCGCCCCTTAATTTTGAGAAACGGCCGGGTGAAAAACAACGTATCTATTATTTTCTTATCCCACATCGCTTGGGGTCGAAACGCTATAGAGCGTTCGCGGGCGGAGGTTTTTTTTAAGAGTCTTCGGAATTTCTTCGGCCTTTCTTTTCCCCGCGCCGGAAAATTTTAGGGACGGCGGAAAACCAGCCGGGAGCGGATCTTTTTTTTCTTTTCCGTATCTCATCTAGGTTTTTTCGTATCCGGCTCATGATTTTTCCGGCCCGACTGAATGTCTGGAAGAATATTTGGGGACCTCGGGGAAAATAAGGACGCCGTTAAACGTCCGGCTTTGAAAAAATTCACGCCCGGGGAAATATTTGGATCCGAATTCTATAGCGCGTTTTCCCCGCCTTTTTTTCTGGAGCTTTTCAAAGCCTCCCTTGATAATTTCTCCTGGATCCGGCCTTTTGTAATTTTTCTTCCGGATCGAGGTATAGAACATCTTTCCGGCGCTATCCTAAAAAAGACCCCCCACCGTTCATTTAAGAGGGCCCTGAAGGAAAAAGCGCCGCTAAAGACTCCGGCGGGGTTCTCGTCCGGGATGCCCGCCGGATCTGGATAATCGCGGAGGAAGGCGCTTTCATGCTCCCGTCGGGGCCGCCTTACGGAAGGCCTCCTGTTTTTTGGGACGCCTTGGCGAGGAACCGCCCCGTCTTTCCGGATCTTAGCGGACGAATGGAGAGGATGCCCGAAACGACGCTCCTTCCAAAGCCTTCGCTTAAAGAGTTCTAGATGATGAAGGCCGCCCGCTTTTACTCTTGAAAAGCGCGGCATGGAAAGGCGTCCGGCGTATTTTTTGCAAACCTGGAACCAGGGGGTTTAAATATTTCAGTCGGGCCGCTCTTAGCGGAACGCGCCGGAAACGCCGCGGGGTCTTTCCTTGGCGACGGCCTAATTGAAGCGCGGGGCTGGTTTATTGTTTAAGAAAAAGCGGGCGCGGGGAGGGTTTTTTTAGACGGAGAGCGCCTTTAAAGCCGTGAAGGCGCCGAGAGGGAAAAATTAGCGCCTCCCTTACCTTAATCCGGAGCGGCTGGGCGGCGCGCGGGCGCCGCGAAAAAACATGGCGGGCGGCGCGGGCGCCGTTCTTTTTTCCGCAATCGCCGGAAGCGGACGGAGGGGCGGACGTTAAATCCGGAAAGGTCTTTTCCCCCCCCTCCCTCGTCTCCTTTTTCGCCTTATTCCCTGGAAAGGCCATGCGGAAAGCCGTAGGGACGCTTCGGGGGATCCCTTCCTCGTGATTTCCCCTCCTTTTGGCGCGAAGCTTTTCCCTAAGATGGCGGAGGGAGGCGGGGGCTTGAATTTTTCCGAGGGGTGGAAATATAGTGAAAAGGGCGGTTTTTCATCGTCCGGTCCCGGCGTTCGGGCGCCAGGGGTCACGAGGGGTTTTTCCGATGCGCGTCTATCATCCGGTTTTCACCAAAGAGGACGTCTTGTACGTCTTCGCCACCTGGACCACGCCCCTTTTGCAGGCGCCGGCCAGGCTTCACATCGGAGACGAGGTCCACGAGCTGGAGGAGGGGCCGCCCTACGAGCTCATTGGCAGCCCGGTGTGGCACAAGGCCGAGGAGATGGCCCTTTTAGGGAGGGAGCTGCACCAGAGGGTGGTCTTTCCGGAGATAAACGAGGGCTCGGGGGCCTTTCTGGCGCGGATGTCCAGAGGCGACGTCTACGGCGGCGCCCCCCTCAAATGCCTGGCGCGGTTCCGGCCGCCCTTGGAGACGGAGGAGCCCCTGGTGTTCATGGCCTTCACCCTCTCCCCCGCCGGGCACGCCCCCTTGGAGCTCTCCCCGGAGAGGAAAAGGAGGATCCGATCCTTTCTGCGGGAGCACAGGGCGTTGGGGCTCTTCCATAAAAACGACGTCCCCTACTTCACCGGCCGGGCGTCCCCCGGGGAGGGGGCGGCTCCGGGGGAGGGGGCGGAAGCGGACGCCGCGGATTCGGGCGCCCCGAACGCCCGCGGCGGCGCCCGGGCGCTTCTGGCGGCGCCTCCCCCGCGGCACGGCCTGCAGGTTAAAGAGCAGCTCCTGGCCTGGCGAATGTGGAGCGATCTCAAGCGGGAAAGGAGGGAGCCGCCCTTCGCGACGGAGAGGAGCTGCCTCGCGCTTCCGGACGCGTTCTGGATGAAGAGCGTGGCCGAGTTCTTCGGGCTCATCCCCTTGAAGTGGGCGGACAGCGGCTCCTTTTTCCAGGGATCCCCCTCGGCCCACACCTGGGGGGAGGCCCTGTCCGCCGCCGCGCCATCCTCCGGCTTCAAGGGGGCGGCCGAGGATCTCTTTCCCGTGCCCATTCTTTCGGGCTCCCTCCTAGACATCGCCCTCTCCTCCTATAGGGATTCCATCTTCATCTCGCCGGAGAGGGCGGACAATCCCCCTAAGAAGCACATCCTGGTGACCGGCCCCACGGGCACCGGGAAAACTCTATTGGGCACCTTTATACTCTTAAACGAGTGCCTGGAAAGGAAAAAACCGGTAATTTACCTGGGTCCGACCAGGATGCTGGTGGAGGACGCCCACGAGGAGTTCAAGCGGGTTTTGGCCATCCTGGAAAAGGGCCAGAGGCGCGGGGGCGAAATCGTTTCCCCCCGGGACGTGATAGTCTCCACGGGCGAGTCCTACCAGGACGACGCCCGCATCGCGGTCGGGGACTTCCGCGTGGCCTTCGTGGTCTACGAGAAGGTCTCCAACTTCTTCATCGGCTCGGATCTGGCGCGTATATTGGGCATGGCCCTCATAGACGAGCTGCACATGCTGGGGGACAGGACCCGGGGGGTGTCCCTGGACGCCACTTTGGGGCGGCTGGTTTTGGAATCCCGCAGGAGGCTGAGGGAGGGCGGGGGCCCCCTGCGGCTCATGTGCCTCTCCACCGGGGCCATGGCCGGGGACCCGGCCGCGCTCGCGCTTTTAACCCTAAATGACGAGGGCGGCCCCGAGAGCGGGGCGGAATCAATCGGCGGGAAGGGTTCCGCGGGCGGGAAGCCCTCCGGGGGAGGCGGGGCTTTCCCGCGAAGGGGGGTTTTTACGGGGAGGGCGGATCCCAAGGGACGTGCGGCTGGGGAAGAGCCGGGGGGGAGGGCCCCCCGGGCCCTCCCCCCCCTGGTGCTTTCGGTCTACGAGCGGCCCCAGCGGCTTTTAATATACGTGCAGCCCACGGCCTCCCGGCACCGCTTCCGCCCCGTCCACGTGAGCCGCCTCCAGGATCGCCTGGAGCTTTCCGATCTCGTTTTAGACGAGGGCGAGGGGGCGGGATTCAACAGCTGCCTGGAGGGCTGGATACCCGGCCACGAGAAGATCATCTACGCCTCCTACTCCTGGAACTCGCTTTTAGCCTTCGTGAACAAGATGCTCTCCCTGGGGCGCCGGGAAATTCCGGCCGTGGCGGAGGACGGCTTTTTTCTCAAAAACCTGGAAAAATCCCTGTTCAAGTCCGGGATCCGCGGCCGGGACGGGGCCTTCTACCTCCACTGCGCGAAAAGGGGGGTGTTTTTCCATTTCAGCGGCCTGGAAAAGGAGACGAGGAGGCTCATGGCCGAGGGCTACCGCCGCTTCCAACCCCTCGAGCTGGAGCCCTTCATCCTGTGCGCGACCGAGACCATCTCCTACGGCGTGAACCTGCCCGCGGACGCCCTCTTTTTGGAAACCGTCATGTGGCCGCGGTCCCGCCACGACCGCTACTACGCGATCGAGAGCCTCACCAACAACGAGTTTAAAAACTTAACCGGCCGGGTGGGGCGCCACGGGCACATTAAAAGCGGCGTCATCCCCACCGTGTTCGTCAACTGGAAGCTGGGAAAGGCGGAGAGCGTGCGGATGCTTTTTCCCCGAAAAAAACTCGAGATGGAAAGGATCTGCTCCTCGGCGCCGCTCTCCGCCATCGACTGCGGGGAGATAGGGAGGCTTTTAACCGGCGCCTTCCGTTTTCGGGACTTGCGCCGGGCGCCCCTGGCCGCGGGACGCTTCTTTCTTTTGGTCCTCCTGCACGCCAGCTCCATCCTCCAAGGAGAGACGGTCGGGAAGGGGAAGGCCGAAAATCCCGGGGCCTCGGCTCCGGCGGCGGTGGACGAGGATCTGAGGACCTTCCTCCGCTCCACGTACGTCTGCCAAGTTCTCCCCCCGGAGGCCGGGGGGGCGGATCCGCCCCCCCCGGCCCTCGTCTTAACCGATTCGGTTCCGGATCCTTCCCGGGGCCCGCTTCGGGAAATCCGGCCCATGAGGCCGGCCTGGGAGCCGGAGCTCAAGTTCTGGAGACGGTTCTGCGGAGCATGGACGTCTACTTTAAAACTCTGGAGCGCTCCTTCGGGGGGCTCGTCGTATCCTCCTATACGGATCCTTCGGGTAGGAGGCTCCGGACCCCCGGGAAGCTGGCCGTGAATTTGGCCAGGAACGGCACCGCCCCCTTGACGCTTTTGGAAATGGATCGATTTTTGGGAATCGGCCGGCGGAAACCGGAGGGAGGGGCGCCGGGGGAGGCCGAAGAGCCGATGGGAGGGGGCGCGGGCCCCTCCTTCGGGCTGAGGTGCCTCCTTCTCGCCCCCCTCTGCTCGGAAAACCGGGGAGCCCTCTCCCGGGGGCGCTTCGATTTCTTAAACCCCTTTCGCGCCGGCCGGAAGGGCGGGGGCTCCAGCTCCGGAGACCTGGAGGGCTTGCTCTCGCGCCAGGCCGGGCCTTTGATCGCCGCCCTGGAGGGCCTGGGAGTCGGGGAGGTGGAGGCCCGGGCCTTCGGCGCGAGGGTGGGGGATCTAGCTTCGGAGATCGCGGAGGAGAGCCTTCCCGGGGGCGGAAAAGAAGAGGTCCGGGCCTTGCGGGAGGCCCTCCTCTCCTGCGTCTTCAAGGCCCAGCTAAGCCTTCTTCTCTGGTCCGGAGGGACGCCCCTTTCCCTCATATTGCGCCTCGGAGACGAGCTGCGGGCCCTGGAGCTGAGGAAAACCGGGGGGGATTCCGCCGCTTCGGAGGCCCTTCGCGAAATTTCCGCCGTGATAAGGGATCTCCTGGGACGCTCCTTCGGGGCGGACGCTTTCCGGGAGGCCTTGGAGAGGCTGGGCGGGGGGGATCTTTCGTCCGCGGACGACCCGGAGCCGGATTTCCCGGGCGCCGAGGGCCGGGGCTTCGATCGCCGTTTCGCGGAGAAGATCGTTTTGATTTTGGACAGCTACCTGGAGTACCGCGTCTTAAAAAAGAGCCGGGACGAGGGATCCCTGGAGAGCCTGCGGAAGGTCGCTCAAACCCTGCGCTACGGCATGAAAGAGGATGATCTCCCGCGGTACGCGCTCTATCTCCAGGGAGGCGGAAAACTCTCCCGGGAGGAATGGCTCGCTGGCGGAGGCCCGTAGGGCGCGGGGATGACGCTTATCGCTTAAGCCGCGTTCAAGGATTTTTAAAGCGACCATCCGGCATGCGGCCCCGCGTTCATCCTCATAGAGCCGTATTTTTGGGCTCGGCAAGCGACTTACGGCTTCTTGAGTTGAAAGCGTCGCGGTCTTTGCAACATTGTGAATATTATAATAAATAATCCTTACTTATGGTGTTTTTGACGCCTTAACGGATATCGATCCATCCGTTTAGGCGAAACCCTCGGATCTTCGACTTCCGTCTTTTCGCCTTTACGCCTTTCCGCGGCTCGTTTGACAACATACCGGAAATCATCTACGATGGGGAAAGTTTTGGAGCGGCGCCGGTATGGAAAAACGATTAAACACATCCACGGGGACTCAATCATTTAGGATCATGAGGACAAAATCCATGATCTATGTTGATAAAACCGCGTTCATAGCCGAAATGATAGACAGCGGAAAGAGGATATTTTTTCTCTCCCGCCCCAGGCGTTTCGGTAAATCCTTAACCGTTTCCACCCTCGAATCATTGTTTTTAGGCCGAAAGGAGCTCTTCAGGGGACTTAGGGTGGAATCAAGGCTTGATGAGGAGGAATTCGGCCCCCGCCCCGTCATCCGTCTGGACATGAGTAAGCTCACCACGACTCAAGGCGTGGAGGGGTTTGAAAAATCTCTATGTTTATCAACCGCCATCGCCGCTAAATCCCTGGGAATTGAGCTTCCATCGGATTACTCGTCTAACGATCTTTTTAACTTGTTGCTTATAAATTGTTATGAAAAATATAATAGCTCGGCGGCGATTTTAATTGACGAATACGACTCTCCCGTGACAAAGCTTTCGGATAAACCGGATGAAGCGGACTTTGTCCGGAAGATACTCCGAGAGTACTACATGCAAATAAAAGCTAATGATGACTTACTCTCCTTTGTTTTCGTTACCGGCATAACAAAATTCGTGCGGGGCGGTTTATATTCGGTTTTTAACAATCCGTCCGATATCTCTCTACGGCCTGAATACGGAGCCATAACTGGTTTTACTCTGGAAGAAATCGAGAGGTGCTATGACGAACAACTTAAAGAAGCGGCCCTTATTAATAAAAAGCCGCTAAAAACTTTACTAGACGATATTAATAATTTCTACAACGGTTTTTGCTTTGACGGAACCACTTATGTATATAACCCGTATTCAACCCTCCTTTTTTTAGATACTAAGATGTTTGATAACTTCTGGTTCGACTCCGGAACATCCGGTCAGTTGATAAGTTACTTAAATGAGAATAATTTGACGTTCGAGCAATTCCGTGGAGCCGAGATAGACAGAGCTAAAATTCTAAGTCCTAAGTGGGATGGAGATGAAGATCCTGAGATATATCTGTACCAGGCTGGTTATCTGAGTCTGCGTCCAGGCCCATCGGATTATGAGTTCAGATTGGATTATCCCAACACTGAAGTTAAAATGTCAATTTCGAGACTATTGGTTGAAAGCTTTCTAGGTTCCGATAAGAACGCGCGAACCATGCGTTATAATGTCGTGTCAGCCTTGTCAAATAGCGATCCGTCTTTACTTGTGAATGAAATCAATATATTGCTTTCCGCATTGCCGGGCGAGCATTATAAAATTGAAAAAAGAAATGAAGGATTTTACTGCTCAAAAATATTTATTCTTTTTTATATTCTCGGTCTGGATCCTCTTGCTGAAAAAAGTGGAAATTTAGGCGTGGCTGATTTTATAATTAATTTCGGAGGGCGGAGCTGGATAATCGAAGTTAAAATGTCGCCTGACGAGAAACATAATATAATCCTCGCCAACGCCGCGTTAAAACAAATTAAAGAGAAGAATTACGCCGGAGCTTACCGGGATACCGTCCGATTGGGTCTAGTGATAGAAGATGAAAAACGCGCCGTGACATGGTGGGAATGCGAGGGAGGTTCAAAAAAAAACGGTGGTGAAAATTAGGCGTCATCCGTTGTTTCGTCTGAAAAGAAATGATTTTTTTCAGCCCCTCCATTTTTAAAAACATTACCCGTCCGTTGTCCGCCGTCTGAAATAAATATCCTGCTTTTCAACCGTTTCCCGTCTGGTGGCGGATCCTTTTTTCCCATTCTCCGCGTCAATGGGGAAAGCCGCGACACGCTGTTTTCCATCCGGCGGGTGTTTTTCAATCATCATCCGCCGCTTTCACGGGAAAAAATTCCACTGTTCCCATGGTCTTAGTCCCGGGAGACATTATTTTAATAATTTATAAATACGATCAATTAAAAGTTAAATAGTTTAAACAATATTTTTAAAAATTTATTTTTTCATCTTATTTACTATAATTAAGCTTGCTTGCAATGCGGCCGATAATCACATAGAATTCCTAAAAACCACAGCTTGCGGGTTTGAACGACCACTTAGGCGAACCGTTCTTCAACTGAAAGGGTGGTTTTATGACTCGTTTATACAGTCGCTTTGGTTTTGGCCGGCTATCAGGACTCCCGCGTTTTGCAGAGGAACTGGGACGATGGAGATGTGGAGAGCCTAAATAAGGCTCCGTCGTACCCGCGCTACGCCATGAAGAAGATCTTCCGGCGTCTATTTTCTGTCTCTATGGAGGCGGGAAACTCTTACGGGAGGAATGGCTCGGGGGCGAGCGCCCGTAGGAAGCCGCTTCAACTCGCTTTTTTATGACTGTGAAAATTATGGTATATTGTCGTTGGAAGCGCTAACAAACAGAATCCGGAAAGGTTTTGTGGTTGTCGTAACAATAACGGAAGGAGGTTTTCGCGTAGGCGTTAAATTTTTAAGTCTAAACGGTTTAAAATCCGTAAGCTAATCTGCGGCCTTCTGAGATAGAGATGGTTAAACCGTATTTGAATAGAATGAAATATGATATTTAGATGAAAAAGTATTGTTTTTAGAGTTAATTAATGCTTATATAATTTATATGATCTAATATATTATTATTCAGATAAATATACAATATAATTAAATTTTAGTTGCAATATGATAGATGCAAAAATACAATTTCAAAAATCCGTAGGTTATGAGCATATGGCATCGCCCCCTGGAATCCATTCTTTAACTGAAAGAGAGTTTTATGATTTTTTTGTAAACCAGTTTCCTGAATCCACATCTAGAAAATTGATTTTTAAAGTATATTTCCAGTTAAGACAAATTATTGAAAAATTAATTCCGACATTTAATGGGTTAATGGGTCTTTTGTTGAAAGCAAAACAAATTCTCAAGATATTGATGTTGTTGTATTTGTCACTTCAAGCGATTATAACCGCCTTTCTTCTACGTCACAGAAAGATTTTGTTGATTTGTTCAGAAAAAAACAAACCTAGAATTAAATTTATGTATGGTACGGACGCATATTATACGATTATCTATCCTAAGAATCACCCTAGTTGTTTTGCGACAAAGACAGCCTTGTGTATTGGAAACAACAGTTTGGTTTTACTCGATTCAATAATCCCAAGGGCATAGTCAAATTATAGGTAAAAAAATGTTTTTTCCAATTCAAATGCCGCGTCCTATAGAAAAAATCAATGAGCGCTTAGACGAGTTGGCCAAGCTGATTAATTCCGACGTCTTTAAAGCGTCATGCGACGCGGCTACGAAGGCTGACCTGATGTCTTCGCAATTTCAACATGAAGAATTACTAGAAGAATTAAAAGCGGCAGAATGGTTAAAAAAACAGTATGATATTGAATTATCGCTCAAAGGGGAAATTATTGCATAACATTCAATTCCTATGAATTTTCTTTCCGCGTTAATGGTTGAGATAGAAAATATTTTCATGGAAACATCAGAATTTCTAAATGAGTATGATCGAAAAAATGACAGGTATGACTATAAACTTCTAGATACAAATCAATTTTTAGTACAATGTTTTATTCCATCATCTTTTGCAATTCAACTTTCGAAGGATGTCAAAGATGTTCGCCCGTCTTTAATCAACTTATCTGAGAATAAAGTTCCAGACGAAAATATCTTTTTGTCTCTTTTATCCGGTGATTATGAAATTGATGATTTAGTTAATAATATATCGCCTAAACTTCGTAAATGTTATTTTAGATTAATAAACTTGCTTGATAGAAGCAAAGTAACTGTATCAACAAGAACAAAATCACATCCTTTTTCAATAACCATTACACCTGAACAGGCCGCGAAGAGAAAAAAATTAATAAAAAAAATTCCACAATTAGGAAATGAGAGAGAAATAGAAATTGTAGGCTTATTAGTCATTGGAGATCTCATAAAACACAAGTTTGGCGTTAAAACAGATACGGAATTATTTAAGGGCGGTTTATCAAAGGAAGCCGAAAAAGAGTTGAAGAAGTTTCATTTTGATACTAAAGTTAGAGCAAAATTACTTATCGTTACTAAAAATACAAAATCTGACGTAACGAAGTATACTCGTATGTCTTTAAGAGTTGAAAGAGATTCGTAATATTTTTAGTTTCAAATAATAATTTTATTGGTTTAATATATTGTCATTTTCGTAGTTTAAATATTTGTTTGAATTCATTAGAATAAATATAAAACAATTTAATACCGGCAATTCCTTGATATTTAATTGATGCTTAACTAACAGCGTTAGAAAATTTTGGTAAGGAAGGGGGGACGCAACCGATATCCGCGCTTGCGGTCATCAAAATATCATCAAAAATAGTATTCTTTATGATTTTTTTGATACTGATATTTACATAGCTAGTTTGAGAATTATTTTTACTTTAAACGCATGGTTTCACATGAATATATCTTTTCATGAATGGATTAATAACTTATTTTATTTAATTAAGCAGCGTTATATAATTTACGAAAATTGCAAATTAAGTTTGACAACCATACGCCTTTATGATAAAATTTTTTTCTCCCAAATCCGTTTCTCATCTTAAAACAAAGGATGTATAATCACTTATCGTTATCAGCATAAACTTCCTCTCCGCCGGAAGAGTTCGCTCGGCAGGAAAAACATTGCTGAAAAATGTTGAAGTACGATAAACAACATAAGAACCGAAAAAAATGCGCCTCTTTTTTCCCATCATCGAAGCTAAATCCCTCTGCATCCTGAACTCCTGGTCCTCGCCTCTGTTAAGAAAGGATCCCGTCGTGAGCTTCGGATCCAGGCAGAACGAAGTGAGTTTCCTCTTGGAAGATCCGCCTCCCCCCGCCCTGGAGGGGACCGTGCTCTGGGAGAGCGCCATAACTCTCGCCTCCCGGGGAAGGGAGACGCACTGGATCTTATCCAGCGCCGGGTCCGGCGGCTATCCCCTGGCTTTCTCCGTCGACTCCACTTTGAGAATTCTCGCCCGGGAGGACGGGAACCTGCCCCCCATCCTCATGCATCTGGCCGGACGTCCGCCCCTGGAGATCCAGGATCCCAAGGCGCTTTTAGCCTTCCACCTAGCTGGAGACATGGCCGCCCCCTTGGACTTCTCTTTGGAGGAAAAGGAGTCTCTGAGGTATTACATCCTCTCCCAGCCCATGATGATGGTGCTGGCGCATCCCTACGACCTTCCCGATCTCTTTCTTAACGCTCCCGCCCGTGAAAGGGAGCGGAGATACGGTGACGAGGGGGTGGGCGGCCGAAACGGAGGACGACTCACCGGGGATTCGGAATGGGAGCGGCCGGAAAATCACGCCTCCAACCGGAGAGGCGGTCGGGGTGGAGCTTTTTACTCCGACGGGAACAGGGAGCGCCCTGGGGAGGGCCGGGTTTTCGGAAAACGCCCTCCTTACCTGGAGGACCCGGAGGTGAAAACCGTCTATCCCGGCTGGAAACTCTTCCTTAAAAAGGATTACGAGCGTTCGTCAGCCTTCACGGAGAGGGCGCTCTCGCTTCCCGAGGATCAGCCCTGGGCTCCCCACGCCGCCGGACTGTTCGCCCTCTACCCTTTTGATGGCGGAGGGGTTTGTTCAAACGACTCCGAAACGGAAGAGGAGAGGCCCGAGAATTTGGAAGATCCGCGCGCCGCCTTCGTGGCGGAAAGAAAATGGAGGCGGTTTTTAAAGGATTTTTTCGGCCATGTTCCGAATTCGGAAAGCCTTCCCGACACGGAAGACGGGGAGGATTCCTTCCTTAAAACTTTTTTACGGAGCGGAAAAATTCCGGGAGGACTCATAAACCGCGCCGTGGAGGCGAGGCGTAAACTCTTTCCCTTAAACGAAAACCCTCGGGAGCACATCCTCGTGACGGGCGCCCCCAGAAACGGGAAAAGCGCTCTGGGGCTCCTGTTTCTTCTAGGCGCGCTCCGCTCCGCCGGAGCCGCTTTAAAGAATTCACTTTCTCTTTTGGCGGAAAGCGTCCAGGATATAGCGGAAGAACAGACGGTCGAAGGAGAGCCCAATCTTGAGGCGGAAAACGCCTCGGCTTTTTCCCGAGGCGGAAGAAAAAGGGGCGCCGCCGTAAACGGATCTGGAAAGGGAAAAGTCTGTTTCATAGCCCCGGGAAGAGTTCAGCGCCGGAGGGCCTGGGAAAATTTTTTAGAACTTTCCTCGCTTTCGAATACTTTCGAGCTTTCGCAAAACGATGTGATTATTTTCCCCCCCAGGGAGGGGGAGCCGCAGGCCTCCCCCGGAGACGATTCGGTCCGGGCGGTGTTCGTCTCCTACGAGGACTGCGGGCCGCTGTTATTGGACGGGGATTTCTTAAAAAACCTTTCCGCCGTGGTGATTGACGACTTTTCCGTTCTAAGAGATCCCCTCTCCGGCTGGGCTCCCGACGCCGCCTTGGCTATGCTCTCCGTTTTAAGCGCCGAAAGAAGGCTTACAGGGAAAAGCCCCCTGCGCCTGATGCTCACCGGTCGTTCCAGCCAGGATGAAGCAAGGGAGCTGGAAAGGATATTGTCTTTGAAAAACTCTCCCAGGGGCCCGGTCGTGGCGGCCCCGCTTAAACTGGAGAGCGCGAAAAGTCTTAAAGCGCCCGCCCGGGTGGCGATCCAGGCCACCTGCCCCGAGGCCCGCTTCCGCGCCCTGACGTTAAAGGAGCTCCGCGACCCAAAGCTCGCCCCGGCGGATTTCTTGCTGGACGGCTACAGGGGTTCGAATTTTAAAAACATCGTTACCGGCTGGCTTCCGGGGGAGGAGAAGGTCGTCTACGCCTCGCCGGCGTCCAAGGTGCTTTTCGGCTTCACGAAGTTCATCCTCGAAATGGGCCGGGGCGAGGTCGATTCCGTCTCGGCCGCCGTTGGACTTACGGAGAGGCTTGCGAACGTTCTTAAAGGGGAGGGCTTCTCCCGGGAGGATGGGGAGTTCCACCTGGAGTTTTTCCGTAGGGGGATTTTCCATTACTGCGGCTTCATGGGGGAGCGCCTCCGCCTCCTCATGCTGGAGGCCTTTCGCTCGCTCGCTCCTTTGAAAAACGAGCCCTTCATCCTGGCCGGGGACTCGGCGCTGTCCGAAATATCCGATTTTCCCGCCTCCTCCCTTTTCCTGGACGGCATCTTCTGGTCGAAATCGAGGCTCGACTCCTCGGTGGGAATGGAGATCGCGGAATACGATTTTGTCGAGGGCTTCAGGCGAAGCCTCTTGGACAGGGAGGGAAAGCCTCCTCTTCTTCTCATCAACTGGCACGTGTGGAGGGGTTTCGATAAAAACGACCTGTACCAGTTTTCCTTCCGTAAAAACAAGCTCTTCCGTCTCTTTTCTTCCGAAAGGGCGGAGGAGCGGGGCGGAACGGAGTTGGAGACGGCCCTTGGCGGGCCAGGGCGCCGGAAAAAACTTTCAGAGCTCCCACCGCCTCTGGAGCGTTTCTTTCTGGCCGCTCTTGGCTGTTCTTTGAAGCTGGGAAAAGGCGCTCCGGCGAAACTTTCCGGGATGACGAGGTTTCTGGACAACACCCGCGCGGGCGGATCCCTTCTTTCGCAAAATAGGTCCAAGAACGCGGCCAATCTGGCCAACTCCCTTTTTTCCTACTACGGGCTGGTAACCGAGCTCTTTCCCGGGGTCTTTTTCGAGGAAATCCGCGTAAAGGGCCGAGACGGAAGGATCAAGCTCCGCTACCGGGAGGGGGAGCTTTTAGCCCCCCTCTTGAGCCGAAATCTGGACGTCCAGACCTTCGGCGAGCTGAAGGAGTTTTTAGACGACATCCCTTCCGAATCGAAGTGGAGGGAGCCCTCCCTCTTCGCTCTCCTGGTTCTTCTTCTGATTCCCCTGCTGAAATCCTTCCAGGGCGACTTTCCCCGCGTCTTTCTTCTGGAGACTCCGCCCCGTCAGCCCGGAAGCGAAGGTTTCTCTTTGGACGCGGTGAAGGCGCACCTCTTTTTTCGGGAGGTGTCCGCATCCTTCACCGCGCGCCTGGAATCCTGCGGCGTGAACCCCGTCTCCGCCAGGGAGATGGCGCTTAAGATTCTGGGTTTTGTGAACTCCATCGTGAAAGGGAAGTTGGATAACTCCGTCCGTCCCGCCGGCGGGGCCGTCTTCCAAATGGTGCGGGATTCCGTCCTGGAGTTCGTGTTCCCCAGGGAGGAAAGGATCCTCCGTTGGCTTGAAGGGGAGGATTTCGGATCGCTGAGGGAGTCCATGCGCCCCGGGGAAAGGGGGGCGGGGGAAAAACAGCCGGAGTCGCCTTTCGATTTCGAATGCCGGAAAAAGATCCTTGGAGTCTTCTCCTTTTTCACCCTCTTGGAGAGGAAAACCGGAGGAATTCCCAAGGATCTCTTAAACAGCCTGGAAAGGACGGAGGAAAAGCTAGCGAAAAGGATATGTCTCGAGAGCCGCCGCCAGGACGGTGGCGACGCGGCGGTTCTTTCCTGAGCGCTCGAAGCGGTGTGAAAAAATAGTGGCTTTTTTTGAGGTCGGCTTTCCGGCGGAGGTGGAACCCGAGGGGAAAAGGTCCGCCGGGATAGTTCCCGCTCCTGTTTTTTCGCGCCTTAAGTCTTAGGTGGAAACGAATTATTCCGTCACGCCGGGGATGTTTCGGGACGGCGGATTTTCCCGGAAGAGTTCCTTCCGGAAGCCGTTAACCGGAGCGTTAAGACGGGAGGGCGACTCTTTCGGCGGCGGGGGTTATTTTCTCAGAATCACGCGGCCGGCGCTGATTTTTTCCAGCGAATAGCCTCTCAAACTGTTCAACACCCCGACGCCTCCGCCCGCCACCGCGATGAGGACGGCGGCCATGGCCGGTCCGGATCCCAACACGGCGACGGCCGGAGCTAAAGCGGCCACGCCAACGACCCCCGAAGTCCCACCCGTGGGGATCGACGCGATCATAGCGACCGCCACGACCGCTATGGCCCCTATGGCAATAACCCAAGCGACATTACCAGAGGCCTTGATTCTTATAACTTTATTGGCCAAATCTCCTTCCACTATTATATAATCCGCGCCATTCTTAAGCGCCTCGCCTAATTCCTTCTCATCTTTTACCGTGACTTCGCTCATAATCATACCTCCTGGCGTCAATCGCCATGATTGACGTCCTTGATTAAATACGCCTGGGAGAATCTCCACCGTTAAAAATAACGCCGCGGCGTTATACATCGCTCGTTTACCCTCCGACCTTAATGAGCCGTGAGAGCGCCGTGAGAGCGTAATTCGTTGAGGGTTAATAAGTCGCAAGCGTCCGCATGCGTGGTGGTGATTTTTTTATGCTTAAGGATGAAATTTCCGAAGCGGGAAAAACGTTCCCGCGAAAATGTAAGATCTGGCGTTAAAAATTTTACGCGCTAAGTGTCCTAGCGTTTAGGAGCGCCTCCTTGATGACGGTATATAAATTAACCCGCTCGCTTTGTGAAAGTCAAGATAAATTTTTAGAAAATTAAAAAAAATTTTTTCATGATTTTTTTAATCATGACATGTAGTAAACATGCGGCCCCGCCATGATTTTAAAAATCATGTTTCCTTAAGGCCTCAATTTTTCAGGGAGTTTTCGGCTCTAAGGACGGGTGAAAATCAAACCTCGCTTCGGGGTTTTTTTGTTCATAAAGGCTTTTTTTTAAAAATCGTCTCCCGACCGAGCCTCTTGCTTTCGCCCCTCCCCGGCGTTGGCGTTTTTTCCTGTTTTCTAAGAGGAATGATTGTTAATTATTAAAATTAAATTAAAAATATTTTACTTATTGTTTATTAGTATGATAATAAATTAAATTTTTATTAATTATATGTTATTCTTCTTTTAGCAATATTTTACTATAATATGGACGAAGAACAACAAAATGTTTTTTCTGTTATTCCACAGTAGAAACTGTTATTCCACAGTAGAAACGTTGCGGCTCGGTTGAAATGTCCAGTCTTTTTTTCCAGATTCTTTTATGAAACGCTTTAAATAATAAGAAAGAAAGGATAACAGCTCTGTGGAAAGGTCCCCCCCCCAAACGACCTTGCCTAATTAAGGGGGTAGTTTAAGGGCGCGATAAAAATGTCTAAATTTTTATCAGGCTTCCTATTGCGGAACGCTTCAAATAGTAAGAAAAGTTGGATAACAACAAAGTAGAAACTTCCTCATTTTTCATCGACATATTTCAATGAGGAAGCGGACTTATGGGCTAAGTGGAAATGTCCTGTTTCAATTATGATTTTCTTCATTATATACGTTAAATAGTAAGGAAAGTTGGATAACAGCACAATAGAAACGTCCTCATTTACATCGCTTTTTTCAGTTTGGCTGGAAGACTTAAGGGCTAGGTGGAAACGTCCCTAATTAGATCATCCTATATATCATTTATCGCCTTAAATAATAAGAAGTCAAGGATAAGGACGCGCTATGAATGTCCCGTATCATTAGCGGAGGCTGGCCCAGCGCGATTGTCAACCCATTCAATTCGGAATCGGGTCGGGTGAGACTTTAAGGAATTCATCTTGGCGTCGTAAAGGGAGCGAGAGGGCGGGGATCCATCCTTTAGATCCCAAGCCCAAGAGCGTTTTAGAGGCTTAGCGAAGGATTCGCCAAGGACGCGGGGCCGCGAATAACGCTTACGGTGGCGACCTAGGCTACACAGTTCAAGCTCGCTTTTGTAGCCGACGTAAATCACCATCGATTAATTATTAAAATGCGCGTTTTCCGCTTTACCGGAGACCCATGTTTCCCTAGAATTTTAAAAGTTCCCGCTATTTGGAGTTAATTAACGTTTAGACCAAAACATCCTCTTTTCCCGCGATTACTTTCGACTTTGGTCGTTATACTCGCCAATATCGGCCCGCTACGGCGCGTCCATCCCGCGCCGGATTGTTTTAAGCGCCCCGAAAGAAGAATTTCATCCCCGCTTTCCATCAGGGCGGCATCCACGCGTCAATCATTATATCTTATTACCCCGGCGGGTAAAAGATAGAACGGTAAAATTCAATAGTTCCCTTGAATTAATGGATTTTTTTTCCAATATTTAAGCGCCGTGGTGATATTAAAGCTAAGTCTCGAACATAACGGCGGGGCGCATGGCGAAGCGGGTGCGGAAAGGATGTCGATTCGCCTTTTATTAACTAAGGCGCCGGTCATCATACCCTGATAAATCCGTTTTTTTGTTCCGCGGAGCCCGCTTTTTTCAGTGTTTATTTCTTTCGTTTCTAGGCGTCTTCTTATATTTCGCCTTCCCGCTCGAAAGGCCCCGCGTTCTTCCGGACGCTTCAAGGAGCGCTTTTTTCAAGCCGCTTCGGAAAGAGCGTGGGATTAATTTTCATTTCCCGAATCCTCTTCGTCTTCGTGCGGGTGCCGGTGATGGATATCCGGACTGTGCTCGTGGACGTGGGGATCGGCTGCGTGGGTGTGGACGTGGGAATGGCCGGACGCAACGTCCTCTCTTAGGTCCCGGCCTTCCGGGGAAAGGTGTTCGTGCCGGTGATGGGGATCGCCGTGAACGTGCGGGTGTTCGTGGGTTACGGGGGCGTGGGCGTGGAAATGGGAGTGTTTTTCGCTTAAAGCGAGAAAGACCCCTAGGAGCATGAAGGCGAGGGCGGGATAAAAGGTGGGTTCGGGACGCTCGGAAAGGATTAAAAAGGAGGCGAGGACGCCAAAAAACGGGTTCAGGGCGTAGACCGAGCCGGTCCTGGCCGCTCCGAGCTCCCTTTGCGCGCGGATGTAGAAGAACACGCTGAGACCCACGGAGACGAAGCCTAAAAGAAGGGCGCACAAGAGGTGGAGGAGATCGAAACGGAGCTTTTCAAAGACCAAGGCCAGGATGAGGCCGAAAAGACCCGAGCCCAGGCCTTTCACGATCACTATGTCCAGGGGGTTTTTCAGAGACAGAGCGCGGGTGAGGTTGTTTTCGAGGCCCCAGAGGACGGCCGCCCCCAGGGCCAGGATGGCCCCCGGGGAGAGCTGGAGCGTTCCCGGATCCTCCAGGGAGAGGAGCGCGCCCCCCAGGGTCACGGACATGATCCCCAGCCAGAGCCTTCTTCCCACGGCCTCCTGGAAGAAGACGAGGGCGATGAGGGCGGTGGCGACTATCTCGAAGTTGCTTAAAAGGGCGACGGTGGAGGCGCTGGCGATGGAAAGACCCAGGAAAAGAAGCGCCGGGGCCAATCCGTCCAGCAGGACCATTAATAGGAGCGAAGGGAGATCCTCCCTTCCCAAAGCGGCCTCCCCGCTAGCGGGGGTCCTGGATCCCTGAAAAAAAGCGCCCCGGGCGCTTTTAAAAAGGAGGGGGAGCGTTCCCGCCCCCAGATAGCAGACGGAGGAGAGGAGGAGGGGGGAGACGTCCTCCAAAAGGAGCTTTCCCAAGGGGCTGAAGAGCCCGTAGGACAGAGCCGCCAAAAAGGCGAAGCGGTAATTGCGGAAGCTCTTCGGAAGCGGCATGCGGAAAGCTGTTGGAGCCGGAGCGGCCGGGGGCTCTCTTTTTTCCGGCCCCTTGTGAAAGCGGCCCCGGGCGGGCCGCTCGTTTCCGGAAGACCGGATTTTTTTCAGGGCCGCGGGTGTGGTCGGGGTTTCAGGCGTTTAAGGCGTTTAAGGCGTTTAAGGCGTCCCCGGGCTACGCGTCGGATCTTATTTATTCGCGGCCTTTTTTGAGGGATTTTCCGATTTTAGGGAAACTCCCCCCAAAAGCCCCGCGACCCTCCGGTTTTAGTCCGTTCCGCCTCCGGCGTTCCGGCCCGCCTCCGTCCTCCGGCCCCCTTAGCCTTTCACTTTTTTCCCGTCCGGGCCGCGAGGTTTAGGAGTCCTCCGGCTTTGAGCATTTCCGTTTGCCTTGAGGTGGCGTCCAGTTTCACCTGGAAGGCGGAGTGGAGCGTGAGATTCTCGACTGTGAGGATCGCTCCGGCGGAAAGGGATGCGAGGTCTTTGAGGCGGAGGAGGTGCCCCTTTTCCAAGGTTTCCAGATCCCCCGGGTTCGCGAAGGCCAGGGGCAGGATCCCGAAGTTGCAGAGATTGGCCTGATGGATGCGGGCGAAGCTCACGGCGATGACGCCCTTTAGCCCTAGGTACCGGGGGGCCAGGGCCGCGTGCTCCCTGCTCGAGCCCTGGCCGTAGTTGGCGCCGGCCACCACGAAGCCCGTTCCGGCCTCTTTTTGCCGTCTCGGGTAATCCTGGTCCAAATTGGAGAAGATGTACATGGAGATGGCGGGGATGTTGGCCCTAAGGGCCAGGATGTGGGCTCCGGCCGGAAGGATGTCGTCGGTGGTCACGTTGTCGGAAAGCCGCATCTCCACTTTCCCGGTAATCTCTTCGGGAAGGGGCGGGAAGCTGGGAAGAGGCGCGATGGCCGGACCCCGGATTATCTCCACCCGCGAGGGTTCCTCCGGCGGGGCTAGGATCATGGAGTCGTCGACTAGGTAGCTTTCCGGCAGGCGGATCGCGATTTTTTCCCCCAGGGAGCGGGGATCGGAGAGGCGCCCGGTCAAGGCCGAGGCCGCGGCCGTCTCCGGGCTCACCAGGTAGAGCTTGGCCGAGGGGGTGCCGGAGCGCCCGGGAAAGTTCCTATTCGAGGTGCGCAGGCTCACGCCCCCGCTGGGCGGGGCTTGGCCCACCCCGTTGCAGAAGCCGCAGCCCACCTCGGCTATCCTCGCCCCGGCCGCGACGAGGGCCCCCAAAGCCCCCCGGGAGGCGAGTTCCGCCAAGACCTGCTTGGAACCCGGGGCCACGACGAGGCTTAAAAATCCCGGGATCTTTTTCCCCTTGAGGATCTCCGCCGCGGTCATGAGGTCCTCGTAGGAGGAGTTGGTGCAGGATCCTATGGCTATCTGCTGGCAGAGCGCGCCCTCAACCTCTTTCACCTTCCGCACTTTGTCCGGGGAGTGGGGCAGGGCCGCGAGCGGTTCGATACCGTCCAGATCCAGCCGAATCTTAGAGGCGTAGACCGCCTCGGGATCGGCCGCGAGGGGGGCGTAGTCCTCTTCCCGGCCCTGGAGCTTGAGATACTTCCGGGTCTCCTCGTCCGCCGGAAAAACGGAGGTGACGGCGCCGGTTTCAATGCTCATGTTGCTGATGGTGGCCCTCTGGACCAGCGAGAGGTTTTTCAGACCCGGGCCGGTGAACTCCAGAATCTTCCCCCGGCCTCCGGAGACGGTGAGGATCCGCAACAGCTCCAAGGCGGCGTCCTTCGCCGCCGACCAGGGGGGGAGCTTTCCCGTCACCTCGATTTCGATTATTTCCGGCAAGCGGAAAAAGAAGGGGGATCCGCCCATGGCCAGGGCCACGTCCAGCCCGCCGGCGCCCACGGCCAATTCCGCCATGGCGCCTCCGGTGGTGGTGTGGCTGTCGGCGCCTAGGAGGGTGCGGCCCGGGACGCTGAAACGCTCCAAATTCACCTGATGGCAGATGCCGTTTCCCGCCTTGGAGTAGTGAATTCCGAACCGGGCCGAGGCCGTGCGCAGGAAGGCGTGGTCGTCGGCGTTGTTGAAGGTGGTCTGGAGGATGTTGTGATCCGTGTATATCAAGGACCTTTCGGTTTCCACCCTTTCCTTTCCCAGGGCCTCGAATTGCAGGAGGGCCATCTGCCCGGTGGCGTCGTGGGCCAGGGTCTGGTCTATCCGTATTCCTATCTCTTCGCCGGTTCGGAGGGTTCCCGAAACCAGATGCGAGGATATTATCTTTTCCGTCAGCGTTAAGGGCATGTTTCCTATTTTCTTTAGAGGGCTTGGAGCTCTTTGTGGACCATCTCGGCGAACTCCCGGGTGCCGAAGCTTTTGGCTCCGGGGATCTGGCGGGCGAGATCCTGGGTGAGGATCCCTTTTCCCAAGCTCAGGGCCACGGCCTTCCTGACTAGAAAGCCCGCGTCCCTCCAGCCCAGGTGCTCCAGCATGAGGGCGCCGGACAATATAAGGGAGGTGGGGTTGGCGATGTTTTTTCCGGCGTACTTGGGCGCCGTTCCGTGGGTGGCCTCGAAGACCGCGAGGCCGTCTCCTATGTTGGCCCCGGGGGAGACGCCCAGGCCGCCCGTCTGGGCGGCCAGGGCGTCGGAAAGATAGTCGCCGTTTAAATTGGGGGTCGCCACCGCCGAGTACTCGGCGGGCCGTAAAAGGGTCTGCATGAACATGTTGTCGGCGATGCGGTCCTTCACGATCAGCCTGGTTTCCGGATCTTGGGCCAGCGCTTCCGTCACCGTCTCCTGGGGAAACTCCTTTTCCGCGACCTCGTAGCCCCATCTCCGGAAGGCCCCTTCGGTGTATTTCATGATGTTTCCCTTGTGGACCAGGGTGAGGCTGGGCCGCCGCTCCTTAAGCGCCCACTTGAGGGCCAGGCGGACCAGGCGTTTGGAGCGGAAGGCGCTCATGGGTTTGAGGCCCAGGGCGGTTTCGGGGCTTAGATTCGTACCCAGCTTTTCCTGGAGGAAGACCCGCAGAGCCTCGGCCTCGGGGCTTTCGGCGGCCCATTCGAGACCGGCGTAGACATCCTCGGTGTTTTCCCGGAAGATGACCACGTCCACAAGCTCGGGACGCTTCACGGGCGAGGGCACGCCCGGGATGTAGGTTACGGGCCGCACGCAGGCGTAGAGGTCCAGGGCCTGGCGGATGGCCACGTTTAGCGATCTGATTCCTCCCCCCACCGGAGTGGCGAGCGGCCCCTTGATGGACACCCGGTGGCGCCTTAGGGCCTCCAAAGTCTCCTGGGGAAGGGGCGATCCCGCCTTTTTTACGGCCTTTTCTCCGGCCGGAACTTCCAGAAAGCTTATCTCCCGGCCGGTTTTCCGGGAGGCGTCTTCCAGGATGGGTCTCGCCGCCCGCCAGAGCTCGGGGCCCACGCCGTCTCCTTCGATGAAGGGAACGATGGGGTTTCGGGGGACTTTAAGGTCGTGGAATTCGTCCGCGGTTATCAGTTCGGGCATGGGAAATCCGTTTGAGGTTTTGTTCCGGCGTTTCGCGGGCGGAAAAGGTTTTTCCAGGCGGAAGGGCGCGGAAGAAAAACGCCTGTGCGAAAAAAACTCTCTCCTAAAAAGGATAAGCCGGAAAAGTTCCGGAGGCGTTAAATTCCATCCGGAGGGAAAAAGAGTCTTTTAGCGGGAAGCGGCGGCTTTTTCAAGCGAAAAAAAGACGCCCCCTTTTGGGCGGCGGGAAAGACGCCTTCGACCGCCAAGCCTAACTGAGATTTTCCCGTCCACGGAAGTTTTCTCGGCTTCCCCTAAGACCGCGGCGGGGCTTTTTGCGGCGCCGGAGGCCTTTTCGGGGCGCTTACGGGCGTGAAACCGGGAAAAGCCGGGTTAAAAAAAGAGGAGGTAGAAAAACAGGGAGAAGATCTCGCATATTTCGCAGCCCGCCCCCAGGAGATCGCCGGTCACCCCCCGCAACGCCTTCTCCCAGAGCCAGACCAAGACGAGGGAGAGGAGGAAAACCGCGAGAGCGGTGAGGAAGGCCGGAAAACCGCAGGCCAGGGAGATGACGAGGGTGAGCCCGAAGGCCGTTAAAAACTCCCCGAAGCCCGAGAGCTCCACCGCGTGGCGGGCGAGGCCGCCGCCCGCTCTCGCGTAGCGGGAGAAGGCCGAGACGGTGGAGCTGGAAAGGCGGCCCCAGACCGGAAAAAGCAGAAGCGGCGCCCAGTAGTCCGGCCGCTGGAGCAGGCTTTCCAAGAGGGACGCCTTTAAAAAGCAGTCCAGGACTATGGCCAGCACCCCGAAGGTGCCCTGGTGGGAGTCCTTCATGATGAGGAGCATCTCCTCCCGGCTCTTGTGGGAGAAGAGGGCGTCCATGGAGTCGGCCAGCCCGTCCAGGTGGAAGCCCCGGGTCAGAATGATCAAAAGGGCCGTGACCAGGATGGCCGAAAGCCCGAAGGAGAGATCCACGAGCTTTAAAAGCTTAAAAAAGAGGAGTAAAAGAAAGCCCAAAACCAGCCCGGCCGCGGGATAGTAGGCCGGAAGCCTCCCGAAGTCCGCGGGCGACAGGCGCCCCTTTTCCCCCACGGGGAGGATGGTGAGAAAGGCGACGGCGTTTCTAAGGGGGCTTACGATTTTCATGGGAGGACTCCGGACGTCAATTTTTTAATATAACATAGCGGGCTTCCCCCGGAAAGACCCGAAAAAGGCTCAAAGTCCGGAAAGGACCGGAAAGGCCCGGAAAGGCCGTGAAAGGCCCGGAAAGGGGCCGCGGAAGGGGGAGGCTCCGGATAGTTCCGGAACCTCCAGAGCCCGCCTTCCCCCGCCTTGCGCGCGCCGGCGGCCGCGGCCTTGGAAAAGGCGCGGTTTTTCCGGTGAAAAAAGGAGGGGGAGGGGGGCGGGAAAAGGGGCGCTTCGGGGAGGGCGGAAAAAAAGCCCCGGGGCTTTTTTCCCCCGGCGATAAAAATCCTTGAAAACGCCCCTTTGTTAATGTATTTTTTTTTTGCCACGCCGCCTTGGCGCTTTTTTCAAGCCCGCTTGAAGACTCTATGGGCGCTTCGGGGACCCTGGGCTCCGGGAAAGGGACGTTTCTTTTCCGGCGTTTAACGGGCCTCCGAAACTCCAAAGCTTGTGGAAATTTTTCGGGAGGTTTTTCGTGGAAGAACAAAACCTGCGCTTCAGCTCCGACCACGTCTGGGTCAGGATCGAGGAAGAAAACACGGCCCTCATCGGCATAACCGAGGAGCCTCTGGCGAACGTCCAGAATTTTGACAGGATTAAATTCCCCCAGGAAGGGGTCGAAGTCTCCAAAGACGAGGTTTTCGGCTACATCATGGAGGACAAGAAATCCCTTTTCACCCTTATTTCACCTTTGACCGGCGAGATCCTCTCGGTAAACGAGGACATCGAGGACGCCCCGGAAGTCCTTTTGGAGGACAACTACGAGGAGGGCTGGCTCATCCGCCTCCTCATCCAGGATCCGGACGAGCTGGAGGATCTCATGACCCGTCAGGAATACGAGCACTACGTCTCGGAGGCGGAAGAGGAGGATGAGGATGAGGATGAGGAAGACGAGGACGACTTCCTGGAAGAAGACGAGGATGACGAGGACGAGGACGAAGACGAGGATGACGACGACGAGGACGACTACTACGACGACGATGACGACGACTACTAGCCCCGGGCGGACGGCGTCCGAAGACTTCCCGGCCTGAAGCGGGGATTTTTTGCGGGGCGGCCCCTTTCCGGCCATCCCCCCCCGCGGGAGATGAAATAAAGCGGAAGTACGGCGCTCCGAAGTTTTTTTACGGCGCGGGAAAAAGCGGGCGCTTTTTTAAAGCCGCTAAAATCTCGCCTCAGGGGAGGAGGATCTCCCGGGCGCGCGACCCCTGGATCCGGTTTTCCGGACCGCGGACGAAAAACTCTCATGAAAAGAGAGGAAGGTTTTCACCCCGCCGCAGGAAAGCTCCCGGAGGGGTTTTCATAGGAAAACTCTCATGAAAAGAGAGGAAGGTTTTCACCCCGCCGCAGGAAAGCTCCCGAAGGGGTTTTCATAGGAAAAAACAGCCAAAAAAAGCCGGGTCCGCCCGGCTTTTTTTGGCTGGAAAAGGGTCTTGGGGACGAATTACCGAAAAAAAAGTTTCTTTCAGTCCGGCAGCCCCAGGGTGTGGACCGCCAGGACCGCGTAGCCTTCCGGAAGTTTCAGCTTATCCTTGAGCTCGTCCACGCCCGTCACCTTCACCACGTTGGAGAGTCCGGAGGAGGCCGCGTAAAGGCCCACCGACTGGTAGGCGGAGCCGGCGTGCAATCCGCCCAGGACCTTGTCGGGGGCGGCGTAAAGCAGGGTCAGCGGGGCCTGGGGGTCGTAGTTTTTGGTGAAATCCCCTTCGAGCGCCAACTCGAGGGTGTTCTTTTCGGGGTCGTAGAGGTAGACCCCGGTGGACAAGACGGCGTAGACCTGGAGCTCGTTTTTCCCCCTGGCCGTGGGGATGGTGCGCTTGCCGTCCTCTCGGTTCACGCCGAAGGCCGCCCAGAGGATGCCGGAGAGCGTCTCCCGGCTCAATTGGTCGGGCTTGAACTTTCGCGCGGAATGCCTGGCCGCGAGGGCTTCGTTTAACGGCAGGCCTCCGGTTTTGACGGGGTCGGGGAGCCGGATCGATTCCTGGGCCGCCGCTTCGGGGGCGAATTCGGCGACGCTCGAAACGAGGGCGAGGACTAGGAGAATTTTGAAAACGCGGGCGATCACTTTCGATATCCTTTCCCGGCGGGGAGGCGGCCGGAACGGTCCAGGGCGGTTTCCCCGGGACGGGCGCCGGCCGGGTCGCAGTCGACGCGGACGCGAAAAGCCCCCCGCCGTTGAGAAATTTTGCGATATTATGCTACATATTCGTAGCGTATTGTTATTTATCGCATATATTGTATACCTTTTCTATTAAATTTTCTTAGCCGGGCGTCCCGGGCCTTCCGGGCGCGGGAACCGCGGCGGAACAACCCCAACGCGGATGGTCGCCCCGGCGGCTGAAAGTTGGAAGGGCGTCGATTAGCGTCTCCGGGCTCGTATTCGGCGTTCTTTTTTTCAACCGCCGGAGTGACATTCTAATTTTGAATCTTATCAAATTCCCCAACATGAAACAAGAGGATCCGCGGGCCGAACGGAGTCTGGTTTCTCCGGGGGGGAAGCGCGTTCAACCCCGCCGGCGGCCTCCGCCGGAGGCGGCCCGAAAATGGGCGTTTCCGCCTAAGGAGGCGCCCCCCCCCCCGCCTCGCTTTCGGACGAAAAAATTCCCGGAGGACGTGACGGCGGAGCCGTTTGGAGACCGTGGGTTTACGCCGTTTGGGGGGGGCTTTCAGGCCGCGGGAAGCGCCCTCGTTATATTTACGCGAGTTTTTTTTCCCGCTCCGCGCGCCCGGGGTTCCCTCGTCGTCGCGCTTCGAATTTTATTTTTTTTACTTAAACCCGCTTTCCTTCCGGCGCGGTCGATCCGTCGAAAAAATACCCCGTAAAAAAAGACCGCGGATTTCCGCGGTTGAAATCGGCGTCTTTCGAAGCCCCCTCTCCGTTACTTTTCACGGCGTCCGGCCGGATTATGCAAAGCGCGTTTTCAAGCGAGGGCCTTGGCCGTTTGGAAAGTAAACCGCGCCGAAAAAATTTCCTCCGCGAGGGAAGGGGGCGCCCCCCTCGCCTCATCCCCGGGTGAGCCGCACGATGTTTATTTCCGGCCGGGCGAAAAAGCGCAGGTGGAAAAAGGAGTCGGATATTCCGCGGCTCACGAGGATGTAGGCGGAGCCGGATTGGTACAAGCCGGAGGAGCGGTCGTAGAAAAGCGCGGCCAGATTTAGATCCTTGTCCCCGGGGAGGGCGAAGTGCCCTCCTCGGGCGTGGCCGGAGAGGTAAAGGCTCCCCCCCGAGGGTGAATTGGAGATCGCCGGGGGACGGTGGCTGAAAATCACGTTGAAGTTGCCCAAAGGGGGCGGCGGACCCTTGAGCGAGGCGAAATCCAAAACGAACTCCCGGCCCAGAAAATCCAGGGGAAAGAGGTCCGGGACCTCCCCGGGGAGGTCCTGGAATCCCATGACGGTGAGGGGAAGGCCGTGGACCATGATCCTCCGTCCCCCCGCGGGGATCACGCCGGCGGAGCGCAGGGCGTTCAGGAGTTGGGGGTTTCCGTCTTTTTTGAGGTCGCGGTCGCCCAGCACGGCGTAGACCCCGAAGGGGGTGTTTTTAAGCGTCGACAAGGGTTTCGCGAGCTCGGAGGCGTATTTTGCGGGACAGTCGCTTATATCCCCCGCCAGGAAGACGACCTCGGGAGCGGCCCTTTTCACCCGCTCCAGGGCCTCTTCGAGGCCCGTAAGCGAGGACCCCCGGCCGTAGTGGACGTCGGAAATCAGGGCCAGGGTGAAACCCTCCAGCTCCCGGGGGAGATCGGGGTACGCCAGAACGGTTTCGTTTATCTCCGGACCTTTGAGCTCGTTTAGGTAGGAGTGGAAGCCCAAAATCAGAAAGGCGCAGAGGAGGAGCCCCGCGGGGTGCGCCAGGGAGGGTTCGTTCTTTTTGGCCCGAAAGAGTTTGGGGAGCCCCTTGGGCTCCCGGGCGGAGAGGAGGAGGGAGACCAGGGCGGTCAGGGCGGAAAGGACGAGGCCGGGGACGATCCAGACCAAATGGACGCTCTGCCAGACGATTCCGGGTAAATAGAGGTAGTTCCGGATCAGGCCCCCGTCCCCGGGCAGTTCCAGCGCTTGGAAGGCGAGGAAGGCGGAGAATCCGGAGAGGTTGAAGAGGAGGTAGACCGCCCTAAGGAGTTTGCGGAGCGCCGGTATTTTTATCCGGGCGGAAAAGAAGAGGAGGGCGTGGAGCTGGGAGAGGACTATGAGCGCGGCCAGGAGCCCTAAAGCCGGATAAGTCTCGCTCGTCATGACAGATCCCTTATCCCTTCCCTTCATGAGCCAGGGGGAGCGGCGGCGGACCGTTTCCGGATCCGTTCAAAGGTGGAAATTTTCCAAGACGATTCCGGATCCCCGGCTGACGCCGGTATTCCGGATAGGGAGCGCGGCCCGATTTCGCTTTTCGGGGACTTGGCGAAAGGAGGCTTCCTCTTTTCGCGGCGCGTCCGTTGTTTTCAAGAGCCCTAAAAGAGCCCCCGTCCGCGCTTTTAAAAATACTCCGGGGTTCCTTAAAAGGGAAAAAAGAAGTGAACTACGTGGATGAACAAAAGAGTTGAACGATGGAGTTGGATTAAGGAGTTGAATTAAGGAGTTGAACGATGGAAATGAAAAAGGGAGATCGAAGGTGAAAAACAAAAGCGAAGATAATTTCCGCGGGACCCTTCCGAAATCGTTTTAAAATCACGAAAGAGAGAGCGTGAAAAAAAAGAGGGAGGGATTTTTTCAGCCGCTCCGGCGGATCCGTATTCTTTAAACCCTGTAAATTCGCTTAAATTAAGGATTTCGGAGGATAAGCGTGAAAAAAAATAAATGGAGCGCTATATATTTTATACGCCTTCCCAGGAGATAAAACAAGAAAAAATTTTACAAATTGAAAAAGCTTTGAAAAACACGGATAAAGCCGGCGCGGGCGAATCACCTTCAAGGCCCTTTGGTCTCGATCGTTTCATCCGGCGTCGATGTTCGATCTTCCGCGGATCCCCCGGGCGTTTCCGCCTAAAAAAAAAGGGGGGGGCGGATGTTTCAAGCGGGCTTGAAAGAAAAAGGCCATCGGGGAACTCGGGCGAGGCGGAAAGGCCGGGGTGGGGCGGGGCTGGAGGATGCGGGCGGGAGCGATGCGGCGGGCGGAGGGAGGCGGGCGGGAGTCCGGGAGAAAAGAGCGACCTTTCCGGTTTTTTTAGGCGGAACGGGCCCTTTAAAAGAAGAAGGGAACGGTTTTAATAGACCACCGCGCCGGAGGCGGTGGAGACGGGGAACATGAAGGTGAAGGAGGCGCCGGATCCGGGGTATTCCGGCGGATGGTTCACGACCGAGATGGTTCCGTTGTAGCGGGTCACGATCTTCTGCACGATGGAAAGGCCCAGGCCCGTGCCCTGGGTCTTGGTGGTGAAGAAGGGGTTGAAGACCGAGGGGAGGAGATCCACCGGGATGCCCGGACCCGTGTCGGTTATGGAGCAGGCGACGTAATGGGTCTCGTTATCCTTGTGGCGGAAGATCTTTATGTATATCTTCCCGCCGCCGCCGGGGTTCATGGCCTGGGAGGCGTTGTAGATGAGGTTTAAAAAGACGTGCATGATCTGCCGGTCGTCTCCCGAGACCAAAGGGGTCTTGTCCTCCGCGGCGAGCTCCACCGTCACCTTGTTGCGGGAGAGCTCGTGCTTTAAGGACGACAGCACCTCCCGGGCCATGTCCTCCAGGCTGAACTCCCGCACCTGGCCCTTCTCGTCGCGGGAGAAGTCAAGGACGTTGTTTAAGACCTTGTTCAATCGCTCCACCTCCTCCAAGATCACCTGGGGGTAGCGGCGCAAGGGATCGTCGTCTTTGAGCTTTTTCAAGAGGCGCTGGGTGAAGCCGCCGATGGAGACCAAGGGGTTCCGGATCTCGTGGGCCAGCTGGGTACCCATTTCTCCTTGGGCGGCCAGTTTTTCGGCTTGGATGAGGCGGTTCCTGGCCACGGCCAGGTTCTGGTTGGCCGTGCGCAAATCGTCGTAGAGGATGGTGTTCTCTATGGCCAGGCCCGCCTGGTTGGTGAGCATGTTAAGCTCCCTCAAGGTCTGGCGGGTGATGAGATCGCCGGAAAGGGAACGGTCCACGGCTATGACCCCCACCTCCCGGCCCTTGGCCAGCATGGGCACGGCGGCGTAGCCCTGGAGCCCGAAGTCCAGGAGATCGTGGTCCTCGGAGGTGTCGGTGCCGCGGCAGCCCAACAGGGGTTTCCGCTCGACTACGGCCCGGGCCAGGATGCGGGTGGAGTCCGGGGTGACCGGGACCGAGATGTTCATCTTTTTGCCCTCCTCGATCATGAGGGCCGCTTCCTGGCGGTTGGGCTTCCTGAGGATGTCGGCCAGTTCGTTTAAAGACTCGTCTCCGCGGTTTTTATCCCGCGGCGCCCAGTAGGCTGAGCTCTCCAAAACCGGATCCGTCTCGGTCTCGCGCAAAAGCATTATCAGGACCTTGTCGAATTTGAGGCCCTGCTCCAAGGTTAAAGACTGGATGATGATCCACACCAGCTCGTCGTAGCGCACCGTGGTCATCATGGCGCTGGAGATGTCGTAGAGGTTGGAGAGGTAGCGCACCATGTACTCGTTGGTCTTGGCCAGGGTGTTCACGTCCTTGTAGGAAAGCGAGTTCTCCACCACCCCCGAGATCATGCTGTTCATGGCCTTCAAAAGCTCCATGTCCCCCTCCTCGAAGAGCTTGGGGGCGGAGGGGAAGCCGCCGCGGTTCCCGCCCAGCTTGTTGAAAAGCGAGATCACCCCCTCCCGCCTTCCCTGGAACATCAAAGGCACGGTTAGAATGGTGTTGGACTGCTCTTTTAAGGAGACGTCCTGGGCCAGGGGGTCGTCCTTGAGATAGCCCATGAAGGGAGTCTGGCGTTTGAGGGGCGTGAAGGCGGGGGCGGGCACGGTTTGGCCCTGGAAGCGCTGGAAGTTGTAGGCGGGGGGGACGTGGCCGAAGTGCGAGGATACCAAAAGGGTTTCGCCTTGGTTGTCCAGGACGTTCAAGGCCGCGCCGTCGGCCAAAAACACGCCGGCCGCGATGCGGGGGATCATGGTGGTGACCTTGTCCACCTCTATGGTGGCGGCCAGGGTGCGCCCCAGTTCGGAAAGGACGTTTAAAACCGAGATGCGTTTCCTGGTGTCGGTCGCGAGCTGGTTGTTCTTGATGGCCAAGGAGAGCTGGTTGGTCACCGCCTCCAGCATCTTCCCGTAGGTCTTCTGGGTGTGATCCAAAGAGCCCTTGGAAAGAGTCATCACCACCCCGTAGCAGGCCTTGTCGTCGGTGATGGGGACCACGCAGATGGAGGAGAGGTAGGGGGAGAGGAATTCGGCCCAGGGCGGGGGGAGCTGGGTGAGATCGAGGGCGTCCACGATGGCCGACTGGCGGTTCACCACCACCCGGTTGAGGAAGGTGTCCAGATACGCGACCGGAGGAGAAGGCAGATCGGAGGGGGCGTTGTCCCGGCGGTGGGGGGAGAGGTGTTTCTTCTCCCTGTCTAAAAATAAGAGGACGGTCCGATCTATGCCCAGCTCCCGGGTGAGCAGGTTTAAAAAGCTGTCCACCTTGGAGTCGAACTGGATGTTGGAGTTGGCGATTAGGATGAGCTTGGTGAGGAACTCGATAACCGTCTGGGCGTCACCTGAGGGCATGGATTCTTTAATCCCTTTTTTCGTTGGCGACGCCTAGGGCCTGCGTGTAGATATCCTCGTAGGCCGCGGCCGACCTCTCCCAGGAGAAGTCCTCCAGCATGCCGCGGCGCATGAGCGAGCGCCAGGCGTCCGCGACGTGGAATCGCTCCAGAACGTTCTTCAGGGCCTCCAAGAGGGCCTCCGCCGTGTAGTCGACGAACTTGAAGCCCGTGCCCTCGTCCGGGCGGGAGAGCTCGTCCGTCACCGTGTCGTCCAGGCCCCCCGTGGCCCGCACCAAGGGGACGGTGCCGTATTTCAAGGAGTAGAGCTGCTCCAAGCCGCAGGGCTCGAAGCGGGAGGGGTTCAAAAAGATGTCGGCGCCGGAGAGGATGTGGTGCATGAGGGGGGGATCGTAGGCCAGTTTGAGGCCCACCCGTCCGGAGTTGGCCCGGGCCGTCTCCCGCAGAAAGGAGATGTACTGATCCTCCCCCGTGCCCATGAAGATGAGCTTCAGGGGGAGTTTGAGAAGCTCCGGCATGGCTTTGACGATTAGATCCAGGCCCTTTCTGGGAAGCAGCCGTGAAATCACCGCCACTATGGGGAGAGGCGAATCCTCCAAGCCGAAGAGCCGGGCCAGATGCGCGCGGCACTCCCTTTTGCCGGAGAGATCGTTAAGAGAGTAGTTTTTGAGGATGACCGCGTCCACGGAAGGATCCCAGATCTTGTAGTCCACCCCGTGGAGGACGCTTCTAATGTTTTTGTGCCTCTCCTTTAAAAGCCCCTCCAGGCCCTTTCCCAATTCGGGACTCAAAGTCTCCCGGGCGTAGCGGTGCGAGACCGTGCTTATGAGGTGCGCCCCGATGAGCCCGGCCTTGGTGAGGTTTAAAAGTCCGTGGAACTCCAGGCCCTGGAAGGTGAAGTGGCTCCAGTCCAGGCCCGTCATGGCGAAGTCGTAGTAGGGGAAGGTCCCCTGGTTTTCCAAGTTGTGGTAGGTGAAGACCGCCCCCACGCCGGAAAGCCGGGAATCCCCGGCCCGGGAGACGCTGAGGTACATGGGCACCAGCCCCGAGGGCCAGTCGTGGGCGTGCACCACCGTGGGTTCGTTTCCGTCCACCAGCTCGGGGAGGATGGAGAAGGCGGCCTTGGAGAAGAAGATGAAGCGCTCGGCGTTGTCGTCGTAGTCCCCGAACTCGTTTCCGTAAATGCCGGGCCTGTCGAAGAGGTCCGGGCAGTCCACCAGGATCAGGCGGTGGCCGCCTTCCAGGGACAATTCGTGGTAGTCCGCCTGGCGGCGGCTGATGGAGAGATCGATGGTCCGGGTCAAGGGATCCAGGCGCCTTAAAGGGAACTCCTCGGCCCCCCGGTATTTGGGCACCATGACGGTTACGCTGTGGCCCATTTTGGAGAGCGCCCAGGGGAGGAAGTACGAGACGTCCCCCAGGCCTCCCGCCCGCGAGCAGGGCACGGCTTCCGGCGTGATGAAAAATATATGCATGGCTCCACCTTCAGGGGGATCAAGACAATGGTTTCGGCCGGCGGAGGGGGCGCCCTGGCGGAGGGCGCCGGAGGGGCCGTCTTTGCGGGCCTAGTCCGGAAAGGGTCCGCCAGGCCGAGCCCTCACAAGGGCCCCTGGTAGCCGTTCTCCTCGTTTATGAACTCCACGATGGTCTTGATGGTGGAGTCCACCTCGTCGTCCGCCACCTGGCAGGTGGCCACGGTCTCGTGGCCGCCTCCGCCGAAGTGCAGCGCGATGGAGCCCAGATTGGCCTGGCTGTCGCGGTTGATGATGGAGTTCCCCATGGCTATGGCCACGTTGTTGGCCCCGCGGCCCCAGGTGATGTGGATGGAGACCTTGCATTCCGGATACATGGTGTAAGGCAGGAAACGGTTCCCTGGATAGATGGTCTCCTGGTTGCGGAAGTCGATTATCAGCACCTCGCCCCGCATGGACGAGCAGTTTCTAATCATGTTGGCGTAGAAGGGGGCCTGCTGGAAGTAGAGGTCGGCCCGGTCCTTCACGTCGGGGTTCTGGAGGATATCCTCGGCCGTCATGGTGCGGCACATCTCGATCATGCTCTCCATCAACTGGTAGTTGGAGATGCGGAAGGTGCGGAAACGCCCCAGGCCCGTGCGGGGATCCATGAGGAAGCCGATCAAAATCCAGCCCGTCGGGTACTCTATCTCCTGGACGGTGAGATTGGCGCTGTCCACCTTGTCCACGGCCTCCATCATGGCGTCCCAATGCGAGGAGTAGCGCGAGGCGCCGCCCAAAAAGTCGTAGATCACCCGGGCGCAGGAGGGGGCGATGCGGCTCATCCCCCGATAAGAGATGGCGCCCAGGCGCTCGCCCTCGCTCGTGTGGTGGTCGAACCACATGCCCACCCCCTGGGCGTAGGGGACGTTGGCCAGAATGTCGTTGGCCCCGATCTCCACCAGGCCATCTTGAATATCCTTGGGGTGCACGAACTGGTAGCTGTCGATGAGTCCGGCCTCTTTCAGGAGCGCTCCGCAGGCCAGGCCGTCGAAGTCGGATCGGGTAACCAAACGCATAATAGCCTCTAGTTTTTACGGTGTAGTCCGCCCTCAAAGGCGTGAAGGCGGCCGGATGCGGGCTTGGGCCTTTTTCCGGCGCGTTTTCGGGGGCTTTCCGCCCCGGGGGGAGGCGGGTCCGCCTCCGAAAAAGTCCGGCCGCCGGGCGCGGCCGTCTCGCTCCGCCGCGGAAAAAAGCGGAACGGAACGAAAGAAGCGAAAAAGAGTCGGGATTTTGTAATTAAAAATCGCGTAAATTTTTAAAAAATAATATTACGAAAACAAGTGTGGATAAAATAAAAATAAGATAGGTTAAATCGCGTTAAAATGCTAAAAACAAATATTAATGATATTGAAATAAAAATTTAAATAAGAACCCGAACTGAAACTGAAACGGCGTTTGAAAACGAAACGGAAAACGGCTCCGAAGGGAAACGGAGAACGGCTCCGAAACGGAAAAGGGCGTCCGCCGCGAAAAAAGCCCTCGAAAACGGCCAAGGCAGCGCCCCTGGCGGGGGGGAGGAGGGAGAAATCAATTCATCCGAGAAAAGCGGGACCGCGGTTTCACGGGGCTTGAAGCGCGCATGGGCGCCGAAGCCCGTAAACTAGGGAGCTTTTCTACAAGAATATTTTAGTCGGGCTGTTTTGTCAAGACAAGCCCGCGAATCAAAATTTGAAAAATACTCCGAAACTCGGGCGGGAAAAGAGCCAGGGGGATCCGCGAAGGCTCTTTCGGGCGGAATCGGCCGGAGCGGGAAAGGCCCCCGGATTTGGACCGCGGGAAAAACGTCCGGGTCCGGAAAAAGGGCCGCCCTTGGCGGGCCCTTTTCCCCAGGCGGAGGCGTTTCCGAGCTTAAGGGTTTCCCTTTGGAAGAGGCGGAAAGGGCCGCGCCTTTAGGGAGCGCCCCCCGCCATGAAGGCGGGCTTTTACCCCAGGGGGGCTTTGGCGGCGGAAACGATGAAGGGGCGCGGGCGGAAGGGGGTGGCGGGGCGTTTCGAGGGGAAAGGCGGCGGGGGAGTTCGAGGGGGGGCCGGGCGCTCCGCGCCCGATTCCGGCGGGCTTTTCCGGCGTCCCCGCTCCGAAGGGGAGGGCCGCTATTCCGTCACCGGCGGTCCGGCGGTGGAGGTGTCGGGGGTGGCGGCCCTTTGCAGGGTGTCGTCCAGGAGCTGGCGCTCCAGGTCGGCCGGGCTGGGCTTCACCGGCGTCGGAGCCGGACGGGTGGCGGCGGGCGGGGTCCCCGGAGCGGCGGGCGGCGTCCCCGGGGCGGTGGGCGGGACCCCCGGGGCGGTGGGCGGCGTCCCGGGCTGGGCGGGGGGGACCCCGGGCTGGGTGGGCGGCGTCTCCAAGGGGCCTTCCGGAGGGGCGGACGCGCCTTCCGGAGGGGGGGGCGACGCGGGGGTTCCGGCGGGGGCGGCGGAGCCCGCGGAGGGCGGAACCGCGGCGCCGGGGGCGGCGCCTGCCTCCGGCGAGCCGCTTTTGGCCCGGGAGGGATCGGCGTTCTCGTCCCAGATCATGATGGAGATGCGGCGGTTAACCGGATCGGTGGGGGAGGTGTCGGGGAGCGGACGGGTGGCCGCGAAGCCGGCCACCATGGTCACGCGGTTGTCGCTCACGTCGTGGCGGGCGAGGAAGCGCCGGGCGGCGGAGGCCCGGGCCGTGGAGAGCTCCCAGTTGGTGAGATCCTGGCTCAGGGTGCTCACCGCGTCGGTGTGCCCCTCGATGGAGATTTTGTTGGGGATGGAGGAAAGCTTCTCCGCGATCCGGCCCAGGATATCCTGGGCGACCGGAGTGAGTCGGGGTTGGCCGCTGATGAATACCGGCCGTTTTTCCCGATCCATGAGCTCGAGCCGCAGCCCGCCCGGGACCTTCTCCACGGAGAACTGGCCCTCGAGATCGCCCCCCAGGGCCTCGGCCGCGGCCTGGGAAAGCTCCTCGGCCAAAGCGTCCTTGGCCTGCTCGATCCGTTTCTCCTCGTCCGTCAAGGCTCCCCCGGGGGTGCCGAAGCCGTCCACGTAGAGGCCCTCTCCCGGGGCCCTTCCCGTCTGGTCGGAGCCCTCGCCGCCCTCGACTCCCTCGGGGAGCTGGGTTAGATCGGGGGGGGCGTCCCTATCCGCGGGCGCGACCGCCCCGGCCTCGGGACGCTTATCCTGGCTGTCGTTTAAGGCCTTCTCGCGGTCTTGAAGCTCCTTTTCCTTTTCTTCCAGCTCCTTTCCCTTCTGCTGCAGATCGAAGCAGCCGCCGTTTAAAATCCCGGGCGTGGGGTTGGAGGGGTCGAAGGCCGCGGGCACGCCGCCGTTGAAGACCGCGTCGCTCATGGTGAGGTTTTGGAAATAGTCGGCCAGGGCCGCCTTCCCCTGCTCCGAGGAGATGGCCAGAAGCCACATCACCAGGAAGAAGGCCATCATGGCGGTCACGAAGTCGGCGTAGGCCACCTTCCAGCTGCCGCCGTGGTGGCCTCCGTGACCTTTCTTGATGATCTTCTTGATGACCGGGCTTTTCTTATCGGCGGACATTTAGGAACGCTTCGGGGGCGGGGTCTGAGGGAGCCCGCCTTTCGCGGATGGCTGGAGGCGCGTCACTTCTTCACGGACTTGAGGAGCTCCTCCAATTCCTCGTAGCCGGGGCGGCAGTGCGAGGGCACGGCCCTCCGGGCGAACTCTATGGCCATGACCGGAGGGAGGCCCTTGGAGAAGGCCACCAGGACGGCTTTGGAGACTTTGAGGATGTTGTCCTGGTCGTGGGCCTGGTTCTCCAGGGCCTTGGCCATGGGCGCCATGTAGCCGTAGCTCAAAAGCAGGCCCAGGAAGGTGCCGCAGAGGGCCGCCCCCACCGAGGCGCCCAAGATCTCCGGAGGCTCGGTCATGAGGCCCATGGTGGTGATGATCCCCAGGACCGCGGCCACGATCCCGAGCCCGGGAAGAGAGTCCGAGACGGTGGTGAGCGCCGTGGGCACCTGGGCGCCGTGGTGCTCGTGGGCGTCGGTGTCGATGTCCATGAGGTTTTCGAACTCGGTGGGCTCGATGTTGCCGCTCACGAAGACCTTGAGGTTGTCGGCCAGGAAGTCTTTGAGATGGTGGTTTTTCAGAATGGAGGGGTATTTGGTGAAGATGGCGGAGGAGTCGGGTTTGTTGGCGTGCTCCTCCAAGGCCAGCATGCCCTCGCGGCGGGCGATGGAGAGGAATTCGAAAAGGAGGAGGAGCACGTCCACGAACTGCTGCTTTTTAAGCTCCTTTCCCAAGAATATCTTGGGGATGGAACCGAAGGTCTCCTTTATGAGCGACATGGGGTTCGCGATGAGAAAGGAGCCGAAGGCGGCGCCGCAGATGATAATGACCTCGTTTGGCTGCCACAGCACCCCCAGGACTCCGTGGTGCATCATGTAACCGCCGATGACGCAGCCTAAGACGACAATTACTCCGATGGGGGGCATAGCTTGAAAACCTTGTGAACGCCTGGGTGTTTAAGGACAAGGACGCGGGCCCGCGTCCTTGGAAAAAAGGATCCCTGGTTCGGGATGGAAAGAGAGCTTGGAGCGTTCCGGACTCGGGGGGGGGCCGAAGCCGGCCGGAGGCTCTCGCGGCGGGAGGTGGGGGGGCCCGTTTGGAAAAGGCGGGGACTGGTTTCCCCAGTATCTTTTCGGAGCCCTGGCGGGGAAAGTTTAAAGGTAAAAATTCCGGCGCGCATGGTGTGCCCGGAAGCCCGAGCCTCCGCTACATGGGCGGCGGGGGCCAGAAAGAAAAGTGAAAGCTTAAATCCCCTAGCGCAGGTTCTCCCGGACGCGCTCCGCCACGAAGGGAAGACGGGTCAAATCGGCGGGGGCGCCCTGTTTCAATGGTAACTCGTCTTTGGAGCGTCTGGGAATGATGTGCATGTGCCAGTGCTTGACTAGTTGGCCGGCGAGGGGGCCGTTGTTGACGACGAGGTTGAAATCCTCGCGGCCGACGCTCAAGAGCGTGGCCGCGGCCAGTTTTTTGGCCAGGGTCAAGGCCTTGTCCAGGATGGCGTCCGGGACGTCGGTGGTTTTAGGGTAGTGCCCCCGGGTGACCAAAAGGAGATGCCCCTCGGAGATGGGGTTTATGTCCATGAACGCTATGAAATCGGCATCCTCGTAGACGCGGATGCTGGGGATTCGGCCGTGGGCTATTTCGCAGAAGACGCATTTTTCTGACATGGGAAGGCCTCGGAGGCGAAAGCCGGGCGCCCGAAACGGCGCCGCCGGGAAAAGGAGAGGGCCCGGGGCGCGCCCGGCGTTAACGCCGGGAAGCTCCGGCGGGGACGGATCCGGCGTCCGTGGTCCCCGGAAAGCGCGTTTCCGGGCGAACGCCGCCCGCGGGGGGGGCGGAGGGACCCGGAAAAGGGCGCTCCCGAACGGATCGAAGCCGGGCGGGATGAATCCGCGATCTTTAGAGTTTTCCGAGACCCGCGCTAAAGTTTACAGTTTTTCGCGGACTTTGGCAAGATCGCACGCATATTTTGTATATATTGTTAAAAATTTAAACATATACAGGGGTGCGAGACCCGGACAAGCGCCGCGGACCTCCCCTCCCCGAGGCGGGGGGGGGGAAAAAAGCTCCCCGAAGCGGGGGGAAAAAGCTCCCCGAAGCGGTGGTTTTTGGGGAAGGCGAGAGCGCCTCCGCCGGTTTCCGGAGAAGGCCCGGGGGGCCTTGCGGGGTTTTCCCAGGCCCCCAAAGGATTTCCCTTGGGCCCTTTTTCGGGAAAAACCGCCCAAAAATTCCTTTTCCCCTCCCTCGCGCGCCGCGGCGGAAGGGCGGGTTCGATTTCCGCCGGAGCGTGGCGTAAACCCGGGAAAGACGGGGCGACAAAAACGTTCCCTGTTAAAAAAACGGCTGTTTCGCGGAAACGGAAACAAACGTTTCGAAAACGGAAACGACTCGAAAAAGCATGGCCGGGGATTTCGAAACCAACAAGTTTTTTTCGCGGGCGGAAAAGTCCGGCTGTAAAAAATTGATCAAGGATAACAAGCGCGTTCTGGAATAAATCAAAATACGCCGCGCTTTTAAAGCGCGTTGTTTCAGTGTAAAAAAAGCCGGTACTTTTCGCGCGGGCGTCGGTTTTGAAAAGCGGCTGTTTCGTTTATTCGCCATTTCGACGCTTCGAAACTTCGTTTTTTTGTCGCTTAGCCGCTTCGCCGTTTGTCGTTTTGACTTTTTTATGTTCTGAAAATTCAAACTTTGAAATATTTAAAATTTGAAACTTTGACGCGGGGCGCGGAAAAACCGGCGATGATAATTGATTTGAGTCGCGGCGCGTTATGCGGGGAAAAAGTAATTCTTTATAGCCCGTAAAGAATTTTTTTCCAAAATCGTAAATCGGCGATCGGCGGGGACTTTTCGTTTCCTCGTCGAATTTGAAACTTCGATGGGATGAATAGGAAAGACGGCGATGGAGCGTGAAAAAACTCCCCGAAAGGAGAAAAAGGCCTTCGGAAAGCTCTCCGGAGACGGGTCGTCCCCTCGCTTTTCCGCTTGGGGAAATTCCCCTAAAAAAAGGGGGGGGATTTTTTCGGACGAACCTTGGAAAAAGGCGGGAAGGCTTTTTCACGCCCCGGCGGTTTGGGCTCCGGCGAAACGACTCGTAAACGTTTCCGTTACGCGTCTTTATTTCTCATCCGCCCTCTCTTCGTTTTTTTTCAGGGGGGCGCGCTTCTTCGCCCCCCTTTTGGGCGGGGCCGCGCTTTTCCCCCCGCCTTCATCTTTGAGGGTTTTTTTCCCGCGGACGGTTTTTCCGGCGCCGGCGGAGCTTTTAGCGGGCGCGGGTTTTTTGTAGCCGCGGCTTTTGGGCTTGTCCGCCTCCGGCGGGTGCTCCGGGCATTCCGGGTTGGGGCAGTAGACCGTCTTCTCCCCGTCTTTCGACTCCTTTTCCAGGCGGTAGGGGAAGCCGCAGACCGGGCAGGGATCCTTCACGGGAACGGAGTTGGTGCCGAAGAGGCATGACGGGTAGTTGGTGCAGCCGTAAAAGGTTCCCCTTCGGGTTTTCTTTTCGGCTAGAAAGCCGTCGCAGCCCTTGTTCGGGCAGCCGAATTCGGTGGGGAAGGGTTTGGTGGTCCGACATTTGGGGTATCCCGGGCAGCCGAAAAACCAGTGCCCGGTTCCGGCTCTTTTGAGGACCATGGTTTTTCCGCATTTGGGGCAAACGAGATCCGTTCCCTCCGGGATGTCCGGCGGCGGTCCGAGGGTGCGCGGCTCGGCCACGCCGTCGGCGATGGTCAAGGGAAGGGTGCTGCGGCATTCGGGGTAGCCAGAGCAGGCCAGAAAGTGGCCGTAGGGTCCCTTCTTGAGGACCATGGGCCGTCCGCATTTTTCGCAGACGAACTCCTCTTTCAAAACCGGATCCCGCACCGGAACCGGCTCCCCCTTTTCGCTTCGGGTGAAGTCGCTCGTGGCCTTGCATTCGGCGCAGTGGAGGTAGAAGCCGTTCCGGCCGTAGCGGATGGTCATATGGCCGCTTTTCCCGCAGGATCCGCAGGGCACGTCCACTTTGAGGCCGTGGATCTTGATGTTCGCCATCTTTTTATCGGCGGTCTTCAAATTGCTGGCCAGGGGCTTGTAGAGCTTGTTGAGGATGGAGAGGCGCTCGGCCTGGCCCTCCTCGATGTGATCCAGATCCTCCTCCAAATCCGCCGTGAAGGCCACGTTCAACAGCTCGGGGAAGTTCTCCACCAGAAGGTCGTTCACCGCGAAGCCCATCTCGGTGGGGCGCAGCTGGCCTTTTTGCCCTTCGGCGTAGCCCTTCTGGCGCAAAATGGAGATGATGGCGGCGTAGGTGCTGGGTCGTCCGATGCCCTTATCCTCCAGCTCTTTCACCAAGGTGGCCTCGTTGAAGCGGGGCGGCGGCTGGGTGAAGTGCTGCTCCGGCTTCACGGCCTTGGGGTTTAAGATTTCCCCCTCCTTTAAAGCGAGGAGGATGTTCAATTCGTCCTCCTCTTTGGGGGCGCTGTAGACGACGGAAAAGCCCTTGAACTTCACCACCGACCCCGAGGCCCGGAAGAGCAGATCCCCCGCCTCGAGCTCCACCGTGGTCTGCTGGTAGACGGCCGGGGCCATCTGGCTGGCCACGAAGCGGCTCCAGACGAGGGAGTAGAGGTTCTGCTGCTCCTGGGAAAGGGAGTTTTTGATCGCTTCCGGATCCCGGGAAATGGAGGTGGGGCGGACGCACTCGTGGGCGTCCTGGGCGCCCTTCTTGTTGCGGTAGAAGTTGCGCGAGGCCGGAAGGTACGACGGCCCGAAGCGCTCTTTCACCAGCCGTTCCGCCTCCTGGGCGGCGGAGTCCGAGACGCGCACCGAGTCGGTCCTCATGTAGGTGATGAGTCCTATGACGCCCTTGGGAAGCTGCAGGCCCTCGTAGAGCTGCTGGGCCACGCGCATGGTCCTGGTGGGGGTGTAGCCGAAGCGGGTGAAGGCGGCCTGCTGCAAGGAGGAGGTGGTGAAGGGGGGGGAGGGGTTGCGCTTTTTGTCCTTGGTGACGATGGACTTCACCAAAAGGCCGCTCCCCTCGAGGCGGGAAACTATCCGGTCGGTCTCCTCCTTGGTTTTCGGCTGGGCCTTCTCGCCGCCGATCTTTACCAGCGTGGCCTCGAACTCTTCGCCGTCTTTTTCGAGCGCCGCCGTGATGGTCCAGTACTCCTCGGGGACGAAGGCGAAGATCTCCCTCTCCCTCTCCACCACCAGGCGCAAAGCCACGGACTGCACCCGGCCGGCGGAAAGGCCCCTTTTGAGCTTGCCCCAGAGAAGGGGCGAGATGAGGTAGCCCATCAGCCGATCCAGGATGCGCCGGGTCTGCTGGGACTCGAAGCGGGGAAGGGAGATGTCCACGGGCGAGGCCATGGCCTCCTTTATGGCCCGGGGCGTGAGCTCGTGGAGGAGGACCCTTTTGAAATTGTGCTTTTCCCGCCCCAGGCTTTCCGCGATATGCCAGGCTATGGCCTCCCCCTCGCGGTCGGGGTCGGGGCCCAGATAGATGGTGCCCTTGTCCTTGGCGGCCTTCCTGAGGCTGGTTATGGTCTTCTCCTTACCTTTGATGGTCACGTAGGAGGGGGCGAAGTCGTCCTCGATGTCCACGCCCAGCGTGTTCGGGGGCAGATCCTTGATGTGGCCCAGGGAGGCCACGACCTCGTAGCCGGGACCCAGATACTTGCTGATGGTCCTGGCTTTGGCGGGGGATTCCACTATTAAAAGATCTTTGGGCATGATCGAAAGGGACCTCTCGAGCCGGGGCGGGATGGGCCCCCGGGCTTTTAGGGAGATCTTTTTAACACAGCCGGGTTGACTTGGCAACCCGCGGCTTGACCGGGTCGAGCCGCCTCGACGCCGAAGGCGGCGGGAGGGGGGGCGGTCGCGGCTTTTTCCCAAGATGTTCCGGGGACGGAGAAATTTTCCCAAAAAACGTGGAAAAATCAAAACCTCAGAAATGAAGCGGCGCTCTGAAAATGGATGAAAAGGCGTTCATCGGCCGGTCCCCTCAGCGGATGGAGAAAATTAAAATACTAAGCGTATTTAACCGGAAGGGGGAGGGAGGCGAGCGGGGGGAGGATTTTTCGTCCGGAAATTAGGACGAAAAAGGACGAAAAGGACTAAAGAAGGTGAAAAGATCAAAAAAAGCCGGGAAAGAGGGAGAAAGGAGCGAAAAGGCGTAAATAGGCGCCTAAAAAAAGGCGGAACACGGATCTGAATTTTTGAAAGGCGTCGAAGAAAAATTCTTCAATAGCTCAATTAACGCGCCAATATTGTAAAACGCTTATGGCGTAAACTTTGAGAAATGGACGATTGTCACGCCGATTTTTAATAATTGGGGGACGGGAAAATACTTCTCCAGTCGATTTTCCGGAATCTCAAAAAACGTTGAAGATTTGTCAAAATCAATATTAATATGAAAGCGCGCGAAAACTCGCTTTCTGGGCGACCAGATCAACTGTTTTAGATGCTGGGAAAGGGAGTATTCGCGCGCTTCTCCGCAAAGGCGGTTTATTGACAAACTTTAATATATTCATCCGATGGTTTAAATAAAAGAAACAGCCAAGCATAAGGACATGGATGCTGACCGACATTATCGCTCCGGCGGTTAAATGTTGGAAACAGCCACGTATAAGGACAGGGTTTCTGACCGACGTAATTATAACTTTTATCCACCGGGGTAATGGTATGATATACATTTGAACGATAAATAAATAGTAAGTTATTTTTGATGAGATAAATTAATAAGTTCCGTTCATTATCGGAAAACGTTCCCTCTCGATCCATTTACGCAGAAGACGTTTTTATCTTTCGGCGGGAAATTATCAATTTTTTGTGTAATTTTGAGGAGATCTTCGGATTTATCCACATCCATAACGCATTCCGCTATAAGCCATTGGGTGGTGAAAGAATAATCATGGCTATCCATGTTTCGGATAAAAATTTCCTGATACACCAAATCCGCGATCGCTCTGAAATGATTGGCGCAGTACACCGTTTCAAAAGCGTGTTCGAATCCTAAATCTATTAAAATATCGGCGCAATTGTAAATTCCGTAGTCTCTAAAAATATGAAGAGTGTTCCTAGATTTATCATCTCCTTCTCCCCATGTCCTTAAAGGCGCGGGATCATCGGCGAAACAATAAAAATAGTCAAGAGCGTACGCTTCACCTATGGTTTCAATGGATGGCGAAACCACGTTTAGCGCCAAATGTCCTCCAAGATACCTAGTCGGCGATGTTTCAGGAACCGGCCTGTGGATGTATGGAAACCCCGCGAGAATATATGTGCTGAAAAATGGGGAATTTATATCTTCCTTTTTTTTAAGGTTGACGGGATCGTTGTTTTCTAATTCTGAAATTACGATTTTCCCGTCTTCAATTAGATTGGAATTTTTCTGTTCACTTTTTTCAGTCATTTAACACCTTTTCAACGCCTAGCCATGTTATCCCTCACGGAGGCTTCATTTAATTTATATCAAAAAGGTCTCGCCGTCAATCAGCGGCGGGCTGAAAGGCTGAAGGTTTAGATGTAAAAGCGAGTTTCATTTATGGGTTATGGTCATCCTAGCGTTTTTTTTCTGATTGCTAGAGATAGTATCGGGTAATCGAACACGATGACGCGATATATGTGGGACGTGAACTAGTTTAACCAAAATGACTGGATGAGTTGGACGGCGCGTTTCTTCCTTAGCGTGATCTCCTTATTAACAAGGCGCGTATAGGCTTGCCCAAAAAACAAATTCCCGCGGGCCGCGAATGATTCATAAAATTTTAAATTTAGTATATAGTGCTAAAATTAAAAATATAAATTTACTCGAAAAGAAGATTCGAGGCGGAGCGTTTCAGATCCGAATCTTCAGAAAGGCGTCGAAGAACGCTTCGGCGTTTTTCATAATCTCTCCGGCCTGCTCCTTCGCGGGATGCTTCGAAGAGTCCCTAACGTTTCCTTGAACGACCACCAGATAGGGATCCTCGAATTTGTTGAGAAGGAGGGATCCAAGCCCGGCTCGGAGATGCCTATCGAACTGCTCCTGGACGCTCTCCAGGTTTTTAGCCGGGGTGTTTTTGAGGTAGAGCTGAAAGACGTCGCGGTCGAACCAGAGTCCAATTTCATCGCCCCACATGCGCCGGCTCTTCTCTCTTAACAGGATGTGGCAGCCGTCATCCTCGGGCTTCGCTTGGAAAGATCCTCCTTCGTCCGCCAGGGATGAAATTTTTTGAAACTCGGAGTTGAAGGCGCTTAAAAGGATATCCGCTAGAGCCCGCTGGAATCCGGAGCCGCCTTTCTCCTCCACCCCCTCCGCCTGGATGGTTTTGGCGTCGTTGGTGACGGCGCTGAAAGAGAAGATGAGCTCCACAAGCTTCGCCTCGCTTTCCGAAAGATTGTCCTCGTCTTCGTCCGTCTGCAGCGCGGAGAAGAAAAGCCTTAAAAATTTGGTGAGTTTTCCCGCCTTTAAAGAAGGATCGGCGCTTTTAAGCGTCCTGAAGATTTCGTGAAGGACGCCGGTTTTCTCGTAACTCTTCTCGTTTAAAAGGGTCTTTTTGAAAAAAAAGTCGTCGTCGGCGGCTTTGATGTTTTTGAGGACGTACGTGAAGAGAGGCTCGTAGGAGCGCTGGAAGCAGACGGTCGCGAAGAGTATTTTGTCAAGGGCGTCTACGCCAGGATCTTTCACGGCCGAGTTTTCAAAGGGATCTTCGCGCCTTCTCACGATCTTTAAGAGAAGCAGGCAGTTGAAGACGCGTTTGAGGTTTCTGGGGTTGAGGCCGATGGAGTTTTCGATAAGACCCGCGTAGAGCGACGCCTCCTCCTCTCCGGCCTTCATCTTGGCGTTTTCGAGCATCTTTTTTAGGTGCCCCGAGAGGTCGTAACGGGCGACGGGCATCTGAAACGGGAGCTGGATTATTTTGTCGAAAAAGCTTTTACTCTTGAGATAGACGGAGCCGGAGCCGAATTTGGCTTTAAGCCCGTCGTTAATTATCTGGTAGTCGCAGGCCAGGATGAAGACGCAGCGGTCGACGTCTAGGAAAATTTTGAAAATTTCCAAAAGATCCACCGCCACCACCGGAGGCAGGCGGTCCAGATCGTCCACGAAGACGACTATTTTTAGAAGGCCGTCTTCCTTCACCTTCTTCTCCACGACTGATAGAATCTGGTTTTTCAAATCGACCACGCATTTTGCGAAATCGAAGTAGCCGTCGTCGTCCTTGGTGGCTTCGAGGGCGACGTTGGACATGAGGTTCACCACGCCCACCCCGGGAACGGAGCTGGATGCGGCCTCGGTCACCTTTTTGAGCGAATAGGCCACGCGCCTTACGAGGTTCGTAAACGAGTGGAGAACGGACACGGCCTCTTTCGGAGCGCCCAGGCTCCTGAAGAAATGGTTCAAAAGCGAAAGCGGCAGCTCCTTTTGAAACCCGAACTGCGAGTACTGCCAGGTGTTGAACCATATGGTCGCGTACCGTCCGGCGCTTTCCTCGTCTTCGGCCGGATTCAAGAGCTCCTCTTCTATGAGGTACATGAGGCTGGTCTTCCCGGAACCCCAGTCCCCCTGGAGGGCGATGGTCAGAGGGGTCTCGCACGCCCGCGCGAAATCGGCCAAGGCTTTGGCGTAGGGGGAAAGGCCCAGCGATTCGTCGCGTAGACTCACGACCGGGGCGTCGCGGAGGGCCCGTGAATCCTTTTTTTCGTTGTCTTTGGAATTATCCATATGTGTAAGCCTTTGTTTTGATTTAATGTGAAGTAGGATGTGATTAATAAAATTAGCGTCTCTTTTAACGGAAATATAAAGCGGGTTAGGAGCGTGGAAAACGAGAAACGTCGTTTAGGCTGTCGTCCTTTCGGGAAGAATTTCCATTCCGGCCTCCGCCGTCTCGGCCGGGATGAATCCCGGGCGCCGGCCGGAACCGATTTTTCATCATGCGAAAAATTTCAAGTCGCCTTCGGCGTTTTTTTACTGCGTTTCAACCAAAGAGTCCGGCGTTCAAGGGCGGCCGCGGAAAGGCGGCTTTGGAGGCGGGTTTCTTTAAGGCGTGGCCGGGGGCGGAAGGGGCCAAAACGAGGGCGGGGGGGGGCGCCGTATTGATTTCCGGAGCGAAATAAAGGAAAATCAAGGCGCCGGTTCGGTGGACGCCGGATTTGGTTTTTAGAGAGCCCGATTTCATTTTTCCTTTCCGAGAGGATCCTACGGTCGTGCGCGGTCTCTTAGCTTCTTTCCCGCTATTGTTTTTCTTCACCAGTCCGGTTTTCTCCGCGGATTTCATAAACGGCGTGGGAATGGAGTTCGTCCTCGTGCGGGGCGGCTCCTTTTTCATGGGAAGCGATCGGGCCAAGGACGTATCCGCCTCGGCGGACGAGACGCCCAGGCGCAAGGTCACGATCAGCCGGGATTTTTATCTGGGAAAATACGAGGTCACCCAGGAACAGTGGGAGAAGGTCATGGGCTTCAGCCCGAGTCTTTTTCGGGGGCCGCGCCGGCCGGTGGAGCTCGTCACCTGGGAGGACGCCGACTTCTTTTTGCAGAGGCTGAACGCCCTGGAGGGAAGCTCCGGCTACCGCTTCCCCACGGAGGCGGAGTGGGAGTACGCCGCCAGGGCCGGAACCGAGACTCTCTTCCACTTCGGCTCGGAGAGGAGCGAGCTGGATCGTTACGCCTGGCATCTGGGAAACTCGGAAGGCAGGACCCATGACGTCGGCGGAAAAAATCCCAACCAGTTCGGGCTTCACGACGCCTTGGGAAACGTCTGGGAATTCGTGGCCGACTGGTACGACGTCTACCGGGACCCGGGGCCGGTAACCGATCCCAAGGGACCCGAGGTGGGTCTCTTCCGGGTTCTCAGGGGCGGATCCTGGGAGGATAACTATCTCAGGCTGCGCTCCTCTTCGCGGTTTTTCCGGAGCGCGGACACGGCCGCGGATTACATAGGTTTCAGAGTGGCCTTGACCGTTCCGGAGGAGCCCCGGAAATATTGAAAGGCGGTGAACCGGGAACCGCGGGCGCCAGGGCTTTTTCCGGGCGGGTCTGGAGCGAAAAACGCTCATGAATAGGGACGAGGGTATTCACCCCGCCTCATGAACACCCCGGAGGGCTTTTCATAGGAAAAAAGAATTCTTATCTAAAAAACGATCCGTCTTTGTGAAACTTCCCATCCCGAGGCGTTCCGTTCCTTTCGAGAACGTTTTTTGAAAATAAATATCAGTTCAAACACGCAACCCCGCCTTTCCACCGCGGGGTTTTTTCCCGGCGTCCGCGGCCTTACCCGTTTCGCGGGTTTCCTTCTCCCGTTTTTTCGTCTTTTTTACTTTTATCGAAACGGCTTCTACTCCTCGGTAAGATCGATTATGACATCCTCGGCCGCCAGGCGTATGCTCAAGGTGCTCTGGGGATAGAGGAGCCGCGCGAAGGAGCTGGCCTTGTCCAAGATGTCGTAGAGCTTCTGGTCGTCGTAGCCGGGGTCGTGGTGGAAGAGGTAGAGGCGTTTCACCCCGCATTCCACGGCCATCTCCACGATGTTTAGCGCGCTGGAGTGGCCCCAGCCCTCTTTGGAGTGGCTCTCGCGGTAGCTGTACTGGGTGTCCGAGATGAAGACGTCGGCGTTGGTTATGAACTCCTTTAAGTCGTCTTTTTTTCGGTGGGCGTCCGGGGCGTCGGAGCTTATCTCGTAGTCGGTCGCGAAGACCACGGTTTTGTCGAAGGCCCGCACCCTAAAGGCGTGGGAGCCGCCGGGGTGGGGAAGCTTGAGGGAGTCCAGGGTGAAGGGCTCCAGGACCAGTCCGGTCGCGGGAAACTCGTGGAAGACTATCTCCGCGGGGAGGGTGTCGAAGTTTATGGGAAAGAGGCGGGGATCCGACTGCTGAATCTCCAGGTAGCGCTTCTTTTCGGCTATTTCGTGGCCGTAGATGTTCAAATGGGTGTTGCGGCTGTATATGGGCGTGAAGAAGGGGAGCCCCTGGATGTGGTCCCAGTGGGTGTGGGTGAGGATCAAGTCCAGCCGCAAAGTCGGCTGGACGTTTTCCTCCGGAGCCGCCCTTTCGGCCTTGGGGTCGTGATCAAGGTTTTCGAGGGCCTCCAGGTGATCCTTGGAGGGGGTGGGGGTGAAGAGCTTGCCCAGGTTCCGGATGCCGGTTCCGGCGTCGAAGATCAAGATGCGCTTCCCGTGGCTGATTTCCAAACACGGGGTGTTTCCTCCCACGAAGCTTTTCACCTCGTGGGGGAGCATGTTGATAAACGAGGGTATGTCCCTGGGTCTGAGGCTGGTGTCCAGGGCGATGGTTATGGCGTTGAAGATCTTGTCCCTAAGCTCGTAGGAGCTGGGCGGGGTGGGAATGGAGCCCCTCACTCCCCAAAAACGTATGCGCATGAGAATCCCTCTTTCCCCTTCCTTTACAGCTCAGGCGGCCGTCCTCACTTGGCGAAGGCCACGGCCCGGGTCTCCCTTATGACCGTGACCTTTATCTGGCCGGGATAGGCCATCTCCTTTTCCACCCGGCGGCAGATGTCGTTGGCCAGGACCAGGGCCATGTCGTCCGAGACCAGATCGCTGTTCACCATGATGCGCACCTCCCGGCCGGCCTGGATGGCGTAGGTCTTGGTGATGCCGGAAAAAGAGGAGGCTATCCGTTCCAGATCGTCCAGGCGCTTGACGTAGGTCTCGAGCATCTCCTTTCTGGCCCCGGGCCTGGCCCCCGAAAGGGAGTCGGCGGCCTGGAGGAGGACGTCCAAAACCGATTGGGGCGGAGCGTCCTCGTGGTGGGCCATGATGGCCTGCACCACCTGGGGGGACTCGCCGTAGCGCCGGGCCAGATCCGCGCCTATGAGTCCGTGGGGCCCCTCCACCTCGTGGTCCACGGCTTTGCCGATGTCGTGGAGCAGGCCCGCCCTTTTGGCCTCCTTCACGTTCTGGCCCAGCTCGGCGGCCATGACGCCGCAGAGGAAGGCCACCTCGATTGAGTGCTGCAAGACGTTCTGGGCGTAGCTGGTGCGGTACTTGAGCCTCCCCAAAAGCCTTAAAAGCTCCAGGTGGATCCCGTGCACGCCCACGTCGAAGGCGGCCTCGGAGCCCGTCTCCCTTAAGCTCAACTCCATCTCCTCGGTCACCTTGGCCACCACCTCCTCGATGCGGGTGGGGTGGATGCGGCCGTCCATGATGAGGCGGTCCAAGGAGAGGCGGGCTATCTCGCGGCGGTAGGGGGAGAAGCTCGAGAGCAAAACGGCCTCGGGGGTGTCGTCCACCAACAGCTCCACGCCGGTGGCCGCCTCGATGGCCCGGATGTTGCGGCCCTCCCGGCCTATGATCCTCCCCTTCATCTCCTCGTTGGGGAGGTTCACGACCGATATGGTGTGCTCGGCCACGAAGTCCCCCGAGTAGCGTTTCACGGCCAAGGCCAGGATATCCTTGGCCTTCCGGTCGGCCATCTCCCGGGTCTCGGCCTCGACGCGGCGCACGATGAAGCTCCCCTCGTAGCGGGCCTTCTCCTCCATGGAGCGGATCAGGGCCTCCTTGGCCTCCTGGGCGGTCATCTGGGCCGTCCGCTCCAGATTCAGCCTCTCCTCGTTTTTGAGGCGCTGGAGCTCCTCCTCGCGTTGGGAATTCTCCTTCTCCTTGCGCATCAAATCAAGTTCCGATCTCGCGCAGGCGGCCTCCCGCTGCGCCACTATCTCGGCGCGGCGCTCGAAGCTCTCCTCTTTTTGGGCTATGCGGTCCTCCCTCCTCTTCTGCTCCTGCCTCCTTTCGTTTAGCTCCTTTTCGCAATCGGATTTCATGCGGAAGACCAGGTCCTGCCCTTGGAGCTGGGCCTCCTTTTTTATGGAAACGACCTCCTTTTGGGCCTCCGTGATTATTTTCTGGGCGTAGGATTCAATGTCTCTTATCTTGCTTTCGAAAAAGCTCTTCCTTAAAACGAAGCCCAGGACCGCGCCCAGGGCGAAGCAGGCCGTCGTGAAGGCGACGGCCGGGGTGAATTGTATGTACATGGCGGCTCCAGATCATATGTGTTGGTCCCATCTTTAAATGTTCTCCGTCCCGGGCTGTCTTGATCCGGGCGGGCGGCCGGCCGGGGGTGGAGCCGTGAAAACTGGAGTCGCGGCGTCTCCGGCGCGGGCGGGATGAAACTCCTTGGTGAAAAAGCGGTTAAGGCGGGGAAAGTTAGAGCCCCCCCGCCGAGCGGTCGATTAAATCGAGTAGCTCCTGGATTCTCTTCTCCAGGGACTCTATATTCTCCCGGAGGATTTTCTCCTCCCCCCGGGCGTTGTTGAGCTGCAAGGCGAGACGAAACGAGGCCTGAACCAGGGTGTCCAGGGCGGCGAGCTCGGAGTCGCCGCCTCCGTCCCCGACCTCGTTTATCGCCGACTGGACGATGTAGGCCAGTTGAAAAATGAGATCCGGCTTGTCGGATCTGACGTGGTACTTCCTTCCGAACAGGGTGATGGTGACGAGCCCGGACGCGTCCACCTCGGGGCTGTGGAACTTCTCCCCTCCCGGCGGGGCGGGGTCCTCCCCGAAGGAGGCCGGAGGGCGTCCCTCCGGAGGGTTTAGGTCGTCGGAAGCTGTCATGGAGGCTCGCCCCGGCCCGAAGATTTTCGGGGACGGTTTTGAAACGAGGCAAAGGTCGGGCGGAAAGGATAAGGCGGGTCCCCGAAAAAGGCTTCCGGGGGAGGGGTCGGAGGCGGCGGGCGCGGTCCGCCCCCCGGCTCCGGCTTATTTTAGGGCTGGGAATCCAGACGCTCCAGAAGCTCGTCGATCTTCCGGAGGATCAGGGAACGCTCCTCGGTTAAGGTTTCTATCTGTCTTCTGGCGTCGGAAAGATCCTTTTCCAGGGTTTCATTTTTATTATCGGCTTCGGTCAGCCTAGAGAGAAGGGAGGTCACCTTGGATTCCAGGAGATCGAATTTAGAGAAGTCCATTGTTATTCTCCTGAACTGGAAAGCGGAAAGCGGGGCCGGAGGCCGGAAAAAGACCATCCGGAGCGGATGGGAGCGGACGATGAGCCGCGGCCCGGGAGTCGGGGCGCGGAAAAAAAACGCTTAAAAAAGGCGTGGTCGACTGCGATATAAATAAGCATCATTTTCAGATAAAATCAAGGCATTTTCGGAAATACGCCAAGTAGAGGCTCGGTTCCGGAGGGCGCGAAGGCGCGGGATCTCTTTTTCCCCACTGGGATTCCCGGCTTTGGGGTCCCCGGAGCGGGGAAAGGCGGAGCGGACGGGACGGGCCCGGGAGAGCGGGAGGGGATGGGGAAACGACCTGGGGGGCGGGCCGCGGTGAGAAATAAAGAAAGGCGGAGGTGGATGAAGAGAGGGGGGGAAAAGGAGGTAAAGGAAGAAAGGAAGAAAGAAAGAAAGAAAAAAGAAACGATGAAGTCGGGAAATAAGGAGGATGAAGGTATATTAAAGAGAGTGAAAGATGATAAAAAAAAATGATAAGGACGAAAAAAGATAAAAAATAATTAAAATATATAAAAAGTGAAAAAGAGGAAAAAATGAGGGCGGGAAAGAATAACGAAAGAATAATTTAGGATGAAAGCCTAGGGAGAGCGAGAAAGAGAGAAATGGAGAAGAGGAGAAGGGAGAAAGAGAGAAAGAGAGAAAGAGAGAAAGAGAGAAAGAGAGAAAGAGAGAAAGAGAGAAAGAGATAAAGAGAGAAAGGGATAAAGCGAGAAAGGGATAAAGCGAGAAATGGAGAAGGGGAGAAGGGGAGAAGGGGGAGAAGGGGAGAAGGGGAGAAGGGGAGAAGGGGAGAAGGGGAGAAGGGGAGAAGGGGAGAAGGGGATGGATGGAGAAAAAGAAGGCGGGAAAAGGCGGGAGGGGAAAAAGAAAAACCCCCGCGAGAGGGGGTTTTAGTTGGGGTTTTCAGCCTTTGGCCAAGCGGGTGAGGGCGTTTTCCAAGAGTTCCTCCGCCTTGACGCCGTCTTCGGGGAAGCTCGCCTCCTGCTCGTGGAAGATGAAGTCGCTACCGGCCCGCCCGGGGGAGGACCAGTCGTTTAAGATCTTCTTTAAAACGTAGGTGGATTTGTCCAGGTCCGGGATCTGCTCCTCCGGAACCGCGATGGCGAAAAGCCCGTAGGAGACGTGCCCCAGCTCCCAGGACTCGGTTGCGAAGTGGAGGAGCTGGGATGAGATGGTGCGCAAAAGGTTCTGGGTGTCCTCCAGGCTGTGGTTCAGGGAGTAGCGCCCCAAACCGGAGACGCTTAAAAGCCTGAGCCGCAGGCGGCGATTCTGCACGCTCATAAGCGAGAGGAGTCGCTCCAGGCGGTCCAGGAAATTGGTGCGGTGGGGAAGCCCGGTCTGGGGATCCAGGCCTTTAAGCTCGGTCACCCGGTCTAAAAGACGGTTGTGGTTGACGTGCGCGGCGAGGCGTAAAAGGAGGGGGGCGATGAAGCTTAGGACTTCCGGATCCAGGGTTTCGTTCTTCCCGCCCACGAGGAAGAGGCCCCCCACGAGGCTTTCCTTATAGATGAGCGGCCAGCCGTAAAAGGAGCCCGGTTTTTTTATGGGCTCGGAGCGGCTGAAGATGAAGGTTATGTTCTCCTTGGTGTTGACTGAGTTGAGGAGCAGGGGCGTTTCGTGGCCGTGCACCCAGCCGGCCAGACCCAGTTCCACGGACTGGGAGACGGAAAGGCCGGAAACCTCCGGATAGGCGCCGCGGATGAAGTAATGCTGGCTGTCCGCGTGGTAGTACTCGGTCAGGAACGCCCAGGAGAGTCCCGTGAGCTCCAGGAGGAAGGCGGGCATGGCCCGCAGCCAGCGGGAATCCGGATCCCTCGAGGAGAGGATTTCCTCCACGTTCCGCCAGAGGGAAAAGGGATCTTGATTATCTTCCACGCCCGCGTCTCCTAAAAGGGGACGCCGGAGCGGCGGGGACGGGGCCGCTCCGGCGTCCCGGGCTTTGAAGGTTATTTTCGGCGCCGTCAGGACTCCGTCGCCGGGGGCTCGTCCGGAGCGGCCGCAAAGCTTTCGGAGGGGGCGTCTTTTGCGGCGGCGGACTCCTGGGAAGCGTCCGGGGACTTGGCGGATCCGTCTTTCCCTTTGGCTCCGCCCTTGCGGCTTCCGGCCTTAGATCCGGAGGCCTCCGCCTGAGGGGCGGCCTCAGCCTGGTCTCCGGCGCCGTCCGCCGCCTCGGCGGTTTCGGCCGAATCTTCGGTTTTGGCCTCGTCGCGGGGCCTGGCATCCTGGCGGGTCCGGCGGCCTTTGCCCCTCTTCCCTTCCGGAACTTCCGGCTCGGGCTCGGGCTCGGGCTTGGGTTCGGCCAGAACCTTCAATTTGAAGGTGGCGGTCACCTCCGGGTGCAGGCGCGCGCCGATTTCGTAGTCGCCCACCGCCTTGATGGGTTCGGATATCTTAAGCCGACGCCGATCCAGGGCGTAGCCCTGCTCCAAGGCGGCGTCCACCAGATCCTGGGGGGTTACGGCGCCGTAGAGCTTGCCCTTGTCCACCGACTTGCGGGTGATGGTTAGGACCAGGCCGTCGATCTTCTCTTTAAGGAGGGAGGCCTCCTCTTTCGCGGCCAGGGCCCTTTTTTCAAATTCCTCCCGCTTTTTGGAAAGCACCTTGAGGTTGTCGGGGGTGGCGGGCAGGGCGAAGGAGCCCGGAAGCAGATAGTTGCGGGCGTAGCCGGCGGACACCTTGAGCACCTGTCCGGCCAGACCCAGATTGTCCACGTCGCGGGTGAGTATTATTTCCATGGTTTTCCTCCCGGCTAGGCTCTCTAAGACTGGTTAGTGTAGTGCTGGGCCATGGAGGTGGCCATGGCGGTGTAGGGGAGGAGGGCCATGTAGCGGGCCCGGAAGATGCCGCGGGTGACCAGCCTCTGGTGCTTGGCGCAGTTGCCGTTGATGCGGCGGGGGTTAATCTTTCCCCTTTCGGTGATGAAGAGCCTCAGGGTCTGGACGTCCTTGTAGTCGACGGTGTCGATGTGCTCGGCGCAGAAGCGGCAGACGCGGCGGCGGAAGGTCTTTTTCTTGCCTCGGCCGCGGCGGTAGGACTTGTCGTCGGAGCCGCCGGATCCTCCGGATCCTCCGGATCCGCCGGCGCCGCCGGAATAGTTCTGGTGCGGGGGGTAGGCCATGTCGTTCTCTCTTTCCTTACAAGTGGGGTCGTGAAAATTATTCAGGGGTTCGGGCTGAGGAGGATTTAGGCTTCGGAGGCGGAGCCGTGCTCTTCCGGAGCGTTTTCGGGATCGTCTCCGGGCTCCGGCGGGGGGGCCTCTCCCTCGGGGGAGGGCGGAGGGCTTTCGGAGGGCGGGGCCTCCGAATCCGGAGAAGGGGCCGCGGAAGAGGAGTCGGCGTCCTCCGGGGCGGGAGCCGGGGAGGCCTCCGGGGATTCGCCTTCCGGCGGGGCGGCCGGAGCCTCTTTTTTCTGCGCCTTCGCCAGGATCTTCTCCTTTTCCTGCTCGAAACGCTCGTTTGTGAACTGGCGGTCGAGGAGGAGGGTGAGGCTCTTGAAGACGTTCTCGTCGATCTTCAAATTCCTCTTCAACTCGGCCTCGACGGCGGGGAGGGCCTGGTAGTCGTAGAGGAGATAGACGCCGTAGTGCTCCTTGCGCACGGGATAGGCCAGAACCTTCCTTCCCCAGTCCTCGGTCTGGAGAACCCGGGCGCCGCCGGACTCCAGAATGTTTTCGACCTTGGCTTTGAACTTGTCGAGGTCGACCGGACTCATGCCGGGAGAGAGAAGAATCAGGGTTTCGTACCTTCGGGGATGCATTAAAGACACCTCATGGGATGAATGCCCCGAAACGGGGGTCCGGGGCGAGGTCGGGCGGAAGCGAGGGGAGGCTTCCGGCGTTGCGTAGTGAAACGCGGAAAAAAACGATGAAAAGAACTCCCCGGGCGATGAAAGCCTCCGGAGCCTTCGCTCCGGGAAGGGGAGGAGGGAGCGGAAATAATATAGATCCGGGGCGCTTTTTTTTGGCCGGGGACGGCTTTTAAGGCGCCCGGGTCAAAAAGGGTAAAGGGTATTATATGGATCGAAGGCTCTATGGTCAACAAAAATAACGGCCCCGGCGACCGCCCCCCCCGGCCCGGGGGCGCGGGGGGGGGATCTAAGCGCTTCGATCCGGCCTAGACTTCCGAAACGGAGGGAACAGCCTTAAAGGGGGAGGACGCGCGGATAAGTGCTTGGAATCCGCGCCCAGCGTCCATATGTGGAGGCGTTTCCATAAGCGCCCCCTTATTTCGCAAAACTAGCGCCACGGGAAGGCGCCGGGGAGGGGAAAGTTTCCGGGCTCGGAAAGAGACTTGACTTTGTTAAAGAAAATCTCTAATATTCTTAATAATAATTGTTATGGCTTTTTTAATAGCGAAAGGGAATAATTCCGCATTCACTTTTGAAATTTTCAGTTTACGAAATCAGGACGCCCGACCATGCGACAGAAATACTCCGGCAGAACCAACCGCGGGAAAAAGATCAGCTTCGGAAAGCTCACCCTCCTTATACTCATCCTCTTGGGCCTGGGCTATCTGTTTTACAGATTCATCGCCCCGGTGGTCGAAAACGCCGAGGCCATGACGGGGCAGGTCTCCGTCGTCCGCACCGAGAAGAAGGATGACGGATCCCTCTCCTTAGGCTTCAGTTCGGACACGTCGGTGTCCAGGATCTTGCAAAACGTCCTGAAACTCTGGGTGGACGCCCTCACCAGCGGCGATTACCGCAACTTCCACCAATCCCTGGCCCCCTCCTGGAAGGCCAAGGACACCCCGGGAAGTCTGGCCCAGGCCTATATGAACTTGGCCGGCTACAAGGACGTCTTGTCCCAGTTTCCCGGAAGAGGCAAGCTCGTGCTCCTGGAGTCGGCCCCCTACGACCCCTACCAAAGCGAGGAGGCCCCCAAAAGCGTGCGGGATTCCGTCGGGCCGGAAAGCCCCTGGCTCATCAGGGGGGAGTGGAGGACCGGCAAGACCACCTTGAACATCACCCTCCTTTTAAGTCTCGAGGCCGGGGAGTGGAAACCCGTGGGCCTGCGCCTGGAGGTCTACGACGGGAGCGCCTGATTTACGGCCGATCAATTCGCGGTCCGGAAAAGCGTTCCGCGGGGGGACGCCCTCGGGAAAAGCGCCCGTCCGTCTTCACCTTAGCTAGGGGGCTTAGGCGTGGCGCGGACAGCCTGTTTAACGCGGACGCGCCATTCGATGGAAAATTTAGCGCGCTCTTGGAAAAACTTGCGCCGCGGTGGCGGATGAAATACCAGCGCCAACCGTGTCGTTTAGAGAGAAATGGCATGAATGCGAAGATCGCGGAACTCTAGACAAATTCCACTCTCGCGAATTATTTTAAAACCGAAGAATCCGAAATGCGCATAGCGCTCTCGAGTTGAATCATAACACGCATGGTGAATACGATAATCTTCGCGGCGGGAAGCTGGTTAAGTTGAAAAAGAAGAAAGAGGAAAAGCCGCAATGAGGTTCGCTACTTTTTATAGATTATTTCGACTCAAATTGTTTGAAGGCGTTTAATGAAAATTTCAAATCAGGCTCCATCTCATAAACCAACGCTTGCCGGTTAAGCCGGTTTAGACGGAGCTTTGTTTAACGAGGTGATGGATGGTTTAAAAGCGCGGCTCTGAAAACGGATGAAAACAAGCCTGATTTTAATCTAACGGATAAAGATAAGAATTTATATTCCCGTTTAGGAAAAAGAAAAAACGGAAATATTACCGTATAAGTGATAACAAGGCCGTGTAAACCGGGGTTTTACGGATTAATGAAGAAAATTTTTCTTAACGTGTTTTAGGCGAAATGGACTAGAATCGGACTAACCTTCAAACTTCGGTATGGGCTTTTCGCAGGCGCCGGGCTTAGGATCGCCGGTAGGTTCGATTTTGGTAACGTCTACTCGAGTGAAGTACTCGTAATCAATGGAGAAAGTGTGAACTTTCACATGGTATTTGACCGGCGTGTCTTTCGCCAGGGTTGGAATCAGACTGCGGCTGGGATCGTCAAGCATGTCGAAGAGCACAAATTCATCGTATTTGTTCGCGATAACCACGGCGTCAAGCTCGCCATCCCGGAAAAAAATACTTGTCGCTCCGCAGAAGAAACCGTTGTCATCCACTTCAAAATTAGTTGTTCCATCATCTTGAATGTCTTCGCCCATTCCTTCAATATCCTGGGCGTATAAAACGCCGGAAAGAAGAAGGATAAAAGCCGCGGATAAACAGATAAAAGTTTTCATTTTAGACCTCCATGACCGCTTAGGCGGTATGCGAATTAACGGTAGGCGCGCGACCGCGGTCGTCATTCGGTGGCGCCCGCGATATTGAATGGCCGCGTTAAAGCTTAATTATTACGCTGAAGCGCGGCGGTAGCCGTTTCTGAGGCTGATAGATTAGGGTGGAGTGAAAAAACGCGAAAACCGGCGAGCCGGCCGGGAGTTTTTCGGCGCTCCCCATGTAAAGAATGGAACGCCGGATGAAAAGACGCCTGACATTAAGGCGGGAATGGAGTTTAAGGCGGATTCTTCTATTTTTTCTTTGAGATGTCGGACAATATGATATTTGTCGCTTCGGAAATATTTTCCGCCACCCTAACCCCCGGGGGAATTACTTCAAGTAGATCGCCGTAGCCTGTTCTAACCAGTATCACCAAACGCATGCCCGCGTTTAACCCCGCCTCGATGTCTGATTTCTTGTCTCCGACCATATACGAATCCTTTAGACTGATATTTAGGTCTTTCGCGGCTTTCTTAAACATTCCCGTTTTTGGTTTACGACACTCGCAGGGTCCGGTGAAGTCGGGGTGATGGGGGCAGTAGTACCAACCCGAAACGACTACGCCTTCCTTTTTTAAATCGGCGTCTATTTTTTTATGCAGAAGTAAGACGTCCTTTTCAGTGTAAAGGGATTTGGCGATTCCGGCCTGGTTGGTGACTACGACCAGGTTCGCTCCGGTTTTATTTAAGAGCTTTAACGCCTTTAAGGTTCCTGGAAGCCATTCCCAGTTTTCATAAAGATAGGTGTAACCCTTGTCCATGTTCAAGGTACCGTCCCTGTCTAAGAAAACCGCGGTTTTTTTTTCGTCCATAAGATCGCCTTCCGCGATTCGGGCGGTTTTGTTAAAACCGGATCTGGGTTAGAGGGTAAACGGCTCGTTATATACCCGGCTCGGCCATCGTGCGCAGTATCTCGATAACCTTTTCGCCCACCTCCGGTGTTTTCAATTTTCCTCCCAGTTCCAAAGGCAGTCCGGCGCCTTCGTTATACTTAAGATAAAGGTTCACGGAGGTTTCAATCATTCCCGCACCCTCGCTTTCCCCTATATGGTGCAGGAGCATGGAGGCGGAAAAAATGGCGGCCAGGGGATTGGCCTTTCCCGTGCCGGCTATGTCGGGAGCCGACCCGTGGACCGGTTCGAACATGCTTAACGAGTCTCCGATGTTTCCCGAGGCCGTGAGACCCAGGCCTCCGGTGAGTCCGGCCACCAGATCGGAGATGATGTCGCCGAATAGGTTGGGACAGAGGATGATCCCGAACTCCTTCGGGTTGCGGGGAAGTTTGTAGACGAGATTATCAACGTTTATGCGGCGCAGCTCAATATGTGGGTACGAGGCGGCGGTGTCCGCCACCACGTTGTCCCAGAATCCGTAGATGTGGGGAAGAGCGTTGGATTTCGTGGCGGAGTGGATGAAGGGCTTTTGGTACATGTCCGCCAGCTGGAAGGCCTTGTTGGCGATTCTGCGCACGGCCGGCTCGCTTAAGACGCCCACGCTGTAGGCCGCCTGTATACGCGGGTCGAATTCGAGTCTAATCTCCCCGTCCAGCTTGTACAAACCGCGGTCGGCGTGGATCGTCCCCTCGAGTTTCCCGAAGCCGGAGCCTCCGAGGTTCATGTAAAAATCCTCGGTGTTTTCCCGCACGATGAGGAGATCTATCAGCTCGTCCCTATCCAGCCTGATGGGGATGGGGACGTTGGGCAGGCTCATGGCGGGTCTAAGGTTCAGATATTGATCGAAGTGGAAACGCAGAGCCAAAAGGAGCTCCTGCTCCAGGGGACCCGGCGGAACTCGGGGGTCTCCCACGGCTCCCAATAAGAGGGCGTTGGCCTCGCCTATCTCGTCGAAGGCGCCTTTGGGAAGCACCTCCTTATGTTTCAGATAGTATTCGGCTCCGAAGGGGAATTCTTTGAAAGTTAGAGAAAAGCCGCACAGCGATGAAGCCACCTCGAGAACCTCGCGGGCGGTGGAAACCACCTCCTGACCGATGCCGTCCCCGGGGATGAGGGCGATTTGATACTGGGCCATGCTGATAATGTTCCCTTGTTTCTGGCGGGGCGGGACCCCGTGAGTGTTCCCATGTTGGCGCTGGGAAAAAACGTCTCCGCTCTGAAAAAACGTCCGGTTGACGCTGGAGTTTGAACAGGGCGTTTCGCCGCTTAGGCTTGTTTTTCCGGCACGGCGATATTTAAAAGCCGCGGCGGAGCTGTCGGCGTTTAGGTTTACGATGCTTCAGGAAATAAGCGAAACGTGAGAAAAGCGGTTATATGTGATTTTAATTTTGCGACCCAGCGCCAGGGGCCGCGGAATTAACGGGCGTTTAATTTGTTTTCCAGGCGGAAATGTTTAGGTTGGCGGGCTTGGAGACGTGAAATTAAGCCCGAGGATCCCGGGAGCCGGCGGTGTCCGCCGCGGTGAAGACGCGGATCGGGAAAACGCCCGCCGGTCGCCGTTTCCGCGCAATTCAAGCACATTTTTTGGCGAAAGTCAAAGATTCCGGCTTTACGGCTTGTCCGGCGAAGCGTCGCGCGGCCGAATTCGTCCCGAAAATCTCCAGGGCTGGCCCGTCTTCCGCGCTCTAGTTTTTCTTAACGACCCGTGAGATTTCTTATATATATGGATGCGTTTTAGAAATTTTGATGATATGCTTGGTAATTAATTAATTACTCATAATACCATAATATAGCATCTATAGATATGTTATATATATAATTTAGTAATATTTACTTTAAATTCGCATGTTTAAAGCCCAGGAAGTCGAAGCGCGCGAATGAAAAAGCCGACGTCTTTTCTTCATTTCATGGAGGCGTCCGTCGGCGGAAAGACGACGCCCGCGTGAAAATCAGCCGAACTCCGCTAAGGCGGTCGACAGTTAAGGCGTTTAAACGAGGCGCGGAAAGGGGGCGGGGTTTTGAGGCTTTGTTTCGACGGAAAACTTCGCCGGACGCGCGCTTTAGATTGTATTTCGGGGAAAACGGAAAGATAAAAGAATTTTGAACGCGGATAACGCGTCGGGGCGCCACGCCGTCCGCGGCTTCGCTGAGCCATGACGAAGTGTAAACACTGTGAGGAATGTCGATAATAAAAGCATTGTTTTATATTAAAAAATTTATAAATTGTTTTGAATAACATGTCACTCCATCGGATACGTTATCGTAAAGGGAACCGCGCGGAGCGTCGTCTAGTGTTTTTTTCCGGTCGCGGAAAGTGAAATCCGGGGCGAATAAGAGGGGGGAAAGGGGTTTCAGCGATTTTTTTTGGCCGGGACGGAAAAAATTTTTTTTCAATATATCGATATATTGTTAATCATATCCTATATGTGGAGGGTGGTCCGCCAAATAACACTAAAATCTCATAATAAGGGCGAATTGGCGGGGATCGGGCTCTTGACAAGGGGCGGCGGAGTGCTATTATTGCAAGTGAGAATCGTTCTCAGTTCTTTCGCGGGGATTTTTCCCTACTTAAGAGCCGCGGACGGAATTTCTCGACATTGCGGGTTTTTCGCCCTTTCTCGAGGCGAAAGGGGGTGGCCCGTGTTTTGAACGCTGAATTCAGCGACTTGAAAGGCGCGGATATGGACACCGTCATTATCGCCGTGATCGTCGCGGCCGCTCTGGGTTTCGCCGTCTATAGGATTTTCGTCCGTCCCTCCTGCTCCTGCGGCTGCGGCTGCGGAGGGAAGAAACGTATGAACGGGACCGGGCCCGGGGCCCGGGAGGATGACGGTTCCGTTTCGGACACGAAGAGCGCCACCTGAAACGGGGCGCGCGGGACCGCTTTCAGCCTTTTCACGCCGGAAACCCGGCCGCTTTCCCGTCCCGTTCGTCCGGGGCGAGGGAGCGGGATTTTGGGAAGCCGGACTATCCGGCTTCACGCGATTTAAGGAGTTTTACCATGACTACAGCCATTCCAACGGCTTCGGCCGCTACGGATGACGGACGGGAAGGGCCCGCGGCCTTCGAGGCCGCCGGAGGCGAGCCCAAAAGCGCCCCCATTCCCCTGCGCCAGCTCCATGTGGGCCAAAAAGCCGTCATCAGCAACATCCTCGCCGACGGCGAGATGGGACGGCGCATAAGGGACATGGGTTTGGTGCCGGGGGTGGAGCTCACCTGCATGGGACGGGCCCCGCTCTACGATCCCGTGGCCATGCGCCTTTTAGGATTCACCCTGACTCTGCGGAACAACGAAGCCGACTTTATAAAAGTCACTCCCTAGGGGACGCTTCCGCCAAACAGCCTCGCCGTTATAAGCCCGGATTTCCTCCGGCTCTATTTTTTAAAACCTGTTTCCTCCTAAATCGTTTCGAAAATATTTTTGAACGGATAAAAAAACGCGGGGTAAACGGGTTCGATATTTTATTTATGGTGGTTTTACCTTGGACGCCTCCGACGTGATCGCTTTGGCGGGGAACCCCAACTCGGGGAAGACGACCGCTTTCAACCATTACACCGGCGCCCGCCAGCACGTGGGCAACTACCCGGGAATAACCGTTGAAAAAAAAGAAGGCACCGCCCACCTCGACGGTCGGAACATCATTTTAGTGGATCTCCCCGGGACTTATTCCCTCACGGCCTATTCTTTGGAGGAGGTCGTGGCGCGGAAGGTTTTGGCGGAGGAGAGGCCCGGCGCCGTCATCGACGTCCTGAACGCCGGAGTGCTCAACCGCAACCTGTATCTCTCGGTGCAGCTCCTGGAACTGGGCATGCCCATCGTCCTGGCCTTGAACATGATGGACGAGGCCGAGTCCCAGGGCTTGAAAGTGAACATCAAGCGCCTGGAGGAGCTGACCGGAATCAAATGCTTCCCCTGCGTCGCCCGCAACGGCAACGGCCTGACCGACGCCCTGAGGGCCGCGGTGGAGCTGGCCGAGGAGTCTAAAGGCCGGGTCGCCCCCCTTGAAATATCCTACGGAAACGATCTCGACATCGCCTTAAAGGAGATGACCCCCTTAGTCGAGGACGCCCAGCTTTTAACGGATTTTTATCCGGCCCGCTGGGTGGCCTTGAAGTTTCTGGAAAACGACGCGGAGGTTATGGAGAGGTGCCAAAAAGCTAATCCGGAGGTTCGAGAGAAACTTACCGCCATCGTGGAGAGGGTGACGCACCATTTGAAGTCGACTCTGGACACCTATCCCGAGGCGATGATAGCCGACTACCGCTACGGCTGGATAAGCTCCGTTCTGAAAAACGGGGTGTTGGAAAACGTGGAGGAGGTCTTCGCCCGCGCCGACTTCTCCGACAAGGCGGACAAGGTTCTCACCCACAGGGTGGCGGGTCCCCTGGTTCTTCTCGCGGTTTTATACTTTTTATACTTCGTCACGATTGAGATAGGAAACTATCCCTTGGGCTGGCTCGAGACCTTCTTCGGCTGGTTTTCGGACAAGGTGGGCGGCGCCGTAAGTTCGCCGGGATTGAGATCGCTCCTCTGCGACGGCGTAATCGCCGGCGTGGGCGGGGTGCTCGGGTTCGTGCCCCTCATCATGATCATGTTCTTCTTCATATCCATCCTGGAGGACTCCGGCTACATGGCCAGGGTGGCCTACATGATGGACAGGATCTTCAGGATCTTCGGGCTCCACGGCGCCTCCATCATGCCTTTCATCATAAGCGGCGGCATCGCGGGCGGCTGCGCCGTCCCGGGGGTCATGGCCACCCGGACGCTGCGGTCCCCCAAGGAGAGGCTCGCGACCATTTTGACGGTCCCCTTCATGATGTGCGGGGCCAAGATACCGGTCTTCCTCCTCTTCGTGGGCGTCTTCTTCAACAAGCACCAGGCCTTGAACATGTTCCTCTTCACCCTGGCAGGCTGGGCGGCGGCCCTCCTGGTGGCCTTGGGTCTGAGGCGCACCATTATCAAGGGAAAGGCCACGCCTTTCGTCATGGAGCTCCCGCCTTACCGCGTGCCTTTGGCCTCCGGAGTGGTCATCCACACCCTGGAGCGCACCTGGCAGTACATCAAGAAGGCGGGAACGGTCATTCTGGCCATCTCCATCCTCATCTGGGCGGCCATGAGCTATCCGGGCGTTCCCGCGGAGAAGGAAAAGGAGATCGAAACCCAGGTGGCGGCCATCGAGGCCGATCTCTCCTTGTCCGCGGAGGATAAGGCGGCCAGGATAAACGAGATCGAAAACTCCGACGAGTCGTCGCGTCTGGCCAACTCCTACGCCGGACGCCTGGGAAGGTTCCTGGAGCCCGTCACCAGTCTGGCCGGCTTCGACTGGCAGACCAACATCGCCTTGATCGGAGGCGTCATGGCCAAAGAGGTGGTGATAACCACCCTGGGAACCGCCTACGCCCTGGGTTCCGTGGAAGATGACGACGCTCCTTTGAAAGACAAGATCGCGAACGATCCCCACTGGAACGCGAACTCGGCCAACACCATGGCCTTTTTGGTCTTCACCCTCCTCTATTCCCCCTGTTTCGTCACCCTTTTGGTCATCAAACAGGAAAGCGGCAAGTGGCGCTGGACCTTCTTCAGCCTCTTTTTTAACTTGGCTCTGGCCTTCCTGGCGGCGGTGGCGGTGAAGCAGGTTCTCGGCTGAGAAATCACCTTCTGAAGGCTGAAAACCGGCCCGGCCTTGTTTTTTCAAGGCGCGGGCCGGTTTCTTTTTTAGGATTTCGTTTTCAGCCATTTTTACCCGGCGTTTTTTTACCCGCGTTTTCGCGGGGCGTTTTCTCGAACGCGCGGTTTCACGGCTCTTTAAACGGTCCCGCCGCCGACGGAGGGGCGTGCTATAATGGCGATTCGTCCGGATCTCCCCAGCGGGCCGGACGTAGTGGCGAAGAGGGCTTTTTAATAAGCGGAGGGGACCTATGAATAGAAAAGAGTTGATGGACGCCGTGTTTCAGGGCCGGGTCGAAGACAGGGTGCCTTCGGCCTTCTGGTTTCATTTCTCGCCCGACGCCGAGAGCTCCGACGCCTTGAAAAACCCGGAGGCGGCGAAGAGGAATTTCGAGGGGCACAGGCGCTACATTCAAAGCTTTCAGCCGGATCTGGTGAAGGTTATGAGCGACGGCTTCTTTTTCTATCCCCTCGATTCCCCCGTGCGAACGGCCGCCGATTTAAACCGGGCCGTGACCCCGCTTTCCGACCGCCACCCCTGGATTGAAGCCCAGGTGGACCTCCTTGGGAAGGTGGTCGGGGTGGATCCGGACGCGTACTGTTTTTACAACGTCTTTTCCCCCTTGAACACCTTGCGTTTCACCATCGGGCGTCTGGCGGCGGTGAATTTCCTTTTGGAATCTCCTGAGATTATGAGGGAGTGCCTCCTTAAAATCGGGGAGGGGCTCTCCCGGCTCGCTAGGGCGCAAATCGAAAGGGGCGGCGCGGAGGGGATCTATCTGAGCGTGCAGAATCCCGACACGGGGCTGTTTTCAGAGGATTTTTACGCGGCGTGCGTCGCGCCTTCGGAACGGATGGTCCTGGACGCGGCCGCCGGAGCCGGCGGCCGCAACATCCTCCACATCTGCGGCTACGCCGGGGTTAAAAACCACGTCCCCTTCTACGCCTCTTACGACGCCGACGTCTACAACTGGGCGGTGAACGTGGAAAAGGTCTCTTTAAAGGAGGGAAGGAGGATGTTCCCCGGAAAGGTTCTCCTGGGCGGATTTCCCAACGCCCCGGGCTCCGTCATCCACCAGGGTGGCCAAAAGGAGATACGGGCCTTCGCGGAAGGGATCGTCCGCGAGGCCGGCCCGGAGAGGCTCGTGATCGGCGCGGACTGCACGGTTCCGAACGATATTTCCCTGGAAAGACTCGGCTGGGCGAGGGAGGGCGGCAGGCTTAAGCGACCTGGGGGCTCTACTTAGGAGGCGCCGGAGACCCCGAGCGGAAAGGGGCGCCGGGCATGTCCGGCGTTACATGGCGGCCCGGCCCCCGGGAGGGGCTTTTCAGGCTTTTTCGGCCTCTTCCAGGATCCTCTCCTTTTCCCGGGCGACCTTGGCCTCGCTTTTCCGGACCACGTAGCGGGAGAGCCTTTCCAAGGCGACGACTAAAATCACGGTGGAGGTGAGCATGACCGTGGACAGGGCGTGTATTTCCGGCGTGATCCCCCTTTTGAGCGAGGCGTAGATGAAGATGGGAAGCGTCACCGAATCGGGGCCGTGGGTGAAGAAGCTGATGATGAAGTCGTCCAAGGAGAGCGTGAAGGCCAGCATCGCCCCGGCGATGATGGAGGGCGAAAGCAGCGGAAGGGTGAAGTGCCGGAAACGGTAGAGCGAGGTGGCGAAGAGATCCGAGGCCGCGAGCTCCATCTCCTCGTCCATGGTGGCCAGCCGGCTCCGCACGATGAGGGCGACGAAGGAGATTTGAAAGGTGACGTGGGAGAGGATGAGGGTGAAGAAACCCATGTCGAAGAGGCTGGAGAAGGAGCGGAAGAAGCTGAAGGCCATGGTGAGGGCCACGGCCATGATGATGTCCGGAACCACGATGGGGAGGTTTATGAAGAGTTTGAACAGCCAGTTTAAAGTATGGGAAAACCTCACCCGGTGAAGTCCAAGAGCCAGCGACGTGCCCAGCACGGTGGCGACGGCGGTGGAGACGAAGGCCACCACCAGGCTGTTCACGGCGGCGTCCAGGATGTATTTGTTCTCGATTAGCCTTTCGTACCAGGCGAAGGTGAAGCCCCTCCAGGAGAGCCCGTAGCGGGAGTTGTTGAAGGAGAAGATCACCACCGCGAGGGAGGGGACGTAGAGCAGCGCGAGGGAGAGGTAGGCAGTGAGCGTGAAAAGCAGGTGGGATTTCCGCATCTTTTAGTAGATCCCCGCGTCTTTGGTGAGCCTCGTGGTTTTAAAAAGCGCGAAGCTGAAAAGAGTTAGAACCATCAAGGCTAAAGAGAGGGTCGCCCCGAAAGGCCAGTCCCGGGCCTGGGCGAACTGCAGCTGGATGAGGTTTCCTATGAGCATGTATCTGGCTCCGCCTAAGATGTCCGTCACCACGTACATGGCCATGGCCGGCACGAAGGTGATTATTATTCCGGCGAAGAGCCCGTGGACGGTCTGGGGGAAGACCGCCTGGGTGAAGATCTTGAAGCGGGTGGCGTAGAGATCCTTGGCCGCCAGAACCAGGCTCCAGTTCATGCGGTCTATGGCCGCGTAGAGGGGCAGGGCCGTGAAGGGCAGAAAAGTCGAGATCATTCCGAGATACACGGCGAAGGTCCCCGGATAGAGCGGCGTTCCGGGCGGCGCGACGCCTAGAAAAGCGCATATTTCCGCGAGCGGGGCGCCGGGGCCCAGGATCAGCTGCCAGGCGTAGGTGCGGATCACTATGTTGGTGCAGAAGGGGACGTTTAAGAGCACGAGCCACACCAAGCGCGAAAAGCGCGACTTTCTGGCGTGGATGAAAAAACCTAAGGGGTAGCTTATGACGATGCAAATCAGGGTGGTCACGAAGGCCTCCCTGAGGCTACGGAGAAGGATGAAGAGGAAGTCCGGGCTCCAGCCGTAGAGGCTGAAACCGAAAAGCCTTTTGTAGTTCTCCAGGGAGAAGGCCCACCGAATGTCCCCGAACTCGCCTCTCTGGACGAAGGAGATCAGGACCAGGCACATGCAGGGAACGGCCAGAAAGACCGTGAGGCATAAAAGAGCCGGAAAGGCCGTGGCGAAGCCTAAGAGCTGTTTTCTATAGTTTCCCCGAAAGGACGGTTTCGAAAGCGCGCTGGTTTTCATTTTTTTTAGTTCCGGATAAAGCCTCCGGCGTTTTTTCCGATTTCCGGAAAAAGCGGGCCGCGGTCGAGTGGTGAGGCGCCCCCGGGAAATCCTTAAGTCGAGGTTTCCGGCGTAGGTGGAATTTTCCCGAGGGTTTCCTTCGGGCGTTTTTTTTCGGCGCGCTCCCGGGCGGGGCGGTTTCACGAAAAACGTTTTTTTATGAAAATTTTTCCGGAGTCGAGGGACCCACGGCGCCGGCGCGACCTCTTTTAGCGGAGGATGGAAAAGGCGCCGGGAAAAAGAAAGCCGTCTTTCAGCCCGCCGGAGCTTTAGGGAAAAGCGCCTTAAAGAGCGCCCCCTGTGAAAAGCCCCCGTGGGCGGTCCCGAGGGATCCCAAGGGGGCTGACAAACGCCGGGAAGAAAGTTTAAGAGGGCTCCCCGGCGTCAGTCCGCGAGCGGACCGCCGTCGGAGGAGAGCATCTTTAAATGCTTCTTATTTATGGAGAGGACGAGACCGTCCCCCTCTTTAAAGGAGCTTTCCTTGTTGCTGGTTATAACCTGTATGGTGGACGAGCCCCGGCCGGTTTCCGTGTTGGGGACGGAGCAGTGGAGCTCGGTCGCGTAGCCGCGGTAGCGCACCTGGGAGACGGTGGCGTTCACCTGTAAATGGTTTGAAAGCTTGCCGCCCTTCACCCCCTTGGACCCTTTGGCGCTTTTGGCGAACCTAATCACCCGGGGAGCCACGTGGACGTTTCCTCCGGAAGGGTTTTCCGGGGCCGCGTAATCGCCGTTGGAGACGAGCTGGAGGCTGAGCGTCTCGCTTCCGTAGTCCTCCTCGGCGTCCTTTTTGGGCGTCCAGCCGTTCACCCGGGAGAGCCGGGCGGCCTCCCGCGCGGCGCCGGAAACGGCGGCGCGGTTTTCCGCGCCTTTCAAAGAGAACTGGCTTTTCTTCTCTTTTTTTTGTTTGCGCACCGAAATGAGCTCGGGATTGATGAGGATTTTTCCGCTCTTCACGCTTTCGAAGGATTCCCCGTCGGAGTAGAAGGGGAGCACCACCGATCTGTCTTTGATCTCGCCGTCGAAGATGTTGAGTTTGCCCATGAACTCGGCCACGAAGACGCTCCGCGGGGAGAAGAAGAGGCGGCTGGGTTTATCCTGCTGGACGATGCGGCCCTCGTTTAGAATGGCCATGCCGTTGCAGATGTTCATGGCCTCCTCCCGATCGTGGGTGACCATGAGGAAGATGGTCCCGTTCTGTCGCTGCAGACGCAGGAGATCCTGTGACACCTTCCCTTTGAGGTACTCGTCCAAGTGGCTCATCGGCTCGTCTAAAAGGAGCGCCCGCGGTTCGTTTACGAGGGCCCGGGCCAGGGCGACGCGCTGCTGCTGTCCGCCGGAGAGCTGATCCGGGTATCTATCCTCGAGTCCTTTCAGTTCCAGAGACTCGATGGTGTCCAGAAAGAGATCGCGCTTGTCCTCGAATATGCCCCGGGCCTTGAGTCCGAAGGCTATGTTCTCCCTCACGTTCATATGGGGAAAGAGGGCGAAATTCTGGAATACGGTGTTTACTTTCCGCTGGTAGGGGGGAAAAGAGGAGATGTCCTCGCCGTCTAAGACGACGGAGCCTTTGTCGGGGGTTTCCAGACCCGCTATGATGCGAAGCAGGGTGGATTTACCGCAGCCGGAAGGTCCCAGAAGGGCGAAGAAACTGTTGGGGGGAACATCTAAATCGATGTTGCGGAGGACCGGGCCTTTGGCGGAGTCGAAGGTTTTGGTGACGCCTTTGACGCTGAGGCCGGAATCGACGGGGCGCGGGGTGTTAGAGATGAAGTCTTCCAATTACTATCATACGCCTCCTTTCTCCCAAGGATAAGAATAGTATTTTTGAGGAGATAAAGCCGCTGTGAAGTGACTGCGCCGGTGTTAAACGGCGGGCCGGTCCGCGGAAACCGGCTGTTTATCAAAATTCGAGGGGTCCACAGAAAAATGTTTGACGAAACCGAGTATAATTGTTGAAAATTTTGAGCATTTTCACTCCAAATAAAACAATTAGCCTTTTTTTGCGGATCCAAGATGACAAAAGTCACTTATTCTCTGAAGGAGGCTATGTTTTCGGCTGATTGAGGGCTTGGTTCACCTCGTGTGAATAAAAAAGCCAGGAAGCCGGGGTCGCCCCCGACTCTGCTTTCGTGGCCGGCGCCGCCCGCCTGGGGGGCCGGTTGTGTAAGGGATTAAAAAAGGGTAAAAAGCGACCGCCGTGCACAGGGGCGCCGGGAAGGCGTATGAGCAGGACGGTGAAATTTTATATCACAGCCGCGTAGCGCTGGCAAGAGTTTTTTTCGTCCCTCCTTCGGGGCTCCCAGCGTCCCCCCCCTCGGAAGTCCGCGCCCGGGGGACTTAGGGGAGTCCCCCGGCCTCGAGGGGAGGGGGTGTTTTCGGAGGAGGCCTCCCCCCGTCCACGGCGGCGCGGCGCCATGTTAAGTAAAGCAAAAACAATGCCGGAAAAGGGCTGGGCGGCCCAGGCGCGGAAAAACCCTAAAAAGCATCTCAAACGCAATATATTGTGGACAAATAATAGAAGAAACTATTTTTTTGGAGCGACGGTCAATTTCCAGGAAAGTTTCCAGCGTTGTTTCCCGAAGTTGAACGCTCCTCTAAAATACAAATTGTGGCCGATTCGAACATGGATTAGCATATATATTGTGTATAATCATCCGTTTCTAAAGTGGGCGGGCGTCTAAGGCGAGAGGGAATGGGAGGTGGGGAGGCGCCCTTTAACCCGCGGAGAGGGCCTTCGGGGTTCGCGAACGATGGAGCAGGGGGGGCTGGCGGGGAAAGGAGGAAGATCAGGGGAAACTGGCGGGGCGGAGGGAACGGTTGGAGATCCCCCAAAAAAAGACCGCCAGGACGGCCGATCGCGACCTCCCTGGCGGGATGCTTTTCGGGTGGACGGCGGAAAAAAGATACCCCACCCATGAGGGGACCCTCTCAGGGCCGGGAGCCGGAAACTCGCTTTTAAGAGGTCAGGCTGGGGTGAGGGACTTCACCTGTTCCAGAGACAGGCCGGTGATTTCGGAGATTTTCTCCAAGGACCAGCCTTCAAAAATCAGCTTGGAGGCGATCTCCTTAGAATTCTTCTCCGCGGCCTTCTTCGCGGCCTTCTCCGCGGCTTCGAACTTCGCCTTGGCCTCTTCCAGATCCTTCTTATATTCGAGTTCGACTTCCCACAGGTAGCTAGTTTGCGACGCCACGTCGATGTTTTCCAGTTCGGGAGGCATGGGGACGGCTGTGGATTTCATGATCAAATTCTCCTCCGTTGTCCTATCGGTCGGGTCTATAG
>JAISMF010000043.1 GCA_031276865.1 Deltaproteobacteria bacterium | reverse complement strand
CGACTCAGAATCATTCGGTGAATTATAAAATGAAGATATTAATCAATTGGCATGAAAATTGATTTATCTTAAAAAAAATAATAAAAAAAATAGTAAGAAAAAAATTGAGAAATACAGATTATTATTAGTAATGATTTTTTTATGAATAATTTAATTCAATTGAACTATATTTTAGCAAAATAACAATCTATTGTAATACAGTAAAAACACAAAAATTTTCTAATTTTTTCTCTTGACTTTCCTTGGTAGTTCTAATATAGTAGAACTACCGAGGAGTTCATCAAATGGCGTTCATGTATATCAGTAAAATTGGAAATAAGGAATACATATACGGTGGTTTGGTAGTTCTAATATAGTAGGACTACCGAGGAGTTCATCAAATGGCGTTCATGTATATCAGTAAAATTAGAAATAAGGAATACATATACGGTGGTATTGCCTTTAGAGATCCTGTTAGTCACGCTCCTAAAAGACATGCAACATGTTTAGGTGTTATTGATGAAGATACTCGAAAACCAATATTTAACGATAAATATCCATTTTGGATTGAAAAGTATCAGAATGAAATTGACGTTTCTCTGGAAGATTATGCTTCATCACGGAATATTATTATCAATTTTGATGATAAAGGTCCCGTTAGTAACCAAGATACTGAATCTAAAAAATATAATTATAGCGATACTACCTCTAAGTTGTTTAGTATTGATGATGTTACCGAGTTTACATCAAAATTTTATGGACCAAGTTATTTATTGAACCATATTGTAAAAAAAGTTGGATTATTTGACATTATAGAAGAATGTTTTCCAAAAATTTATAAGCAGATTTTGACAATAGCACAATATTATACAATTGATCCCGATCCTCTAACGTATTGCGGATTTTTTAGTGAAGAATATGAAACATATAGCGAATCATCAGAAGTAGCTTCTCAACGTATCAGTGAATTGTTTAAAAAAATTACAGAATCACAGAGGCTATTATTTTATCAGAAATGGTCGGAGCTTGTTACTGAAAATGACTATTTAGCACTTGATACAACATCAATCTGTACTTATTCAGTTTCTATGGATAAAGCTGTGTTTGGCAAACCCAAACAAAGTAACGATAACAAAAGATTGAAGCAAATTAATTTATGTCTTTTATTTGGTGAAAATTCTGGACTTCCAGTTTATTCATGTACTTACCATGGAAGCATAAATGACGTATCTCTGTTAGTAGGTGCTATTCAAAGATATGCACTACTTAAATATACAGATTTTAAATTGGTTTTGGACAGGGGTTTTTACTCAAAAAATAATATAAACTATATGATAAACTCTTCACCTAAAATTAAATTTATTGTTGGTATGCCGGCTACAACGAATTTAAAAAATAAATTAATCATGGACCACCAGAATATTTCATTTGACGTAAATCATACTGTTAATACACCTACGGAAATCATATACGGAATAAGTAAAAGAATTAGATGGGATAATAGCAAATATTTATATGCTCATACTTTTATAGATCCTGAAAAATTTATAGATACACATAATTGTATTTTACAAGATTTCATGAAAATGTACGCTCAAGCCACTGAAGATCCTAAAAAATATTTCAATGATGAAGATTATTCTTATTTTCTTAAATTTACTCCTTCAAAAAAAGTGCGTAGTGGTTATATAATCACTAAAAATCAGCAAGCGTTTGAATCCGCGCTTTCCAGAGCGGGTTGGTTTATTCTTTTAAGTAATGAAATAAAAAATCCTGAAGAAGCCATTAAAATTTATCGCAAAAGAGATGTTGTCGAAAAGGCTTATGAAATTTTTAAAAATAGAACTGACCAGGCTCGTACTAGAGTTCACAACGAATTGAGTTATGAAAACAAATATTTTATTGGATTTTTGTCATTAATTATTACTTCTGTAATTCATCAGACTATGTTAGAGCATAATTTATATAAAAAATATTGTATAAAATCTCTATTGAAAGAATTAGATGGAATTAAACTTTTTAGTTATAATGAATATAAAATAGTATCAGTTTTAACTGCAAAACATAAACAAATATTAGATGCATTTGGGTGCCCCTACCCAAATAAACTTTTGTAGTTCTACAGATATCAGGGAATTCGGGTTTTTACGCGCCACCTCGAATTTCCCTTCGAATCCAACCCTCGCCTTGACGCCATGTTGTTTCCCGGCGCTTAAAAAACCATGAGCCCGGGGAGCGTTTTGGATCAAGGTTTTCCAACAGGGAGCGGCCTTCTTCTCTCCGGCTCCAAATTGATTTTATCGCCCTGGCGGATAATTTTTAGACGCCGATAATTTGTTATTAATGTCTCTAAAACAAAGCGTTCGCAAGTAATGGGTCGATCTAAGTTGGCGTTGTGGCCGACACCTTAATGAAAATCAATATGTGGGTGCGTTCATAAATTTTAACATAATTTGTATCGCTACAGGCCTCAGGGAACTGAAAGCGATCATAAATTACGTCCTAATAAGCCAGATGATTTCAACAACCAACGATATGAATAGCATGTTTATCAACTTGAACTGCATCCAAAGGAATATCGTCATCCCGTTTTTCGCTTCTATTCCCGTCAAAAACAACCAGCCAAGCTTCTTTTTCTCCACTGGCATCTAAAAATCCAGCTGCCTTCTCAAGCTCTCTTCAAGAGATTTTTGGCCATATGATTTGACTTCTGCTTTAGGTGTCGACGTCCTTTAAAAACGACGAAAAAGATCGACCGCTCCCTCGCGCGAATTCACGATTAATTTAAGCGTTTCTATTAACCGCTTTTTGAATAAAGGCTGGTAATGACAGTGAATAAACCGCCTCATCGTATCGTCTCGCCATTCGCCGCCGCGTCTTTTACTCGTCCAATAAAAGTAAGAAAATCGCGTCCTTTTATTCGAAAGACAAAGGGAGCGAACCTATCTCCTTTTTAATAACTTCGTGAGTTTTTGAATCGAATTCATTGATTCTAAGAGGAAACGCGAAGCCATTCCGCCGCCGGAATAATTGAAACCGTTTTAATAATTCGCTCATGTGAACGATTTTATCAGCATGCCGTTTGATTTTACTAATTTTATCGTCTAAAGCTACTCGGATTTCTTCAGTGAGAAGTCTCGACATCGCTTCGCAGTGAATATTACTCCGGCGGTTAAATACTGGAAACGGCCAGCGACAAGGAAGGGGACGATGACCGTCATTTTTCTAACTTTTATCGCCCGGGTTGACATTGCTCCCGCCCCGATCCTTGAATTTTAAATCCGCCTCCCCGCGCGGGCTCACCCTGCGCCGCTTCCGGGTCGCGGCCCGGGACGGGGTTGAAAATATGACGGATTAAGTTTAATTCAAGGCTTTTTAAACTAATGGAAGGGACGACGTCCAGCGGTTTCGTCTAAACACCGTAAAAAATGAATTTTTTTCGCCGGGTCTTCCGGCCTCGTCGTCGTTTCCGCCATGTTCGTTCGCGCTCGCCTTTTCCGTTAAAAACCCCCGAGGAAGGGTGATTTGTCTCCCCCGGCCGAGCCGACGCTTTCGCCCTTTTCCCGTGGCTCCTTTTCTTTCATGGCGGTTTAAGATTTTTTCCGGAAAACCCGCCCCGCCTGGGGCGTCCCGCCCGCTCCGGCGCGCTTCCCGATACGTCTTTCGGGGCCGCGCCGGGATTTCGGCCAGCGGGTTTAAAGACGGGGCGCTTTCTTCGGCCTCTCCGGCCTTTTTCCGGCGCGCGCCTCCTTTAGGATTCCGCCTCGCTTCCGCGGCGGCGTTTTCGAGCGCCCGGGGAGCGCGGGCGGGAGGGGGAGGCGCTCCGTTTTTTTTTTCGTCGGGGAAGCCGTTTCGAAACTTTTGAAAATTCCGCCGCGCCCGCCCCGACGCCGCGGGGGGCTCTAAACCCCTGGGCGGGGATCCGTTTCCTCCGAAACAAGCTTCAGCGGGGCCTTTTTATCGCCCGGAGGCCTCGCTGGACGAACGCGTTTTTCCCGGGGAGGCCTCGATCCCCCGAGGGGAGTCGGGTTTTTTCGGGGGCGTTGAAGGTTACGGGCGGCCGGACGGCTCCTTATGGTTTTTTTCGACCGAGGATGAGCTTCGTTTCCGCGGGGGGTCCGAAACTTCCCTTGTTTCCGTCTTTGGGGCCGCCTTGAACTTCCCGCCGCCCCCCCTCGACGGTTCGCCGCCCCATGTTTACGGCCGGCCTCCCCCCTGGGCGGCCTCCTCTTTCGGCCCCTTTTCGCTTCGGCCCCCCCTCTCTGTTGACTTTAGGCCCCGCGATACGGTACTTTGGCTGAGTTTAAGGGAATTCGAGACCCCCCGGGAGGCGGAAATGTCCGAGTACTACATCACCACGCCCATCTATTACGTCAACGCCAAGCCCCATTTGGGGCACGCCTACACGACCATTGTCTGCGACACGCTCACCCGCTTCCACCGCCTCGTCGGGGACGACGCCTATTTCCTCACGGGCACGGACGAGCACGGCGACAAGATAGCCCTGGCCGCCGCCAAGGAGGGTCTGAGCCCCCAGGACTACGCGGACTACGTCTCCTCGCACTTCAAGTTCGCCTGGCCCAAGTTCGACATCAAATACGACGACTTCCTGCGCACCACCCAGGAGCGCCACAAGGAGGCGGTCTCCAGGTTCATGGATCTGGTGAACCGGAACGGCGACATCTATTTCGGGGAGTACGGGGGGCTCTACTGCGTGGGCTGCGAGAGGTTCTACGCGGAAAGGGAGCTCTTGGACGGACTGTGCCCGGATCACAAGACCCCTCCGACCTACATATCCGAGAAGAACTACTTTTTCAGGATGGGGAACTACCAGGATTGGCTGGTGGATCATATCAAGGGGAATCCCGACTTCATCCGCCCGGAGCGTTACCGAAACGAGGTCTTGTCCTTCCTCTCCGAGCCCTTGGAGGATCTCTGCATCAGCCGCCCCAAGAGCCGCCTGGAGTGGGGCATCGACATCCCCTTCGATAAAAACTTCGTGACCTACGTCTGGTTCGACGCCCTCATAAACTACGTGACCGCCCTGGGCTGGCCCGACGGCGACAAGTTCCGGAAGTATTGGCCCGCGGCCGAGCACTGCGTGGCCAAGGACATTTTGAAGCCCCACGCCGTCTTCTGGCCCACCATGCTCAAATCCGCGGGTCTGCCCCTCTACCGCCATCTTAACGTCCACGGCTACTGGCGCATGGACGAGTCCAAGATGAGCAAGAGCGTGGGGAACGTGGTGGACATCTTCACTCTGCGCGACGAGTTCGGAACCGACGCCATGCGCTACTTCCTCATCCGCGAGATGACCTTCGGCTTGGACAGCGACTTTTCCCGGCGAAGGGTCCTGGAGCGCTACAACTCGGATCTGGCCAACGATTTCGGAAACCTCTGGCAGCGTTCGGTCACCATGCTGGGAAAATACCTGGGCGGAGTGGCGCCGCCCCGTGCCCTCGCGGCCCTGGGCGAGGATTCCGACTGGGAGGGGGCGCTTAAAGCCCTGATCGACGGCTATCGGGAGGATTTTTTCAACATGCGCCTCTCCGAGGCCCTGAAAAGGGTCTGGGACTTCACGGGCCATTTGAACAAGCTCATCGACGCCGAGGCCCCCTGGGTTCTGGCCCGTTCGGAGGAGAGCCGCCCCCGGCTGGAGAAGGTCATGAGCATGCTCATAAAGGGCCTGGCCCTCCTGGGGGCCCTGGTCTACCCGGTGATGCCCGGGAAAGCCAGGGAGATTTACCGGCGGCTGCGCCTCGACCCCGACGACATGGCGCTGGATTCGGCGAAAATTTCCGAGGCCCTCTCCCACGGAAAGAAGATGGAGCCGGGCGGACCCCTCTTCGCCCGGGCGGAGGAGCCCCGGGAGGACCCCGAGTCCCGGGCCGGAGACGGCGCCGGTAAGCCCTCGGCCGCGAAGGCCCCTTCCGGAAAGGAGGGAAAGGCGGCGGAAGGGGAGGGGGCCCCCGGGGAGCTCTCCTTCGCGGACTTCAAGAAGGTGGACCTGCGCACCGCCCTGGTCCTTTCCGCCGAGCCGGTCCCCAAGAGCGACAAGCTTTTAAAGCTCACCGTGCGCCTGGGGGACGGGGAGAGGGTGATAGTGGCCGGGATCGCGAAGCACTTCAAGTTGGAGGAGATCGTCGGCAAAAACATCGTGGTGGTGGCCAACCTGGCCCCGGTGAAGCTCATGGGCGTCGCCTCCCGGGGCATGGTCCTCTGCGCCGCGGGCGAGGGAACCCTGGCCCTCCTCCTTCCCAGCCGGGACCTCCCTCCGGGGAGTCCGGTGAGCTAGGGGAGGGCGGGGCCCCGGGGTTTTCCCCCCGGCCGCGCCCTCCATTCGCCCCGCCATCCCCCGGACGGCCTTCCGGCCCCGCGCGGTTTGGGCGGATGGGGAACCGGGTCGGCCGCTTTTTTCCGCGGGCGAGGGCGTTTCCCGACGCCCGCGGGGGAGCCGCCTTTCCGCCGGACGGCGCCCCCTTTCCGCCGGAGCCTCCCCGCTCCGGCGGAAAAGGGGCGCGGATTTTTATTTTTTGGAAAAATCCCGATTTTTCGGCTTTTTTCCGCGTCCCGCGGGGCCGGGGGCTTGGGGAGGGCCGCCTTTGGGGGCTCCGGCGGGTTTTAGCGCGCCGCCGTTTTTAGGGGGGCTGGGCCTTATGAAAGTCGTGGTGGCCGGAGCGGGCGAGGTGGGCTACAACATCTCGGACAAGCTTTCCAAAGAGCGCATAGACGTGGTGCTCATCGACCGGGATCCGGCCCGCCTCGCCGTGGTGGCGGACGATCTGGACGTGAAGACCGTGGCCAGCCCGGTCATTCGCCCGGAGGTCTTGCTCCAGGCCGGAATCAGGGAATCCCAGATCTTCATCGCGGTCACCGGCAGCGACAGCGACAACATTCTGGCCTGCCGCTACGTCCAGATGCTGGCCCCCATGGTTTTGCGGCTGGCCCGGCTCAGAGACTCTCTGGTCTACAAGGGCTTCAGTCCCCAGGAGATCCAGGAGGGGCTGGGCGTGAACCACATCATCGACCCCACGGCCTTGGTGGTGGACACCATTTTGGACTTCATGGCCATACCCGGGGCCGGAGACGTCATCGACGTCTCCGGCGGGCGCTTGAAGCTGGTGGGTCTGCGCCTGGACCGGCACCACCCCATAGTGGGGAGGCGCCTGGCCGAGTCCCTCCCCAGGGATTCCGACACCAGGCTTTTAATCGCCGCCATCTACCGCCACCACGAGCTTTTGATCCCCAACGGGAACTCGGTTTTGCGGGGGAAGGATCTTTTGTATCTCGCCTCCACCCCCGAGCGGCTCGCGGATCTGAGCCGCTTCTTCAACCTCGACAACGCCCAGCCCAAGGTGGTCTTCATCATGGGCGGCGGCGAGGTGGGCCTCCTTTTGGCCCGGCGCCTGGAGGAGAGGGATCTGGTGGTGAAGCTCATAGAGCTAAACGAGGAGCGCTGCGCCCAGCTCTCCGAGGTCCTCACGAGCACCATAGTGATCAAGGGGGACGCGACCGATCAGGCCATCTTGGAAGACGAGGGCGTGGAGGAGTGCGACATCTTCATCGCCCTCGGAACCGACGACGAGAAGAACATGATCTCGTGTCTTTTGGCCCGCAGGCTGGGGGCCAGGAACACCATCACCAGGGTGAACCGGGTGAGCTACGTGCCGTTGGTCTCCGCCATCGGCCTCGACGCTTTGGTGTCCGCCCGGGTGGCGGCGGTCTCGGCCATTTTGAAGCACGTCCGGAAGGGCTTGATAGTCTCGGTCTCCACCCTCCGAAACGAGGAGGCGGAGATCGTGGAACTGGAGGTGCCGGGCGGATCCAGAATGGCCGGAAAGCGCATCCAGGAGGCCCGGCTCCCCCGGGACGCCATCATCGCCGCCTTGCTGCGGGAAGGCGAGGCCCTCATCCCCCGGGGCGACACCCGGGTGGAGTCCGGGGACATTCTGGCCGTCGTGTGCCGCCCCGAGGCCATAGAGCCTTTGGAAAGGGCCCTGGCGGAAAAGTAGATGGCCAACCCCCTTTTAATCTTCCACCTCGCGGGCTCGGTGGTGCTCGTGACCTCCCTGGCCTTCCTTTTGCCCGTCCCCTTCCTGGCCTGGCACGGGGATCCCACCCTCTGGTGCTTCGTGAAATCCGGCGCCGTCTCCCTGGTCTGCGGGGCTATCCTCGCGGCCTCCGGCTGGGTCCGGCGCTCCCAGGAGCTTCGTTCGCGGGACGGGCTCGCCGTGGTGGCGGTCTCCTGGTTTTTAATCAGCCTCCTTGGCGCGCTCCCCTTCTGGTTTTCCGGGCGCCTGGATGTCTGGTCCTCGATTTTCGAGTCCTTCTCCGGCTTCTCGTCCACCGGCGCCACCAACATAAACGATCTCTCCACCCTTCCCAAGGGGCTCCTCTTTTGGCGGGCCTTCACCCAGTACGTGGGCGGCATGGGCATAATCGTCCTCATGGTGGCCGTGCTCCCCTTCCTGGGGGTGGGGGGGCAGCTGTTAATGAAAAACGAGCTCTCCGCTTTGTCGAGCGAGAAGCTCAAGCCCCGGGTGGCCCAGATCGCGAAGATCCTCTGGTACGTCTATTTGGCCTTCACCCTGGTCCTCTTCATCCTCTACCTCTTCGGGGACCTGAGCCCCTTCGACTCCCTCTGCCTCACCTTCTCCACCCTCTCCACCGGCGGCTTTTCCAACTGGAACGATTCCCTGGGGCGCTTCCAGGGGAGCTACGTGCCCCTGGTGAGCCTGGTCTTCATGACCATCGGGTCGGTGAGCTTCGCTCTGCACTACCAGGCCTTCTCCGGACGGCCTCACGCCTACCTGCGAAACCCCGAGCTGGTCTTCTTCCTCTCCCTCATCGCCGTCTCCACCCTGGTGGTGGCCTCGACCCTCCGGCTCTCCGGAGTCTACGACGGGATTTTAACGAGCCTCTACCAGGCCCTGTTTCACGTGACGAGCGTCGTGAGCACCTCGGGGCATTCCTTAACCGACTGGTCCAAGTGGCCCAGGCTCGCGGTGTGCGTCCTTTTTCTCCTCTACTTCTTCGGCGGCTGCTCGGGGTCCACCAGCGGCGGCCTTAAATGCATGCGCTGGCTCATCCTCTTCAAATCCGTGCACCGGGCCTTTCGGCGCCTCATCCACCCCCGGGGGGTCTTTCCCGTGCGGGTGAACGGACGAAACGTCCCGGAGAGCGTCTTGGAGGGGGTCTGGCTCTTCTTCCTTCTGTACTTCGTGATCTTCTGCGCGGCCGTGCTCTTGTTAAGCGCCTTCGGCCTCAACATGCTGGACTCCCTTTCGGCCGCCGCAGCCTCCATGGGGAACGTGGGCTCCGCCTTGGGAAACCTGGGCCCCAGCGACACCTACTGGTTCATCCCGGGTCCGGCCAAGGGGGTTTTAAGCCTCTGCATGCTTTTGGGCCGTTTGGAGTTTTACAGCGTCCTTTTAATCTTCGTTCCGGAATTCTGGAGCCGCTGACGGGGCCCCGCGGCCCCGCCCGACATGAGGCGGGATCCGCCTCCGGCGGGGCGGGTTTGGCTGGGGTTTGGCTTAATGTGTTCCAATTCATGCTATTTAAGTTTAAAATAGCTGGACATCCATTTCCCCGGCGGCTCCCGCCGGCGGTTTAGGCGGAACATGCCCCGCGCCTTCCCCCCCATATCCTACGCCTTCCGTGACAAGGCCCTCTTGCGCGCGGCTCTGACCCACCGCTCGTCCTGCCCGCCCCAGGCCGCGGACGCCGTTTCCCGGGACGGCGGCTCCGAGCCGGACAACCAGCGGCTGGAGTTTCTGGGGGACGCGGTTTTGGATCTGGTGGTGAGCGAGTACCTCTTCGGGCTGCGCCCCAGGCTCTCGGAGGGGGCCATGTCCCGGGTGAGGGCCTGCTTCGTCTGCGAAAGCCGCCTGGCCGCCATCGCCCGGTCGATTTCTTTGGGACGCCACTTAGTTTTATCCGAGCCGGAGGAGGGTTCCGGCGGCCGGGACAAGACCTCCCTTCTGGCCGACGCCATGGAGGCCCTCCTGGGGGCCGTCTTCCTGGACGGGGGCCAGGAGGCCGTCAAGGCGATCTTTTTATCGCTCTGGGCCCCCTACCTGGGCTGCGCCCGGGAGGGGCTGCCCGATATAACGGACTACAAGACGGCCCTTCAGGAGCACACCCAGCGCCACGGCCTGGGCCTGCCGGAGTACACCCTCCGGGGCGCCCTGGGACCCGCCCACCGCCCCACCTTCTCCATGAGCGTGCGGGTGGAGGGATTTCCGCCCCGGGCGGCCGAGGCCAGCAACAAAAAGGAGGCCGCCCAGCGGGCGGCCGAGGCCCTTTTGCGCGACATTTTAAACGGCGCCGGGAAAGGGGAAAAGGAGCCCCCGGAGCCTCTCGGGAAGGGCGCCGCCGAGCGGGAAAGGACGGGGGGGTAGCGAAAAAATCGACCCCAATCCTTGTTTTTCCCCTGAAACGTCAAGACCCGCGAAGGATCCGGGGAAGGGCTTTGGGCGTTTTTAGGAAAGAATTAGGGCTATCGAGTCGTTGCGAAAACGATCGGCGTGAAACTCCCGCGGAAGGCCTTAAAATCCTCCGCCACCGACCGCGTGAAAGGTCGCCGCGAAAGCGAAAAGTCTGGCTATATATAATTGAATAGAGATAATGTACGCGATTTGGAATAAATTAAAACACGCTACAACTTATAAAGCGTTTCGTTAAATTTGACGCAAGCGCGAAAAGTCCAGCTATATAAATTGAATGGAGATAATATACAATTTATAGGATAAATAATAATACTATACGTACATAAAGTATAGTGTTTCAAAATTTCAAAACAGCTGGGACTTTTTGCGAACCGGCAAACTTAAAGGAGGAGATTCGTTAGAATCAAGTTGAACGCAATTAGCCGGGTATCTGGAAACTAATAATGAAAATGAAGGATGGCTTGTAATTTTTGATCGCGGCGGGCGTAAAAAATGGGATAAGAAAATTACTTGGGATGCTAAAGAATTTGGCGGAAAGATTATTCATGTGGTCGGATGTTGGTTTTGTTTAAATCGATTAGGAGCGGGGGGACTATCGCCGTCCCGGCGGATAATTACGGATACCCGCCAAGTGATAGTTGTTATTTTTCATCGCCCGGTAACAGTGTCCTCGAATCCGCCCTTTATTTGGATTCGAGTCATCTCCGAGCGGGGGATTCACTCCGGTATTCAGGATCGCGAGGCGGAGAGCGGTTCAAATTGGGCGTTGAACTAAATTTTTTAACAGAGCTGGTAATTAAATATCTTGGCTGCCCCGAAAGCGGGAATTCGCGCTTTTCGCTGTAAAGGAGTTTTATCGATAATTTGAGAATTGGCGGATTACACCCGGGAGACGATTTTAAAGACGCCTAAGTAAGATCGAACGAAGCGAAAATAAGAATGACAACCCACTCGCGCGTACATCCGACGTTTTATCTCCTGAAATACCGGAGCTTGGGGAAGCGTCCAGGCGCTGTATTCTCTTAGGTTCATAAATATAGTTTAGATTGATTTATCTCCATCGCTTTTTTATCACGCTTCGCTTGCCCGCGCGCCTCTTAATCAGGAAACGATTTGTCGGTAAAAGAAAGGAAGTACGGAAATATTTCCCCACCCGGCCGGGGCGGACTCGGACGTTGCCACCCCCGCCCGGAATGGAGGAGGGGCGGCGCCGCCGATGATCAAAAATAGTTCATATTTTCAGGGCCGGAACCTCGGTTTTAAAAACCCTCCTCCGGTCTATCGGGTTCGTGGATCTTTTCCTCCCCCGGTTCCCGCCAACCGGCCCGGGCGGGCCGAAGGACGGCGCCGACATGGCCTCCGGAAACCAGGATCCCGTTTTCCGGAGGGTTTCCACGATGTTTTTTTTCACCAGGCGTTCCGGCGGGGCGTATCTCCCGGCGCCTTGAAACGACATGAGCATGCTTGAAAAAGAAGAAGAATTCACATCTGGTTTCGTGGCCATCGTGGGCGCCCCCAACAGCGGAAAGTCCACGCTCCTTAACAAGCTCCTGCGCCGGAAAATCGCCATGGTGGCCCCCAAGCCCCAGAGCACCCGCCACCGCATAGCGGGGATCCTCACCGAAAGGAACTTTCAGATAATCTTCTGGGACACCCCCGGCTACCACGCCTCGGAGAGGGTTTTAAACAAGGAGATGATCGCCCGAACCCTCTCCGCGGTTCGGGACTCGGACGTCTGTTTGTGGCTGGTGGACGGGATCCGCCGGGGAGCCTCCCACGAGCTCACGGGGGAGTTGGTCCGGAGCCTGCTCGGAGAAAAGAAGGTTTTAATCGCCGTGAACAAGGCCGACGCCGTTCCCCGGGCCGAGATTTTGGAATTGAAAAACAGCCTGGAGGAGGAGTTTCCGGAGGCGGTGGTGGCGGAGGTGTCCGCGAAAACCGGCTACAGGCTGCGGAGCCTGAAAAAAAGCCTGGCCGGCCTCTTGGAGCCGGGGGAGGCCCTGTACCCCGACGACGCCCTCACGGACCAGCCCGTGAGGGTCATAGCCTCCGAGCTCGTGCGCGAGGCGGTTTTTCGGCTTACCGAAAAGGAGATACCCTATTCCACGGCCGTCACCGTGGACGAGTACCGGGAAGCGGGCGATCCCGCCCGGAAGGACTCCGCCAAGACCTACATAGCGGCGACCATCCACGTGGAAAAGGAGAACCAGAAGAGGATAGTCATAGGAAAGGGCGGCTCGAAGCTCGTCTCCATCGGGAAGCTCGCGCGGGAGCACATAGAGAGGTTTTTAGGCGAGGAGGTGTTTTTGGAGCTTTTCGTGCGCCTGACCAGGGACTGGAGCAAAAATTTAAAAAGCGTCAGGGATTTCGGCTACGGCGACAAGCTGTGAAACGGCCCCGGGCGCGTCGACAAGCGCCGCTTGGCTTTCGGGCGTGCCGTCTTCAAGCTCTTCCGCCGAGTCGCCTCCCTCGTATTCCCTCTTCCGCCAGGCGCGTTTGGCGAAGAGCTCGAAACAACCCCCCGGATTGCTTTCGGCGCTTATTTCACTCCCGTGACGCTTGGGCGCTTCAACAAAATGGTTGTAGTTTTATGGTTCATCAAACAGCATTGACCACCAGCGTCCTAAATACTGGCTCAACTCTGCGAAGAATTCGGCGAAAACCGCGTATATTCACGCTTTCAGAGTTCCCGCGCCCAAACTGCCCAGAAAGACCATGTCTGAGAGTTAGGCGGAAATATAATCGGTTCCATCCTGCCTATCGAAATTTATAAAACTAACTATTTATATCACTAGCGTCCTAAACACGGGATCAGCTCTTCAAAGTATTGGCTAAAGCCGGCATATATTCAAGCTTTTAGAGGTTCTGCCCCAAAACTACTCAGAAAGACCCTATCTGAGAATTGGCAGCGATATTATCTGATTTCATACTATTTATAGAAATTTATTTAACTTATAACCTATATATTGGGTTAGAAAAAATGCGGAATTTTATTTAGGACGCTAGTGTATTTATATATTGCGCTGTAAAATAGATGGAATTATATTTAGGGCGTTGGTGAATATTGCCGAGTCTATTTTTTTTAATTTAAAAAATTTATCCCTTAATCAAATAAGAGATATTTATTTAATTGTTATTTAGAGAAAAAGTATGACAATATCTAATAAAAATAAACGAGTTACAAGATCGACAGATGATTTATTAAATTTATATGCTGAAAGATCAAATAATCTTTTAAAAAATATTATTGAAGAAAGTTTTATTCCTAATTTACGCTTTAACCATAATGGTAATTTTAGAAGTATAGATTCATTAATAAATGAAGCTTTAAAAAAATATAATGATCTTTTATATCAAATAAAACTTGATATATTAAATAAAAAATAAATATATAACAATTCATATATATTATAGTATTTTATAACAGGAAGCGCCACCTCTTTCCCTCCTAGATTGCTTTCGCAGGCAGCCCCTAACGTTAAAAGATGTCGCGCGTATTTTGCGGACCATGCCGCGGCTGGCCTTTTGCTCCTCTCTTAAGCCGCAGATTCTTTCCACTGTCTGTGCGACCACTTCCCACATCTAATCCTTGCTTTCGGTCTTCTTTATAGTCTAAAATGTTTTATTATTAAGCATATATTTTGTTAATTGTATACTTTTATCATTATCAGTAAACCTATTAACATATTTTTTAATATAAAATTTTTTATTAATTTATAATTTATGATTCAACATATAAAAAAATTTTTCCACCTTAAAACTGGCTCTTGACAAAACGGGTGAAAAGTATTATTTTTAATCCGGTTCAAGAGAGCGGAAGGCCTGTTCCGCCGACTGGCGATAACGTTCACGCCGGAATAAAAACTTGATTTTTTCATTCCGCCTTTCTTCAAGGACGTTTAATCGCCGCCGAGTTGAACCGCTTCACATCGCCTACACCGGAGCGCTATTTACGACGTCCCGTCATAACGGTCCCTCCGGAAAAGCTTCCGGCCGTCGTTCACGGCCGAGGCTTAGGGAAAGCGGATCGTTTGCAAAAATCGAGTCCCTTTCGGTATCCATAATTTCAATTTTGGCGTGAATTTACCAGTCCCGACCTTCGGGCTGACTAAAATAAAGGAGTTTAAGCGTAGTTTTCTATCGTTAATTGGAGGGAGTTTATCCGGCGGATATTTTTCGCAATCCATCCGATTATGATTGGTCTACTGCTTCGAATCGGGGGCGATTTGGCTTCGACGGGGTTAGTTGAGACCAAGGCTGCAGGTCGAGCGACCCAGTGACTCGTTAATCCAAGGGAAATAAACACAAAAGCAGACTCTTACGAGTACGCTCTGGCTGCATAGCCAGCGCCTTTAACGAAATGCGGCCCACAGTTTGTTAAAGGCGTGGATAAACGGGCTGGCCGGACCTGCGGACTTCCTGGCAGGTACGGTGAGAACCACAGGCAGTTAGTCTTCGAGTAGCCTGTCCGCTGGCGACTAAGAGATGAAATCCAAATAACGGAATAAACCTGTAGATGTCTTGGGGGAAGAGCTCCGGACGCGGGTTCGAGCCCCGCCGCCTCCACCAGTGGCTATTTTTTACAATTCTTATCAATAGCACACAAAAAGCGGAAAGTTAGGCCCAGCCTTATCTTTCCGCTTTTTTTATTCTTAACAATGAGAAAAGAATTTTAACATTTTTCTTGACTTTTTGAATAAAAAGGGTACTGATAGGGGTAATGAAAACGCTTGGAGGTGCTTTATTACCCTTTCCGGCCCCAAAATCAGTAAAATTAATGTTTCGAGGACTCCCCGCGAAATCTTTGACGGCTACGGCCTGTATGTCGATATCGAGGCGCTGCCGCTTAAAACACGTGAAAATCAGTCAAAACACCGGACATACTATTGAGATTATCCAGCTAGCGCTTTGTAACATTTAAAATTTCGGGTAAAGCCTCCTTTGATTCTCCCCGGCATCATCGGTTGCGAAGCGCCATGATATGTCCGCTCCCACCTTGTTTCTGTCGTTTTCCAGGATGCCACTTCGCTTCTCATCTTCCCGATGTCGGCGACGCGCCTGGTCCAAGCGCTGACCGACAAGAGAATTCGACTCATATCTCGGATATGTTCAACCAACTGCCGTTTTTAGACGTTAAGTTAATCTCAAGCCGGGAGGCGAACTTTTTAACCTCTTCCGGGGTGAACGCCTCGTATTACTCCGGCGGTTAAATATTGGAAAGAAGCCGGATAACGGGGGGAACCTCTTCATCCTAACGTTCTAATTCAAAATGGCGTTCAAGATGAGACTAATTTTTTAAGGCAAAAGCCTTGACATTTTTAACCACGGCAAGTTAGTCAAATGTTGGCTTTCTTATTAGCCGCCATTTCATACCGAATTAAGATGTCTTTATTGCTTCATCAAGGGAGTTAAAATACTAATTGGCAAAGTATCTCCTCTTTAATATTCTTCAAATTTGTTCTGCTGGATTAAGCTCGGGACTGTAGGGAGGAAGACGTATAGTTGTGATATTTTTGAGTAATTCAACTTGTTTCCATGTGTGTGATGAAGCGCCATCAAGTACAAGTATGATAAATTATTTTGGCATGCTTTTTTTTAATCTTTTAAATATATGTTCTGATTCACAGTATTCATTTATTCATTATTCATTTGCTCAAAAAATAAATAATGCAAACGACCATTCCAAGGTGAAATAAAGGAGTAAATATAGCGAAATTCACGGATTATAGCAAGATTTACCATTGGCCATAAAGGTAATGGAGCCCAACAGGTTCTTGGTGACGCTAGTCTGCCATAACGCGCCTCATCTTGGAACATTGATAGAACATCTAAGTCTTTCGTATTGTCTTTAATGGCGGTTGCCACAAGCAATGGAATGTTTTTTTCAAATCTTCCTGCGTTTTCTTGTCACTTTTGTGACGCTGCGTATCAGGGGCTACTTTCCGCCAATTATTTCTTTCCAACAATCGAGTTACAGTAGAACGGGGAACTGTACGACCAACCTTGTTTTCGAATTCACTATGTATTAAATCTGCGCTTACGAGTTTTCCCTCTCGTGCTTTTCGCGTAAATGATAATAGAAAATTTTCTTCTTCATCCTCTGTCAATAGATAGTTTCTTCGACCACCCCAAGGTTGTTTTAATGGTCTGCCACCATTTTCTGCTTGTGCTATAATGTCATCTCTAAATCGAAAATAAGTCGCTCGACTGATATTAAAAATTTCTGACAATCTATTTACTGTCGCCCCAAATTCGTTAGCCACAACTATGGTCACAGCTTTTCTGTAATCTGATGATGACACTGATTTAGGATTATGCACAATATCTTGGGCGTAATTATATGCGTGTTTGGGTAGTTCAGGTATTCGTGCCATACAAAATCTACCTCCGAATGTCTAGTGCGTGTCACAATAATAAAATGTCAATACATATTTTTAGCGTATAAGATGTATATGTATCACAAATATGGTAGGTAAAAATAATCCTCTCCTACGCTTCAATTTTGTCAGGATTAATTAAGATACATCGCCAAAATTAGTCTCACTTTGAACGCAAATTGAAATTAAATTATTATAACTTTGCTTATAAATTAGGTCATTCTAAGGTCAATAATATCAACAACCTACGATATGAATAGTAAATTTATTAACTTGAATTGTCTCCCATGTTATCTTGTCGTCCCATGTTTTATTCCTATCCCGATCAAAAACAACCAGCCAAGCTTCCTTTTCTCCACTAGTATCTAAATACCTAGCTACTTGCTCCAAGCTCTCTTCAAGAGATTTTTGGCCATATAATTTGACTTCTACTATGTATTGACGTCCTTTAAAAATAACACAAAGATCAACCGCGCCTCGCCCTTGCGCGAATTCACGATGAACTAAAGCGTCGCTATTAACTACTTTTTGAAGAAAAGCTAGTAATAACAGTGAATAAACCGCCTCATCGTATTGTCTTGCTATCGCATCTTTTACTCGACCAATAAAAGTAAGTGAATCCCGTTCATTTAATTCAAAAGCTAAAGGAAGTGATTCTAGCTCTTTTTTGATAACTTCGTGAGTTTTTGAATCTAATTCATTGATTCTTAGAGGAAATGTGAAGCCATTTTGTCGCCAGAATAATTGAAACTGTTTTAATATTTCGCTCATGTAAACAATTTTATCATCATGCCATCTAATGTTACTAATCTTATTGTCTAAAGCTAATTGGATTTCATCGGTGAGAAGTCTCGACATTACTTCGCTGTAAATAGCGTTAGCCGGACAAAGGTTGCTATCTCCATCTTCAACCACTAGTCCTAAATCCAGGCAATACTGGCGGTCATCAGAATTGTGAAGTAGCACGCCTGGCGTACCTGCAAAAACTGAATCCATGACCTTGATGACTCTTGGCTCTTTGAGACGTTCCTTCAGGGAATCGATATGGGTGGTACGATTTTTGATGATAGCTTCAGCAGCCTGATCCATGATATTCGCTGTTACAGTTTCGGCATAGTTTTTTTTTAGAATCTTAACCACGCATTCATAAGCTAATGCGTTAACTAGCCAAGGTTGACCTTTAGACCAGTACCAAGCGCGCGCCACAGCTTCAGACTCAAAAACTTGGCCACTAGCTATAGTGTGCTGTTGATAGAGAATGCCTATTTCATCTCGAGAGAAATTGGCCAGAGTTAATGCTTCCTTCTTGACGTTGAAAGGACTTGCGAGGCCCAATGAAGTTGTATTAGAGCGAACTTGGGTCAGGTAATCTCTGATGTCCCTCATACCCACCAGTGCCATAGATCTAGGAAATTTGGACTCCGGACTTACATTCCGGTCAATATATCCGTCTCGAATTTGCGATAAAAAAGTGACGAGAGGAATTTCCGTCATACTGTCAGCTTCATCAAAAAAAACAATAAGGTCTTTATCTAATTTAACAGATAAATAATTTAAAATATTGCTGATTTTTACAGACGCGTCAGACTGTGGTAACGAATCGTCTGGAAAGGCTAATTTTTTAAAAGCTTCAACTCCTGAAATTTTTAAAGCTCTATTTAGTTGAGCCGCCATAGTTGTCATTGCTTCATCACGGTCTGTCAACCCTTTTAAAGTTGCTAAGGAACAGTTTAGAGCGTAGATATTTCCTTCAGAATTTATTCTTCTGGTTAAATATTGTAAATATGTTGTCTTACCACTTTGCCTTGGAGCATGGATGATAAAATAGTATTTACCTGAAATCATTTCATCAACGCCTTGTATACGCGGTAATACTGGCAGCATGTAATGATCTTCAGGAAAACATGGGCCTGTAGTATTAAACTGCTTTATAGTTGGATTAGTCATAGGAACCTTGGAACCGCTTCAAGGAAGGATTGAAGCTTATCGTAAACTGTTTGAGTATAGATATTAAAGATATCTTTTTGACTATAATTTGCCTAGTTTTAATCTGAGAATAGTTCTATCGTTTACTATAATTTTTAACATGAATCTCAGTTTAGAAGATATAAAATTATACTACAAAATGAAATTATGTGTCAAATGAAAAGACCAGTTAAAAAGGATGTATCAAAAAAACGCGCAAATATTACTCCGGCGGATAAATATTAGAAACAGCCAAGCATGAGGCCATGGACATTGAAAGACATTATTCTAATTGTTATCCGCCGTGGTGATAGTATAAGGCGGGAGAGGGTTTTTCCTTTTACGTCATAAAAATTGAGAACCAATATTTTTACCACCTCTTCAAACCAATGCCCGCTTTTTGCTTAAGTCATGAGAGTTTAGATGTTCTGACCTGTCTCAATATTGACGCGACTGCGAAAAGTCCCTGCTGTTTTAAAAATTAGAAACTACATACTTTATGAATTATAGATTATTATAATTCATCCTGTTTATTGTATATGGTAGGCAAATATTTTTCAAGCCCAGTCTTTTGCGTTTTTGCGCGCGCGTCGTTATCAAGGCGACTGCAAAAAGTCCGTTTTTAATAATTGACTGGAGATAACATACACTATATGTAATAAATTAAAATATACTACACTTTATAAAGTATGTTGTTTCAAAGTTTTATAACAGTTGGGACTTTTCGCGCGAGCATCAATATTCCATCTCATACCAATGTTGTTTGCGGCGTTGCTGAAGGAAGCTCTTGTTAGCGTTTTCTATTGATCCATTGCCAATAAACAATATCTTTTTAATTTAATTAGCATAATCAATCTTATATTTGATATATTTAATATATTCTACAAGTTTTTAGATATTAATTTAGCGCCCGCTTTCCTGATTTCCTTCTGAGCTTCTTCAGTTTTACTTTATCTTCTATAACTGTCAAATGTCGACGCGTCCGCAAAAAGTCCGCGCTGTTTGAAAACCTTGAAGCAACACACTTTATAGAGCGTAGCATATTGTAATTTATTCTAGATAGTGTATGTTATCTCTAATCAATTTTACAGCCGGACTTTTCGCGCTCGCATCAAATGTTATGTGATTATTCTTCAGTTTTAGAAATTCTAACTGTGTTAGGTTAAAAAAATCATCCGCCTCATCCGCTTTCAAGACATCATTTGAAAAAACAATTTTCCCTATAGTATTATTGGCAACAGATCTTATTGTTTCATGACTCAAATCATAGTTCATAGCACGTTTAAGGTGGATTTCGCCGCTCCTCGAGCGGCCAGCGGTCCGTCAATAGGAGGGGCCCCGGATTTCCGCCGCCGGAAGGGATGCTCCCCCGGGGTTATCCTCTTTGGATTTTTCCGCCGAGCTTATGAGCTCGTCTATTTCCTGGTCGCTGAATTTATTAAGCTGCAGGAAGCGGATGAACCTTAAGAGCCTGGGACGCTCGTTTAGGTATTTCACGATGTCCGGATCCGCCTTCCGGGTGAGGGGGAAGAGGTCGTCGGGGTCCGCGTCCAAAACGTTGCAGATCTCTTTTATGATCTCGGGACTGGGCGGGCCCTCCTTGCCGTGCTCGATGCGGCTGAGGTAGGCCGGGGATATGCCGGCTTTGGAGGCCAGCTCCCTTAAGCTCAGTTTCCGAGAGTTACGGAGACCGCGCACGGTTTCGCCGAAAATTTTCATACGATCGATTGTACACAAACGCCACGCGATCAACAAGAATTTTTTGACAAGTTTCGTTTTATCCGATCGCCGCCTGGGAGGGAAGGCCGGGGGATGTTCCGAGCCTCCCCGCTATGTCGACGCCCGTAGCCCCGATTATTTTTAGGAAAGGACCGGGCCGCCCGAGGCGCGGGCCCGGTCCTCAGGGATCGTTCTTTTTTGAGTTTTGTGATGTATTTATATATTTAATAACATCTTTATATATATAAATTTAATTTATATTAATTTTCTTAATCTCTTTTTTTCAAATTAATAATAGGCGCGAAATTTTTTGACAATAAAAGTTATCTCATGGGCGGATCCACCCCCGCGGGGTTTCCTCCGATTCGAGGCTTCGAACCGCCTTTCGGGGCGGCCCTTTCGGGGGGCCTTCTTCTGTGCTATTGTTCTTCTTCGGAAGCTCTCCTTAATCCAACTCGTCCGCCGATAACGTAAACTTCCATGGCGTCCGCCCCTTCCTTTTCATCCGGTTTCGCGGCCGGGACCCTGAAAAAGCCCCTCCTTCAAGGGATGGGCCTCCTATCCGCCTTCCTCAGCGTCCTCGCCGCCCTTCTCCTTCTTTTTTTGGCCTTCTCCGGAGCCTTCGGGGCGGAAAGCGAGTCCGCCCCCTACGAATCGGTCCGGAACCCCGACGGCCGGGAGCTGTTCCGGCTTTCCTTCCTCCCCAAGGGCGCCTCCAGCCCCTTTTCCCGGAGCGGGAAGATTCCCAGGGATCTAAGCCCCCGGGAGATGGGGGCGGCCGTCCAGGCCCTGGGCTACTGGGCTTACGTTATAAACCCTTCGGAGTGCCCGGAGACGCCCCGGGCCTCCTGCGCCCCGAGGGTGGTGGCCGCGGCCTCCGGAGAACCCTTCTTCCAGGGGCGCCCCAAGATCCTTTCCGGCATGGCCGCCGACTACAACCTCACCCTCTCCCAGAGCCTTTTGAACCTGGGCGCGCCTAAAAGCTTCAACTACGCCAATCCCTCCGACTACGCCGTCCTCGTGGGCGTGGGGGATCTTCCCGGGGGGGGCGGGGAGGAATCTTTCGATCGCCTTGGCGAGATTCGGCTCTTCACCCTCTTCGCGGCCGAAATGGCGAGGGGCCTGGGCCTCTACGAGGTCGGCTCTTCCGCCGCTAAACGGGGCGGGAGGGACACCCAGTTCGCCTCCCTCCTCAGGCCGGCCTCGGGGGCCGAAGGCGGCCGCCTCTTTAGCGGCGAGTCGGCTTCCCTCGTCTACGGCGACGGAATCCCCCGAGCCGTGCCGGTCGCGGACGCCCGCGAGGGTTTCGCCGGGGCGCGCTTTGCGCTGAAAAACTCTCCGCTCTCGGATTCCGCCTTTTGCAACCATCCGACGCCTCTGGCCGTGGAGCTCGCGGCCTTGGCGGATCTGGGCTACCAAGTCGATCTCCGGGCCCTTTACGGCCGCTCGGTCTACCAGGACGGCGCCACGCTCCAAAACGGCGACTCCTTCATGTCCGCGGCCCCCCGGGGAACGGGCCTCCACGTCTACGGCTCCTTCAACACCGTGGTCCAGGAGGGGGATCTCTTCGCCTCCGGCCCGGGGGGCGTCGGAATACGCCTGGACGGCCGCTCCAACAACCTGACCGTCGGCCCCAACGCCGAGGTGGGGGCCTCCGGCTCCGGGGGGACGGGGGTGCTCGCGGCCTACGGAAGCGATCACGTCGTGACCCTCCTGGGCGCCGTCTCCGGCGCGGAGGACGCTCTGCGGGCGGACATCGGCCCCAACCTCTTCCCCGAGGAGGGGGAAAGGGATTTGGACGGCTACGGGCCCAAGGCCAGGCGCTCCTTTTTCCGGGCGGGGGACGGAGCCTCCCCGGAGGAGAGGGAGGCCGAGGCCGCCCTGTCGGCCCCACTCGTGAGGAGCCTCGCCGTGGCGGGGCTCCTCCGGAGCCCCAGGAGGGCCGTCTACGCCTCTCCGGGAAGCTATCTGGAAAGCGTGAATCTGGTGAGAGGCGCCTCGATCTACGGGGATCTGATCTCCGACTACGACGATCTGGGCCGGGGAACCGAAAGGACGACCACCATCCGCGCCGGAGGGACCTTAAACGATCCGGAAAAGGCGGATCCCGACTTCAGGATCGTCTTGAGCGGAAGGATCCTGGGCGGGGGGAGGAGGCCGGAGGGGCAGGGCCCCAGGCTTTACATCGGAAGGGGTCGCATCGATCTGATCCTGGTGGGGGGGAGGACCAGCGTCCCCGACACCTTCCGGGCGGACGTTGAAAGCCTGGAAGTGAGGCCCGGAGCGACGCTTGAAATAAAGCCCGACCTCGCGAACCTGCGCCCGGTCCTGGTGCGGGCCGAAAACGTGATTTTCAGCGCGGGATCGGTCTTAAGGGTCTCCGAGTCCACCTCGCGAAAAAAAGGCCCCCCCAATTATTTCACGCCGCTCTTGAAAATCGAGGTCCGGGGGGATCCTGGCTTCGTGAATTCGGCCTTATTGGAAACGGATCCGGAGTCCTCCTTAAGCGGGGGCGAGCTCGCCTGGTTCGTTTCCGGCCCGGGGGACTACCTTTTGGCCTACGTCCGCCCCGAGGCCGGGCTCACTTTGGCCGACTGACGATTCCCCCGCCTATCTAAAGACCCCTCCCCCGGCCGCGGCGAGCGCCTTTTTTTTAGCTCCGCGGCCAAAAGCCCCGCTCCGTCTAAATATTTCGCGGGGAAGCTTCGGCTGTTCTTTTCGCGCGGGCCGGCTTCGATGTTTTCACGCCCGTTTAGGCGGCGTAAACGAAGTTTCACTCCCGCGGGCGGGAAAAGGGCGGCGCCCCGCTGTCGTTTTTATTAATGTTTTCGGCGCTTTTGGCTGAATTTTCCTTCACTCCGGCTTTTTTTGGTAGAATGATTTATTCGGTGAAATCCCCCCGCGCCGACCTTTTCAAAGCCTTTTAGTCTTTTCGCCGTATGCGGAATCGATTCGCCGGACGGGGATCCGGCCGTTTTTTCCCCGGCCCTTTCGCTTTTTAAACCGTTTTTTGTAAACAAATTAAGTTCCGGAAGGGGATCCGCCCGGTTTTGGGGGCTTTACGGCCTTTTTCCTTAAAACATACGAAGTTTGAAGCGAGCGCGGAAAGTTCGGCTGTGAAAATAGATTCGAGACGAAACGCGAAACGCGAAACGCGAAATATGGAATAAATATCGACACTCCACGGCCGTTAAGCCTATCGCGCCAAAATTTCAACACGGCGGCGCTTTTCGCCCACGCGTCAAGTTTTATAGTTTGACGTGAATTTTTTCAAAGGATTTCCGATGACAAGCTATGTTCCCGTGGACACCCTGGAAAAGACGGAAGAGGCCTTGGCCAGGGTCAAAGCCGCCCAGAGGATCTTCTCCGGGTATTCCCAGGAGAAGGTGGATGGGATTTTTCTCGCCGGCGCCAGGGCCGCCAACCGGGCGCGGATCCCCCTGGCCAGACTCGCGGCGGAGGAGACCGGCATGGGGGTTATGGAGGACAAGGTGATTAAAAACCACTTCGCCTCCGAGCGCGTGTTCAACCACTACCGCCGCACCGTCACCTGCGGCCTGGCGGAGGAGGATAAGGCCCAGGGGTGGCGCAAGTACTACGAGCCCCTGGGAGTGGTCGCGGCCATCATCCCCACCACCAACCCCACCTCCACCGCGATATTCAAGGCGCTTCTCGCGCTTAAGACCCGAAACGGCCTCATGATATCCCCGCACCCCCGGGCGGCCCGCTCCACAATCGAGGCGGCCAGGGTGGTTTTGGAGGCGGCGGTGGCGGCCGGAGCCCCGGAGGGGATCGTCGGCTGGATCGACAAGCCCGCTTTGGAGATAAGCTCCCTGGTCCTAAGGGAGTGCGACGTCATCCTCGCGACCGGCGGCGCCAACATGGTGAAGGCCGCCTACTCCAGCGGCAAACCCGCCCTGGGGGTGGGCGCCGGAAACGTGCCGGCGCTCTTCGACCCCACGGCGGACGTCTTGTTGGCCGTGAACTCCGTCATCCTCTCCAAGACCTTCGACAACGGCATGATCTGCGCCTCCGAGCAGTCGGTTTTGATCCACGAGGCGCTCTACGACCGGGCGAGGGCCGAGTTTCAGCGCCGGGGCTCTTGGATTTTAAGCCCCGGCGAAAAGGAGGCTTTAAGGGCCGCGATGTTCGTGAACGGCTCCCTGAACGCCCGGGTGGTGGGTCAAAAGGCCCACCGGATCGCGGCCCTCGCGGGCTTCGCGGTTCCGGAGTCCACGCCCATCCTCATAGCCGAGGTCGAGTCGCCCGAGCCGGAGGAGGAGTTCGCGAAAGAGAAGCTTTCCCCGGTTTTGGCCATGTACCGGGCCTCCGACATGGACGAGGCCTTCCGGAAGGCCGAGCGCATGATCGAGCACGGCGGCTACGGGCACACGGCCGCCATCTACGCGGACCCCTTGAAGGCCGGGGACCGCCTGGACGAGTTCATCGCCCGGGCGGGGACCTGCCGGGTGGTGGTGAACACCCCCTCCGCCCACGGCGGCATCGGCGACCTCTTCAACTTCAAGCTGCGCCCCTCTTTGACTTTGGGCTGCGGCTCCCGGGGGAACAACAGCGTGAGCGAGAACGTGGGGGTCGAGCACCTTTTGAACACCAAGGTCGTGGCCGAGAGGAGGGACAACATGCTCTGGTTCAGGGTTCCGGAGAAGATATATCTGAAACGGGGCTGCCTCCAGACGGCCTTGGAGGAGCTTAAGGACGTTTTGGGGAAGAAAAGGGCCTTCGTGGCGACCGACGCCTTCCTTTATCGAAGCGGAATGATTCGAAGGATAACGGACAAGCTGGACGAAATGGGGCTGGAGCGGGAGGTCTTCTTCGACGTCGAGCCGGATCCCACGCTCTCCTGCGCGAAGAGGGGGGCGGAGCGGATGACTCTCTTCCAGCCCGACTGCGTCATAGCCGTGGGCGGGGGCTCGGCTATGGACGCCGCCAAGATCATGTGGCTCATCTACGAGAGCCCGGAGTCCTCCTTTTCGGATCTGGCCGAGCGCTTTTCCGACATTCGCAAGAGGATCAACCGCTTCCCCGTCCTGGGAAGGAAGGCCTACTTCGTCGCCGTGCCCACCACCTCCGGGACGGGCTCGGAGGTGACGCCCTTCGCGGTCATAACCGACGACGAAAGCGGCCTCAAACACCCCCTGGCCGACTACGAGCTCCTCCCGCGGATGGCCATAATCGACCCCGATCTGCACATGTCCGCCCCCAAGGGCCTCACCGCCAACTCGGGCGTGGACGCCGTGACCCACGCCCTGGAGGCCTATGTCTCCGTCATGGCCACCGAGTACACCGACGCCTTGTGCCTCCAGGCCTTGAGCCTCCTCTTCGAGTATCTGCCCCGGGCCTACGAGCGGGGCGCGGAGGACCCGGAGGCCCGGGAGAGGGTGGCCAACGCCGCGACCCTCGCCGGCATGGCCTTCGCCAACGCCTTTTTGGGCGTCTGCCACTCCATGGCCCACAAGCTGGGGGCCTACCACCATCTGCCCCACGGACTGGCCAACGCCCTCATGATCGAGGAGGTCGTCCGTTTCAACGCTTCCGAAACCACCGCCCGGCAGACGGCCTTCTCCCAATACCCCCGGCCCCGGGGACTCGAGCGCTACGCCGAGATAGCCGATCGCCTGCGGCTGGGGGGGGATTCCTTAAAGGAGAAGCTGGAGAGGCTTTTGGAGGCGATCGCGCTCTTAAAGGAGCGGGTCGGAATCAAGGAGACGATAGCCGACTACGTCCCTAACGAGGCCGATTTCCTGGCCAGGCTGGATTCTATGAGCCTGGACGCCTTCGACGACCAGTGCACGGGCTCCAACCCCCGCTACCCCCTAATCGAGGAGATCAAAGGGATGTTTTTAAACGCCTATTACGGAAAGAGCCGGAGAAAGGAGATCTGACAAATGCGGTTGGAAAACGTCATAGCCCAAAGGAGCCGCAAAAAGGTCTGCCGCGAAGGCGACCTCGCGGTTAAAATATTCGAGCGGGGCTACTCCAAAAGCGACATATTAAACGAGGCCCTGAACCAGGCCAGAGTGGAGGAGACCGATCTGGACATCCCCAAGATCAGGGGGGTGAGCGCCGTGGAGGGGGAGTGGGCCATAGCCATGGACTTCATCGAGGGCCCGACTTTGGCCTCCCTCGTCGAGGACGAAAACGACCCGCGCTTGGAGGAGTTCACGGATCTGCACATCCGCCTGCACTCCCGGAAGGTCCCCCTTTTAAACGTCTTGAAGCACAAGATAACCAGACAGCTTACCGAGTGCCGGGCCCTGGATCCCAAGCTCCGCTACGAGCTCCTCCACCGCCTGGAATCCCTCCCCAGGCACCACAAGCTCTGCCACGGGGACTTCATCCCCTCCAACGTCATCGTAAACGGGAAGGACAAGCGCCTCTACATAATAGACTGGGCCCACGCCACCCAGGGGAACGCCTCGGCCGACGCGGCCAGGACCTACCTCTGGTTCAGGCTGCGCGGCCACGACGCCGTGGGCGAGAGGTATCTGGATCTCTACTGCCATAAGACCAAAACCGCCAAAAGCTACGTCCAGGGCTGGATGTCCATCGTGGCCGCGGCCCAGCTCTCCAAAGAGGTTCCGGAGGAGAGGGACTTCCTGCTTCGCTGGGTGGACGTCTTCGACTACGAGTGATCGTTTCCCCCCCCCCCGTTTGAAAGTTTCCCCGCGACGTCGTTTTTAAACCGGAGGGAGGGGCGGGAAACCCATGAAGGGATTTTCCGTCCCGGCTTTTTTACGAGGGGGGGAAAGTTTAGGATGCGATAAAAGCGCCCGGGCGAAGGCCTCGCCGGGGCGGAAAGGGGAGGCGGGGAATGCTGCCTGGCGCGTACATATTTTTAGACCTGGACGACACGGTTTTCCAGACGAAAAGCGGCCTCCCGAACACCGACGGCTTAAGCGTCGCGGCCGTGGACGAGGATGGCGATCCCCTCTCGTTTACCACCAGCCGCCAGGATGCGTTCCTGGAACTCTTAAGCGCCTCGGCGACGCTGGTGCCGGTCACGGGAAGGAGCGTGACGGCCTTTAGGCGGGTGGTTCTGGAATTCGACTTCGGGGCCGTTTTGAATTACGGAGGCCTCGTCTTGAATCCCGGGGGCCAGGCGGACCCCGACTGGTTGTCCTACGCGAGGGTCAAAGCCCTCGAGGCCAAGCCTCTGTTGGACGCGGCCGGCGCGTTTTTACAAAGAAAGCGGGCGTCCGGTCTTTCGGGGATCGAATTTAAAATCGTCGGCGACCTGGGGCTGGATTTTTATCTCCTCGCGAGGGGGAAGGGGGGGGATTCGAAAAATCTTCCGGAAACCGCCGCCATCCTACAATCCGAGTTCGGCTCCGACGCGCGCGTCTACCTCTACGATGGTAACGTATCGCTTCTTCCCAAATATCTGGATAAGAGGGCGGCGGTGGAATACTTCATCAACGCCTTCATTTTAACCCCCGACATATCTAGAAGCGACCTTCTTTTGTTAGGCGCCGGCGACAGCGAGGCGGACAGGGGGTTTATGAGTCTGTGCGATTACCAGATAATTCCCTCCGGATGCCGGCTTTCGAAAATTTTATGAAACGGAGCGTCGTGTCCGCTTTCGTTTAATTTCGTATGTCCGGCGCTTCCTGTCAGTCGTTGTTTAGGCGAACACGCGAGCGAGGCGACCAAAATCCGTTGTACTAATCGGAAAAACAGGCGAAAAAGAGATAAGCGACGCCGCGTAAAAAGTAGACGCCGCGTTGGAAATACAAACGACAGGATAACGTTTCAATTTCATTTCAAACGTTCTTTCACGATAACTTGTAAGGCGCGAGTTTTTTTCCACTGTTACAGCACACATTGCGAATTGCCATTTAAAAGTTGAGGCAGCGATAAATCACGAATTTTCTGTAACAATATTATATTATACTTATGAATTTTAATCTTATTTTCTATTGGTAAAACTAAGGAATTATATCGATTAATTAAATCGTGTGGATAATTAATAAATTTAATTTTAAACAGATTCTCCTGATTAATTTTAGGTTGGACTGCGCCTGTAATGGAACTGTCGATATTATATTTAAGTAAATAAATGTAAATACAGAAATTAGTATATGGTGATTTAGATTGCAACACATGTGTGTGATTATTTACCCAAAATTTACCAGATACTAATTGTAAAATTGGATACCCATCATCGGTACGTACCGTACCGTCTTCAGCAATTAAAAGATATTCGCCATTAAATATAAAATTATTTATGTAATCAACGATTTTGGCGGCACCATAATAAGGATAAAGTTGACCATATTTCATTTTGTCGCGTTCTAAACTCGATAAAGGTACGCGTAAATTATCGTAACAAATTATATAATCTCCAATTGAAATTTCTGCCCACTCATCTACTCTCAATCTAGCAAGAATTAAAAAAACACGCTCTACCCCGCATATAACCGGAGGTGCGGCCTTACGACAAACTACTAGAACTACTCAGAAAAAGAATAGCCGATGAGGCTGTGATAAAACTGATTAGGATGTGGCTAATCTGTCCGGCGCTAGAGAAGAAGGAAAACGGGGAGATTGTGAAAGATACTACTAATATAGATAATGCGAAAGGAACACCCCAAGGTCGCCCATATCGCCAATACCCTCTAACATTTACATGGCGGAATTCATCAGAAGGTACAAGAACCGAAAGACGAACGAGCTATGCCGCGGTAAAATCATCAACTACGTTGACGATTTGGTTATATGCAATTGGCGGTACTTGGATGCCTCCTTGCAAACGATGGTCAACTTCATGGAAGAGGAACTCGGGTTAGTGGTAAACAAAGAAAAGACTCGGGCAGCGACCCTGCCGGGTGATAGTTTTGTCTTCCTGGGCTACGAATTCAAGGAGTTGTATTCGTGGAAGAAGAAGAAGAAGAAGAGGCGCCTCGGCGCCAAACCAGCGCGGAAGAAGATTGACAGTCTGAAAGAAAAAGTACATGACCTGACTGCCGCCAATATGGGTAGTTTGGATGCCAGCTACATCGTGAAGAAAGTCAATGAAGTTTTGAGGGGATGGGCCAACTACTTCAGCGTAGGGTTCGTATCATCGGCATATTCAGGGATAAGTAAACATGTTGTGGGCCGGTTTCGCCATTGGTTGGGAAGGAAACACAAGTGGAAAACCAAGAAATACAAGCACTACACGGACAAAGACTTGTACGATATGTATGGACTGGTGGACATTTTGAATCTTAAACCCAAGTACTCGTGAACGAAGTCGTGAAGCGTCAGCCGGAAAGCCTCGCGCGGGAAATCCGCTCGCTGGGTTTGGGGTGGAGGGGAATGGAAACAGGGCGGAATCAGATGACGAAGCCACTGCGCCAGTCCTCTACCCTACTCATTGATTGGAGCTACTTCTTTTTCAATATAAGCAAACATTTCCTTGCCAGACATGTGTTTAATTTTTTCGTAATTATCCAAATGAATAGCATCAATCACATCTTCTATGGTATTTTTATTCTTTGCCATCCAGCTCCTCCAATGATGTGCGGGAATACACCAATTTTAGATGTAACAGCCTATTCAGCAAGGTTTGTTTTAACATCTAACTCATCTAAAGAATCTTTAAAAACTAATCCATATTTTTTAGCAGCTTCTTCACTGTATTTTCTAAAGTAATTAACTTTTTCCTCTATAGACATATTTTTAGTTTCCTCATAAATTTCAATACGAGCTTTATCAATCCAGTCATCACTTGTCTTGGAATTAGTCATTGTCAATTACCTCCATAGGCGAATTAATAGTGATAAGATTGCAACCATAAATTTTACAGATATATTCTGTAAAAATTCTTGTCTTGTCTCGAACAATATGCTTAAAGTTTAAACTAATAATCTTATCTAATTTATTAACCACTGATATAGCAATATGCCTTGCATCCATTACAGATCTAGCTGGAATTATATTATTTTTAATATATAATTCAGCCAAATTAATTATTTTCGTATTATCATTAAGTATATCGATTGAAAAATTATGAACAAGATCTAACATTTTATCACGTTTTTCAGCAGGTGCTTTTTCCAATTCTCTGATGACATAAACCGAAGTATAAGGTTCAAATTTTCCAGCAGCGATTTCCTTGAAAAGTTGAACGGTTGCAGGGTGTGCATCTCTGTTTCAACAAGTAAATAAAATTTATTTTTTCATTAGTTCCTTGAGATAAATTCTAAAAAATCTGTTTTTCAACAGGTTCTATGCATAGCAGGTTTTTAATCCATAATCCATAGTAACGATAATCAAGGAAGCTGAAGGCTAAAGGATTTAACCCTTCGCTAAGTGAGGTTACCATAACCATCAGGCAAATGCAATGTTTTTAGGATTTAAAAATAATAGTTTTTATTATTTTTTGCTTAAATTTTACATAATTAAACATTTTTAATTTTAATTTTGAGTTAAAAATATCTATTATGGTATATAATTCTTAATTTTATAGTTTTTTATTTGTATTTATTTGTGATATTGATTCACAAAAATTTTAAATATTATTTTTTTGTTTATTTAGATTATTATTAGTACTATTATGTAAGTATCAACTTATATTTATTTTAAATACATAATCTAAACAAAAGGAAAAATTATCCATGACAATTAACGAACTAAAACTATCAGCCATTGTAAAAAGCGTTTCCGAGGTTATCATGATCTCTAAAACTGACGATGAGGCCATCAATATCATATTTGACTTTCCTTTTGGGCAGAAACATTGTACAATTTTTGGAACAGCTTAACGCTTAACACTTAACAAACAGACGGCAATTGATGCCTCTAATTTCAAACCTGGAGAGCGTGTCATTCTCAATGGTGCGATTCACAATGAAAATTACACCTGCAAGAAATATTGTGAGAATAAAAATGTCACCAAGATTAGGATCAATTCATTTAGACTTGAAAATGATAAATCCAGCGTGTTTTGATTGCTCATGCAAGTTATTCTACAATACTAATCTAAGAAATAATCGGGTTCAAAACGTTTAGAAATTCAAATCCATTATTCATGCAGTTAAACTAACCAGTTTTGAATACTCATAATGTTTACATCCTAAAATCCGTAGCGTTGGTAACACTACATTTTGTTCCCCAAAATAATAATCCTTATATGCATTAAAATATATCTTAAAGTTAATCTATAATTATATGAATTCTTTTAATCAGTATTAAAACATATTTTTATAACATAATTATATGTAATGATATGTATATATTTTTCAGTTATATATTCCCAAAAGTGTCGTTTATCGATAAGTAGCTAAAATAATTGAATAAAATGGCTTTTTATGAAATAAAAACAAATATTGAAAATCCCTTGACAGACCTCCTCAGTGGAGTTAGCATAAACACTACTAAGGAGGTTGATGTGGCCTATCTTCATATTTCAAAACCTGGGAATCACTATTATATTTATGGGAGTTATACCCAGAGACGGAAAACTGATAAAAAGGTTGTGCGAATAACAAAATGCCTAGGAAAAATAGACCCAATAACAAATTCACCTATTTTTAATGAGGCCTATTTGCCTTGGATGACTGAACATGGATTGTCAATAGAGAACGCTTTGCAAAATTATATAAATAAAACACCAAAATATAATTTTATAAACATCTCAAAATCCACTTATACTTCAAAAACAAACCACCCAACTGTTTTTAAGAAATTCACTTTATCCAATAATAATATTGGTTCCAGCGATGATGTTGGCTCCATCGATAATTCTGCATCCAACGAAACATCCGGATCAGTGGAAAACTCTGGGGCTACTGAAACATCCGACTCCTGTGCAAAAATTACAAAATATGATAAAGCACTATTGAAAACTATTACATTAACAATAGATGAGCTAAAAAATATTGACATTAAATTGATAGGGGCGACATATTTATTAAAACACATTTCTGATTCTGTAGGTCTTACAAATATATTAAAAAAATGTTTTCCATCGAATTGGCGCGAAATATTAGCTTTAACGTTATTTTATACCGTTGAATCAGATGCTTTAATGTATTGTCATTTCTTTGAGGATTTGTTTGATACTCTTAGCTCTCCTGAAAATTTAACTTCCCAAGATATTAGTGGACTTTTTAAAGAGATTTCAGATGATGAAAGAAATCTATTTTTTGAGGAATGGACTAGTCACGTCAAAGAAATTGATTACGTAGTTTTCGATACAACTTCAATTTCAACATATTCAACACAAAATGAAGATGTTGCATTTGTGCACCCTAAACAAAAAAGTAATAAAAAACAAAAGCGGATTAATGTTTGTTTATTATTTGGTGAAAAAACAAGTTTGCCACTATATTTATGTACATATAATGGTAGTGAAAATGATGTCGCGTCATTTATAAGTTGTTCAAAACAATATCAACTCATACATGATGATAATGTTAGATATGTTTTAGATCGAGGAATGTTTAGCAAAAAAAATATCAATTATATGTTAGATTCAGGCATCAAATTCATTATTGGTTTATCTGCTTCAACTAAATTAAAACCAGAGTTAATCGAAAACTTACAGCATATTTACCAAAATGTAAATTATACAATTACAACCAACGATAACCATATCTATGGGATCACGAAAAGGATTGTATGGGATAGCAATAATAAATTATGGGCTCATGTTTTTGTAGACCAAAATAAAAAGTTAGAGTGCCAGAATTTGTTGCTAAAAACAATTAATGATCTTTACGATAAAGCTATAGAAAATCCAGATGATCGCCTTAATGATGAAAATTATCAGAAATTTATCCTTTTTCAAAAAGTAAAGAACTCAAAAGATAAATATATTGTAAAGAAAAATCAAGAAGCATTCACATTAGCTTTAGCAAATGGAGGTTGGTTTATTTTTCTCAGCAACAATATTAAGGATACAACAGAAGCTTTATCTATATACAGACAACGCGATATAGTAGAAAAGGCGTTTAACATTATAAAGAACAGGACTCAAGATGAAAATATAGCTGTCCATAACAGTAAAAAATATTCAAACAAAATATTTATTGGATTTTTGTCTTTAATTTTAACCTCCCAAATACATAAAATTATGGTTAGCAATCATTTATATGAGAATTATACGATTAAAGAATTGTATTTTATATTAAAATCAATTAAAAGAATAAAAGTGAAGAATCAAATTGTTTATTCACCATTGACCTCTAAGCACAAAACGATTTTGGATGTATTTAATTGTCCTTATCCAGTAGATGACTTTTGATGTATGCAAAGAACAGCTTGAAATAATTTTTAGCGTAGAACTGCGTACAGGGTAAGGTAAAATAGGGAGAAGACAATCGAGTTGACTTTTACCTCCGCAAGCAAATTTGTCCAAAAATTACTGGTTGATTTATAATTAACTGTAATTATAAATAATTATTTATATAGAACCCTAAATATATCTCATAATCATACCGTGTAGTGTTAAAATATTTACGGATTTTAGGTCACATAATTTGGTGTTATCCCTTTGGAATCGTAGCTTACAAGATCACCATGTTTTTCGGTTTTCAGTCTCGCATTAAAAGCTCCATTAATTAAAAGTTTACTAAATTTTGATCGAAATTAAATTAGTAATAATTTTTTCATTGAGAATTTTCTCTTCCACCAATTGTTTTTCAAATTCATCTTTTAAAGCTAAAAATATTTCTTTAAAATCAAAGTCATCCTCTTCATCTGCCAGACCAACATATCTACCTGGAGTTAGCGCATAATCAAGTTCCTTAACTTTCTCCAACGGGACAGAGCGGCGGAATCCTTTAACATCCTCATACTTACCATCGTTATTTCTCCAGGTGTGATAAGCATCGCTTATCTTCACTATGTTTTCGTGTGTCAGTACTCTAGTACTTCTATTGATTAACTCTCCCATTTCATGCGCGTCGATAAAGAGAATTTCTGAGCTTCTATTACGGAATTTACCATTTTTTCTATCTCTACTAAAAAAACCATAATGCATCTGGAATTTGTGTATTCAAAAACAACTTGGTTGGAAGATTAACTACTCAATCAACCAGATTGCCTTCCTCAACCATATAACGACGAATTTCACCTTCACCGCTGCTTTTACTGGTTAATGCGCCTTTAGCAAGAACTATTCCTGCTTGACCAGTTGGAGATAAATGAAAGATAAAATGCCGCATCCAGGCAAAGTTAACGTTACCTATTGGTGGAGCGCCATATTTCCAATGGACATCGCTCCTAAGCTGAATCTCCACTCCAATCGCTGTCATTGAAAAAAGGATTGTAAATTATATAATCAGCTTTTAAATCCTTATGGGCATCGTTTAACAATGATCCTTCGCAGTTCCATGCGACTTGCCAGCTGTCGATTCCACGTATGGCTAAATTCATTTTTGCCAAGCGCCAAGTTGTCTGGTTGCTCTCTTGGCCATAAATGGAAATGTTATGGACAAGTCCCTGGTGTTCCTTGACAAATTTTTCGCTCTGGGCGAACATACCACCAGAACCAAAGTAGGGATCAAAACTCTACCCTTATAACGCAAACCAGACATGATATTTTCTAGACGAAGCGGGAAATCCGCACGCGGGGCGTGGAGCGGAGGGGATTGGAAACGGGGCCGAGTCGGGTGGCGAAGCCGCCAGGGGGGGCCTCCGGCCTCCGCCCTACTTGATTTTCTTTTTAGTTATTTTTAAATTGGGTAGATTTTTTCCTATTTTTATAAGTTCATCGCAATATAGTTCTTTTAGTTTTTTGGGGTGGTTGATCACCACTCTGGAACCAAAACCGAAGAGCCATGACAAGGTCTCTCTCTTATCGCCGCAACGCATCTTAAGTTTCATCCATCCTCTGAATCTAGTATTGTGATCGCCCTTCATCGCGGTGAGTTCCGTACCCGTGGGCCAGCTTCTTTCTTCGAGGTAGTTTTTGAGTTCGGGAGCGAATTTAGCGTCGAGGTTGAAAGGTTCGTTGTCAATCATTCCAAAGCAGTCCTGGTTCGCTCGTATAGGTTTTATTTCAATTTTTTTCGGGTACTCCAGTTCCGTAATCCTCACCTCCCCCTTGATTCTGTGGATGGCCATGGTCCGCTCCTCCCCGATGTCTTTTTTCAGGTTGGTGCGGGCCATTTTGAAACGATACCCTTCAACGTAGATTAATCCGTTATGACTGAGGAGCTGTCGGGGGCCGAAGTATGTCTCCCGATCGTTTCTGTCGTAAGCGCCGCGGTACATGAATTGGCAGACCTTATTTTCAGTTATCGCCTCGCAGATGATGTCGATGTTTTTTTGATGTTTTTGGAGGGCCACGCGCCCTTTGCGGAGTTTCACTATCTGGGGAAGGGGCCTGAAGGTGGGCTTTTTGTCAGGGTAGGCGTCCAAAAGCCCGTAGGCGAGGTCTTTGGTTTCGGGTCCCAATTCCAAATCGTTCAAAGCCAAGGCCAGTCTCAGGTGGTCGGGGGCGTCCCCTCGCATGAGAGAGTTAATGTCCGGCGGGGACAAGTTAAACTTGTTTTTCTGCGGGAGCAAGAACAAGGTTTTCTCGCCGTTATCGCCCTTCCGTATTTCAACCAATCCTGGAATATGATTTTGGATGGCGCTGACGCAATCTCTGATGGTGTCCCGTTTCCCGAAGGTCTCCTCATCCAAGGAGTTTAGTGAAAGCTTTTTCGTGGGAGCGGTGAAAAGACGGTTTAAAATTCTTAGAACTCTTTCAGTTCTGGGGACTTCAACTTTTTTAACGGTTTCCGCCATGTCGTTTGTCCTTTTCCCATCGTAAGCCGAAAGTTCGGCCGACATCCATACGGTTCGTCCTTCGGGGACGAATCTTTTTAAGGGCGCCCGCCATTTTCGGGCGATCGAATCTCGTGAAGTTGATTTGGGACCCCACCGAAAAGCCCGGCGTTTCGAAAACGCCTCTCACCCTGACTAACCCGGCGACTTTAAAAAAAGGGGATCGGCTCGAAAACTTTAGCCTCCCCACCAGTTCCCTTCCGTTTCCATATTTCTCTTATTTTATTGTATTATACTCTTTCGGATCGCCCTTGTCAAGCCCTTTTTTTTAGCTTTCCCTCCTCGAGGGGAGGGCGCCCCTTGAAAGCTTTGGCCGTTCCTTCGGACATGTCTTCGGCTAATTTTTAAACAAACATCGTCCAATCCATCATCGTCCAATCCATCATCGCCCATTCCATCGGACGCCCCTTTCCGGCGTCCCCGATATCTCCGCGATCCCGAAAGCGTTTCCGACGAGCGTCCCCGCGTCCCTTTTCGACCGGCGCCTTCCCGACCGCCGAGCCGACGGTCGTTTCCCCGCGCCGCCGGGCCGGGGCGGGGGATGTGGCGGGGGGCGGGGGATGGGCCAAGGAACAGGCTGTGAGCGCGGTTGGGGAGGGTCTTTGGAAACGGACGCCGAACCTGAAGCGCGGGTCGGGGGAGGCGCTGCGGAAGGCGGTTTGAAAAGTAAAATCGTAAGGGCGCCGGCCCCTAAATTCTCCTTATCTCCAGGTTTTACGTCCGGATCTTCGAAAATCCTTAAATACTCCGTGCGAAACGCTCAAAACCGGATCCCCCGGCGGGCCTTTTCCTCTCCGGAAGGCCTTTATTTTCGGGGCGCTTCTTTCGCCGGCCTCTTTTTTCAGGCGGGTCCCTGAAAGCGCCCCCTAAGGCGGACGCCAAGGCTCCGGCCTTTGTCCCTGGGCCTAAACGGTCTCGAGAGGGAGCGGGAAATTTTTTTTCTTTTTTCTCCAAACGACCGTGAGACGCCCCCCGCCCGGCGCTATATTGGAGATCGGCTGGCGGGAGGGGGCTTTCCCCCGCGGACGTCCGCGCCCGCCCCGGGCCCGGGAAAAGGCCTCCGCCGCTTCACGGTTGAAACGACGCGCTTTAGGGAGGCGCGCGTTGTTTCGCGCGCCGTGTTTCGTTTGTCGCCTCTAATTAATTTTCACGGCCGGACTTTTCAGGGGCCCCGCCGAACTCGAAACCATCCAAAACAATCGCCCGCGCGCTCCAGGGCGGCTTCTTCGTCGGCCAAGCGGGGGGCGCCGTGGGGAAACGGAATAAGGAGGGGTAAATGCGGAATCTTCACGAAGACGACCAGGACGGCGCCGTCGTCCGGTTCGGCATCACGGATCCGGACTGTCTCGAAGACGAGGAGTGGACCCGGCTCCTTTCCGCCGGCTACGTTTTACGGGCCTTAAGATCCCTCGACCGTTTGGAGGTCGAGGGCCTGCGCGCCATCGTCTTCTGCCTCGGGTTCCGGAGGGTGGCCGCCCTCGCCCGCCCGCTGGACGGGAGCGCGGGCGAAGGGGGCGGCGCCGACTCCGAAGGGGACGCTTGGGGCTCCGGCGCTTTTCGGGATTCCCCCGATGGTCTAGACGAGCTCTACGAGTTCGTCTTGGACCGCCCGGCGGCCTTCCAGAAGAGTTTCGGCCGCGCCCTCGTTTCGGCTTTGGCGGACTTCGTCGAAAAGGAGTCCCGCGCCTACCGGGAGAGGGTCCGCCGGGCGGCCCCCGTCGGGAAGGTTTCCCCGGCCCCCGGCGGCGGCCCCGCCGGAACCCCCGCGGCCTTTCGGGGCTGCGCCCTCGAAAGGAGGCTTTCCCGGCTCTCCGACTCCCTGGGGCTCTCGTTCGCGGAGCGGGAGGCGCTGAAGTTTTTCGTCTGTCTGGACTATGCGAAGGCGGTGGAGGATTTTTTTCTAGGTGAACTGAACGTCGACCAAGCGGACAACCGGAATCTGCTCTCCCGGATCCTGGACGTCGAAAAAGAGGGGATCGGCCAGGCCTTGAACGGAAGGCTCGCGAGATTGGGCTTCGTCGATTTGATGCCGTACACCCATAAGCGCGTCGAGAATAAGCTTTACAAGGCCCTCGACCTCTCGATTTCGTCCGACAGGGAGGACGGTTTCGCGCCCGCGGAAAGGCCCCGTCTGAAATCGTCCGCCTACGCCTTCCCCGAGGATATGATCCGGATGCTTCTGGGGTTCCTCGAGGCGCCCTCCGCCTCCCCCACCCACATCCTCCTCCACGGTCCCGCCGGGACCGGAAAGACCCAGTTCGCGAGGATTCTGGCGGCGGAGACGGGCTTTCCGGCCTTCGCGGTCTTGACCGGCGAAAACTCCCGGGAGCAACTCGAAAACCTGCTTTCGGCCGGAGAGGCCTTGCGGCCCCTTAAGGACGCCATCCTCATCGTGGACGAGGCGGACGCGCTCTTGGGGGCGGGCTCGGGATCCGTCATGTCCCTCTTGTCCGGAGACGGCCGGGCGGACGGGCCGCGAGGCGTTTTGGACGGCTTCATGGAGACCGTCGGCTTAAGGTTCCTGTGGGTGGCGAACGAGACGGAGGGGATTTCGGAGTCGATCCTGCGGCGCTTCTCTTTCTCTCTTTCCTTCCCGCGGCTCGGAGCCAAGAGGAGGCTGGATCTATGGCGAAGCTTGCGCGACGAGTTCGCCTCCCTGGGTTCCGGAATCCTCTCCGACGCGGCCCTCGAAAGGCTCGCCCGCGAGGAGGATTTCGCCCCCGCCGTCATCTCCCAGGCCTTCCGCGCGAGCCTCGCCGCCGGGGCGGACTCCGAGGAGACCCTCCTCTCCTGGCTCGCCTGGCGGTTCCAGGGCCACCGGGAGCTTTCCGGGGGCGCGGCCGGAAAGGCGGCGGGGCGGGCGGGCCCCGGGGGGATGGTTCCGGACGCCGTCCTTTCGGATCCGCCCTTCCCGGAGCTCCTGCGGGCGGGTTTGGCCTATAAGGAGGGCCTCGCCTCCCGGGGGGGGGCCGGGGGGCCGGGCCTCAAAATCCTCCTTTCCGGAGCGCCGGGGACGGGGAAGGCCGAATTGGCCTCCCGCCTTTCCGCGGCCCTGGAGCTGGATTTGGTCCGCGTCCGGCCCCAGGACCTCGTCAACCCCCTCCTCGGGCGGACGGAACGAAAGATCCGGGAGGCCTTCCAAAAGGCGGAGGACCTCCAGGGGGCGCTTCTTTTCGAGGGGCTCGAGCGCCTCCTGGCCCCCCGGGGGGGGAGTCCGGACCGTCTCGACCGGACCCTCGAATCCGAGTTCCTCCGTTTCCTGGAGGGCTTCGGCGGTTTGTTCGTCGGGACGGTCGCGCGCCCCGGCGATCTGTCTTCGGCCGTCGGGAGGAGGTTCCCCGTGAAGGCGCGGATCCTGGGGACGACCAAGGAGGGCCGGGAGGCGCTTTTCCGCGCCTGTTTCGTCCGCCTGGCGCCGGGCCCCTTGGGCGGGGGGGAGGGGCGCCGCCTGGAGAGCCTCCCCTCCCTGGCGCCAAGGGATTTCGTCCGCGCCGCGGAAAAGGCCTTCTGGCGGTGGCCCCGGGGGGCGGACGATTTCGCCCTTCTGGAGATCCTGGCCGAGGAGGCGGATTTCCGGCTCCGGGAGGATGAATTCCGCCGGGGCCTCGGGGAGGGGGGGGCCGGCCCCTCCGCCTTGCGAGGCGAAGCCCCCCCGGGCCGGAGGGCCAACTGAGCCCCGCGGCCCTTGGGCCGCGGTCTTAAAGCCTCCGCGGCCCGGCGGCCGACCCGCGACTATTGAGTAAAAAAGGAGAACGCGCATGAACGAGGGCATCCGCTTGGCGAGATCCCCCATGTCGGGGGAGCTCGCGAAGGCATCCTGGACGCGGCCCCGATCCGCCGCTTTTTTATTGAAGTCCTTCCGCTTCCTAGGCGAAATCGACGAGCCTGGTTTCGAGGCCGCCCTGGAGTGCCTGGACGGGGAGGCGGGAGGGAGGATCATGGCCGCCCTGGGCGCGGAGGACGGACGGGAGCTTTCGCCCGGGGAGGTCATCCGGCTTTCGCGCGGAAAGCCCCTCCCTTTCCGGGAGGGCTTCGGGAAACTCATCCTGGGCGCCCTGGAGGAGGCGTCCGCGGGGTTGGCGAAAAAGGATCCCCGGGGGGAGCCCCCCGCGGAGGACTTTTCCCGGGCCCTTCGGGCCTTCGCCGAGACCTTTTCCCTCGGGGAGGGGGAGATTCGGCTCTTGTCGTTCTTCGTCTGCCTGGAATGCTCTTACGGGATGGACGCCTACTTCAACGACTCCCTAGGGATCTTCCGATTGTGGCGGAGGTCCTTCCTCGGAGAGGTGCTGGGGCTCGCCGTTCCGGAGCTGAACCGGATTCTTTCGGGCAAGCTCGCGCGGCTGGAGATCTTGAGCTTGGGGGAGGGGACGTATTTCGGGGAGGAGTCCTTGAGTCGGCTTTTGGAGTCCTCCGCCTCCGCGGAACCCTCGGACAAGTGCCGGCTCGTGGAAAGGCCGCTTTTAAAGCTCCGGGACTTCTCCCTAGACGAGGGGCTCGTCCGGATGCTCCTGGGGCTCCTCCGGGCGGATCCGGAGACGCCCACCCACATCCTCTTACACGGCCCGGCCGGGGCGGGAAAGACCCAGCTCGCCCGGGTCCTGGCTTTGGAGTCGGGACTCGCCGCCTACGAGGCGCCTCCGGACGCGGACCTTTCCCAACGCCGGGACAAGCTCAATTACGCCGATCTCTTCGTCCGCCTCAAAGGCGGCGCCCTTTTGATAATCGACGAGGCGGACGACCTTTTGGGCGGCGGGGAAAGGGGCCAGGCCTCCTTGCTCTTCGGGAGGACCTATCCGGACGCCCCCAAGGGCTTCATGGATCGCTTCCTGGAGAGTCCCGGGAGCCGCTGCGTCTGGATCGCGAACGAGATCCGGGGGATTCCCGAGTCGGTCCTCCGCCGCTTCGCCTTCTCCCTCTCCTTTCCCCGGCCGGGCGCGGCCGAGAGGACGCGCCTCCTCTCCGCCCTCCGGGACGAGCTCGCCCCCCTAGGCTCCGGAGTCCTCTCCGACGGTAGCCTGGCGGATCTCGCCCTAAACGAGGCCCACTCGCCCGCCGTCGTCTCCCAGGCCTTCCGCAAGAGCCTCGAGGCCGGGGCCGATTCCGAAGAGACGCTCCTTAGGCGCCTCTCCTGGCAGTTTCGGGCCCACGAGAGACTCCTGGGCGAGGAGCGGGGCGGCCGGGAAAGGCCGGCCGTCCTCCTCCCGGAGGCCCTGAACTCCTCCATCCCCTTGGGGGAGCTTCTGGCCCTCGCCCGCGCCTGGAAGGCGCGCTCCGCGGACCCCCTGAAGGACCCCATGGGGCTCGCCTTCGTCTTCCACGGCCCCCCGGGCGCGGGAAAACGCTCCCTCGCCCGGCATCTCGCCCGGGAGACGGGCCTGGACCTCGTCCGGATGCGGCGCTCGGACGTCCTCGCCCCGGAGAGGGGCCACTCGGAGGAGAACGTCCGGCGCCTCTTCAAGACGGCGGAGGACCAGGGAGGCCTCCTCTTGATGGAGGACGCGGAGTTTTTCCTCCGCGACCGCCGGAGCCTCAAGGAGTCCTACGAGAAGGGGATCCTTCTGGAGTTCGTCCTCTCCCTCGCGGCTTTCAAGGGGATCCTCGCCGCGGCCGTCCCGGAGCTGTCCGGGCTCGACCCGGAGGTCCTCCGGCTTTTTTGCTTCCGGGTCCGCCTCGGCCAACCCGACCAGCGGGGGAGGGAGGCGCTTTTCAACGCGCTTTTAAGGCCTTTTTCCGGACGGCCGCTTTCGGCCGGGGAAGGGCGGCGCCTTTCCTCGCTTCCCTCCCTCGTGGCGGGGGACTTCGCCCTCGCCGCCGAAAGGGCCCGCTGGACCCTGGGCCCTTCTCCGGACAACCTGGACCTTTTGGAGCTCCTGGAAGGCGAGGCCGCCTTCCGGCGGGGGGAGCCCGAACCCGGCGGGACCTGGCGGGTGAAGGACCCGGGCCGGAACGGGCTCGCCTAGGCCGGCCGGAATCCCCCGGGGGGGATCCCGCCGGGCGCCGCCCTCGGCCTCGGGGCCGCGGCGGCCCCCGGCTTTAAGGCGGGCCGGGGAGACGCGGGAGACGTGGGAGACATGGGAGACATGGGAGACATGGGAGACATGGAAGACATGGAAGATCCTGGAGATTCGCGGGGGCCGCGCGGGGACGGGCGGCCCCCGGCGGCTAATAAGGAGGAGAGAGATATGTCGGAATTCAAAGACGTAGCCATCCCGGTTTCGGGAGGCCGGAACCCGGAAAGCGAGGTGGATACCCTCTGGTTGAGGGTGAGCTGCGCCCGGTTTCTGAAAAGATCCTTCGACGCTCTGGGTTGTTTCGACAGGGACGCCCTGGAGGCCGCCGTCTTCTGCCTGGAAAGGGAGGCCTTTTTAAAGGCCGCCGCCCGGGCCGGACGGGGCGGGGCGTCCGGCGCCTTGGGGGTGAAGCGGTTCGAAAAGCTCCTCTTCTTTGGCTCCGGCGCCTTTCGGGCCCGTACGGGCGAGATGATGGGCCTGCTTGCGGAAGCTCCGGAGGATTACCAGAAGCGTTTCGGAAAGGCCCTCGGGGACGCCCTGGAGACCCTGGTCCGCGAGGGGGGGGGAAAGGCCTCCGAATCGTTCCTGCATAGGAACCTCGAATCCCTCGGGGCGGATTACGGCCTTTCCCGGGGGGAAAGGGAGCTCGTCCTCCTTCTCGTCTGCCTCGACAGCCTGGGCGTCATGAATAGGCGCTTTAACAAAAACCTCAAGGTCTTCCATTTCTGGCGCCGGGTCCTTTTGGCCAGGATCCTCGCCGTAAGCCCCGAAGAGCTCTCCCAAACGCTCCACGGCCGCTTGGAAGGAATGGAGCTGATCGCGCCCTCCTATTCCCATGATCTCCGCGCCGGAGACTGGGTCTATCGGCGGCTGACCCTTCCCGAAGCCGAGGACCCGGAGGCCGGATACGCGGCCGCGGAGGCGCCCCAACTGGAGCCCGAGGACTTCTTCCTCCCCGCGGAGCGCTTCCGGATGCTGGTTAAACTCCTCGGGGCCCGGACCTTGGAACCCACCCACGTTTTGCTCCACGGACCCGCCGGAACGGGGAAGACCCAGTTCGCGCGGACCCTCGCCCGGGCGGCGGGGCTGTCGGCCTGGGAGGTGAAGCCGGGCGAGAGCGCGGTGGGTCATTTCGAAAACCTCGCGCGCGCCGAGGCAGCCGTTCGAGGAAGGGAGGGAACGCTTCTCATCGTGGACGAGGCCGACATGCTCCTCGGCGGAAGCCCCCGGGGCCTTTTGGAGCTTCCGGGGGCGCCGGGAGGCGGGGAGGGCTTCAAGAGCGCCCTGGACGTCTTTTTGGAGCGGCCAGGCCTCCGGTCCGTTTGGATAATAAACGAGACGGAGGGGATCCCGGAGTCGCTCCTCCGCCGCTTCGCCTCCTCCCTCTCCCTCCCCGGACTGGGCGCGAGGGAGCGGAGGCGCCTCTGGAGGGAGCTAAAAGAGGAGCTCCTGGCCAGGGGCGCGGGCGTCCTCAGCGAAGCCGGACTCCTGACCCTCGCCCAAACGGAGGACCATTCGCCCGCCGTCATCTCCCAGGCCTTCCGCAAAAGCCTCGCCGCCGGGGCGGATACCGAGGAGACTCTCTTGAAGTTCCTCTCTTGGCAGTTCCGGGCCCACCGGGAGCTCATCGGGGGGCGCCCCGAAGGCGGCGCCCCCCGGCGGGACTTCCGTCCCGAGGCGGTGAACTCCCGCCCCTCCCTTTTGGAGCTGCGCCGGGTCGTCGGCCTCTGGCGGGATCTGGCCCGGAACCCCGCGGGGGAGGCCCCCCCGGGCCTCAAAATCCTCCTCGCCGGACCCGCCGGGTCGGGGAAGCGCGAACTCGGGCTTCAGCTCGCGGAAGAAGGCGATCTGGAGCTCTCGGCCGTCCGGGCCGAGGAGCTCCTCGCGCCGCTCTCGGGGCTCGGGGTAGCGAGCGTCCGGAGGATCTTCCAGCTCGCCCGGGAACGGCGGGGGATCCTTTTGGTGGAGGGGATCGAGGCCCTTCTCGGATTCAAGTCGAGTCCGGACGACAAATACGAGCGGTGCCTCGTGGACGCCTTCGTCCAGGAGCTTTCGGAGCATAGGGGGATCTTAGTTGGCGCCGCGGACGGGCTGTCGGACATTTCGGCCGCCGGCCGGAGGCTCTTCACCTTCGTCCTGGAGCTGGGCCCGCCCGACGCCTTGGGCCGGGAGGCCCTCTTCGACGCGTTTCTGGGGCCGCTCTCGGCGGCTCCCCTGACCGACGCGGAAAGGAGGCGCCTCGCCTCGCTGCCCTCCCTCCTCCCCGGGGACTTCGCGCTGTCCGCCCGGAAGGCCTTCTGGCGCTGGGCCTCCGGGGCGGACAACCTCACCCTCCTGGAATCCCTGGCCGAGGAGGCGGCCCTGAGGCTGGAGGTGGAAGAGGACCTGGCCTCCCGGGGAAAGGAGGGCTTCGGGCGGGACCCGGCCTTGAAAGGCGCGCCCGATTAGGCGGCCCCGCCTTTCGGAAGCGGTTCGGGGAGGCGGCGCCCCGCTCGGCCTTTCTCCCTGGCGGGCCCGGGGCTTCGGGCCCGCCGCCTCCCAACGCCCCGGCGTCCCGGCGTCCCGAAAAGTCCGGGTGGAAAAACCGGCCCTGAAAAAAGACGCGTCCGCGGGAAAAGTCTCCGCCCTTTTCAAGACTTTGAAACGACATGCTTTATGAAGCGCGGCGTGTTTTGATTTATTCCATATGGCGCGCCATCCTATTCGTTTTTCACAGCCGGATTTTCCGCGCCCGCGGCGAAACGAGCTGGGGCGGCTGAAGTTTGACGCCCCCGCGAAAACCTCTGAGATATTTGAATATGTGAAATCCGCTACTTTATGTGCCATATAATTATTAAATTAATCCCATATGTTGCATAGCGGCTCTTTCAATTTTTAAATGACAGACTTTTCGAGGGGGGCGTCAAGTTTGACGCCCCCCTCGAAAAGTCGCTCACGGAAAAACTGAGAAAGATGTCACGCGAAATATGGGAAAAAATCATAAATATGCGGCGCGTGAAGTAGACGCTTTCCCATTTCCGAAAATCTCGGGGAGGGGCGAGCGCCCGCGGCGGGAACATGATTGGGAAACTTCCCGACGGAGCCGCAAAGGGGAGGGCCCAAGCCCCCTGGTTATTTTCCGCTTTTTCCGCTTGACGTCTTCTTTTTGGGACTTTAAAATATGGGAAATAAGTTTTCAATTCGTATTTCGCTTACGACTTATTGTTTTACGAAGCCAGGTTCCGGTGGACGGCGTTGGAAAAAGCTGGTTCCCGCGTTTCATGAAACGGAAAAAAACGAGAGCCCATGCGCGGTTTTGATTCGAACGGCGAGCGTCCCCGACCTTTTTTCAAACCTTCCCTCCGGTGGGTTTTTCGCCGTTTTCCGGCGCCGTCGTCAGGAGTTTTGTTTAGATTTGGCATAATTTTTGCTCTCTCTCTCTCTCTCTCTCTCTCTCTCTCTCTCTCTCTCTCTCTCTCTCTCTAAACTTTTAGGATTTCAAGCGGCTTCCGATTCCGCAACCGGAAGCCCTTGATATTTCGCCATCTTCCGCCGCCGGATTAACGGCCGCGGAAGGTGGCTTTTTTTTTGCGCTCCTCCGGCTTGGACGCCGTCCAGGCGGTGAAATTCCGCCGCGGGGCCGGCCTCCTCTTTCCCCGCTTCCGGAGGGCTTTTCCGGGGGAGGCCTTATAAACCCCGACGGGGAAACGCGGTAAAGGGTGAAAAGAGGGAGGTCCGCCTTTCGAGCCGAACGGGCCTTTCGTCCAGGTTTCCCGGGCGAAATCCCGCCCGGGGAGGCCGGAAAAAAGGGCGGGGGACGGGGCGGTGGGATTCAAAAACGCGCTTTAAGGAGCGAAAGGAGATCGAAAAGCGTTAAATCCTTATCCCGTATGGTCAAAAGTCTAATTTTCCGATCCGCTCCAAACATCCGGCGCGGCTTTAACCCTTGTAAATAAAGGACTTCGTCTAGAGGCAACGTAAAATGATCGAGTTTTAAGGAGGCGGATGAATTTTCGCCGCCAAAGCCTTCTTCCCTAGGAAGTCCGCTAAATATAAGGACTTACCGGCGAAAAAATTTTTTTTATTTTTTTTATTTTAATCAATTCCCGGCCCGCGACGCCCCTTCCTCCATGGGATGATGATTCTTAAGAGAGGGGTGGAAAAGGTTTCCCCCCCGCCTAATTTGGAGAGCGTCTCCAAACACCTCCCGGGGCCGCGGATCGTTGGAAATCGAGCGTAGCTCCGGACTTAAGAAAAAAACAAGGAGGCACAAAATGCCGCGTTACAAAAACAACGCCAAGTCTTCGAGCCGCGACATCGTTCTCGAAAAGAAGTCCATGGTGGTGGTCCTGGAGGACACGGAATGG